>NZ_LAYO01000033.1 GCF_000980875.1 Leucobacter sp. Ag1 | reverse complement strand
GCTCCCGATGAACGGGAGCCCGGCCGGCGTCCGAACGCCGAGAAGGCGACCGAGACGACGGCTGCGGCGTCCCGCCGCGGTGCGCGGCGTCGCCCGGCACGCCGACGCCGGCGCGGACGGGTGCCCGACCTCGCGGTGGTGCTGGTCGGCCCGATGGCCGCGGGCAAGACGAGCCTCGGCCGTCGCCTGGCCCGCGAGCTCGGGGTGCCGTTCGTCGACACCGACGCGGTCTTCGTCCGCGAGCACGGCGCCATCACCGAGTTCTTCGCGGCGCACGGCGAGCCCGAGTTCCGCCGCATCGAGGCCGAGGTGATCGCGGCGCAGCTCGCCGAGCCCGGCGCCCGCATCGTCGCCCTCGGCGGCGGGGCCGTGCTGCACCCCGAGACCCGGCAGCGGCTCGCGGCGCACCCCGTGGTGCTGCTCATGACCACGGAGCGCGCCGTGCTGCGCACCGCCAATCTGTCGCGCCGGCCCCTGCTGCGCGACGATCCGGGCGCGTGGGGGCGCATCCTCAAGGAGCGCAAGCCCCTCTACGACGAGGTCGCCGACGTGACCTTCCGCACCGACCGCGCCACCAAGGAGCAGCTGGCCGTGCGCGCCGCGGAATGGGTGCGCGCGCAGGGCCGCAAACGAGCGGCCGAGCAGGCCAGGAACCGCAGCAGATCCGAAGGAGAGTCCGAGTGAGTGAACCGTCGAGCGAGTCGTCCGTGACCACCATCGAGGTGACCGGGGACGCCGACTATTCGATCTCGGTGGGACGGGGGATCCTCGATCGGGTGCCCGAGGCCCTCGGCGACCGCGTCGCGAAGGTGCTCATCATCCACACGCCGACCGTCGGTCGCTTCGCGGACGAGCTCCGCAACTCGCTGCAGGAGCGCTACGGCCAGGTCCTGCTGGCCGAGGTGCCCGACGCGGAGTCGGCCAAGCGCATCGAGGTCGCGTCCTTCTGCTGGGGAGTGCTCGGCCAGGCCGACTTCACGCGCTCCGACGCGATCATCGGTCTGGGCGGCGGCGCGGTGACCGATCTCGCCGGCTTCGTCGCGGCCACCTGGCTGCGCGGCGTGCGCCTCGTCCAGATCCCGACGACCGTGCTCGGCATGGTCGATGCCGCGGTCGGCGGCAAGACGGGGATCAACACCTCCGAGGGGAAGAACCTCGTGGGCGCGTTCTACGCGCCGCACGCGGTCATCTGCGACCTCGCCCTGCTCGACACGCTGCCGCGCAACGAGATCCTCGCGGGCTTCGCCGAGGTCGCCAAGTGCGGCTTCATCGCCGAGCCCGAGATCCTCGATCTGCTCGAGGCCGACGTCGACCGCGCGACCGATCCGCAGACCCCCGAGTTCCGACGTCTCGTCGAGCTGGCCATCGGGGTCAAGGCCCGCGTGGTCTCCGAGGACTTCCGCGAGGGCGGCCTGCGCGAGATCCTCAACTACGGCCACACGCTCGGCCACGCGATCGAGCATGCTGAGCGGTACCAGTGGCGCCACGGCGTCGCGATCTCGATCGGCATGATGTACGCGGCCGAGCTCGGTCGCATGGCGGGATCCCTCTCGGACGAGGCGGTGGAGCGGCACCGCCGGATCCTCTCCTCGCTCACGCTGCCGCTCTCGTACCCCGCCGGCCGCTGGCCCGGGCTGCTCTCGGCGATGCAGCGCGACAAGAAGGCCCGCGCGGGCATGCTGCGATTCATCGTGCTCGACGACATCGCGAAGCCGCGCGTGCTCGCCGGTGTCGACGAGTCGGTGCTGCAGTTCGCGTACCAGGAGATCGCGAACTAGCGAGCGGACGCCCGCAGCGGTCGGGCACGACGAAAGGCGGAACGCATGGGTGCGTGGGGAGTCTCACCGTGGGACACCGACGGGGCGGCGGACTGGTTCGCCGCGGTGTTCGCGGGTCTCGACATGGACGCGCACATCGCGGACGCGTTCCAGTACGACGACGACTACGATCGCGTGCGAGCGGCGTGCTACCTGCTCGCCGTGCTCGGCCGCAGCACAGTGTGGCCCGGGGACCTCGAACGATTGGACGCGCACCTCGAGCGCGGTATCGAGCTGCTGACCTCGATGATCGAACCCGACTCCGAGTTCCTCGAGCTCTGGGAGGACGATCCCGAGGTCGTCGTCGCCGTGCGCGCGGAGATCGCGCAGCTGGAGGCACGCCTCGACGGCGAAGATGAGGGCGATGAGGACGCGGACGAACTGTGAGTTCTCCCGCGTGACCGTATGTGACATGCAAGATCTTCTGTGAGTTCGCTGGGCCGATAGGTTTTCGGGAAGACCCGATCGGGCGCCGACCGGCGCCCCCGAACCTCCTGGAGCCCCGATGACGCTTCGACGACGACTCGCCGGAGGCGCTGCCCTCCTCACCGCCCTGGCGCTGCTCACGGGCTGCGCGAGCGGGGGGAACGATGCACAGGGGAGCAGCGAGTCGGCTGCGGATGCGCCGAAGATCACGTTCCTGTACTCGCCCTATGCCGACTACGCGCCGTTCTTCCTCGCCGAGAAGAAGGGCTACTTCGAGGACGCCGGTCTCGACGTCGAGCTCATCTCGAAGAGCGGCAGCTCGGGAGAGACCTACCAGCAGGTCAGCACCGGCAGCATCACGGCCGGCGGTGCGACCTGGGGCGCCGGCCTGTTCAACGCGACCAAGGCGGGCACCTCGATCTCGGTCATCGCGAGCGTCTCCAAGATCCCGTCCGAGGGCAAGAACCCCGCGCCGCTGATGGCCTCGGAGAAGTCTGGGATCACCGATGCCAAGGATCTGAAGGGGAAGAAGATCGGCATCCCCGGCGACGGCGGTTTCGGCATCTACTCGGTGGCGCTCGCCCTGAAGTCGGTCGGGCTGGGCCTCGACGACGTGAAGCTCGTCAACCTGAGCCCCGGGGACATCCCGCCCGCGATGGCGAACGGCTCCATCGACGCGAGCTGGACCATCGAGCCCATCTCCTCGGCCATCGCGCAGAAGAAGATCGGTCACGAACTGCTCGGGGTCGACTACCAGTCGGGCGTCGAGCTGGGCGCGCTCGTGTTCAACAGCGACTACGTGCAGAAGCACCCGAAGGCCGTCACCGCCTTCACCGCGGCGTACCTGCGCGCGGTCAAGGAGCTCGAGAACGGGGGCTGGAAGGATCCGGCCGACCAGAAGATCATCGCCGAGTACACGGACCTGCCCGTCGAGACGCTCCAGTCCATCGGTCTGACCCGCCAGGATCCCGAGGGTGCGATCGATTGGAAGGACGTCGCCCGGCAGGAGCAGTTCTTCCGCGACCGCGGAGCGCTCGAGTTCGACGGCGACTCCGGTATCGAGAAGATCTTCCGCAAGGACATCCTGCAGCAGGCCGTCGCGGATTCCGAGAAGCAGCCGAGCGCGAGCTCGTGAGCACCGGCATCTCGATCCAGGGGCTCTGGAAGGCGTTCCCGAGCGCGGAATCGAAGGACGAGGTCCTCGTCGCCGTGGAGGACGTCTCGCTGGAGGTCCGCGAGAACGAGTTCGTCTGCGTGCTCGGCCCGTCGGGCTGCGGCAAGAGCACGCTGCTCCGCGTGGCCGCAGGCCTCGAACAGGCGAGCCTCGGCTCCGTCACCACCGAGAGCCGGCCGTCGGTCGTGTTCCAGGAGCACGGCGTGTTCCCGTGGCTCACCGTCGCGGAGAACGTCGCGTACCCGCTCAAGCTGCGCGGCGTCCCGCGAGCCGAACGCCGGGAACGCGTGCGCGAACTGCTGCAGCTCGTCGGTCTCACCGAGTTCGCGAGCTACTACCCGGCCCAGATCTCGGGCGGCATGCGTCAGCGGACCTCGGTCGCCCGTGCGCTGGCCGACGACGGGAACGTGCTGCTCATGGATGAGCCGTTCGGTGCGCTCGACGAGCAGACCCGCGTCGCGCTGCAGCAGGAGCTGCTGCGCATCTGGGAACGGACCTCGAAGTCGGTGCTGTTCATCACGCACAGCGTCGACGAGGCGCTCACCCTGGCGGACCGCGTGGTCGTGATGTCGCATCGGCCCGGCCGCATCATCGCGGAGATCGAGATCCCGTTCGGGCGCCCGCGCGACATCATCGAGCTGCGCCGCGATCCCCGGTACGGCGAGATCACCTACCAGCTCTGGAACCTGCTGGAGCACGGCACCGAACAGGGGGAGGCCGCGTGACCGCGCAACTGGAGCAGACCGGACCGGACGAGACCCGGCGTCTGCTGGTGGACGCCGTCCGCGCCGAGCGCGGATCCGCGTGGGTGCGCCGGATCGGCCCGTACACGCCGCTGCTGCTCATCCTGGTGTGGGAGCTGCTGAGCCGGGTCGGGGTGCTCGATGCGCGCTTCTTCCCGCCTCCCTCCTCCATTGTCTCCACCTTCGTGAAGATGCTGCTCGACGGGGTGCTGCTCGAGCACACCGCCATGACCCTGTCCCGCATCCTCATCGGCTTCGTGCTGGGTGCGGTCCCCGGGGTGCTCCTGGGTGTGCTGCTCGGAACCGTCCGGCCGCTGAGGCAGCTGCTCGAGCCGATCTTCTCGAGCCTGCTGCCGATCCCGAAGGTCGCGATCTTCCCGCTGCTCCTGCTCATCTTCGGCCTCGGCGAGACGAGCAAGTACGTGATCGTGGCGATCGGCGTCTTCTTCTACCTGTTCTTCAACACCATGAGCGGGGTCATGCAGACGCCGCCGCTGTACGAGGACGTGGCGCGGGCGAACGGCGCCTCCCGCCTGCAGCGCTGGTTCACGGTGTCCTTCCCATACGCGCTTCCGTCGATCTTCACGGGCATGAAGCTCGCGACCGGCGGTGCGTTCGTGATCATCGCGGCCTCGGAGTTCGTGGGATCGCAGAGCGGGCTGGGGTACCTCATCTGGAGTTCCTGGTCGACGTTCGCGGTGTCCAAGATGTACGTCGGGATCGTCACGATCTCGGCGCTCGGCTACGCCGCCACCGCGCTGGAGGGCGTCATCGAGCGCCGCGTGGTGCCCTGGGTGAAGTACTGATCGTGCCGCAGCGACAGGAACACCAGCCCGACCGGACGATCGAGCTGGCCTTCGCCGAGCTGGTCGCGCGGATCGAGCGTACGATCGCTCCGTTCGCGGGACCCGGCACGGGCTTCGCGGACGAGGACGCGCGCCGAGCCGCCCGCTGGATCGCCCGAGCCGAGGCGCTCGGCCTCCCCGGTTTCGGCGTCGCGATGCTGGCGCGGGATCTGCGGTCCGCCGCGCTCGTCCGTCCGGCCGGCCCGGCCCCCGGGGGAGCCGGAGACGGGGCCCGAGCGCTGTCGAGCATCGTCGCGTCCGGGATCCCCGGACCCCTGGCGCTGGCGCGCGCCGCGCGCGAGGCCGCTGCCGCAGCTGCCGTTCACGGTATCGGAGCGGTCGCGCTGCGGGAGGTCGGAGCGCTCGGGGTACTCGGCCTGGCGGTGCGCGAGCTCGCGCTCGGCGGTCTCGTCGCCCTTGCGGTCGCTCAGGCACCGGCCGCGGTCGCGCCGTGGGGTGGGACGGCCCCGGCGATCGGCACGAACCCCATCGCGTTCGCCGCCCCGCGCTCCGATGCAGCGCCGCTCGTCGTCGATTTCGCGACCTCGCGCGCGACGCTCGCGGC
>NZ_LAYO01000038.1 GCF_000980875.1 Leucobacter sp. Ag1 | reverse complement strand
GTTCGTTCCTCACGCCCGAGCGTCTAGGCGGTCCAGGAGGGTGGCTTCCATTTCGTCGAGATGCAGTGGCTTCATCTCGACGACGAAAGTGGGATGCAGCGTCGCAGATGGCACAGCGCTGGGGCTCTGGCGAGGGCGAAACCCCTGGAGGCGAGATAGTGCCACCGGAACGCGGAGCTCCGCCCGGACTGACTCGACGATGCCCCAGGACGCTTCGTCCAGATTGTCCCAGTCGTCCACGAAGATCGCGGCCTTCGCTCCTTCGAGACGGGTCCGAAGCCTGGCAGCCGTTTCCGCGAGTGAGGCAGGAACTCGGTCGGGTACTTTGCTGCCTGCGATACCAGCGAGGTGGAGGGCAGCGAAATGCTGTTGCTTCAGCGACGCAATTCCGCGAATCGTGAGAACCTGCCAGCCACTGGCCTCCAGCCGAGCCTGTAACGTCGCAAGGAACGCGGTTCTGCCACTACCGCGAGTGCCAACGATATCGAGGCTCATGCCAGAGCCAATCAGGGAGGTCGCGAGATCCAGGTCCTTTTCCCGCCCAGTAATCATGCTGACCTACTTCCCGCGCATTGCGTCTCTATGCGGCCGACGCCGCGACACCCCACCATGCGTCCGCTGCTCCGATCCAGGGAACCTACCTGAGTCCGCTATCGGCAAGGCGGGAAGCTTTGCAACTTGGATGAGGGCCGCCATCGGGCGCATGGGATGCACCCAACGTCATAATGGAGAGCCTGCGTAGACAAGGAAACGTCCGAGCCTGAAACGGCTATGTCACGAAGAGCCTATGTATATGGTTTCGCATATCATGTCCGAAAGCGCAGAGTTCAGTGTCTGCCCATGTTGGTTTGCGTAGCTATGCCTCGGGCTTGCCGCAGTTCGATGCGCCCTTAGCGCGCTGCATCGGGGGTCAAGAGGCATGCATCGCCGCCACTCGGCCAGAACGATTCTCCCCGATTTAACGGATGAGCATAACGGATGAGCATATAGGCGCGATCCCTCAACCTCCGGTTGGTAGCAGGTGTTCCCCGGCCCTAGGGGAAGCGGACCTGGGTGGGAGTGGCCCTATTACTTTTGTCAAGCCGCGAGAGCGGTGTGATGCTGGGCACGTGGCTGGTAGAGACTCTCGGTTCTGAGCATTGCGTTGAGGACGTCGCAACGCCTTCGCGCAAGTGCGATGAGGGCTTGGTTATGGCGTTTGCCCTGCGCGATCATCCGGTCGTAGTAGGCCCGGGGTTCGGGATCCCGGAGCGCCGCAAACACGGAGAGGAACATCGCCCGCTTCAAGACCTTGTTCCCGCGCTGTGAAGGCGATTCGCCCCGGATCGAGGTGCCTGAGCGTCTGGTGACGGGTGCGAGACCGGCGTATGCGGCGAGGTGCCCTGCTGTGGGGAAGTGTTTCCCGACGATCTCGGTGAGGAGCCTGGCTGCGGTCCTGAGGCCGACTCTCGGCATACTCGTCAGGACCGGGTGAAGAGGATGCGCCACCACGATCTTCTCGACCTCGGACGCGATGTCAGTACGTTGCTGGCGGAGCTCGATGAGTTGTGTCACTAGCCGTGGTAGCACGATACTCGCGGCGTTCGTGCCAGCGACCGTCACTGTCTGCTGATCGAGCGCGTCGAAGATGTCCGCCGCCCAGACCCAGCCCTTACGCGGGGCACGCTTGAGGAGCCTGGCCGCGACGCGCTTCTGCCCGGCCTGGCGCAGGTCATCCGGTGATGGGTAACGTTGCAGGAGATCGAGGATCGCGGGATGATCCAGACGCGGCCCGAGCACCTTCTCCAGCATGGGGTGGATCTGGGTGAGGAGACCACGTACCCGGTTGGAGACCTGCGTGATCTGCGCAGCAAGATCGTCATCGAAACCGAAGAGTATCGATAGTTCCGCGATCTGCTGGTCAGCGACTCTGATCGAGCGAAGCATTCACGGCATCGTGCGTGCGGTCTCCGCGATGATGAACGCGTCCCTCGCGTCGTCGGTCTTCGCCTCACCGGGGTGGAGGTCCGCGACGCGACGCATGGTGAGCCCAGGGAGGTAGCCGATGAGCACACCGGATGCCTGTGCGAAGGCGACGGGGAGCGTGCCGATCGTGGCTGGCTGATGGACGACTACGAGTGCTGGCCCGTGCTCGGGGAGCCGGTTGAGTGCCTGGATGATCCCGGCCTCGGTATTCGGGAGCGGTTTGTCGTAGAGCTTCGTGCCGTCGCGGGTGAGTGCGACAGCATGATACTCGCTTTTGCCGACATCCAAGCCGATGAGAACTTGCACTTCGTCGTGATGTTCGATCTGACCCACGGGTGTTCCTCCGTTCCTGGCTGGTTCGACAGTCAGGTGGCGGTGGGCGTCGGCATCCACGTTACGAACGGCCCCACGCGATCAAGCGTGTTCCGGTCTTGCCACTATCAGCGATCACTCACCGCCAGGCGGGGCCTGGTGACACCCCCCCAAATCGTTCCTTGGACAGGGGGCAATAATCATGCCGGGCCCGGCTGGCTGCCTTGCCCCTCATCCTCCCGGATGCTGGGCTACGAACAAAGCAACGGGGATCTCAGCATAGTTGAACCAACAGAACCATGCACTGTTGGTCAACGGAAGGAGACGGTCGGTCGTTGCGTGGCCATGAACATCAGATTAGGCAAGCGCGGTACGAGCAATGAGTTTTGATCCGTTCGGGGTGTGTGCACGGGTGTCCAAGGTGTCGCTCTCTGCTCAGCGATCTTCGACGCTCAGAGCAGAGCCCCATCTTGTGGTCCAGAGCAGAAGCAAGGCACACGCCTAGAGTTCAAGAACGCGGTCGCCAAGTGCATCGGGCAGAGCGGATGCTCGTTCGTATCAGAAACGTAGCCGGCAGACTGCCGCGTTCTGTCCCGCGAGCTGACGTGCCGTTCCGGTGGGCGGGGAGCATGTCGTTGAGCTCGTCGAGAGTTTCGATGGCAGTCACGAGGATCGGGTGGTTGCGGAGGACCTAGTCGACCTTCCCCTCGACGCCGCTGTTCTCCTGCGCGCCGATGATGCCGTGCAGGCAGCAGAACGTATCACAGCCGCAACAGCAACCGAAAAGCACCCACCGCTGGTTCTCCTCCCTGCCCGGCACTTACCGTGAAAGACGGGCGTGACCGTGCCGGAATGGTTGTTATAGCGGATGTGCCATGTCGGCACCCTGCTCAGTGCTTCGAACGCCTCGACCTGCCCTCGCGGAACGCCTGCTGCCCGCTGCCCCGGCATACGTGGACTACTTCCTGCAACAATTCGCGATGCGTTGCTCCATTCGCGCTCAACAAGCACGGGCGATACTCCGGCTCCCACTCGGGCCCGCGATCGTACAGTGGTAACGGTCGATACCGGGCAACCAACACCTATCGCCTACCCAGGGACTATTCACTACTCGCGGTGTCTAGCGGTTTCGGTGAGACTGGGTAAGAAACGAAGGGGGAAATCGTGGCCGCCTACAGTTGTGGACGATGCTCGGTTGGCTCCTTGCTAACACGGCTCTTGGCTTTGCGGAACGCGATCAACCCAAGCAAGGAGAGTACGACCCCGATCAGCACTCCGAGCAGAAAGTCGATCCCGGTTCCAGTAACTGAGAGGATAGGTATGTTCGGAGGGTCGCTTCCGGAATCTGGCTCGTCAACGGTCGAGATTTCGGGCTCATATATGATCGAAGTCTCAGTGACGGCGAACAGACCTTTCTCTCCGCTATCGGTGCTGCAGGTCTCGGTTCCAAGAAGCCGGACGATGTTTTCCCCAATAAGCAGATCCACGTCGACGGAGTAGGCTTGCGCCTTCCCTCCGAGGCCTTCGCCGAGCAGGATTCGTGACCCATTGAGGTAGATTTCGGCAACGTCAGCTCCCACGAATTCAACGGAAACGATCACGTTCTTTTGTGCGGTATGCGTCTTCGATTGTTTCGTAAAGTTGAGAAACTCTGCCGAGGGCTGGCCACAGACCCGAGTTGACACCAGCCCCCCTTCACTGTCTTCCGAGAGTGCGCTGACCTGGCCGGGAGGCGCCCCATATGCTGCCTCACTTCCAAGGAGCACGGGAGCGGAGCAGACCATCACAGGGAGCAAGAGGATTGCCACGATGACTGCTGCCATCCTGGCGCTGATACGAGCTGAAGTTGCTTCGGAGAAGAACTGCCTTCGGGGGCTGCTATCGGTCATGTTCTCTCCCCTTCTGGACGCTCAGCCCGCTCGGCGTGCAGTGCTTCTTGTACTGCTGCCTCTACCGCTCGAGAGACCTTGTGCTTGCGGGAACGACGTACGATCCAGAAGACACCTACCGCCAAGACGAGGCCACTAAGGATGCCCAACAAGATCCCCAGCGGCAACACGAATACCCACTTGCTGCTGACCTGGTCTTCCCCGAGAATCGTGGTCGTCGTCGTCACTTGGTAGATGCCGGGAGAGCTCTCGGCCCATTCAAGAGCGATTCTTCTGCTGGTGTCCGGCAGTACAGGAGATTGCTTCGAGGACTCGAATACTTCATTCCCGAAGAGTGTCGAGACCTGAATCCTGGAAGAGACAAAGAAGTCCGTATTCCCTGTGTTCTTCACGGTAGTAGAAGACGTGAGTGGGGCCGCGGGCTGCCACCAGTCAACCCGTTCCTCCGTGATCCGACCGGCTTCGCGAGTGTCGCCGTTCACGGTGACATAGAGCAACATTCCTGCACGGCTCTTCACCACGACGGAGGAATCGGACTCGTCTGGCACCCGAGTTTCCACGAAGAGTGCCGCGTACTGCCCTCCGGCCGGTACATCCTCAGGAACCTGAATGAGGTACGGAACTTTCGTGAGTTCGTTCGCTTCCAATGTCACGCTCTCACTGCCAAGGGTGACCCACCGCGACAACTGGGTACGGGGAGCATCCGTCTCGAAATCGGGATTTTGATAGTCGATGTCACTGATCTGATATGGGCTCACGTAAACACTGAACTCGATGGGCTTGCTTCCGGAGTTGAACACTTCGAATGTGCCATTGTAGGACTGACCAGGGTCGAGAGCGAGCTTCTCGCGTGTCGGCGAGATTGTGATCGCCGAGGGCTCGTCGCTTGCGTCGACGGCAAGCGCGGAGTCCACTGTGAGCACCGCGCTTGCTCCGACAAGGAACAGGCAGAGCAAGAAGATCCCCACTCTGTGCGCAAGGGAGAACCCGAGTCGTCGCGTCACCCGGCTGCTCGATCCGCTGCTATGCATAGTCATAGGTATTCTCACTCTGCCTGTTCCTGTTGTAATTCGCCGGGGCTAGTTTCCAGCGACGACTACTGGGCCGTTGCGGTGTACAGAACCTCATTGGTGTACAGACCCACGGCGAGATCCTTCGCCTTGATCGCGTAGTTCACCTTCGTGACATCGCCCATCACCGCAGCGCCTGCCGTCTTAATGGTCTGGTTGGCGTTCGTCATACCGGCAAAGTTGTACGGTGTCGACGAAACGTTGTTCAGATCAGGCATCGCGCCAAGGCGGAAACCCCACTGATCGTTGCCGAGCGCGACCGGCGCGAGCGGCGTACCCGATACGGCAGCGAAGCCCGTCGAAGGATCATTCACATTTGCCATCAGGCTCGACGGGGAGATCGAACGCGCCTGCAGCGTGTATCCGCCGGTCGACGTCGTGCTGACTATGACGTCATGGCTCTTCGAGGAGATGCGGCCGCCGGCATCCGGAAGTGCCTTGATGTTCACATCTCCGGTGGTCTGGATGATGATGACGTCCTTGACCTCACCACCGATGGTGTCGCTTTCGGTGTCGGTCTCACCGACCGCGTAGGCGCCCGGGGTGACGACCAGACCAGCCACGATCAGTGCTGCCGAAGCCAGCGCACCGAGACCGAACTTTGCCTTGTTCTTCATGTTGTTCCTTTCCATGCACTTCGAGACATGCTCTCTCGCATCCCGCTTTGTGCGTTTCCTTTTCTTCCCATCTGAGGTCCAGTGGGGAAGCTTGCTGATGGCACTCAGTTGGCCACCGCTGTGTAGACGATCGTCTGCTCATAGCGGCCGGGTGGAGTGCCGGGCGAGACCCGCATCGCATACCAGATCTCGAGGTTGTCGGCTGTGCAGTGGTCAGGGTCGAGCACCGCCTGCGCGCAGGTTCCCGTCGACGAATTTCGGATCGTCGCGGGGGCCGTCGGTCCGGGAACCCCAGCCCAAAGGTGCTGGCCACCGCCAGACACGTTCTGTTCGACGGCGGTTGACGCCCCGAAACCTCCGAGGTTGTCCACTCGGAACCCCCAGGACCCTGCATCGAGCGTGGTCGGAGAGAGCGTCGTTCCGGTTCCCGACATAAGCAATGCGCCAGGCATCTCTTCGTTGACGAGGGCTCGCTCCTCGGTCTCGGTGGAGACGGTGAGCGAGTATCCCGCTGGCGAGTTGGTGCGCACCTGGACGGTTTGCTTCGCGGAGGAGAGGCGATTGCCTTCGGTCACGTTCACATCCATGCCGTCTCCTATGCCACTGACCCCGATCGAGATGAAGGCCGGCCCTCGCGGTGTGGCGGTGACCACGAGCGAGAAGGGGCTCGTGAGGTCATCCTCGTTCGTCGCGGTGATGCGGAACCAGTGCTTCACCCCGTTGGTAAGACCGGACGCCTCTATCGTGGTGAGCAGCACATCGGCCGGATCCACGGGTACCGTCGTCCACACCGCAGCCGGGTCTGCGCAGTCTGTGTAGGTCGGGGCAGGCCCTGCGGGCACCCGACACATCTCGACGGTGTAGTTCTTGAGATCACTGCCTCCGTTGTCAATGGGCGCGAGCCAGTTGAGCGTCACGGTCGTATCGTCAGGGATCACGTCAGCATCGCTCTGTGTGATCCTGGGCGCGGTTGGCGCGGTGAGGGGTTTCGCAAAGGTCGCCGCGTATGCGGCCTGCTCGTCAGCGGATGTCGCATGCCCTTCCGAGAAGGGATCATTCCACGGTCCCTGCCCATCACGAGTTTCGAGCGGGTCGGGTGATTCGTTGACTGCGGCGACACGGAACTCATACCACTGCCCGTTCTGCAGCCCGGTCACGGTATACGTGAGCGCGGTAGATGTGCCACGCACCACCGGGACCCAGCCACCGGACCCCGGTGCGCCCGAACCACTCGCGAGCCGGTATTCGATCTTGTAGTCGACGATGGGGAAGCCGCCATCGCTCACCGGCTCTTCCCACGTCAATGCGACTTCGCCGTTGTCGGCGGTGGCGCGCAGCTGCTGCGGTGCGTCTGGGGTGCCCATCGGAGTCGCTTTCACAGGTCCGCCCCAGGGGCCGTTGCCGTAGCTGTTCGCCGCAGCAACACGGAACCAGTAGTCCTTCGTGTTGATGAGGTTGCCGACGACTCCCGGGGATCCGGTGATCGGGGTGCCCGGTGTCCAGTTCACCCAGCCGGTGAGCGGATCGGAGGTGACGACGTCGGGGTCGTAACCGGGGTCGGAGGGATCCATCCGCGTGTACTGGATCTGGTAGTGCGTGATGCCGGCACCGCCCGGAGGCGCCACCGAACGGATCACCTTGCCGCCGTTCAGACCGTTGCCCGCGTAAATCTGCCAACCGGCTGCGGTGATGGCAACCGTATTCGAAGCCGCGGTGCCGGCCTCGCTGGGCTGCTCTTGCCAGCTCTCACCCTGGTTCTCAGAGCTCCACACGGAACCGTGCTCGTGGTACCCGCCGACCACGAGGCGTCGCCCATCGTAGGAGGAGGCCACGCTGAGCCAGGAGCCGAGCGAGCCCGTGGCCGCAAAGCCAGCCGCATTGACGAGGGAGTCTGCCGTGCCGAGTTCATGGAAAGTCACGGCTTTCGATACGTACACCTTCGATACCGCCGACGCGCCCGACCCGGTGGTCCGCGCGACCATCAACGTGCGACCATCACCCGAGAGGGTCGCGGCAACCACATCCGTGCCACCCATATTCGGGCGCTGCACGAACGTCAGACCCGAATCCTCCGACAAGAACACACCGTAATGGCCAATGATGGATCCCGAACTCTTCGCAGCCATCACCCGCGACCCGTCACGAGACACCCCGACACCCGCCCACACAGTACCCGTACGATCGGGCGTGAGGAACGAACTG
>NZ_LAYO01000002.1 GCF_000980875.1 Leucobacter sp. Ag1 | reverse complement strand
CGGGGGATCAGGCGTGGCGCACGGCGCTGCCCTCCTGGTCGCGGATCTCCTCCGTCTCGATCTGGAACGTCGAGTGCTGGACCGAGACCTTGAAGTGCTCGGCGACGCAGGACTTCACAGTGCTGAGCGTCTCGGCGGCGTGGCCGTCGGTGAAGCACTCATCATGTCGGGCATGAAGGACTGGCCGCCGAAACCGGGCTCCACCGTCATCACGAGCACCATGTCGAACTCGGGCAGCAGCTCCAGGTAGGGCTCCGGATCGGTGCCGGGCTTCAACGCGATGCCGGCCATGGCGCCGATCTCGCGCAGGCGGCGCGCCAGCGCCACCGGATCCTGCGCGG
This sequence comes from Leucobacter sp. Ag1, assembly GCF_000980875.1. Lineage (GTDB taxonomy): Bacteria > Actinomycetota > Actinomycetes > Actinomycetales > Microbacteriaceae > Leucobacter > Leucobacter iarius. The sequence continues at coordinate 681 of NZ_LAYO01000002.1, read as the reverse complement.
CCTCGGCGTGGAAGGTGACCGAGGCGGCGCCGAGCTCGGCGTACCCTGGCGCCCAACGGTCGGCATCCGAGATCATGAGGTGCACGTCGAGCGGGATCGGCGAGACCGCCTGGATCCGCTCCACGATCGGCGGGCCCATGGTGAGGTTCGGGACGAAGTGGTTGTCCATCACGTCGACGTGCACGAAGTCCGCGGTGCGGATCCGTTCGAGCTCGCGCTCGAGGTTGACGAAGTCGGCGGACAGGATGCTCGGGTGGATGCGCTGCACGGTCACGGATCGATCCTATCCGCGGGCCGGAGTCCGCGATGCGGCCCGTGCGCCGCGCAGTGCGCTCGCTATGCTGGCGCCATGGCAGAGGAGCAGGACCCGGAGCCCTGGCGCATCCCGACCGGTCTCGGCGCGCCGCAGGGCCTCCGGCCCTCGCCCGGCATCGCTCCCCCGGGCGGGCTGCCCGAACCCCCGCTGAGCGACTGGACGGGGTACGAACCCGCGGACGCGGCCGACGCGCTCGCGGCCGACGCCGCCGAGCAGGTGCACGAGGCGCTCGGAGTCGACGACGTCCCCGCAGCACCCGAGCCGAGCGCTGAGGCTCCCACGGAGCCCGCGGCGCCACCGGTGCAGCCGGTGCAGCCGGCGCCGGTTCCGGCGGCACCCGCCGCCCCGCCGGTGCAGCCCCCCGC
>NZ_LAYO01000046.1 GCF_000980875.1 Leucobacter sp. Ag1 | reverse complement strand
GGCGGGGACGGGAAGTCCGGCGCGGAGTCGACTCCCGCCAACTGACGCCCCCGCGCGAACGACGGAGGGCCCGCGGGCGATGCCTGCGGGGCCTCCGTCGTTCGCGGCCCGGGGCCGGGCGCGCTCAGGCGAAGCGGTAGCCGACGCCGCGGACCGTCGTGACGATCGTGGGATCGGACGGCACCGGCTCGATCCGGGAACGGATCCGCTTGATGTGCACGTCGAGCGTCTTGGTGTCGCCGTAGTAGTTGCTGCCCCACACGCGGTCGATGAGCTGGCCGCGGGTGAGCACCCGCCCGGAGTGCCGCATGAGCAGTTCGAGCAGCTCGAACTCGCGCAGGGGCATCGAGATCTCCTCGCCCCGCACCGAGACGGTGTGGCGCTCGGTGTCGAGGCGCACCCCGAGCTCCTCGAGCACGCCCTCCTCGGCCTCTTCCTCCTCCGGCTCGCCGGCGTGGCCGCGGCGCAGGGCCGCGCGGACGCGGGCCAGCAGTTCTCGGGTCGAGTAGGGCTTCGTGATGTAGTCGTCGGCGCCGAGCTCGAGGCCCACGACGATATCGATCTCGCTGTCCTTCGCAGTCAGCATGATGATCGGCACCTGCGAGCGAGCGCGGATCGACCGGCAGACCTCGGTCCCGGGCAGGCCGGGCAGCATGAGATCGAGCAGCACCAGTTCGAACTGCTCCTCGGGGAAGACACGGATCGCCTCCGAGCCGTCGGCGACGACCCGGACCCGGTAGCCCTCGCGTTCGAGCAGGAACGCGAGCGGTTGCGAGATCGATTCCTCGTCCTCGACCAGCAGGATGCGCTGACTCACGCCGTGACCTCTTTCTTCCGCGATGCGGAGGCTTGCTTCTGGATCTTCTTGGTCTTCGCCGAGCCTCGGGCCTTCTTCGCCTTCTTCGACTTCGGGTCCTCGCCGAGGTCGACGAGCGGGAAAGTCAGGCTGAAGCTGGATCCCACGCCCGGCTGCGACCAGACCTCGATGTCCCCGCCGTGCGAGCGCATGGTGTGCCGGGCGATACTCAGGCCGAGGCCGGTGCCGCCGCCCGCGCGGCTGCGCGAGGCGTCCACTCGATAGAAGCGCTCGAAGATGCGGGGGAGGAGCTCGGCGGGGATGCCGTCCCCCTGATCGGTGACGGTCACGACGCAGGCGCGTTCGGTGACCTCCATGCCGACGCCGACCCGACCCCCGTCGGGGGAGTGGCGGATGGCGTTGCTCAGCAGGTTGGCGATGGCGACGCCGAGCGACGCCTGCCGGCCGAGGGTGACGAGATCGCCGAGTTCGGCGGGGGGCTCGGTGACGACGAGCTCGACGCCGTGCTGCTCGGCGTAGGTGCGGTGGGCGTCCACCTCGGATCGCACGAGGCCCCGGAGCGGCACCGGCTCCCGGTCCTCGGGCTGCACGGTGCCCTGGGCCTCGGAGAGCTGGATGATGTCCCGCGAGAGGTTGCCGAGGCGCTGCGACTCCTTCATCAGGGTCTGCGCGAAGCCGCGCACCCGATCGGGCTCGTCCGCGGCCTCGTGCACGGCCTCCGAGAGCAGGCTGATCGCCGCGATGGGCGTCTTGAGCTCGTGGCTGACGTTCGCGATGAAGTCGCGGCGCATGGCGTTGACGCGCTGCTCCTCGCCGAGATCCTCGGCGATCACCACGAGGAATCGGCGCTGAATCCGGAACAGGTGCACGCGCACGGTGTCCGCCGTGTCGTCCGCGGCCGGCTGCCGGGTCTCGGTCATGCCCGTCGACATCACGCGCCGGGCCTGGGCCAGGAAGTCCTGCTCGCGCAGCTGCTCGCCGGTGATCCGGGCGTCGTCGCGGGCGGCCGGGTTCGCGTACACGGGGGAGAGGGAGGAATCGAGGATCACAGCGAAGCTGTCATGCTCGTTCAGGATCTCGACCGCGACCTCGGGGAGCTCGGGGCGCAAAGCGGCGGCTCGTCGACGGCCGGCTGAGCGCGCGGCGGTGATCGTCGCCGTGACCAGGACTCCGATGAGGATCCCCAGGCCGATGGAGGCGAGCACGAGCAGAGTCGGGGTCATGGCACCCATGGTATTCGGCGGCGATCGACCGGAGCCCCGTGTTCAACTCCTGTTTACCTGAGGGCCGGGAGGCGTTCACGGCCGTGGGGAACACTGATGCCGTAACGTTGCGTGCGACGCGCCCTCTCGGCGCGCCGGAGGAAAGGGAACCGTTCGATATGCGTGAAGTCTTCCAGCAGGAGCTGCGCGAGGTGCAGGACCGCCTCGTGGAGATCGCTGAGCTCGTGAAGGACGCGATCCAGCAGGCGACCACCGCCTTCGGGAACTCCGACGTCGCTCTCGCGGAGCAGGTCATCGACAGCAGCGAGGCGGTCGAGGAGCAGGCGGGTGCGCTCGACGAGCTCACCATCGACATCCTCGCCCGGCAGCAGCCGGTCGCCTCCGACCTCCGCCTCATGGTGGGTGCGCTGCGTATGAGCGCCTCGCTCGAGCGCATGGCGGACCTCGCCCAGCACATCGCCCAGCTGGCGCGCTACCGCTACCCCGAGAGCGCGATCCCCAAGGGGCTGAAGAAGACCTTCGTGCGCATGGGCGAGCTCGACGTGCTCATGGCCGAGAAGCTCGTCGAGCTGCTCCGCAACCAGGATCCGGCCACGATCGACGTGATCCGCGACCTGGACGACGATATCGACGAGCTGCACGCCAAGGTGTTCGAGAAGGTGCTCAGCGACAAGCTGCAGGCCGACCCGACCGGCGTCGTGGACGCGACCCTCGCGAGCCGCTACCACGAGCGCTTCGGCGATCACGCGGTGCACATCTCGAAGCAGATGAACTTCTTCCTGCGCGGAGAGCTCGAGTAGGCGGGATCGGCGTCACAGGGGGCGATCGCCCCTGACGAGGCCGTAGACTCGAAGGATGCAACAGCGGATCTACGACTCACGGACCCAGGACGTCGTCGACTTCGTCCCGCGTGAAGCGGGCCGGGTCGGGCTCTACGTCTGCGGGCCGACCGTGCAGTCCGCGCCGCACATCGGCCACCTGCGCAGTGCGCTCGTGTACGACCAGATGCGGCGGTGGTTCGAGGCGAGCGGCCTCGAGGTCTCGCTGATCCGCAACGTCACCGACATCGACGACAAGATCCTCGACAACGCCCGCATCGCGCGCGAGGCCGGCGGATCCGAGGAGTGGTGGGCGCTGGCCTACCGGGTCGAGCGCGACTTCACCGCCGCGTACGACGCGATCGGCGTGCTGCCGCCCACCTACGAGCCGCGCGCGACCGCGAACATCCGCGAGATGGTCGAGCTGATCGAGCTGCTGATCGAGCGCGGCCACGCCTACCGCGCGGCCGACGGCTCGGCGAGCGTCTACTTCGACACCGCGAGCTGGCCCGAGTACGGCGCGCTCACGCGCCAGCGCCGCGAGCAGATGGAGGACGCCGCGGACTCGGAGCCGGTGGGCAAGCGGGATCCCCGCGACTTCGCCCTCTGGAAGGCGTCGCGCGATTCGGAGCCCGCGACCGCTTCGTGGCCGTCCCCGTGGGGCGCCGGGCGTCCGGGCTGGCACATCGAGTGCTCGGCCATGGCGACCCGCTATCTCGGCACCGAGTTCGACATCCACGGCGGCGGGCTCGACCTGCGCTTCCCGCACCACGAGAACGAGCTGGCGCAGTCGTCGGCCGCGGGGCACGGCTTCGCGCGGCACTGGATCCACAACGGCCTCGTGAACACCGGCGGCCAGAAGATGTCGAAGTCGCTCGGCAACTCGCTCTTCGCCCACGATCTGCTCGCTCAGACGCGGCCGATCGTGCTGCGCTACTTCCTCGGTTCGGCGCACTACCGCTCGGTGCTCGAGTTCTCGGAGACCTCGCTGACCGAGGCCGCCGCGGCGTTCGAGCGCATCGAGGGCTTCGTCGCACGGGCGACCGAGCACCTGGGCTCCGCGCCCGAACCTGTTGCGCTGCCGCAGGCGTTCGTCGATGCGATGCTCGACGACTTCGCGGTACCGCAGGCGCTCGCGGCGCTGCACGAGGCCGTGCGCGCGGGCAACACCGCGATCGACGCCGATGACGCCGAGGGGCTGCGCGTGCGCGCGGGCGAGGTCGTCGCCATGCTGCGCGTGCTCGGACTCGACCCGGCCGACCCGGTCTGGCGCGCGGGCGCCGCGGCGGGTGCGGACGCGGCCGCCGAGGGCGCGCTCGACGCGCTCGTCGGCGCACTGATCGAGCAGCGCGCGGAGGCGCGCGCCAACAAGGACTTCGCTACGAGCGACGCGATCCGCGACCGGCTGCAGGCCGCGGGCATCGCACTCGAAGATCGTCAGAACGGAACGGGCTGGAGCCTCGCATGAGCAACAAGAGTGGGCGCGCAGGCGCCGTACGCAAGAAGAGCCGCGGCAAGGCCGTCGGATCGGGCGGTCAGGGTCGCCAGGCGCTGGAGGGTCGCAAGCCGACCCCCAAGGCGGAGGACCGCCCCTACCACCCGGCGGGCAAGGCCAAGGCCGCGCGCGAGCGCCTGAACGCGGCGCGCGACCGCCATGGCAACCGAGGCGGCGGCTCGGGCGAGCGCACGCAGCGCTCCACCCGCAAGCCGGTCGACACCGAGCTCGTCACCGGCCGCAACGCGGTGCTCGAGGCGCTGCGCACCAAGACCCCGGCGACCGCGCTCTACGTCGCGGCCAAGGTCGAGATGGACGACCGCATGCGCGAGATCCTCGGCCTGGCCGTCGGGCGCGGGGTCCCCGTGCTCGAGGTGATGCGCGCCGAGCTTGACCGCATGACCATGCGCGACACGGTGCACCAGGGCGTGCTGCTCAAGGTGCCGCCCTACGAGTACGCGCACCCGCTCGAGGTGCTCGACCAGGTCGAGGAGCGCGGCGAGAACCCGCTGCTCGTCGCGCTCGACGGGGTCACGGACCCGCGCAACCTGGGCGCGATCATCCGCTCGGTCGCCGCGTTCGGCGGCCAGGGCGTCATCGTGCCGCAGCGTCGCTCGGTCGGCCTGAACGCCGCAGCGTGGAAGACCTCCGCGGGTGCCGCGGCGCGCGTGCCCGTGGCGATGGCCACGAACCTCACGCGCACCCTCAAGGACCTGAAGAAGCGCGGCGTCTTCGTGATCGGCCTCGACGGCGGCGGCGATGTCGAGCTGCCCGGTCTCGAGCTCGCGGATCGCCCCGTGGTGCTCGTGGTGGGCAGCGAGGGCGAGGGGCTGTCGCGACTCGTCACCGAGACCTGCGACGTGATCGTGTCGGTGCCGATCTCGGCCGCGACGGAGTCGCTCAACGCGGGTATCGCGGCGAGCGTCACCCTCTACGAGGTCTCGAAGCTCCGCGCCGCGCGCGCGGCCGTCTCCGAGTAGGCTCCGGCGGTTCACAGCACCGTCAGCGAGGTCGCGATCCAGCGTCTGCGCAGGTACTCGAGGCGCATCGGCACCGCGTAGGCGCGCACGGCCGTGTGCAGCGTGACGGACGCCTCCGCCACGTTCGGACGGGGTCTTGTGATGTGCGCGGGGCCGGCCTCGGGCACCGAGCGGCGCTGGTCGCCGAGCACGCGGCGTCGCTCCTCGTGCATCGCGCGGAGCCGTTCGAGGCGCCGCGCCACGAGCGGGGTGATCCACGGGCCCAGCTGCGCGGCGGTTCGCGTGCCGTCGATGATCTCGAACGCGCGGACCGCCAGGTTCCGCACCAGACGGGGCGGCGGTTCCGGGATGTCGTCGGGTACCGGATCCTGCGGCTTCGGCCACTGCAGGTGGTGCTCGGAGGGCTGCGGTCGCCGATGACGGTGCGGGGGCGAGTGCTGATGGGCGCGCGAGCGCATGCGGGCGTCGGGCACGGGATCCTCTCGAAACTGGACGGACGTCCCCCACAGACCCCGGACCCGATCCGCATCGCCGGGCGGCGTGCGATCGGATGACTTCCACCCTAGAAAACCGGATCAATCGACGGTCAAGCGCGTTCGGGCAGCGGGTTCTGAGACCTCTGGCGTCTGTGCCCTGTCGTCGGAGTCGCCCGGCCGCCGTCGCCGGCGTTCCGGGGGCTCCGCGCGAAACGTTAGGCTGATCCCGTGTCGACGCTGCAGAATCTCGCCGAGAAGTACTCGAACCTCAGCCAGGAGGAGATCGAGTGGCTCGATCTGCTCGTGCTCGACTGGCCGCTGCTCGCCGATCTCGCCCTCGGCGACGTCGTGCTCTGGGCTCCGACCGACGCGGGCGAGTACCTCGCGGTCGCGCACAGCCGCCCGGCCGGCTCGGTCACGCTGTTCTACCGGGACGTGATCGGCGATTTCCTCCGGCCCGACTGGCGCGACCTCGTCGACGAGGCGATGACCACCCGGGCCCCCGTGGTCTCCACCTCGCCGGCCTGGTACGAGGAGAACCCGATGAACCTCACCGCGTTCTCGGTGAGCCGTCGCGACGAGCAGGGGCGACTGCAGGGTCCGTTCGCGGTCGTCACGCTGCACACGAGCAGCGCCGACCAGCAGAGCGCCTCCCGCATCGGCGCCGCGTTCCGCGAGTGCGCCTCCGACCTCTTCTCCATGATCCAGCACGGACTCTTCCCCTCCCCGGGCACGACCAAGGGCCGCGAGCGCGGCGCCCCCCGCGCCGCGGACGGGCTGGTGCGCGTCGCCACCGACGGCGAGGTCACCTTCGCGAGCCCCAACACGCAGACCACCTTCACGCTGCTCGGCTACCGCGACGAGCTCGAGGGCGAGAATCTGAGCGAGGTGCTCGCCGAACTACTGAAGGGCCAGTTCGACACCAACGAGTCGCTGCCGCTCATCACCCAGGGCAAGATCGCGAAGCGCGCCGACATCGAAGCGAGGGGGCGCGTGGCGACCCTCCGGTCGATTCCCGTGATCCGCGATGGCGAGCGCGCGGGCGGCATCATCCTGACCCGCGACGTGACCGACCTGCGCCAGCAGGAGCAGGAGCTCATCACCAAGGACGCGACGATCCGCGAGATCCACCACCGAGTCAAGAACAACCTGCAGACCGTGGCCTCGCTGCTGCGGGTGCAGGCCCGTCGCGCACGCAGCGAGGAGGCCAAGGAGGTGCTCGGCCAGGCCATGCGCCGCGTCGCCGCCATCGCGGTCGTGCACGACACGCTGTCGACGGGCCTCTCGCAGATCGTCGACTTCGACGTGGTCTTCGACCGAGTGCTCGGCCTGGCGGCCGAGGTCGCGAGCCTGCACGGCACGACGGTGCACCCGAGCAAGGAGGGCAAGTTCGGCGAGCTGCCCTCGGAGTACGCGACGCCGCTCGCGCTGGCCCTCACCGAGGTCGTCACCAACGCGGTCGAGCACGGCCTCGCGGGTCGCGAGGGCGAGGTCATCATCCGGGCCGACCGCACCGACGACCGGCTCGCGGTCGAGGTCATCGACACCGGATCCGGCCTGCCCGACGGACGCGTCGGCGACGGCCTCGGCACGCAGATCGTGCGCACCCTCATCGAGGGCGAGCTCGGCGGATCGATCTCGTGGGGCTCCGATGCCCGGGGTGGCACCCGGGTCGCGATCGAGGTGCCGCTGCACTGGATCCGCACCGACACTCGCGAGATCCCGAGGGTCAGCACCACCGTGTAGGCACCGTACGTCGAGATGCCCCGTGCCGCGGTCGTGGACCGCAGCACGGGGCATCTCCGTCCCGGGTGCTCAGTCCCTGCGGCGAGCGCGGGCGTTCCGGGCGAGGATCCCGGCGCTGACGCCGAGCAGCAGGACGCCGAGGCCGAGCACGGTGCCCGAGATCCACACGGCCGGATCGACGGTGCCCGGAGCGAGGGACATCTGGACCACGAAGGCGCAGAACGCGAGGATCAGCGATCCCCACACGATGGGGCCGGTGCGCACCCGGCGGCGCGGCTCGACCGACTGCGCCTGCGGAAACGGCCGGGTCTGCTGAGTCCGCTCGGCCTGCGGAGCGTGCGGCGCAGCCTGCTCTGCGGTCTGCGGGGGGATCGTCGAGTCCTGCGGCTCCGCACCTGGCGCCGCCGGCTCCGCCGCAGGCTCCGCCTCCGGCTGCGGAACGGTCGGCGCTGCTGCGGAATCGTCCACGGTGGGAACCGCCGGATCCGCGGAGCGAGCGGCACCGTCGCCGGTGTCGACGTTGACGTCTGCGTCCGCGGGGTCGATCGGTGCGGACGGGTCCTGGGCGTTCATCGGGTGCCTCTCTGGTTCGATGCCGACGAATCGACGACGGTGACGTTCCCGCCGAGCACGCGGACGGTCACGCGGGTGGTGGGGCCGGGCTCGCCGGCACCCGTCTCGATCGTGCGGGCCACCAGCGGGCCGGACTGCTTGAAGTCGATGCCGTCCCGCTGCTCGGTGATGTTGCCCGCCCCGACCTCGACGCGCACTCGCGCGGGTCGATCCGTGGGCGCCTGCACCTTGGCGTTGCCGGCGAGCACCCAGACCTCGTAGTCCTCGCCGGCCTGCCGCGAATCGAGCGCGCCGAGGTCGAGCACGGTGGTTCCCGCGAGCATGACCGTCGCGGGTGCCTCGGCACCGGCGTCGAGGTGCCCGAAGGGCTGGAACCGGCTGCCCCAGGGCAGCACCGCGGCGACCAGGACCGCGACGACGCCGCAGGCGGAGAGGAACCCGATCCAGCCGGTGCGTCGGCCGCGGATCCCGGCGACGACGAGCGAGAGTGCGAGGACGACGAGCGCCGCGACCATCGAGGCGAGCAGGGCGCCCGCGGTATCGCCCGGGATGTGCGAGGCGCCGAGCGCCTGCGTCTGCTGCGCCCACAGCGCCGTGGCGCCGGCGGCGAGCAGGGCGAGCGCGAGGGTGAGCACGGTGTGCACGGGGCCGAGGCGCGTGGCGCGCTGCTCGGCGCGGTGCTGAGCGGTCCAGGCCGCGGACCGTGCGTTGACGTCGGAGGTCCACTCATCGGCGCGCTTGCCCGCGCGCTCGCCCCAGGCGTTCGCCCGCTCGCTGAACTGCTGGCCCCAGGCTTCGGCGCGGTCGCCGGTGCGCTGGCCCCAGGCCTCGGCGCGGTCGGCGAAGTCCCGGGTCTGCTGACCGAAGGAGGCCGTCGGATCCTGCGGAGCTCCGGCGGCGCCGGGCTGCGCGGGGTCACCGGGCTGCGACGGCTGTCCGGGCGCGCCGGGCGTGCCCGGAGCGCGGCGGCCGCCGAACGCTCGGCTCAGCCACACGATGCCGAGCACGATGATCGCGACCCAGCAGAGCCAGGCGATCGTGCCCGAGAGCCAACCCGGGATTCCGAGGGCGCCCCAGAGATCCCAGTGCCAGATGCCGAGGTTCGGCACTCCGGCGACGGAGGGGACGAGGAGTCCGATGACGACCGGGATGAAGACGAGCGTCGCGAGGATGATCGTGACGGTCAGCATCCCGGCCGAGGCTCGCCCCCGGAAGACCTCCTCCAGGTGGATGCGGCCGAGGGAGTCGGGCAGCAGGAGCCAGCCGGCGAGGTAGAGCAGGATCCCCGGCCCGCCGAGCAGCGCGAGTACCACGAAGATGCCGCGCACGATCAGCGGGTCGATGCCGAAGCGTGCCGCGAGGCCCGAGGCGACGCCGGTGAACCAGCGGTCGTCGCTGCGCTGCACCCGGAGACCGCGGATCCAGTCGAAGAAGCCCGCACCGAAGGGGCGCCCGCCCGGGGCGCCTGCGGGGCCGGGGTTCGCGGGGCCGGAGCCTCCGGGAGCACCGGGAGGAGGAGTTGTTTCGTTCATGCTTCGAGTCTGGCTCCGGCCCGGGCGCCGCGGCTATGGGGGATCACCCTGAGCCGACCCCCATTCCGCACCCCGAGCACCCCGGTTCCCGGCTCCGGGTGCTTGGATGGAGGCATGGACCGCCCCGCTCTCACGAGACCCGACGACGGCCGCCTGCTCGCGGGCGTCTGCGCCGGGCTCGCGGCGCACCTCGGCATCCCGGTCGCGGGCGTGCGGATCGTGTTCGCCGCCCTGCTGCTCGCGAGCGGCGCGGGCGGGATCCTCTACCTGTGGTTCTGGGCGACCGTGCCCCGGGTCGGATCCGACGAGGGGATCCTCCCGATGCGGCGCGTACTGACGCGTCCCGCCGCGCAACCGGCGGCGGGGTCGGGATCCTCCGCGCCGAACGCCGCGCCCGCGCCCGCGACTGCGCCCGCGCCCGCGACTGCGTCCGTATCCGCGCCGGCGAAGGCCATCGCCC
>NZ_LAYO01000097.1 GCF_000980875.1 Leucobacter sp. Ag1 | reverse complement strand
ACCCTCCTTCGGGCCCGTAATGATCAGCTCCGCGATGGGGGCAGCGACATCCACGGTGAAGGAGTGATCGACCTTCTGCCCGTGCTCATCCGTCACGGTGATCTCAACCAGGCCGTTGGGCTGCGCGGGGAGCGTGATCGACCACTCGCCCTTTGCGTTCGCGGTCGTCGTGCCGATGACCTTGCCATCCTTATCGGTGATGGTGATGTCAGCCTTCGGCTCGGAGGTGCCCGTCACGACCGGCTTGTCCGTAGTGACCGTGGAACCGGCGGTCGGGCCGGACACGGCCAGCTGATCGACCACGTTGACCGTGATCGTCGCCGAAGCCTCAGACGTCTCGCCGCCGTCCTTCGGGGTCTGCACCGCGGTCAGCTGATTCGGGCCCTTCGCCAGGTCACTGGTCGGAGTGAGGGACCAGGTGCCATCCTCGGCGACCGTGGTCGTGCCGAGCGACGTGCCGTCCTGGTCCTTGACCTCGACCTGCGCACCGGTGTGACCCGCACCCGACAGAGTGGGGCGCTGCGTGTCGACAGTCAGGGACGGGAACGCGACCAAGATGACCGGAACATCTTCTATCGTGAAATCAATCTTCACTTCATTGCCGTAATCGTCATGCACAGTGATCGAAACCTCACCCGCAGGCTGCTTCGGGAGGATGACAGACCAGCCACCAGCCTCATCAGCAATAGTTTCACCGAAGCCCGCCCCATCGGGGCCTACAACCGTCACCTTTGCGCCCGGCTCAGCAGTACCTGATACCACTAGCGGCTGCGACTCAACAACAGATCCCTGTGTCGGGCCAGCCACAACGAGTGGCGCCACCGCTGGCTTGAGTAGACCAGTGGCGAGCGCTAGAGCGCCCGCGTGTTCCTTTGGACCAAGAGAAACCACATGTCCACCAGTACCGAAACCCTTCACCCACAGCCCAGAGGAAACATGCACGAGGCCGGTCGTGAATTCCGGATAGTCCGGAAGCATCTTCTCGTCCGGCACCTTTTGGAATTCAAAGTCCTGGTCACCTTTCCCCGTGCACAGCCTAAACTGCAAATAACCGGGGCTATCAGGATACCGAGAAAGACACTTCCCTTCACGCATCACCGGCCCCCGCAGACCCTCAGCCGGAAAGCTCATCTGAGCCCCCTCGATAAATCCCATTTCAAGAGCCTCGGCCATGGTGGAGCGCTCGTGGCGGCGTCCGTTCAAGAGACCTTCCACGCTCTTGTCCATCCGCGGAACAAAACTTCCCGGCTTATCCTTAGAGCCGAAAGGAAGAACAATAGGACCCACCACTCGGTCAACCTTGGGTGCGGCACTCGCAGGCGACGCCGCCACAATCCCACCAAACGCCAGCGCTCCCGCCAGGCCGAGTGCGCCGAGGCGCTTCGCGTTCTTCTTCGCCATCTTGCTGTCCTTTCGTCTCCCGCGGCCGCCGTGCCGGCCTGCGGGGCAAGTCTTCGTCGGCCCGTTCGGCCCGACACAGAAAGATTAACATGTTAGCTGTTATGCGTAAACAGTAACGACTCATCGAACGCCGTCTCGCCGCACCCGAAGCCCACTCAGCCCCTGATCAGGTCAAAGATCGACGATCCAAACTTTTTCGACCCGAGCCGCTCTCCACCACGCCCCACAGCCCGAAGTGCTCCACCGGACCTCTGCTGGCCGCTTCCGGGACGCCGTCAAGCCCACAGGCCAACTACCGGCTGAGCGGCCCCGTCCGCCCGCCGCCCAGCCCACGCGACCCTTCCTGCCCGCAGCGCCCCCGCTCCGCCCGCGACTCACCCGACCCCGCGCGACCCCAACGCAGCACCGCGCCCTCACCAGTACAGGCGCAGCGCACAGAGCACCACTCGAGCGAACGCGCGTACACGAAAAGCGACCCGATTCCGGGTAGGAGCGTCCACTCGAACTCGCGACTTGCGAATCACCGCCATCGGGCATCCTTCGCTCAGCACCCGCGGAGAGGGGCAATCGCTGCACAACTCACCCGATCGCGCCGTCGATCACAGAAGGGGCCGATAGCGCGAACCGACTTCGGTAGTGTGCCTCCTATGAGCAGTTCGGAACCGGCGCCCACCGCCCGGTCCCCCTACCTCCTATCGCTCGGCAACATCCATACGACCGAGTACTGGGCGGTCACACCCGCGGGATCCTGGCCGCTCGCACGCGTGACCGTCGTCGTGCGGGATCGCAGCGCCACCACGCCAGGACGGGTGTTTCGAGCGCTGCTGGACATCATCTGGACCTCAGTGTTCTCGGTACTCGCCTCGGTCGATGTGGACCCGCGCAAGCGTGGGTACATCGCGATTACTGTGCGTGCCGATGGGCATTCCTACCTTGAGCAGATACCCGTGGTCACCGAGCCCGAGCGGGCCGAGGTGCTCAACCGGGTCGCCTACCTGCAGCACCTGATCGGCAACGCCCGGATCTCGGCGCGATAGCGTGCGCGCCGACGCCCGGGGCCTCTGGATCCGCATCAGACGATGGTCGGGGCGGGCGCTGTGGATCCTGCGCCCCCGCTGCCAGGGGCAGCGCCGGGCGCGCCTCGCCCGCCGAGCAGCGGGCTGAGGCGGCGCCCGGGGCCGGTCTCAGTCGGCGAGCGACTCCAGCTTCCGCCACGCCAGCGTCGCGAGGGCCGCCGCCTGGTCGCCCAGCACGGCGTCGTCGAAGATCACCCGCGGCGAGTGGTTGAACTCCGCCGTCGTGTGATCCGAGTCGGGCGGGCTCGTCGCCAGCATCACGAATGCGCCGGGCACCTCGTTCAGCACGAACGAGAAGTCCTCGGACCCCATGCCGGGGTTCGGCAGCGTCTGCACGCGCGGCTCGCCGAACGCCTCCCCCAGCCAGGCGAGCGTCTCCTCCGCCGCGGCCGGGTCGTTGATCGTCACCGGGTACTGCTCCTCGAACACCGCCTCGGCGACCATGCCGTGCGCCGCCGCGATGTGCTCCGCCAGCCGCGGCGCCTCCTCCGCCACGCGCCGCTGCGACGACACCGACAACGTGCGCACCGTCGCCCGCAGCGTCGCCGTCTCGGGGATCACGTTCACCGCCTCGCTGCCCTGCAGCTGCGTCACCGACAGCACGATCGGATCGAACACGTCGAAGCGCCGCGTCACGAACGACTGCAGCGCCAGCACGATCTCGGCCGCCACCGGCACCGGATCCAGCACCTGGTGCGGCTGCGATCCGTGCCCGCCGCGCCCCCGCACCGTGATGGTCAGCTCGTTCGATCCCGCCGCGATCGCACCCGGCCGGGTCACGAACGTACCGAACGGGCCGGGGGCCACGTGGATCCCGTAGGCCGCCACGGGCTTCTGGCCGGATGCCTCGAGCAGCCCCTCCTCGATCATGATCCTCGCGCCGCCGTACCCCTCCTCGCCCGGCTGGAACATGAACACCACGTCGCCCGCGAGCCGGTCCCGATGCGCGGTCAGCAGCCGGGCCGCCCCCACGAGGCCCGCCGTGTGCAGATCGTGCCCGCACGCGTGCATGCGCCCGTTGGTCGACGCGAAGTCGAGCCCGGTCTGCTCCACCACCGGCAGCGCATCCATGTCGCCGCGCAGCAGGACCGTCGGCCCGGGACGCCCGCCGCGCAGCACCGCCACGATCGACGTCAGCCGCTCACCGAGGGTGACCTCGAGACCCAGCGGATCCAGCTCCCCCAGCACCCGCCGCTGCGTCTCGGGCAGCAGCAGGCCCAGTTCGGGGGCGCGGTGCAGGTCGCGGCGCAGCGCCTGCAGCTCGGGCAGGATCGCGGCGGCTTCGGCGGCGAACGCGGGAGTGGTCATGGGGGTCTCCTTCGACAGGGGGGGGTGGGAGGAAACGGGGCGAGTGCGCGGAAGAACCGGCCGCCCCGATGGGGTTCAGTGTGCCGCAGCGGGATCCGCGGCGGCTGCGCGCTCCCCCGCAGTTTCTCGCGGCACGAAGAGCAGGGCGACGAAGCAGACGACGAACGCCGCCCCGCAGAAGATCCAGATGCCGTAATAGCCTTCGATCCCCGCGAACTCCGTGCCGGCGACGAGCGCCGCACCCAGCATCGCCGCGAAGATCGCGCCCGCGAGCGCGCCACCGAGCGTGCGCAGCGAGTTGTAGACGCCCGCGGCGATCCCTGTGGCGTCCGTCGGCGCCAGCTCCGCGAGCCGGGCGGGCAGCGCCCCCAGCAGCAGGCCGTAGCCGAGCCCCTGCACCACCGACGCGATCAGGTAGCCGCCGAAGGATCCGTGCAGCGGCAGCACGAGGAAGTTGCCGACCGCCGAGAGGATCGCCCCCGCGAGCAGCACCGTGCGGATCCCGATGCGCGCCGCCAGCACGCTGAACAGTGCCGCACCGACGGTCGCGAGGATCGTGATCGTGCCGATCACGAGCGAGATCGTGCCGGCGGTCGCCTCGAAGCCGTATCCCTCGCGCTCCGGGCTCGACCCCATGAAGGTCGCGATCTGCGCCTGAGCGCCGAACATCACCATGCCGAAGCAGAGCGCTGCGAGATAGATGGGCCCGACGCGGCGGGACGCGACCAGTCGCACATCGACCGCGGGGGCGGGCGAGCGCAGTTCCCACAGCACCCAGCCGACGAACACGACGACCGCGAGCAGCAGCGGGATCAGCGCCGACAGAGCGAAGAAGCCGGCATCCCCCGCACCCCGCAGCCCGACGAGCACGGCGATCATGAACACCGCGATGCCCGCGAAACCGACGAAGTCGACCTTCGTGGCGGTGCGCGCCGGCGACTCGGGTACGAGACGGAACACCACGAACGTCGAGATGAGCACCAGCACGACCGGCGCGAGCATCGTCAGCGTGATGTTCGGCGAGAACAGCGAGATGCCGCCCGCCGTGAACGTCCCGAGGATCGCACCGCCCGTGAGGAACGTGATGAGCAGGCCGATGGCCCGGCGCGCCGATTCGCCCGAGATGCGGTTGTGCACGAGCGCGATCTCGAGCGGCAGCCACACCGCCAACGGCCCGACGAGCACTCGGGCGACCAGCACCACCGGGTAGCTCGGCACGAGCGCGGTGACGAGCGTGCCGATCAGCACCGACACCACCGCGATCCGCAGCAGCCGGCGGTGCCCGAAGAGGTCGCCCAGCTTCGACAGCAGCGGTACGCACACGGCTGCCGCGAGGCTCTGCACCGTGAGGAACCACGTGATGTCGGCGTCGCTCACCGTCAGGTGCGCGGCGAAGTCCTTCAGCAGCGGCGGATAGAAGCCCTGCGTGAACCCGCTCGCGAGCTCGCAGAAGATGAGGAAACCCACGACCTTGCGGGCGCGGGAACCGGCGATGGGCAGGCCGGCGGTCTGGGGTGCGTTCACGGTGGATCCAATCTCCGGCTTCGGTGGCAGAGGGGACGGGGTGCAGTGCTGGGTGGTTGTGTTGGTGCTGGTCGTGTTGGCTGGTGGTTTCGGTCCTGCCGACGGTGTCGGTCATCTGGAAGCTATCCGAACGGACCTGCTCCGGTTCGCCGGTGTCACCCTCACGAGTCACCCGTTGCCGGGCGGCGCATCCGATGCGCTGCGGAGGCTCGTGGTCGGTGCGGGGGTGTGCGGGTGTGCGGGAGGCGACTCAGTCGAGCGCGCGATGCAGGCGCTCCGTGTATCCGAGGAACGCCGCGCTGCGCCCCCGCAGCAGTTCTCGCTCGGCGGCGCACCAGTCGAGGCCGGCCCCGCGGATCGCGGATCCGAAACCGCGGCGGTCGAGCGCGGGCCTGGTGAGGTACGCGCCGAGGGGCACCACGAGCCCACGGGCGAAGCTGCCGGATCCTCTCGGGTACGCGACGGGGAAGAGCTCCGCGCAGACATCGAGGAACCGCGCGAGCCCCGCGAACGGATCCCGGTGGGCGCAGTCCGCGGCGGGATCGTGCGTATGCGCAGCTTGCGCACTCGCTTCGGAGGATTCGACGATGCCGAGCGCCGACTCCCGCTCCTGACCCTGTTCTCGCTCCTGCTCCCCTTCTTGCTCCGGGCGGAAGCCCAGCGGGTCGGTGGCGCCGTGGTCCAGGCGGGCGCGATCGGCCGGGCCGAGGCCTGCGAGCCGCGCGGCGGAGGCGAGGCGGCCCTTCGGGGCGCGATCGATGATGCTGCCGACGAGCAAGCCGAGGGCGCGGATCCGCTCCTGCATGTCGGAGTCGTCCCAGTCGGCGAGCCGACGCATCGCTTCGCGCACGGGAGTGCGGGAGACGCCGAGCTGCAGCGCGATGGCGTCGAGATTGAGACGCTCGCCGGGCGCATAGCGCTCGAGCACGATGTCGTTCATGAGCAGCGAGTAGACCTGATCGCCGAGCAGGTCGACGCTCAGGTTCAGGCGGGTCTTCACCGGAGCAGGCGGCGACGCGGGACGGGGCATGCGGGATCCGTTCTCGAGGCGGGCAGGGCGCGGCGAATTGGGGAGGCGTGCGGATCGCCGGTTGGCCCGCCCGACGGTTCGACCGGGGTCCGTCCGGCAGTTCGACCGACGGCCGGCGAGCGGACGGCCGCGAGCCGTGCTGGCGTCGATGCGCAGGATCGTCTTACCTCGCACACCACACTAACATGCTACCGGTCAGTTCGGATCGAAGTGTGCACAAAAAAGCGGGCCGGACCGGAAACCTGCTTCCGATCCGACCCGCTTGTGCCGGAGCCGCCTGTCGGATTTGAACCGACGACCTGTTCTTTACAAGGTCGAGGCTTGCCCCGACTACGTGCCCCCGGCATGGACCGCCGCGTACCGAACAGAGGTCGCCCGATGAGCGCGGTGATGGTGGTACGGACGGCAAGCGGGCGGGCATCGCATCTGAGCGCCGGGTGGCGACCGGGATACACACAGTGCGGTCGCGGAGCCGTCGAAGTCCTGCCGGACGCCTGGAGGGTCGATTGCCGCGTGTGCGAACGGGGATTGACGCCAGCGATGAAGGACGAACTGGACGCCCGCTGGTCGCGTCAACGCGAGGTTGACGCCGAATCGACGGGGCCGGCGGGGCGGGCATGAGCGTCGAGACCACGGCGTTTATCGCGATGCTGCGGCGGATGCTGCGCGCTGCGGGTAGGCGGGTTGCGGAGGCCGATGAGGTCGAACTCGCCGAGCTTGCCGATTTGAGGGCCGAAGTGGATTCGGTTATTGATACTGCTGTTGCCTCGTGGCGAGCACGGGGCGAATCCTGGGCCACCATCGGGGCGGCTCTGGGCGTGACCAAACAGGCCGCCCAGAAACGTTATGGGAGGACGAAACCTTGACCGATCAGCCGACACTCTGGGATGACACTGACGCCCTGCTCCGCACTTGGCGGGGCTGGCAGGTGGCCCAGGGACTCAGCGACCGGACCTATACCGAGCGGGACGCGACGATGCGGCACCTGTTCCAGACGACCGGGGCGACGCCGCGCACGCTTGCCGAGTTCCACGTCATCATGTACTGCGGTCGCCCCGAGCTGTCCGACGCTTCGAGGGCGAGCTATCACGCGACGATCCGGGCGTTCTGCGCCTGGATGGTGAAGGCCCGAGTCCGGGCCGATGACCCCACCGCGGCGACCCCGAGACCGAAGCGCCCGAGAGCGAAGCCGCGCCCGCTGTCGTTCGAGGCGGTGCGGCTGCTGCTCGCGACCGCGAACCGGGCGCGCACGCGGGCGTACGTCCTCCTGGCGGTGCTCGCCGGAATGCGTATCCACGAGGTCGCGAAGATCCGGGGTGAGGATATCGACCTCGACCGGGGAACGATCATCATCGAGGGCAAGGGCGGAGTGGTCGAGATTGTGCCGCTCCACGATGAGCTGCGCGCGCTGGCGCTCACGATGCCGCGCACGGGGTTCTGGTTCCCGGCGTACACGGTCGAGGGGTGCGTGGGCCGCAAGGCGATCTATGCGGCGATCAAGGGCACCATGAAGCGGGCCGGGCTCGGGCACGCGAAGCCGCACCATCTGCGCCACTCGTACGGCACCGAACTGCTCGGGCAGGGGGCGGACCTCCGCGTGGTGCAGGAACTCATGCGGCATGCCGACGTGAGCACTACCCAGCGGTACACCGACATCCACTGGTCGGCGAAGGTCTCCGCAATCGGCACGCTACGGCTCGCGGCCTGACACTGGATAGGATCACGCCATGAGAACCGCCGTCGCCGTCGCGCTCGCTTGCCTACTCCTGCTCACCGGCTGCGCTCCAGCCGAGCCGAGCGTGGCCCGATTCAAGTCAGCGATGGAGCTACGCGGGTATGCCGACATGGACATGGACAAGATGATCGAGGCCGGACACAAGGCATGCGAGACAGCCAAGGCCGCGGGCGAAGGGGTCGCCGAGCATGGCCGGAAGGTCGCCGAGAACATGACCACGATCGACGCCGCCAAGTGGCACACGACGGTGGCAGAAGCGGCCGAGCAGTACCTCTGCCCTGGTCAGTAGCCACGCGAGAGCGCCCCGCCCGAATGATTCGGGCGGGGCGCTCTGCCGTGTTGGGTCAGGCCGGAGTGCGGGGCACGTTGGCACCGGCCAGGCCGCCGACGCCGAGCAGGCCCGCGCCTGCGCCGATGAGGGGCAGGTCACCGCGCGTGGCTCCGATGATGATGCACACGAGGCCACCGAGTGCAGCGGCGGCGTAGGTCGCCAGCCGGGCGGCGGCGTCGGGGGTGAGGTTCTTCATGGTCTACTCCTCGTCAAGGGTCGGGATGGGTGGCAGGTCGGGGGCATCGTCCTTGCGGTGCCGGTAGTAGAGGTCCTGGCATCGACGCGCCCATGCCCAGAGCGCCCGCTCGCGGCGCGTGTACCGCTCCAGGCGGGCCTCCAGCAGGCCGATGCGCCGCCAGAGGAACCCAAAGACAACGCCGATGCCGCCGATGCTCGCCGCGCCGACGACGCCGAGCGCGGCGAGCAGCGCGATCAGGGTGTCCTCGGTCACGGGGCGACCCGGTCGCTCTCGATCTCGGCGATCAGCGGGGTGAGCTGGTGCGCGATCAGGGACGCCTGCTGCTGGATCGCGATGTACCCGGCGGCGTCGGTGCGGCTGGTCTCGCCGCCGAGCCCACGAGCGTACATGCGCGACCACGCGGCACCGATCCTGGCGTCCTGGGTTGCGAGGTAGCCGTCTCGCACGAGCACCTTGCCCTCGGTCTCCATCGCGCCTTCGTGGCCGAGTCCGGGGTGCGCGAGCGTCCACTCGGGCTTGCCTTCGGTGCGGAAATGAACGGTCGGCTTGAACATGTCGTCCTCGTCTCTGGTGATGGGTGCCGGGGTCGGCGTCGGGTTGGAGGTGGTGATGGGGCGGAGCACGCCGAGCACGCCGCGCCGGGTCAGGTGCTCTCGGTGGACAGCGCCGGGGTTCTGCGTGAGGCAGTACACCGAGTACTGTCCGGCGTCGCGGAGCGCGACGGCGACGTGGGGCAGGCCGGACCCGTCGTAGGCAGCCCAGAACACCACGTCCCCGCGACGGATGGTCTTGCCGTCGTGTCGGGTGAACAGGCTGCCGACGTGCTCGGTCACGGGGAACTGCCGCCACACCTGATCGGTGAAGCCGGTGCCGGGCGCGTACCCGTCACCGGGTCGCCCCTCGAGCGCGTAGAGGTAGGACAGCCACACGTCGTGGCACTGGTAGGGCTGCTGCCGTGGCGCGGCGTCGAGGTCGAGTAGCCGCCCGTCGATCGACGCCGCCCACCGGTCAAGGTCAACCATGGGTCAGCCCGCCATGTAGGTGATCGAGCCGGAGCAGCCGGTGCGCGCGGCTCCGGTGTCCTGGACGACGCCGAGCACGCCCGCGGAGCTGAGGTACGCGCCCCCGGTGTAGCCGCCCGACATGTAGGTCACGCCTCGTGCGTTCGGGCCCGCTGACGGACGCCACTCGGCAGGCAGAGCGGTGCCCACGTCGGTCGGCGTCGTGTTCGGGATCGAGGCCGACGCCAGGAGCTGGAACCGGAGCATCGTGGTTCCCGCCCGGCGCTGTCCGAGCAACTGCCCCCGGTAGGCGGTGGGCAGGTAGGTGCTGAGGTCAACCCAGCCGGTTCCCGCGAGTGCGGCGCGGACGCTCTCCATGCCCAGGTTGAGCATGTCGGACGCTTTGCCCGATACGTCGTCCTCGCCGTAGAGCCTGATTCCAGTGATCGGGTCGGTGTAGCCTGCGCTCATTGTGGGTGCCTCCTAGGCGGTAGTGACGGATTCGAGTTCGACGGACATCAGCCCGTCTGGATAGTTCCAAGTGATGGACGAGACGGTGCCGCGCACCGGTTCGGGGCTGGTGACGCGCACGAGGTCATCCGGGCGGAGCCTCGGCCGAGCGGGCGTGGTGAACTTCGCGCCGCGGAGCTTCGCGCCCTGCCGATCCCGGCTCGTCACCAGCCACGAGTAGTAGGTGCCGGGCGCGCCGGTGAGGGTGCGCTGGTACTCGCGGAAGTCGGCGCGGTCGTAGTCGCTCGTGTTCCCCGGCGTGCCGCCCGATCCGTCGATCTGGGTGCGGCCCAGCTTGGTGTCCACCGTCTTGATGATCGTGGCCGTGCGGTAGCCGTCTGCGAGGTTCGCGGCGTCGGTGTACTCGGTGAGCTGATCAGTGCCGATGGTGAGCGCCGGGATCGTGCCACGCCTGCGCCGCACAAGGTGATACTCGCGGCGAGTGTCGGCGTAGAGCAG
Source organism: Leucobacter sp. Ag1 (assembly GCF_000980875.1). Lineage (GTDB taxonomy): Bacteria > Actinomycetota > Actinomycetes > Actinomycetales > Microbacteriaceae > Leucobacter > Leucobacter iarius. The sequence goes on along the minus strand of NZ_LAYO01000097.1, from coordinate 55,833 downwards.
CATCTCGGCGGCGTCGAGGCCGGGCTCGATCACGTCCCAGGCAGACATGCCCGCCTCGATGATGGTCGGCGTGGTCGGCAGCGCCTTGTCGGTGGGGGTCTCGACCAGGGCCGCGCCGGGGACGGCTCGCGCGAGCACGTCGGCCACGAGCGGGACCACGGTCGTGTAGTTCACCGTGCGAGACGGGAGCACGATGCTCAGTAGGTCTTGCAGCTCCATCTCGCAGGACGTGAGCGAGAGCGTCGCGGTGCCGTCCAGCAGGTCGCGGTCGATGGTGCGCACCATCAGCTCCAGCTCTGTGACCTCGGGCGTGCCCGCGGTCGAGTCGCCGCCGACAGCGGACGTGACCGCTCGGGGCGAGAGCAGGCCGAGCCCGGTCCATGCCGAGAGCGCGGCACCGCCGAGCAGGGCCGTCCACTCCGAGAGCGGGACCGCTGCTCCCTCGTGGCGGGTCCAGCGCAGACCGACGAACCGGGGCGGCGTCGCGCCTCCGAGCACCGGGGTATCGACCACGGTGGCCGTCGCGGACCAGCGCGGCGCCCATCCGGTGTCAGCGGAGAGTTGGAGCTGGAGCACTTCGGTCAGGCGCTTGCCGGTGGTCAGGTCGAGCAGCTCGACAACATGCGTGGTTCCCCGGGCCATTAGGCCACCTCCTGGATTTCGGCGGTCACGTTCCACACGCCGAACTCGGTATCGAGCTGACGGCGAATCGCACCGGTGACGACATAGGTCATGGACACGGTGGGACGGGTGGGCTCGGTGAGGGTCAGCAGGCCGCCCTTGGCGTGCAGCGTCTCGCACGCGGCGGCGTCGGCCTCGTCCGCGCCGTAGAACATGACGAGGGTGAGGGCGCGGAGCCCGGTCGGACGATGTACGACGGCGACGCCGCCGTTCATGAGGTCGTGCGTGAGGGTGCGCCCCGCCCGGCTGGTCTCGTACTCGGTGACCAGCTCCGGCGTTGTCGTGCCGTGCGGCGATGTGATGGTGGTCATCTGACGGGCTTCCCTTCTCGGTCCCGTGCATCGACGGTGACGACGATGGTGCGTTGCCGGTTGATAAAGCTGTTCAGGGCGGCCTCGGCCGCGCCTGTGTAGGCGCGCGCGGTGACGGGTGCGACGCGCGCCCGTGCGACGTTCCCGAGCGCCCGGCTCGCGTCGCCGGTCTTGGCTTGCGCGTTGATGACCGCTGTCCGCTTCGCCGACGCGACCTTGTTCAGATCGGCGTCCGCCTTCCCGGTGTCGCCCTTGGCCCCGATCGTCGCCGTGCGCTCCTGTCCGGTGGTCGATGCAAGCTTGCCTTCGGCAGGGGCGGTGTCGGCGTCGGCCTTCACCGTCGCGGACAATGGCGTGCCGTTCACGATGTCCTGTCCGCCCCCTACGGCGGCCTTGACCTGCGTAGCGAACTTCTCCTGCAGCTCGGGGCCGCCGTTCATGATCGCCTGCAACATCGGCGCGAAGTCCACGCCCTGGTCGAGGACGGCTTGCGCCTCCTCGAAGCTCAGGCCGGTGGCTTCGGCGAGGGCCGCGACGTTGGTCGAGAAATTGCTGGTGGCGTTGATCCGCTCCTGCATTGCCGCGATGTACTTTTCGGGGTTGGTAGCCCCGGTTTCTGCGTTGTAGTAGTCAGACCACGATCCGATCGCCCCGTCGAGCTCGCCCTGGAGCGCGTCGATCTGCTCGGCCCGTGCTTCGAGCGCGGGGCCTCCTGCCTCGTTCCAGGCTCGCTCCGCGTCGGCGGCCTCCTGCACCGCGTCGCGGGTGTCTTTGAGCTTGTCGACGATGCGCTGGTGGGCGTCGGCTTCGTCGTTTGCGGACGCGATGCGGGTGCGTCCGCCGACAGCGCGGTTCAGGTCGCGTTCGCCCTTGACCTGCTTTTCCTGCGCCTCAATGATCTTGTCGATTCCCTCGACGTTTCCGGCCATGGCCTGAGCCAGATCCTTGTAGCTGGTGACCGCACCGCGGGCGTCCTTGCGGAGCGTGGTCAGCGACATGGCCCCCTCTTCGGTTTCGGTCGCCAGCTCGCGGAGGCGACTGGCGATCTGGTCGATGCCGAGCGCACCGCCCTTACCTGCCTCGATCAGGGCATCGGCTAGCTCGCCGACTTGCGCCCGAAACTCGGCTTCCTTCTCCTTGGCTTGCTCGATCGCGCCCATGATGAGACCGATCCCGGCTGCGCCCGCGGTGCCCGCGAGCATGCCCATGGGGCCGAGATTGCCGATGACGCCGCCCAGAGTGTCCTGCGCGATCTGCGCAATATCCTCGGCATCGCCCCGGAAGCTCGATACCGTCTCGGACAGGTTGGCCATCGCTTCGTCTTTGAACTCGGCGGTGGCCTCGCCTGCGCCCGACATACCCTCCTTGAACCCGCTGTCCATGCGGCGTGCTCGATCGCTCGCCTGCTCGGTCTCGCGCGCCAGGTCCTCAATCTGATCTTTGGTGCGCTCGGTCGCGCGCTGCGCATTGCGCATTGCGTCATCCAGCTCGTCGCCTGCTTTGTCGCCTGCGCGACCGAGCTTGGTCAGCTCCTTGTCGGCGTCTTTGAGAGGGTTTATCACGCCGGAGTCGATACCCTTGGCGAACGCTTTGGTTTCGGACGCGATGCCAATTTCGATGGGGGCAGCCACGGGGTCAGCTCACTTTCTCGACGGTCTCGTGGATGGTGCGCACTGCGGTCTGGACCCAGAGCGACGCGATGCGGGGGATGGACTCGGAAGCGGCCGGGTAGGCCACGTATCCGCGCGAGCGTGGGAGCCGGAACCCGCCGCCCATGCGGCGGGTATAGGCGGTGCCCTTGCGGGACCGGGAGGCCACTCGTGTGTCCGGGTGTGCGCCGAACTCGATCGCGGTCGCCAGGCTGCTGAGCGGGGTCGAGCCGATGCGGCCGACGCCGCCCGCGCGGAGGAACACGTTTCGCGTGGTCACTCCGGCGCGGGCGGAGTCGGCGAGCCGGGTTTGCATCCTGGTGGTGACGTTCGCGCGCGTGGTCTCGGCCCAGATCGGCTGAGCGGCTGCCTTGGTGTGGCGGCCGATCTGCGTACGCACGTCCCGATCGAGACCCCGCATGGCGTGCATGAGCGTCGTCAGCGGGGAGTCGATCAGGAGGGAAATGGACCCGGCAGCCATGGTTACGGGGTGATCGGTTCCAGGACGGGAGTGGTCGAACCGAGCGAGACGCTTGCAGTTGCCACGGCATCGACCGCGCCACCGATCGCGCCAGGCTGAATGGAGAGCGTGGCGGTGATCGAGCGTCCACCCTTGACGGGTTCGAAGATCACCTCGATCTGCTCGCCTGCGTGCTGCATCAGGTAGTTGCTTAGGCTCTTGGGGTTGCTCCAGTCCTGGGCGTAGTCGATGTTGGCGGCCCAGGTCGGTGCGCCGGAGAACGTGAACGAGGCGGAGGGATCGAGCCCCTTGAACGTCGCGCTAGTCGAGGTCGGAACGAATTCGACTTTGGCGACGTGCGCCTCGTAGTCGTCAGCGCCGACGGTGAACAGGCAGTTCACCATCATGAACGGATTGACGGCGATCTTGGGCATGGGTTATTCCTTCGGTTCGGGGGTGGATATGACGGACAGGGACAGCTCCCAGCCGGGGTAGAGGCCGTTCGGAGTGACGACCTTTTGCGCCTCGCTCCAGTTGATGGCTTCGTGGCCGTCGAGCGCGGTCAGCAGCTCGGCCATGGCATCGTCCATGGCCGCTTCTGCCTTCGCGAGATCCTGATTCGGAATGAACACCGCGAGGACGACGACGTTGCGCAGGGCACCGATCGGGGCCTCGGGCAGCTTCTCGAACCGGTCGTGCTTCACGATCACGGTGGGACGCTCGATGATCTGCGGGATGCGCTGTTCGTCGACACGCTTCCAGTCGTCCGGGAGCGCGAGATTGTTCAGCAGGTAGTCGCGGACGTTACCGGGCACGAGGCTTCCCTCCCTTCGGGCGGATGAGTTGCTTTACGTGCCAGTCGAGCGGATGCGGGCGGAGCACGAAATCCGCTCCGTCACCGATGCCACCTGTGGGATCGACAGTCGAGGCGGCCCAGATGTTCTGGGCCTGCCTGAGCTGCGCGACGCGGTACGCGGCGGGCACATCGTCGGATTCCTCCGCGATCGTCGGGTCTGCAGCCTTCTGGGGCGCGTAGCGGACGACCTGGCCGCGGGCGACGGCGAGCAGCTCGTCAAGCTGCTCGTCGTCGTCCGGCGCATCGGCCCACGCGTTGCTGGCCGAGTCGGCGTCGTGCCAACGGCTCATCAGGCACCGGCCGCGACGGTCACGAGGGACAGGGCCTTGGCGTTGTGCGTCACGTCCCCGATGTAGCCGTAGAGCGCGGGGTCGATCGCGCCGTTGGACGGCACGAGGCCCTCGACGCGGATCGGGGAGCCGGGCAGCTCGTACATCGTCCTGGCCTCCTTCGCGCCGGTGAGAACCTTGCCGGGGCCCACCGGGCCAGGCAGGATGCGGAATCCGGCCGTCGTGCCCTCCTCCAGGCCGAAGCCAGCGGAGAGGTAGCCGAGCACCTCGTCCTTGCCGGTGAGCACGATGTCGCGCCACAGCTCGGGCGAGACGACCGAGAACGTGGGCGTGTTCTCGGTCGCGATCACGCCGAGCGCGCCGTCCACGATCGCGGCGAGGCCCGCGGCGACGCCTGCGGGGACCGTGCCCGGCGTGACAGCGGTGGCGGCGGCGACCATGGTCGAGAGCGCGTCGAGGTCGGATACTCGGGCGTAGCTCTCGGTCATGGCGTCGAAGTAGGCCTGCCAGAATCCCTGGTCGCTGAAGTCGGTGTAGCGGCGGTCGATCCGGTGGCCGCCCGCGATGCGGCGCGCGTCCTGGCTCACGGGCTCGGTATCGACGGTGTTCGACGGGATCTCGGCGTTGTTGCCCGAGTACGCGGCGACGGTGGGCTCCTTGCCCTCCACGAAGCGCCACCCGTTGATCGTGTAGCTGGTCAGCGGGGCGGTGTTGCAGAGGTCCCAGAACCGGCGCACGTAGGCGCGGCGGGCCCAGAGCTGGCCGATGTACGCGGGCTCCGCGATATCCTTCGCGATTGTCGCGCCGCTCGGGCCGGAGGCCTGGATCGAGGCGAGGGCGAACATCGCGTCCTCGCCGCCCAGGTAGGCGTCGAGCGCGGAGCGGTCGCCGGATCGGCGGGTGTTCGCGATCGCGGCGAACAGGCCGGTGGCGGTCGTGCCGTCGGTCGAGGCGGCGGGGGCCTGGAGGCCGGTGGGAACCTTGGCGGATGCGGTCATAGTCTGGTCCTTCTGATCGGGGGTCGGTGCGGGGTCGGTGGGCTCGGCGGCTTTGAGCGCGTCGAGCACGGCTGCGGTGACGGTGGCCGCGAGGGCGGCGGCGTCGGCGGGGTCGGGCTCCACCTCATCGAGCACCTCCACGGCGTCGTCCACGGAGGAGAACACCGCGGCCGACTGGAACGCTCCGCGGACGGTTGCGGCAGCTCCGGTGAGGGTGGCGCGCACCGCGTTCGCACCGCGGCGGGCCAGCCCCTTCACCTCGGCCGAGAGCTTCGGCTTGGCCTCGTCCTTCGCGTCGAGTGCACGGGTGAGGAAGTCGTCGCCCTCGGGGGTCTGAAAGATCGAGAACTCCGCCTCGATCCCGGCCGCCGTCTCGACTACCTCGGTCGCTCGGCCGAGCGGTGCGAACTGGCTGTGCTCGTTGTTCAGCGTGATCGCGGCGGGATCGGTCGGGAGCGTGACCGTACCGGCGCTGAACATGATGGGATCGGTGTTCGACTTCGACGGGCTCGACAGCTCCCCGAACGGGAGCAGGAGACCGCGCACGGTGCGCTTCTCCTGGTCGGCAAACAGGGCGGTGGTCATGGATCAGTCCTCCACGGGGTCGGTGATTGCGGGTGAGGTGGTGTCGGTGAGGCGGGAGCGGTCGAAGCGGATGCGGCGGCCAGGCGCGCACACGTCGTCCATGGACAGGCGCGCTTCGATTGGGTCGAGCCACATCGGGAGGGTGTAGTCGAGGAACTCGTTCCGATGGCCCTCCTGCGTCGAGTAGGTGAGCGAGGCCGACGACATGGACCCGTCGAGCAGCGCGGCCGGGAGGCCGAGCAGGCGGGCCACGTCCAGCACGATCGCGTTGCGGCCCTGCTCGTACAGGTCCGTCGCAACGCTTCCGTGCACGCGGACCTCGACGCGCTGATCAGTGAAGCCCACCGAGCCGGTCGGGGAAGTGCGAGCGGCGGCCCAGCTGTCCACCATGTCGTCAATCTCGTCGTCGTCCAGCTCGTCGTCGGTGAGCTGGTGCAGCTCAACAAGCGGGATCGGGGATTGCGCACGGCCCACCCAAGCGTTCTGGACGGCGTGAGCGCCGCGGATCGTATCGGCCCCGGCCTCCAGAATCCCCTCGAAGCTGCCGGGGATCAGGATGACTTCGGACGCGGCAGCCTCCCGGCCGTTCACGGTCACGGTGCCGGTGGTCTGATTGACCTCCCAGGCCTGGAACGGGATGCGGGCGGCGTCGGTGATCTGACCGCTGGCGTCGCGTTCGACCGCCCAGCAAGCCCAGCCGTAGTGGATCAGGTCATCGATCGTCCACGCCATGCGGTGCCACGGGGACACGTCCCCGGCGGTGCGGTAGAGCCACGGCTGATCTACGCGGTTCTCGCCCTCCAGCTCGACAAGCTGGAGGCCCGCGCCGACGCCAACGAGCACGTTGCGACCCTTGGCGATCGCGGGAATGCGCATCGCACCGTTGCGGTTCACCTCGCCGGTCGCGCCCTCGAAGTGCTCGGCCCATGCGATCCGCGCCATGATCGCGGACTCGTATGGAGTCACGAGGCCGACAGCGGCCGGTGCGACGTGCGTAGCCAGCTCGTGCGAGCGGCGGAAGAAAGTGAAAAGTCCCACCCCCTCACGATCGGTGAGGGGGTGGGACATTCCGCGAATCAGGGGCGGCCCGTGCGCTGTCGGCGTCGCCAACGGCGGGCGGCCTCCCAGGCTTGCTCTTCGCCAGGGTGCGCGGCCTTCTCGTGACCGACTGCGCAGGTGTGGGCCTCGTCCATGGACAGCCGGATTGCGGACCACCAGGGGCATTCGGTGCAGGTAATCACGACGGAAATCGTGCGGTCGTTGTCGAGCTTGACGGTCATGATGCGACCTTTCCGCGGAGGCGCTGGGCCTTCGGCTTGGCTTCGTCGTAGGCGAGCAGCGCGAGCGCGGCCGCCTCAATGGCTGTGATGTCGTCTTCGGGCTTCTTGGGATCGCGGCCGAGAGCCCAGCCGTTCACACCGGCTTTGCGCTTCACGACCTTCTTGGCGGCGGTGTCCAGCTCGGGCTGGCGGTAGTGCCGGACGTTGGTGGGCTTGTCCTTCGGCTGCACCTCGTCCACGAGCAGACCCGCCGCCTTCTTGACGTCCATGAAGCCGTACGGTCGGAGGCGCGGGCGGGGGCGCAGGCGTTCCCACTCGACGGCGAATCGGGCCATGGTGGGCGAGCCGCTATCGAAGGTGATCGAGCGGCTGAACTTCTTGGCGTAGACAGGGCCAACCTTCTTGACCCAGGCGACACCGCGGCGGTGCTCCAGTAGCAGAATCACCGCGTGGGCGTCCTCGTCGCGCCAGGCCGCGACCAGCGCCCCGCAGGTGAGGTCCGGGTGTACCGCGATCGCCAGCTCGAAGTCCTCTGGCGGCGTCGGGAGGTCAGCACCGGTGCCGCCGTCGGCCCACTTGATCGGGTCGAGCAGTCCCGCTGCCTCGCCGATGGTGCCGAAGATGTTGCCGTACTCGCGGGCGAACTTCTCACGCGGGAACTCGTCAAAGTTCTCCTTGATCGACGCGAGCGTGGTCAGCGTGCCGACGCCGGGGTGGTGCAGCTCGATCAGCTCACGAGCGCGGCCCTCGGGGTTGTCCTCGGTCGGCTCCCAGTCGGACAGCTCGGCTTCGGTCACTTCCTCGGGGAAGTTCCACGCTGCGATCCCACCGACGCCCGAGCGGCAGGTCTCCAGTGCGTCCCAGAGCATGTTCCCGCTGCGGAATCGGCCGGCTGTTCCGATGGACACGACCTGAGCGCCGGGCCTGGTATCGAGGGTGGGGAGCACGGCCGCGCGTACCTCGGCGATGTACTCCGGGTCGTTGGGCTCGCCGGACTCGTCCAGGATGAACAGGTCGAACGCCTCGCCGCGCACGTCATCCAGGGAGCTCAGCCAGTCCACCGAGCCGCCGCCGTCCGGGAAGCTCACACCCTCCATGCCCGCGATGCGTGAGACCTTGACGGGGCGCGTGCGCTTGTCGCGGTAGAGCGCTTCGATCGGTGTCGCCACGTCCTTCAGGAAGCGCTTGCGTCCGGCCTTGCCGGAGGTCAGCGTCAGGATGCCCACACGGTAGTCCTCGCGGTAGGCGGCGCGACCGGTCGCGATCGCGTTGACGGAGGTGGACTTCGAAGAGCGTCGAGGGATGAGCAGCACGTTCCGTTGATGCCCAGCGGTCAGCACGTCCGATATCAGGAGCTGCTGCGGCTGCGGTCGGCGGCCGCCGATCGCTCGCTCGCCGTCGAAGCGTAGGAGCCGCGCGCCCTCCAGGAACTCGCGCCTCGACTGCTCGGTGGTCGCGAGGTTCGACAGCTTCGTGGCGGGGAGCACCTTGTCACGGTGCGTGATCCATTCGGCTTCGCCCATCAGAAATTCCCCGGCGTGATCGGGGGGAAAAGCGCCTTGGTGAGCCTTGGCGGGGGATGCGGTCGCGCGATTCAAAGAACTCGGTTTCTCGACTCGATCGACCTCGATCAGCGGTTCGATCGTGGTCGGCGCGAGCAACGACGCGAGGTGTGCGAGGCGGTCGAGGTCCACACCCGCGGCGAGGATGCGGGCCAGCGCCTCGGTGTTCGGGTCCGGGGTCACTTGATCCATGTCGGCAGCCTCCGTGCCCGGGGCGATGCGCGGTTGGTCTTGGCCGCGCCGAGTCGCCCGCCGTCCTTGCGGTTGCACGAGCGGTGCGCGCCGCCGAGATTGGACAGCTCGACGCCGCCGCCCGCGCTGGCGTCCACGATGTGTCCCACGTCCCACCGCTGGCCGAGCACGACCGGGCGGCCACAGTTCACGCACGGCACCGAGCCGCCCGACGCCAGCGTGGCGGTGATGATGCGGGCCACGGTGCGCCTGGCTCGGTGCCACTCGGGCGTGTGGTGTGCGCCGCTCATCGTCGCCGTCCGTCGAGGTAGATGCCGAGCAGCAGGCCGACGATACCGAGCACGAGCGGGATCGTGGTGGTGAGGCCGGTCATCCGATGCACCCTTCGCTCTTCTCGATCAGGCGCACGCGCCTCAGTCGCCGCTCACGGACTCGGGCCGTGGGTTGCGTGCTACGGGCGAGGACCGCGAGCATGTCGCCGGAGACGGGCGTCTCGTCGCCGAAGCGATCCTGGATCTCGGTGAGCATCGCGGCGTCGGTGCGGCGGCGCGTCGCGGTGTCGAACTCGGTGCGGGCGCTGTAGGTCGTGAACGCGCTCATCGGGTGACCTCCACCGCGGTGCGCCAGCCGGGGCAGTTGGCGAGGACGTGGCCGAGCTGGAAGCACCAGGCGCACATGACGGTGGGCACGGGCTGCTGTTCGGTTTCGAGCTGGGCGGTGCGCTCGGTGCGGCGGGATGCGCGCGAGGCGTGAACCTCGTCCATCAGCCGGTCGTGCAGTTCGGTGCGGAGCACCTGGGCCTGCTGCATCGCTTCGGGCCATGAGGCCCCGTAGGCGATGCGGGTGAGCGAGGTCCGGTCGGGCTCTTCGGGGTCTTCGATCCACGCGAGCGCGTACCAGCGCTGCGAGTGCAGGCGGGCGAGCGCGCGAGGGTTCCCGTTGCGGCGGACGAGGGCGCGGATGGTGGCGGTCATGAGATTCCTCCGATGGTGGCGAGCAGCACGGCTGCGATGGAGAGTCCGAGTGCGACGCCTGCGAGCACGAGCAGGATGCGTTCGGGGGTGACGTTGGGTTGCTGGTCGTTCATGCGCTGGCCTCTCGGACGAGGGCGGCGAGCTGCGGGATCGTGAGTCCGCATCCGGGGTTGCAGCACTCGACCATGACGCCTGGGAGCCAGTGCGTCGGATGGAGCCGGTTGCCGCGTGGGCACGGGAGCTGCGCGGCTTGCGCTGCGATCCGGGCTTCGGCTTCGGTGCGGGCTCGGGGCGGCTGCTCGTTCGGGAGGTCGGCGAGGCGGGGCAGCTTCGGTGCCGGGGCGGGCCAGCTCGATCCGGGGCGCATCGCGGCGGCGGTCCTCGCTACGGCTTTCCGGGGGTTGAATCCCTCGCGTGCGCTCGCGCTTACTGCCGCGACCTGAGATACACCTTGGTTAGGTAGATAGTTATCTTGAGGTTCGCCCGACGCTAGCGAGGGGCCGGGGGCATCGCTAGCGTCGGTCCGACGATTGCGAGGGGCAGACGATTGCGAGGGGCCGGATTTGGCCTGTCGGGTGTCCCGGTGCTGCGAGCTGCGGTCGCACCAGTCGGGGCAGGTGATCGTGACCCGGTACATGTTCGTACGGGTGTGCTCGGGCTTACCGAGCTGGAGCCCGCCGTTCCTGATGGTCTCCAGCTCGCCGAGTTCTTCGAGCTTGCGGATCGCCTTGCGGGCGTTGTCGGGGGCGACGTTGGCGTAGCGCGCCAGGCGCTCGACGGCGGGGAACGCGCCTAGCTCGCCCTCGTGCGAGGCGATCCCGAGCAGCACGATCTTGGCCGTGCCCGTGGCTGCTGAGTGGTTGAGCGCGAGCGCCATAGCCTCGATGCTCACAGGGAACCGACCTCATGTCGGATATTCGGAACTGTCATGCACGCAAGGCAACCTCCACACGTGTCGGATATCCGACATTGAACGCGGCGTGTCGTAAATCCGACACTGAGCCGGTAGTCTGACCCCATGACGATGACTCAGACAGCGCTAGGGCGGCGCCTCCGGGCGGCACGCACTCTCGCAGGGCTCGATCAAGTTGGCATTGCGCGAATGCTCGGCGTCGGGCGCTCGACCGTCTCGAACTGGGAGACCGGACTCAGCGAGCCCCAGGTAACCCAGTTCGTCCGCTGGGCGCATGTCACCGGCCAGACGCTCGAATGGCTGACCGATGGCATCAACGACGAAGCCCCGGCAGCTGAGACTGCCGGGGCCGATGAGAGCCGCCTGTCGGATTTGAACCGACGACCTGTTCTTTACGAGGGAACTGCTCTACCCCTGAGCTAAGGCGGCGTGGGCCGAGACTGGCTCAGCACACAGTCGAAGATCTTATCACGGGGCGGGGCGCCGATACCAACTGCACGGGAGAGGCGAGCCCGACGAATGCGGTGGGGAGAGCCCGCAGGGCACGGCGAGCGAGCGGGGCGCCGTCGCGCCTTTTCGACCCTGCGTGCTCATCGAGAGGTCCCAAATCATCCTTTTCCGGGCTAGGAAAGGGTGATTTGGGACCTCTCGATGGAGCCATCAGGCGGGTTCGCCTCGCCTTCGCGCGGGTTCAGGCGGAGGCGCAGGTTCGGGCCCGGTCGCGGAGTGAGGCAGGGCGGGCAGGCCCGACTTCCCGAGGTCGAGGAGCCTTCGCGGACTCCTCAGGGTCCGGTCCCGCACAGCGCGGACCTCCGAAGCGCGCGTTTGCGCACACGCAGGTCATCGAGTGGCGCCAAAGCGAGCCTATCCGGCATGGATAACCGTGGTTTGGTGCCACTCGAAGGAGGTGCAGGCGCGAACGCAGCACCAGAGAAAGAAGGAAGGAGAAGAAACGAGGGAGGGATCGGGTGCAGCCCAGCGTCGGGCGAAGCCCCCGGCTCCGACGCTCAGCGCCGAACGCACTCAGACTCGCACGCGACCCACGGACAGGAGCGTAGAGCTCAGCACCGAACGGCGGCACCCAACACCCAGCCCCGAGAGCTCAGCACCGAACGGCGGCACCCAACACCCAGCCCCGAGAGCTCAGCGCCGCGCGAACCCGCAGCCCGGAGTCCACCGCCCAGCCCTCAACACCGCACGGCAGCACTCAACGCAGCCCCGCTCAGCGCCACTCAGCGGCGCCCAGCCGCACCCAGCGCCGCAAGGAACCCAGCACTCACCACCGCACGGCAACACTCAGCATCCACCACCCAGCCCTCAGCGCCCTCAGCGCCCAGCATCACCCAGCGCTCTCAGGAGCACTGCGGGTCTGCGGACGGCACCCTGCCGCGCAGCAGGTAGTCGTCGACCGTGCGCGTGACGCACGCGTTGCCCGTGCCGTAGGCCGTGTGCCCCTCGCCCGTGAACGTGACGAGCGTGCCGCTCTCAAGCTGTTTCGCGAGCGACTGCGCCCAGCGATAGGGCGTCGCCGGATCGCCCGTGGTGCCGACGACCATGATGGGCGCGGCCCCCGCGGCGCGCACCGCGCTGCGATCGCCGACGGGTTCGATCGGCCAGCCGCCGCACGAGACCCCGCTGTAGCCCTGGTACTTGCCCATGGTGGGCGCGGCGGCGGCGAGCTCCGCCGCCTCGCGACGCATGGTCGCCGCGTCCTGATCGCGCGGGTAGTCGAGGCAGTTGATCGCCGAGAACGCGTCGGACGAGTTGCTCTGGTACTTGCCGTCGACGCGGTCGTTGTAGAAGTCGGCGAGCTGCAGCGCGACCGTCGCGTCACCCTTCGGCACCTGCGTGAACAGGTCGGTCAGGTAGGGCCAGGAGTCCTGCGAGTACAGCGGCGTGATGATCGCCGTGATGAGCGTGCCGACCGTGACCCAGCGCCCGTCGGCCCCCTTGAGCGGTTTCTGGTCGACCTGCTGCAGCACCCGTCCGATCTGGCGCATGCCCGCGTCGACGCTGCCGGTGAACGGGCAGCCGCTCGTGCCGATGCAGTCGGCGACGTAGGCGCGCAGCGCCGACTCGAAGCCGAGGGTCTGCGCGTACACCACCTCGGAGAGGCTCGCGGTCGGGTCCATGGCGCCGTCGAGCACCAGGCGACCCACCTTCGCGGGGTAGCGGTCGGCGTAGCGGGCGCCGATGTAGGTGCCGTACGAGTAGCCGAGGTAGTTGAGCTTCGGGTCGCCGACGATGGCGCGCAGCATGTCGAGGTCTTGAACGGTGGATCCCGTGTCGACGTGGCCGAGCAGGGCGCCGGTGCGCTTCTGGCAGGCCTCGCCGTACTTGCGCACCTCGGCGTTCGCGGCCGCGATCCACTCGTCGCTGCCCTCGGGCAGGTCGGCCTCGGGATCGAGGCCGTACAGCCGCTCGTCGGTCTCGCGGTCGGTGAGGCAGCGCACGGGCGAGGAGGCGCTGACGCCCCGCGGGTCCCAGCTCACGATGTCGTACTGCGACCGCAGCGCCGCGGAAGTGGATCCCTGCAGGTTGCCCGTGACCTGACCGACACCCGATGCGCCCGGGCCGCCCGGGTTCATGAAAAGGGTGCCGAGGCGGTCGGAGCCCGTGGCCCGGTGTTTGATGAGCCGCAGCGTGATGCGTTCGCCCTCGGGCTGCGCCCAGTCGAGCGGAGCGTACACGTCGGCGCACTCGAGCGCCTTGCCGCAGCTCTGCCACTTCGGCTGCTGCGACCCGAAACCCTCGACGGTGCCGGCCGGCTTCGCGGGCAGCGGCAGGCTGCCCGAACTCTGCTCGGGCTGCGCCTGCGCACCCAGACCGGGCAGCAGCGAGCAGCCCGCGAGCGCGATCGCGCACGCGGCGGCGAGCAGGCCGGTCAGCGCGCGCCGCGCGCCCCCGCCCCTCATCGCAGCCCCTCGATGTCGACGGCGATGCGCGCGAACAGCGCCTCGAGCACGAGGCCGGGCGTGACGCCGCGGGCCAGGCGGTCGCGTGCCTGCTCGATGCCGGCGACGACGCCGAGCGTGCGGGCGACGGACCAGCGCTCGGCGAGCTCGGCGATGGCGGGCGCGTGCTCGGCGTTGATGAGGTCGCTGCCCGACCCCATGCCGGCGAGCAGCACGTCGCGGTAGAGCGAGAGCAGATCGGTGAGGATGCGGTCGATCCCGTCGCGGAGACCGCGCGTGGCCCGGCGCTTCTGGTCTTCTTCGAGGGCGCGCACCTGCGCGCGCAGCTGCGGCGGCACCGCGGCGCCGGGCGCCACACCGAGGTTGCGCAGCGCCTCCTCGCGCTCGCGCTCGTCGAGCGACTCGGTGAGCGCCTTGGCGTCGGCGTCGGCGACCTTGAGCAGCGCGCCGGCCGCGCCCATGCCCTCGCCGAGCGTGGACACGCCGAGCGCGAGTTCGATGGTGCTGGTGCGTCGCGCGAGCGCCTCGGCGTCGGTGGCCAGGCGCCGTGCCATGCCGATGTGGCTCTGCGCGAGCCGCGCCGCGCGCTCCGCCGCCTCGAACGGGATCCCGTCGCGGGCCTGCAGCATGTGCGCCACCTGCTCGGGCTGCGGGGTGACGAGGCGCAGCGAACGCGCCCGGGACCGGATGGTGGGCAGCAGGTCGGCCTCGCTGGGGGCGCAGAGCACCCACACGGTGCGCTCCGGCGGTTCCTCCAGCGCCTTGAGCAGCACGTTGGAGGCGTGCTCGCTCATGCGATCGGCGTCCTCGATGACGATGACCCGGAACCGGCCCTCGCTGGGCGAGTAGTAGGCGGTGGGGATCAGCTTGCGCACGTCTTCGATGGGGATGATGACCCGCTCGGTCGACAGCACCGCCACGTCGGGGTGGGTGCGAGCCGCGACCTGCGCGTAGACGTGATCGCGGTCGGCCGGGTCGCGCGCGATGAGCGCCGCGGCGAAGCGCAGCGCGAGGTTGGATCGGCCCGAACCGGGCGGGCCCGTGATCAGCCAAGCGTGCGCCGGGACGACCTCGGGAGCCGCGGCGCGCTCGAGCACGCCCACGGCGGCCGGCTGACCCACGATCTCGTCCCAGAACTCCATGCCCATCAGGCTATCGCGGGGCACCGACATCGTCGCCGGGAGAACCCCCTGCGACCGGGCCGACGCGCGGCCCAGCGACTCAGACGCCGAGATCCTTCGCGAGGATCACCGCGTGCACCCGGTCGCGCAGTTCGAGCTTCGCGAGGATCCGCCCGACGTGGGTCTTGACCGTCGACTCCGACAGGAACAGCGCCCTGCCGATCTCGGCGTTGTTGCGTCCCTCGGCGATCAGCGCGAACACCTCGCGCTCGCGCTCGGTGAGCACGTCGAGCGCATCGGTGCGCACCGCTGGCGCGCCCGGAGCGCCCGCCGCGGCACCGACGCCCGAGGACCCGCCCCAGGGATCCGCCGCAGCGTCGTTCGACATGCGCTCGAGCAGCCGCTTGGTCACGCCCGGAGCCATCACGGCGTCGCCCGAGTGCACCCGGCGGATCGCGTCGGCGAGCTCGGTCGGGCGCGCGTCCTTGAGGAGGAACCCGCTCGCCCCCGCGCGTATCGCCGCCGCGGCATATTCGTCGAGGTCGAAGGTCGTGAGCACCAGCACGCGCACGCTCGGGAACTCCCGCACGATCGCGGCGGTCGCCTCGATGCCGTCCATGCCCGCCATGCGCACGTCCATGAGCACGACATCGCAGGCGCCGCCCGAGGCTCGCAGCTCGGCGAGCGCCGCCCGCCCGTCGCCGGCCTCGCCGACCACCGTCATCTCGGGCTCGGCGAGCAGCACCAGCCGGAAGCCCGTGCGGATCAGCTCCTGGTCGTCGACCAGCAGGATCCGGATCTCATCGCTCACGGAGCGCTCCCTTCGTTCCCCTCAACCGTATCCCGGTCGAGCGGCTGCGTCGTCCCCGGCTGCTGGATCACGAGCGGAGCGGTGTGCTGGCCGAGTCCCGCGGGCACCACGGCGCACACGACCCAGCCCCCGCCCTCGGCGGGGCCCGCCGAGAACTCCCCGCCGAACACCCGGACGCGCTCGGCGATCCCGCGCAGACCGCGCCCGCTGCCGACGCCGCCGAGGCCCGGATCCGGGGCTGCGTTGCCCGACAGCCGCGGACCGTTGCGCACTTCGGCCGTCGTCGCGACCCGGTCGTGCACGAGGGTCACGTCGACTGACGCGCCCCCGGCGTGCCGCAATGCGTTCGTGAGGCTCTCCTGCACCACGCGGTAGACCGCGACCTCCTGGCCGCGATCCCCCGACGGCGTGCCCTTCTCGGATAGCCGCACGGTGAGCCCGGCATCCCGGAAGCTCTGCACGAGCTCGGGGATCTCGGCGACGCCCGGCTGCGGCGCGCGCGCCGCGGGCCCGTCGTCGCCCTCCTGCAGCGCGCCGAGCAGTCGGCGCATCTCGCCGAGCGCCGTGCGCCCGGTCTCCGCGCTGCGGCGCATGGCGTCGCTCGCCGCCTCCGGAGCGACCTCGGCCGCGCGGGCCGCGCCCTCCGAGAGCGCGATCATCACCGAAACGGAATGCGCCACGATGTCGTGCATGTCCCGGGCGATCCGCGAGCGCTCCTCGGCCACCGCGAGCCGCGCGAGCTGATCACGCTCCCGCGCGAGCTGGTGCGCCCGATCGATGATGGCGCGCAGGTAGCGGCGCCGGTTGCCCAGATTGATGCCGAGCATGAGCACGGCGAGGATCCCGAGCGAGACGATCAGGAACCCGGCGACGGTATCGGACTCGCGGTTGATCGTGCCCGAGATGAGCATCGGCAGCGCGGTCGGCAGCAGCGCGATCCCGTACGCGACCCAGCCGGCGCGCACGCTGCGGTAGACCGGCACCGCGTACAGCAGGAACATGAGCGCGACCACATTCCCCGCGAGCAATACGGTATTGTCGCCGAAGCAGCAGAGGGCGACCGCGATGGTGCCGAGCAGCGGGTAGCGGCGCCGCAGGATCAGCGCCGCGCACACGACCACGGTACGCACGAGCGACAGCAGCACCACGAGTGCGACGAGCGGCGGCTCGTGCGGCAGCACGGGCGTCCCGGCGAGCGACGAGATCCAGCCGAGCAGCGCCAGGCTGCCGTTGCCGAACAGGTAGCTGCCCGCGATGAAGATGTCGACCGCGAGCGGGTGCGCCGCGAGCCAGCGGCGGATCACGCCCGGTTCGCGCGGCAGCTTCAGCTCGGAAGCGGCGGCCCGCGGATCCGCAGCCGGCCGCGCGGGCGGCGGGTCCTGCGGGACGGGCTGGGGTGGGAAGGTCATGCGGCTCCGGGTCGATCGGTGTTCGTACTCAGCCTATGCAGCGTCGCTGTGCGGCGCATCGCACCGCGGTACCGTGCGCATGGTCCCCCGGAGGTGCGGCGAGCCCGGGCACGGCGGCCGGAACAGCGCGCGATCACCGCGGCAGATCGACGACGAGCGGCTCGCCGAGCACCGGCTCGAGCGCGCCCGAACTCAGCTCGGCGACCGCCGCGCGCAGTGCCGGCAGCTGATCCTCCGCGGGCAGCAGGCGCAGCAGCACCCGTTCACCGTAGCCCGCCTCGCCGAGCGCGATCCCCAGGCGCCGTGCCTCCGCCTCGAGCTGCGGCGCGAGATCGTAGCCCGCCTCCACCTCGACCGGGAGGCGCACCGCGCGGGGCAGCCGCTCGGCCGCGGCCACGGCCTCGGCGACCGCCGCCCGGTAGGCGCGGGTCAGGCCTCCCGCGCCGAGCAGCACGCCCCCGAAATAGCGGGTGACCACCGCGACCACGTCGCTCAGCCCGGCCGAGACCAGCGCGTCGAGCATGGGTGCTCCGGCGGTGCCGCTCGGTTCGCCGTCGTCGTTCGAACGCCGCGTGCGGCCGTCGTAGCCGAGCACGAACGCGCTGCAGTGGTGCCGCGCCTTCGGATGGGCGGCGCGCGCCGCAGCGATGACCTCGCGCGCCGAATCCTCGTCGGCGACGCGCTCCAGACGGGTGAGGAAGCGGGACCGGGAGATCTCGATCTCGACGTCGACGGGACGCCGCACCGTATCTCGGACCTCGCTCATCCCCCTATTCTCCCGCGCGGGAGGGGGTTCGGGATCCTGCGACTCGTTCCTCGCGCAGGATGACCGGGCCGATTCGCGCAGGATGACCGGGCCGATTCGCGCAGGATGACCGGGGAATCACTCCGCGTCGTGCGCGTCGCCGCGGCCGCGCAGGCGGTCGATCTCGCGGCGGTCCCGCTTGGTCGGCCGGCCGGCGCCCCGATCCCGGATCACGGCCGCCGGACGCTCGACCCGGGGCGGCGCCGGCGGCGTCAGATCCTCGAACAGCAGAGCGGCCTCCGCGGCGCTGCCACGACGCAGGGCGAGACCGACGACCCGGTAGATCTTCTCGAAACCGTGCAGGCGCACCCGCACCACGTCGCCGACCGAGACCTTCTGCGCGGCCTTCGCCGGTTCGTCGTTGACCCGCACGTGCCCGGCCCGGCACGCCGTCGTCGCCTGGCTGCGCGTCTTCGCGAGGCGCACGGCCCAGATCCAGCTGTCGATGCGCACGGACTCCATGCTGCGAGCGTACCGGTGCCGCAGCCGGGTACCGGCGGAGACACCGGCTGAGACGACGCGGGAAACGACCGAGGGCGCGGCCGACGGATGGGGGTCCGTCGGCCGCGCCCTCGGGCGGCTGCCGCTGGGGGGGGGGGGGTTACTCGGCAGCGGTCTCATTCGCGATCGGCGTGCCGTCGCGACGGCGTCGGATCGCGGTCACGGCCCCGCCCACGAGGAGCAGGAGCGCCGCGATCAGCGCCGCGTAGCCCGTCGCCGCGCCACCGGTCACCGCGAGCGGGTCGATCGGCTTCACCTTCGTCTCGACCGTGCTCGTCAGTTCCGAGTCGGGCGTCAGATCGGTCGGCGTCGAGACCACCGCGGTGTTCTCGACCTTGGGGTAGGCCGCCTGGCCGACCCGCACGACGAGATCGATGGTGACC
Organism: Leucobacter sp. Ag1; assembly: GCF_000980875.1. Classification (GTDB taxonomy): domain Bacteria; phylum Actinomycetota; class Actinomycetes; order Actinomycetales; family Microbacteriaceae; genus Leucobacter; species Leucobacter iarius. The sequence goes on along the minus strand of NZ_LAYO01000097.1, from coordinate 37,137 downwards.
TGCTCGCCCTTCGCGAGACCCTTCGGCAGGGTCCACTCGACGCGGCTGCCCTGCACCGAGGCCGCCGACACCGGGCGGGATCCGCCGGTCTGGGCCGCGACCGCGCTCGACACGTAGGTCAGCCCGTTCGGCAGGCGATCGGTCACCGTGATGGGGCCGGGATCCTCGGTCGGACCGTCGTTGCGCACCGTGATCCGGTAGTGCGCGTTGTCGCCCACCTGGAACTCGCCCTGCGCGGACTTCGTCACCGTGAGCTTCGCGAGCGCGGGCACCTTCACCGGATCGTCCGAGCGGTTGTTGTCGCGGTTCACGTCCTCCTCGGTCGAGGTGACGGTCGCCGTGTTCGTGACCTCGGCGTAGGCGCTCGCCTGCACCTCGGTGCCGACGGTCAGCTTCGGAGCGCGTTCGCCCGGAGCCAGCTCGCCGCTCAGCATCGCCACCACGAGGGTGCCGCCGTCGGGCAGCGCCGTCACCTCGGTGATGGTCCAGCGATCGCCCGAGAGGTCGCCCACGGCGCTCGTCACCTTCAGCCCGGCCGGAACCCGGTCGGTCACGCTGACGCCGGTCGCGATCGACGGGCCGTGGTTCACGACGTCGATCCCGAACTCGAGCGGCGAACCGATGCGCACCTGACCCGCGTCGTGCGACTTCGTCACCGCGACGTCGACCCGGCGATCCACCGTCACCTCGGCGGTGTCGGTGTTGTTCGACTCGTCGGGATCGGGCGTGCCGGACTTCGCCGTCGCCGTGTTCGTCAGCTTCGCCCCGTCGGCGATGCCGGCGTCGAGCTGCACGGTGAACAGGATCGCGGGCGCGGCCGCGCCGTTCGCGAGGCCCGTGCCGTCGGGGATCCGGGCGAAGGTCACGCGCTGCGTACCGTCGGCCGCGGGATCCTCCGCGGTCGCGGTCCAGTCGGTCGCCGAGGCGCCGTCGAGCGAGACGAAGCGGCTTCCCGCGGGGAGCGTGTCGGTCACCGTGATCGGGGCGATCGCGTCGCTCGGGCCGTGGTTCGTGACGACCATGCGGTAGCGCGCGGTCGATCCGGCCACGGCACGGTCGGTCGCTTTGCCGTCCGCGTCGATCGCGGTCTTCTCGAGGCTCAGATCGGCGCTCGTGGTGACGGTGATCGTCGCGTCGTCCTTCACCTGGTGCGGGGCCGTGCTGCGGCTGTCGGTCCACGAGAGGAAGGCCGTGTTGGTCAGCTCGGTGCCCGTCGGGACGTTCGCCCCGATGTGAGCGACCACCGTGAGGGTGCTCGTGCCGACCGGGTGGGCGGCGCGCTTGCACGACTCCGCCGCGTCGTCGCAGGTCCAGCCCGCGCCCGAGATCGACACCGGGGTGAGCCCCTCGGGCAGCACGTCCTCGACGAACGCGTCGGCGACCGACGGCCCGCGGTTCTCGACCGTCAGCGTGTAGGTCACGTCGGTGCCCGCGACCCAGGGTCCGGCCTCGACGTCCTTGGCGATCGTCATGTCGGCCTCGGTCACGACCTCGACGGTCGCCTCGGCGTGGTTGTTCGTCGGATCGGTGTCGTCCGGGCCGCCCACGTCGGCGCCGTTGACCAGCCGCTGGGCGGGCACGTCGGACGCGATCGCCGCGACGACGTCGAACGTCATCTCGCCGTCCCGCTGCAGGGTCTCGGAACCGCTGAGCATGGTCCACACGACCGAGCGCTTCGACCCGGAGACCTGCGGCGCGCTGTTCACCGTGATCCCGTCCACCTTGCTCGTCGAGGAGACGTAGGTCATGCCCGCGGGCATGTCGTCGGTCACCTTGATCGGCGCACCCGAGACGCTCGGGCCGTTGTTCTTCACCGTGATCCGGTAGCGGAGCTCGGTGCCGGCGGTGACCTTGGTGGTCGGGTTCCCGTCGAGATCGAGCGCCTGCTTGGTGATGGAGAGATCGGCCTGGCGGTCCGAGTTGCCGTTCTGGTCGTCGTCCTTCGGCTCGTTGCCCGAGTTCTCGGCGAACGCCTGCGCCCAGTTCCGCACGGTCGATCCGGGCACGAGGCTCGGGTCGATGTCGTACGTGGCGACGAAGGTGCGCGAGGCGCCCTTCGCGATGGTGCCGGCGAGCGCGAACTGGTCGGTCGACGTGTTCGCCCCGGCCGTCCGGGTCCAGGTGCCCGAGACGTTCGCGTGCTCCCGGTAGCTCAGCACGCTCGGCGCGGTGTCGACCACGCGCACCGCGCGGGCGTCGGCCGGGCCGAGGTTCGCGACCGTGATCCGGTAGCTGACCGTGCCGCCCGCCGTGATGTCGGGCAGGGGTCCGCCGTTCTCGGCCGCGTCCTTCCAGACGCCGCCGACGTTCACGACACGGGTCTTGCTGATCCCGAGGTTCGTTCCGTCACCGGGCGTCGTCGAGACGTCGTCCGTGTTGTTGTCGGTCACGGGATCGGTCGTGGCGCCCGGGTGCACGACGGCCGTGTTCACGATCTTGCCGCCCGTCCAGGACGAGTCGATCATGCCGTCGAGCGTCAGCTCCTGCGCGGGGCCGACCGGCAGCTGAGGTCCGGTGAACGTCCACGTGATCGTGTCGCCCGCCTTCGCCGGCCAGCCGTTCGAGGCCGTGACGGTCCACGAGGTGAGCGCGGCCGAGGGGTCGCGCACGTCGCTGATCCCGGCGGGGATCGTGTCGGTCACGGTGATCCGCTTGTCGGCGGTCGAGGCCGACACCGAGGGGCCGCGGTTGCTCACCTTGATGCCCCAGCTGATCGGACGGCCGGCCGAGGGCTCGGCGGTGTTCAGCACCTTGTCGATCGCGAGATCGGCCTCGGTGGTGATGGGGCGCTGCGCGGTCGACGAGTTGTCCTTGTCGATGTCGCCCTGGCGCTCGAAGCTGCGCCCCGTGACGCTCGCATCGTTCTTCACCGTTCCGGTCGACGCGGCGTCGATCGTGACGTCGGCCAGCAGCACGATCCGGTCGCTCCCGTTCGCCGCGAGGCGAGTGCTGCGGTCGCCCACCACGAAGGGGTCCTTCGCCGTGCCCGCGCCCGAGAGGGTGAGCGGGGTGCCGGTCGTGTCGGCGGCGTTCGCGTAGTAGCGCGCGGTGAACGCGCCCGTGGTCACGCCGCTCGGCAGGGTCGTCGTGTCGACCACCGAGAACTGGCCGGAGGCCGCGTCGGGACCCTGGTTCGTCACGGTGATGCGCCACTGCGGCTGGGTGTAGCCCGATCCTGCGACCGCGCCGGCGGTCCACTGGTTGCGCTTGTCGCCGCCGATGGCCTCCTTGACGAGCTTCAGGTCGACGCGGGCGATGTGCGCGTCGGCCGTCGCGTCGGGGCCGGTGTAGCCGCCGTCGGCGTTCGCCGTCTTGCCGGTCGCGTCGGTGGTCTGACCCGACAGCGTATTGGTGTGGGCGATCGAGAGCCCGGCACCGGCGTCGGTGGTCGCACCGCTCTGCGGCTTCGCCGAGAAGGTGATGCGCACCGTGCGCTGCGGATCCGTCGCGCCCGATCCGACGCCCGGGAGGAGCGCCTGCGCGGGTGCTGCGGAACCGAGGTTCCAGGTCAGCGTCTGCTTGCCGTCCTTCGTGCCGATGGTCGGTGCGTCGAGGTCGGCGAACGCGCCGCCGCCGATGCTGATCTGCGGGCGCACCGAGGCGTCGAACTCCCAGTTCTTGGGCAGGGTGTCGGTCAGTCGCACGGTCTGCGCCGCGCCCTGGCCGGTGTTCTTCGCCTGCAGGGTCCAGCCGAAGCCGTCGCCCACGAACGCCTCGGAGCCGTTCGACGTGCTCTTCTGCAGCGTCACGTTCGGGAACCGCGGCGTGACCGTCGCGTTCGCCTTCACGTTCGTCGGATCGTACGAGCGGCCGCCGTTCGCGAACGACTCGTAGTGCTTGACGGCCGCCTCGTTGACGAGGTTCGCCTGCTTCAGCGCGTCCGAGCTCGTGAGCTTCGCCGTGTAGGTGAACGTCCGCACGTTGTTCGGCGCGACGTTGCTCAGCGGGCCCGCGACAGTCCACTCGATCGTGCCGCCGCCGTTCGCGCCGGCACCGGTGAGGACGCCGCCGCTCGCCGTGAGGCTCGACGGGTCGACCACCACGCCCGACGGCACGGTGTCGGTCACCTTCGCGTTGTACGCGGGGCTCGTGCCCGTGTTGCGCACGTCGACCGTGTAGGTGAAGGTATCGCCCGGATCCACCGATGCGGCGCTCGCGCCGTTCACGCGCTTGGTGATCCCGAGCTGCGGGTTCAGCACGTTCACCGTCGCGTTGTCGGTGAGCTCGATGCGCTGCGACACGTCGTCGTGCGCCGTGGTCCAGCTGAAGCCGGCCGTGTTGGGCAGCGAGTTCACGCCGGCGGCCACGGTGTTCTTCAGGAGCACGCGGTAGGTCACCGTGAGGGTGCGGGGCTCGGACGAGGAGTCGATGTCGCCGTCCGTACCGGTGTAGATGCCGGTCAGACGGTTCGAACCGTTCACCGTCCAGTTCCAGCCGCCGTCGGCACCCGAACCCGCCGGGTCCACCGACACCGTCGGGGTGCCGATCAGCTCGACGCCTGCCGGCAGCTGGTCGCGGATCTGCGCGTTGTAGTAGTTGATGTTCGGGTGCAGGGTGACCTTCACCTGGTACGACGCGGTCTCGCCGATCGGCGCCTGCGCGGTCTTCGCGTAGGCATCCGAATCACCGATGCGCACGCCCTTCGCGATCGCGGCGGTGGTCGCCGTGATCTTCGCCGTGCTGCTGGTCGTCCGGTCGCCGCGGCGGTCCGAGGTGTCGGCGCCGTCGATGGTCTTCGGCAGGGTGTAGCCCGTCGCCGTCGCGGTGTTGGTGTAGCTCTGCCCGCCGCCCGTGCTCGGGTCGATCATCGCCGTGTAGCCGAGCGCCACGGTGGCGGGGACCGTCTGCAGCGCCGGCACGTCGGCGGGCTTCCAGGTGATCTTGCCGCCCGCGCCGGTGGAGACGCCGGCCTCGGCGTCGACGGCGCTGCGCGCCAGCGGGGCACCGTTCAGCGTCAACGAGTCCAGGTCGACGATCAGGCCCGCGGGGACCTGGTCGACCACGGTGTTCTCGTAGCTCTTCGCACGACCGGCCGGGTTCGACACGGTGATCGTGTACTGCACCGGCTTGCCGATCTGCACATCGGTGTTCGGGTTCGCGGTCTTGACGACCTGCAGACCCGGCTCGATGTAGGTCGCGTTCGCGTTCGCGCTGGTGCTCACCCGCTTCGCGGGGTCGGCCGGGTTCGCGTAGCTGAACGCGGCGGTGTTCTGCAGCACCGCACCGTTCGCGAGGTCGGGCGAGTAGCCCGTGTGCGACGCGTCGCGATCCTTCACCCACACGGTGATCCGCGCGGTGAATTCCTGGTCCTGGTCGGTCGAGTTGGTGTAGCTCGCGGGGAACTGCAGCGTGCCCGCGGCATCGCTCCCCGACGCGCTGCGCAGCAGGGTGAACCCGGCGCTCTCGAGGTCTCCCTCGGTCATGCCGTTCGGGCCCGAGAACGCGGCCGATCCGGCGACGAACTCGTAGGGCACTCGGGTGCCGCCCTGCGCGAAGAAGCCGTTGTCGGCGAGCTTCGCATCGCGCACGGTGGTGTGAGCGGGCACCTTGACCCGGTACTCGAAGGTCGCGTGCTCGCCCTGCACGATCTGCGTCTGGCTGTTGGCCGAGTCGATGTCGTTCAGGCCGACGGTGTTCCCGGTGCCCGCGGGGGCGCTCGGTCCGACCTCGGTCGAGACCAGGCGCTTCGCCGGGGCGGTGCCGGGCAGGTGCACCTCGGAGGTGTCGTGCGTCTTGCTGTCGTCGACGCCGAACTCGCCGTCCGCGACCGTGCGGTCCGCGAGCAGCTGACCGCCGGTGGGCTCGCCGTTCGCATCGAGCTTCTGCGGCACCACCGTGGCGGAATCGCCGCTGTTGGTCGAGAAGCTGTAGTTCGAGATCGCAGCCGTGTTCTCGTAGGACTGCGTCAGCTGCGCGGCGGGTCCGCCGCCGGGCACGCCGCTCGGCACCACGAGGGTGTAGCCGAGGGTCAGCCCGCTCTTCGCCGGAGGCGTCGCGCCGGGCACGGTCCCCGCGAACGTGAACACGATGACCGTGCGGCCCGCGTAGGCCGAGGTCAGGTGCAGGTCGGCGTACCCGGGATCGCCCGGATCGAGCGCCTTCGCCGTGACCGAGCCGTTCGCCGCGGCCTCGGTGCTGCCGTTCCACAGCGCGGCCGTGGCCGAGCCGACGGCGCCCGTGCCCGGGTCGATCCCCTTGAGGTCGGCCTTGCGCACGCCGACGGGCAGCGCATCGAGCACGCGGTAGTCGGCGGTGTCGTTCCGCGGCGCGGCGAGGTCGATGCGGTACGTCGCCTCGACGCCCTGCGCCACGACGAGCCCGTCGACGTTCGAGCCGAAGGCCGCACCGGGCTGGGTGGTGCCCGCGGTCGTCTTGAGCGAGCGGACGCCCTTCACGAGCGAGGTTCCGCCGTCGACCGTGATGTCGGCGCCGTCGCGCAGGAAGAAGATCTCGCCGTCGACGTTCTCCTGCTGGTACTTCGCGAGGTTCTGCGGCAGGTCGACGTCACCGAAGTTCGAGAGGCCCGAGACGGTCACCTTGACGTAGACATCGAGCTTCACGCCGCGAGGGAAGAACCGGTCGCTCGAGCGATCGAGGCAGCCGGTCTTGCCGAGGGTCCACGTGAGCGCGCGCCCGTCGGCACCGACGGTCGGCTGGCCCACGAACTGCTGCAGCAGGTCGTCGCGGCTGGTCGCCGTGCAGATGCCGAGCGTCGCCGAATCCGTCGACGGCACCACGACGATGTCGCGGTATGCGTTGCCGTTCTTCGTCTCGTCGAAGGTCACGCCCTCCGGCAGGAAGTCGGTGAGCTTCGCATTGCGCACGTCGGCGCCGGCCGGCGGGGTGACACTGATCTTGTACCAGACCTGGTCGCCGGCCGAGAAGGGCTCCTTCGCCTAGTCGACCCAGCCGGTGGCGCTCGCGACGTTCGCGGCGGTCGTCTGACCCGCGGCGTCGCGCGGCAGCACCCGCTTCTGCATGCCGCTCAGCGCGGCCTCCAGGGTCGCCGAGGAGTCGTCGGCGGCGTGCTCGCGGCCGTCGGCCTTCGCGCCCTCCTTCGACACGATGCCGTCGAGCTCGGGGCGCGCGTCGGTGGTCAGGGTGACCTTCGCGTTGTTGGTCACGCGGTCGCCGGAGCTCGTCGCACCCGACTGGCCGTCGTCCTCGGTGTAGCTCGCGCTCTGCATCACCGTGTAGACCACGTTGTGCTCGCGGTTCGGCGCGGCCAGCGCATCGGCCGGCGCGAGGGCCAGCTCGATCGAGAAGTGCCCGTTGCTCGGGTTGTACGAGAGCGAGGTGAGGGTCGCACCGGCGAGCTTCAGGTCGGACGCAGGGGTGTGCGTCGACGGCCAGGAGCAGTCGGACGAGACGCCGCGATCCGCGAGCATGGCGTTCCAGTCGCTCGCGCTCATGGGCGCACCGGGATTGTCGATGCCGCCCTGGGTGAGCTTCGGCGTGGATCCGCCGCCCGTGATCGCGGTGCCCGCGGGGAACGCCGGGCAGACGCCGTCGGCCATGTCGTCGACGAGGCGGTCGGGGGCGCCGCCCTGCGTCGCTCCGACGTACTCGCTCGTCGCGATGTTCAGCCGGTAGCTCGCGATCTGCCCCTGCGTGAAGGACGCGTTGCGCGACCAGTCGGAGGCGTTCGCGGGATCGGGGTTCGGCTTGGTGCTGACGCTCTTCAGCAGGCGCACGTCGACCGCGTCGACGGAGTGCGCGGCGCTGCTCTCGGTCTTCTTGCCCGCGTAGCTGCCCGAGACCGCGGCGACGTTGCGCTGGGTCTGAGCCGAGTAGGGATCGCCCGAGATGCCGTGGCGCGTCGACGCGCCGCGGTTGTTGTCGAGGTTCGCGGCCTGATCGCCGCTCGTCGCCGACGGGGTGGTGGCGCCGAAGTCGAGGGTGTTCTCGAACAGCGGGATCCCCGCGCGGTAGCGGATCTCGAAGACGCCGGAGGTACCGGGTGCCGACGCGTAGTTCTGCTTGACGCCCGCGGTCGTGTCGCGCGGGTCGCCGAGGCCGAGCAGCGTGCCCAGGTTCCAGGTCACCTTGGTGTAGACCTTGCCGACCTCGAGGCCGTACTGGTCGGCGAGCGCCTGGTCGGCCTTGATGGTCTCGACCGACGAAGCGGCCCCCGCCGCGCCCGTGCCGCCCGCGGGGGCCGGGGTCGCGGTGAGCCGGGCTGCGCCGGGATACTCGACGGCGCCCTGGGCGCCGTTCGCGTTCGTGGTGTGGTCGATGCCGCCCGTGCCGAGGAACTCGAGGCCCGCGGGCAGGAAGTCGGTCACCTGCGTGTTCGACAGGTCGCCCTCGGCGGTGTGCGAGATGCGCAAGGTGTAGGTCGTGGTGTGGTCGTGGATCCCGCGCAGCAGCTCGCCCTCGGGGCTGGGCTCGCTCTTCGCGACGCGGAACGCCTTGACGGGCACGTTCGTCTTCGAGATGCCGGGGGCGGAGGTGGTGCCGGATCCCTTGGCCGTCGAGCCGGGGAACTGCGGCAGGCGGCTCGGGTCGTTGCTCGTGTAGGCGGAGCCGACGATGTCGAGTGCGGTGGTGCCGACGGGGAACGTCTGCGCGTTGGGGCGGAGCGTCACGGTCGCCTGCTGCTTCGCACCGACGGGGAGGTCGGTGATGTTCTCGAACACCAGGTACTGCTTGCCCGCGGGCACGCGGCACTTGCCGGCGCTGCCCGCTTCGAGTCCGATCGCCGCGCAGTCCTGCGCGGTGGTGAACTCCTTGCCAGCGGCGTAGATCTTCGGCGCGGTCATGCCCGCCGAGGCGCCGACGTACGTGACGCCCGCCGGGATCACGAGCCCGGCGCTGACGTTGTACTGGTCACCGGCAGCGGCGCCGGCGCTCGTGAACGTCAGTTCGAGGCTCAGGTCCTCGCCCGCGACCAGATCCTTCTGCGGAGCGACGGTGAAACCGGGTGCCGGCGACGCGGCCTCGGCGTTCTGCGCGCCGACGCCGGCGGCGACCAGCACACCGGCGATCAGTGCGGCCGAGACTCCCCCGGCGATCCATGCGCGCATGCGGGTCCACCCGCGCGCGGCTTCGTGCGTCCCTGCAGTCCGCTTCGCGCCGTGTTTCCGGGCGCGACGAGGCGTGCTCGTCCAATTCGACACAGTGTCCCCCACCGTCGATGCACTGCGAGCGGCGAGCGCACGGCAAAGCTGCGGTGCTGTGCACAACTCACCGCAGCGACCGACGTTCCCCCCTGGATCGTCGGCCCGATCGTGGCCCGGTGACGCGAGTCCCCTCACTCAGCTCGAAGGTGCAGATTCCTTGGGAATCGCGCCGCCGATACGTCATCCGCTTGAACCTTCACAGACATAGTGAAGGATTCAACTATCGACCCTAGCCGGGATCCGCGCCCCGTGCCAACCGTTTGATGATCCTTCATTTGCAGCCGAGCATTCGCCCTGAACTTCCCGTGAGCCGCCCCGACATGCCCTGGATGCTCCCTGAACGCGCGCGAACTCCTCAGAGGATCAGATGATCCCGCCCCTCGCGCCCGGCGATCCGAGCAGCTCGGCGCCCGGCAGATCCGCCCAGGAATCGGCCAGGATCCCGACCGCGGCGCGCAACTCGTCGGGATCGCCGCAGAGCGGCAGACGCAGCCGTCCCTCGTATGCGCCGTCGATCCCGAACCGGGGTCCGGCCGGGACCACGAGCCCGCGCGACCGCGCGGCGAGAGCCAGCCGCGAGCTCAGCGGAGCGCCGAGATCCACCCAGGTGGCGATCCCTCCGGGCGTCGGCGGAACCCGCCACCCCGGCAGCCGCTCGGCCAGCAGGCTCGTCAGCAGCTCGCGCCCCGCACGCAGCTGTTCGCGACGCAGCTCCAGCGCGTCCGCGGTGCGCGGCAGCAACCGCGCGAGCAGCAGCTGCTCCAGGATCGGCGTCCCCAGATCGCCCACCACGCGCGCCTGCGCCAGCCGCGCGATGAGCTCTCGGTCGGCGCGGATCCACCCGATGCGCAGGCCGCCCCAGAGCGTCTTGCCCGCGCTGCCGATCAGCACCGCGTCGCCCTGAGCGGCGAGCGGCGGGGCGGCGAAGCCCCGGTCGATGTCGAGCTCCGCCGTGGTCTCGTCGGCGACCACGACGGTCCCCTCGCGGCGCGCGGCGGCGAGGATCCGATCGCGGGCCTCCGGCGAGAGCGACCGGCCCGTGGGATTCTGGAAGTCGGGCATGAGGAACGCGGCCGCGGGGCTCGCGCGGCGGAACGCCTGCTCGAAGGCCTCGACCTCGGCGATCTCGGCGGCGGCTCCGGCTGTGGCTCCGGCAGTCTCGGAAACGGGCACGGGCACCAGTCGGGCTCCGGCGAGCCGCAGCGCCTCGAACGCGTGCGGGTAGCTCGGCGACTCGATCACCGCGCGGTCGCCACGCCCCAGCAGCGTGCGCGCCACGAGCGCGATCGCGTGCTGCGCACCGAGCGTCACGAGGATCTGCTCCGGCTCGGTCGGCAGCCCGCGCTCCTCGTAGCGGTGGGCGAGCGCCGCGCGCACCTCCGGCAGCCCGATCGGGTCGTAGCCGTCGGTGTGCAGCCAGGACGGAAGATCCTCCGCGGCCTCCCGAGCTGCCTCGGCCAGCCATGGCAGCGCCGGCAGCGTGGCCCGGGAGAGATCGATCTCGTGCCCGCTCGGAGCCGACTCGGGCAACCGCGGCACCGGCAGCCGGACCTGCGTGCCCGATCCGCGCAGGCTCCGTGCGAAGCCGAGGTCGCGGAGCCGCGCGTACGCCGCGGCCACCGTCGTACGGCTCAGGTCGAGGCGGTCGCAGAGCTCCCGCTCCGAGGGCAGACGGGTGCCCGCCGGGATCCGCCCGTCGAGCGCGAGCAGCCGGATCCGCTCGGCGAGCGAGCGCGCGAGGCCGCCCGGATCCGCACCCCGCCAGTCGCCCAGCAACGCGACGAGCGCGGTCGCCCCGATCGACCCCTGGCCAGATTCGTTCCGCAGCACCATCGGTCCAGACTATGCGAATTGGCCTCTGGCAAACAGGCCAATCCGCTGTTTGGATATCTGCATGCTCACTCGACGCCTGCTCCAGCTCTTCATCGGCCTCTTCCTCTACGGATTCGCCGACGCGCTGATGATCCGCGCAGCCGTCGGCGTCGACCCGTGGACCGTGTTCGCGCAGGGGCTCTCGCACCTCACCGGCATCGAGATCGGCTGGCTCACCAACCTCATCGGCCTCGCCGTGCTGCTGCTCTGGATCCCGCTCCGGCAGAAGCCCGGCATGGGCACCGTGTTCAACATCCTCCTCGTCGGCACCAGCATCCAGGCCGGCCTCGCGCTCGTCGGCACCCCGCCCGAGCTCTGGCAGCGGATCCTCATGTTCACCGCGGGCCTGCTGCTGCTCGCCGTCGCGAGCGGCCTCTACATCGGCAGCCGTTTCGGCGCGGGCCCCCGCGACGGCCTCATGACGGGGATCAACGCCCGCACCGGGCTGCCGATCTGGATCGCGCGCACCATCGTCGAAGTGACCGTGCTGGCGGTGGGCTGGCTGCTCGGCGGCGACGTCGGATTCGGGACGCTCGCGTTCGCGATCCTGATCGGGCCGTTGTGCGGCATCACCATCCCGCGGCTCCGCGTGCCCGAGGCCGGCGAGCGGGGTCGGGGTGGGACTCAGGCTGGGGCCGGGGCTGGCGCTGGGGCCGAGGCCGGGGCCGGGGGTGGCGCTGGCGGGCGAGTGGACGAGCCCGCACCCGCGCAGGCGTGACCCCCGCCCTGAATCTCGTCGAGCGGCGGCAAACCGTTCCTACGGCCACCCATTTGAGTGTTTTGCCGCCACTCGACGGAATCTCCGGGCGCCGAGAGGTGGAGAGGTGGGGAAGTGGGGCGAAGGTGGGGCTTGAGCACGACCCGAGTGCCCGACCCGGTGGGCGCGCCTAAGCTGGGCGGGTGATTCCCGCCTCCGCCGACCTCGCGCCGACCGATCCCTCGCTCGCGCCCGCACCCGCGAACGAGCACGCCCCGGCGACCGAGCACGAGCTCGAACCCCGCGAGTGGGCGCCCCGCGAGGCCGCGCACCGGGAGCGCGCGGACGCACTGACCGCAGGACGTCGGGATCGCACGCTGCGCCACGAGAAGCACCCGATCGAGGATTTCCTCTTCACCTACTACTCGGTGACGCCCGGCCAGTTGCGCCGTTGGCATCCGGGCGCGGGCGTCGTGCTCGTCGGAGCCGGCATCCCTGAATCCGACGGCGCGCTGCCGGAGCGCGCCGGCTGGCGCGAGTACCGCGCCGTCGCCTCCCATCGTCCCGACGATCTGGTGTTCGATGCGGCGGCGTTCCTCGAGCGGCGCGGATCCACCGTCGACTTCGTCGACCGGCTGCTCCGCTCGACGCTCGAACGGCCGGCCACGCTCGGCTGCTTCGGGCTGCACGAGTGGGCGATGGTTTACCGGCAGACGCCCGACGAGCTGCGCCACTCCTCGCTGCCGCTGCGGCTCGGCCACGCGGGTACCGACGCGGTCGTCGAGGCGAATCCGATCCGGTGCAGCCACTTCGACGCGTTCCGGTTCTTCACCCCAGAGGCTGTGCCGCGCAACGAGCTGCGGCCGACGCGGGCGACGCAGCCCGACATGGAGCAGCCGGGCTGCCTGCACGCCGGCATGGACGTCTACAAGTGGGCCTCGAAGCTCGGGCCGGCCGTGCCCGGCGAGCTGCTGCTCGACTGCTTCGTGCTGGCGCGCGACATCCGCGAGCTCGACATGCGGGCCTCGCCCTACGACGTGACCGGCTGGGCGGGCGCCGACGGGCGGCCGCTCGAACCCGTCGCCATCGAGACGCCGGACGGCAAGCGCGAGTACGCGCGCCTGCAGGCCAGCTTCGCCGAGCGCGGCAACGCGCTGCGCGAGCGGGTGCTCGACGCGATCGGCGACCTGCGCCGCGCAGGTGCGGGCGGCGCGGGCTCCTGAGGACCCCTCAGTCTCCGGCGAGGCGGCGCACCTCGGCGAGCAGCGTGCCCGCCGTGCGCTCCCACGAGTACTCGCCCGAGTGGGCGACGCCCGCGGCGATGATCCGCTCGCGCACCGCGTCGTCGTCGAGCTCGCGCACCGCGGCCGCGAACGCCTCGGGATCCTTCGCCGGGACGAACAGCGCGCCGTCGCCCGCGACCTCTCGGAAGATCTCGAGATCGCTCACCACGGCGGGCACGCCGAAGGCGAGCGCCTCGGCGATGGGCAGGCCGTAGCCCTCGTCGAGGCTGAGCGTCGCGAGGATCGCGCGGTCGTCGAGCAGCGCGGCGTACTCGGTGTCGGAGACGCCTCCGTGGAACACGATGTCGGCGCCGTTCGGCGCGATCGCTTCGAGCTCGGCCCGGCGCTGCGGGCTGATCCGGCTGAGCAGGTGCAGCGTGCGACCGGGGAGCCCGGCCATGCCGCGCACCAGCGTCTCGACGTTCTTGTAGGGCATGAACGAGCCCATGTAGACGATCCGCTTGGGCACCTCGGCGCCGCGTTCGAGGCCCGGGTTCGCGCCGGCGGGCAGCTCGGGCAGGAGCTCTTCGAGCCGCTGCGGCGCGTTGCCGAGCACGATCACGGGGCGCCGGGTCAGGCGCACGTCGGCGAACTGCCGCTTGCTCGTCTCGCTCACCGTCGCCACGACGTCGGCGCGGTTCAGCACGAAGCGCTGCGGCACGTAGCTCAGGTGGAACAGTCGCCAGCCGAATCGCACGGGCGCCGGCAGGTCGCGCGGGGGTGTGCGGTGGCGGTAATAGATGGTGTCGTGGAGCGTGAGGATCAGCTTGAACCGGCGCCCGAGCGAGCCGATGGTCTGCATCGGCGAGAACACCGCGTCGGGGCGGTGCCGGTTGAGGATCAGCGCCGTGAACGGTTCCTTCGCCGACGTCGGCGCGTGGATCTTCAGCGTGCGGGCGCCCTCGGGCAGCAGCGGGATCTGCGCGTCGTCGTGGATCAGGAAGATGACCTGGACGTCGCGCTCGCCCGTCGATCCACCGGTCGCGGCGAGCTCGGCGACGGCGCGCGCGAGCTCCGCCGAGAACCGGCTGATCCCGTCGTGGAAGTCGGTGCGGATGTACCGGGCGTCGAAGAAGAGGCGGACGGGTCTCACTCGGGGATCGGCTCTCCGCGGTACAGCGCCTCGAAGGTGTCGAGCGTGCGCGTGATGTCGTGCACGAGCACCCCGTCGAGCGAGGCCCGCTGCATGCGCAGCCACTCCTCTGGTTCCGCGGTGAGCACCTCGGTGAGGCGGGCCGCGAGCTCGGCGTGGTTGTCGGGCTCGAACAGGTAGCCGTTCTCGCCGTGATGCACGAGGTGCGGCAGCGCGACCGCGTCCGCCGCGATGACGGGCAGGCCGGAGGCCATGGCCTCCATGGTCGCGATCGACTGCAGCTCGGCGATCGACGAGATGACGAACACGGACGCCCGGCTGTACGCGTCGACGAGCTGATCCTCATCGATCTTGCCGAGGAAGTGCACGCGATCCTGCAGGCCGAGCTTCTGCACGAGTTGTTCGAGATGCTTGCGCTGGTCGCCGCCGCCGACGATGTCGAAGCGGACCCGGATCGACGGGTCGAGCGCGGCGATGGCGCGCAGCGTCACATCAATCCGCTTCTCGCTGGTGAGGCGCCCCACCGACAGGATGCGGTGCTCGGTGCGGGGGGTCGCATCGGGCCGGTAGTTGCGGCGGTCGATGCCGCAGCTTACGGGGATCACGCCCGAGAGGTCGATGGTGCGCTCGAGGAACTCGGCCGCGCGACGCGTGGGCGTCGTGACCGCGCGCGCCATCTTGAAGGTACGCTCGGCGTCGTCCCAGGCGAGCTTGAGCACGAGCTTGTCGACGAACGGCGGCATGACGGTGAAGTCGAGGATGTTCTCGGCCATGACGTGGTTGGTCGCCACGATCGGGATGCGGCGCTGGCGGGCGATGCGGGCGAGCCCGCGGCCGATGACGATGTGCGACTGGATGTGCACGACATCGGGGCGCACCCGCGACAGCACCTGGCGCGCGTAGTGCTTCGAGCGCCACGGCCAGACGAAGCGCAGCCAGTCGTGCGGCAGCCAGCGCAGCGACGGCAAGCGGTGCACGGTCATCGGCTGGCCCTCGATGATCTCGACCTTGGGCCGGGTGCGGCGGTAGCGGGTGCCGGGGGCCACGATGTGGACCTCGTGCCCGCGCTCGACGAGGCCGGCGGCCAGGCGCTCGGCGAAACGGGCGGCACCGTTCACGTCGGGGGCGAACGTGTCGCATCCGATCAGGATGCGCAGACGGTCGGGTCGATCGGTGGGGCTCACGGGTGCGCTCGCGCCTTTCGAGTCGTCGGGTGGGCCGCGGAACACGGGATTCGGCTCGCGGGAACGTGTATCAGTGTATTCGGACGTCTCTGGAGATCGCCCGGGGCGCGTCGGGATTCGGGGATCCGCAGATCCCCGGATCCGGACGCGTGCCGGAACGAGCCGTGCCTCCGAGCCTTCGGCCCCGGGCCCGCAGCCCGCTCAGCGTCCGGCGCGCGGCTTCCGCGCCGACAGCACCGTGAAGGTGCGGTCGCGGGCGAGCTGCTCGGCGGGGCCGACGGCGCGCTCCAGGGTCGGGCGGTAGCCGAGGGGAGAGTTGAAGACGATCCGCAGTTCGCCGCCGGGCGCGAGCGCGCGAGCGCACGAGCGGATGAGGCGGTGCGCGACCGCGGTGTGCACGGTCGATCCGGAGTGGAACGGCGGGTTGAGCAGGATCAGGTCGGCCCAGCCGTCGGGCACGGCCTCGCAGCCATCGGCGCGCACGGTCTCGACGCGATCCGCGACCCCGGCCGCTTCGGCGGTGAGCCCGGTCGACGCGACCGCCGCGGCCGACTGATCGGTCGCGATGATCTCGGCGTCGGGCCAGGCGAGCGCCGCGCTGACCGCGAGCGTGCCGGTGCCGCAGCCGAGGTCGACCACGCGCGCCGGATCCTGGCCGGAGCGTCCGGCTGCGCCGGATCCCGCCCCGCGCGGGGGCGCGGTGCGCAGCGTGTCGAGCAGCAGCCGCGTGCCTCGGTCGAGCTTGGTTCCGCCGAAGGCCGCGCCGAACGCGGCGAGACGGAAGCCGAGCGCGGGATCCCCGCCCCAGACGGGGAAGCGCGGGTGGCCGAGCTCCTCGGCCGGGTGCGCCGCGGAGGCGGTGAGGATCCGGGACTTCTGCCGCGCGAGTCCCGCCGAGACCTCGGCGAAGCTGCGCTGCAGCACCTCGTTCATGGCGAGGGTCATGTGCTTCACACGACCGCCTGCCAGCACCACGACCGCGGGGTCCGCCCAGCGCGCGATCGCCTGCGCGATCTCGTCGAGCGCGTCGAGCCCGCGCGGCAGCTGGAGCAGCACGAGCGTCGCTCCGCGCAGCAGCTCGGGGCCGAGCGGGAGCGAGGTCGGCGCGTCCGCGACGCCCAGCCGATCCGCGTTGGTGTGCAGCGCGCGTTCGCCGAGCAGCGGATCCTGGTGGACCCGCACGCCGGTCGCGCCGAGCAGTTGCACGGCGCCGAGCGCGAGCGCGCCGTGCCGGTCGCCGATCACGACGGTGCCGCCGGGCATCGCGCCGGCGAAGCGGGGATCCCTCGCGGCTTCGAGCAGCAGGCGGTCCGTCGCGTCGAACGGCAGCAGCTCGGCCGCGTCGAGGTCGGGCTCCCGCGAGAGCCCTTCGAGGAACGCGGCGAGCGAGGCTTCGAAGGCGGTGTCGGGCTCAGTCACCGGGGTGCCAGACGACCATCTCGGTGCTGCGGCGCACCCGCGTACCGCGGCTCAGGGTGAAGACCTCGCCCTCGGAGCCGGCCGCGAACACGCGCCGGCCCGGTCGGTTGAGCAGTTCGTCGGAGAGCGCCCGTTCGAGCTCGCGCACGCGGGTCTCGAGGTGCTGCACGCGGTCCTCGAGCTCCAGCACGCGCCGGATCCCCTCGAGGCTCAGTCCCTCGGCCGAGAGCCGGCCGACCTCGCGCAGCTGCTCGACGTCGCGCAGCGAGTAGCGCCGGGTGTTGCCGCGGGTGCGCTGCGGCGAGACGAGACCGATCCGGTCGTACTGCCGCAGGGTCTGCGGGTGCATCTCGGCGAGCTCCGCCGCGACGGCGATCGCGAACACGGGCGTGGTGCGATCCATCTGCGGCCCGGTCATGGCGCTCATCCCCTTCGTCTGATTCGGCGAGTCCCGCGAACCCGGTGCCCGGATCCTCTCGAGGTTCCGGGCACCGGGTCCGCACGGCCCGCCGGTGTTGAGTTATCCCTTGGCGCGCGCGAGCAGATCCGCTCGCGGGTTCTCGTCGGGCTCGACGGCGCGGAAGGCCTCGAGAGCCTCCTTCGCCGCGTCCGAGAGGTGCGCCGGCACGACCACCTGGACCTCGGCGAGCAGGTCGCCGGTGCCCTTCGCGGACTGCACGCCGCGGCCCTTGACCCGCAGCACGCGCCCGCTCGGGGTGCCCGGCTGCACCTTCAGCTTGACGGTCGGACCGCCGAGCGTCGGGACCTCCACCGTCGCGCCGAGCGCGGCCTCGGTGAAGGTGACGGGCAGCGAGAGCCGCAGGTTCTGGCCGTCGCGCTCGAACACGGGGTGCGAGCGCACGTGCACGGTCAGGATGATGTCGCCGGCGGTTCCGCCGTCGGGACTGGGCTCGCCCTTGCCGCGGACCTTGATCTTCTGCCCGTCGGAGACGCCGGCCGGGATCTTGACCTTGACCTGCCCG
The DNA here is from genome assembly GCF_000980875.1 of Leucobacter sp. Ag1. GTDB lineage: Bacteria > Actinomycetota > Actinomycetes > Actinomycetales > Microbacteriaceae > Leucobacter > Leucobacter iarius. Next base: position 19,484 of record NZ_LAYO01000097.1, on the reverse strand, counting down.
CTCGGAGCCTGCAGCGTCACGGTGTTGCCGCGCACCGCCGTCTCGAAGTCGAGCGTGGTCGAGGCGGTGATGTCGCGGCCCCGCTGGGGACCGCGCGGTGCACCGCCGCCGAACATGCTGAAGATGTCGTCGAAGCCCTGGCCGCCGCCCTGTTGGTAGCTGAAGTTGCGGCCGCCGGTCGCACTGTGCCCGCCCTGCTGGCCGAACATGCCTCCGAAGATGTCCTCGAAGCCCTGCCCGCCCGAGGTGAACCGGGCCGACCCCGTGCCCATGGCGCGGATCTGGTCGTACTCGGCGCGCTGCTCCGAATCGGAGAGCACCGAGTACGCCTCGCTGATCTCCTTGAATCGGGCCTCGGCCGCGGCATCGCCCGGGTTCGAATCCGGGTGGTACTTGCGGGCGAGCTTGCGATACGCCTTCTTCAGATCCGCTTCGCTGACGTCCTTCGCGACGCCGAGGATCTGGTAGAAGTCCTTCTCGAGCCAGTCTTGACTTGCCATCAGCCCCCCACAGCCACAGCCACCTTGGCGGGCCGCAGCTCGACATCGCCGATCCGGTAGCCGCGCTCGATCACGTCGAGCACCGTCTCCGACTCGGTGCCGGGAACCGGCACCTGGGCGATGGCCTCGTGCAGCTGCGGATCGAAGGGGTCGCCCTTCTCGCCGAAGCTCTCGAGGCCGAGGCGCTCGAAGGTGGATCGGATCTTGGTCGCGATCGTGGCGAACGCGGATCCCTCTTCGAGATCCCCGTGCTGCTCGGCGCGGTCGAGGTCGTCGAGCACCGAGAGCATGGGCAGCACGGCCGAGGCCGTGGCGCGCTGCTTCTCGATGACCGCGTTGGCCTCGGTCCGCTTGCGGTAGTTCGCGTACTCCGCGGTGATCCGACGCAGGTCCTCCAGGTACGGGCTCTCGGCCTCGGCCGCCGCATCGGGATCCCCGGCCGCCGACGCGTCCTGCTCGGTCGACAGGATGTCGTCGACCGTCAGCTCCTCGCCCTGCGGCGCGGGGCCGGAGGCGTTCGCCTCCGGCCCCGCAACGGGAACCTCGTCGCCGGGCTGTTCACCCTGGGGCGTGCGCTGCTCCTCGTTCGTCATCGTTACTTCTTCTCCTCGTCGTCCTCGACGACCTCGGCGTCCACCACGTCCTCGTCGTTCGACTCGGGAGCGGCGGTGCCGGCCTCGGGGGCGGCGTCCTGCGCCGACTGGTAGATCGCCTGGCCGAGCTTCTGCTGGCTCTCGCCGAGCTTGTCGGCGGCGGTCTTGACCGCGGCCTCGTCGTCACCGGCGAGCGCCTGCTTCAGCGCGTCGAGATCGCCCTGCACCTCGGTCTTGACGTCCTCGGGCAGCTTGTCCTCGTTCTCCGAGATGAGCTTCTCGACCGAGTAGGCGAGCTGCTCGGCGTTGTTGCGGACCTCGGCGGCCTCGCGGCGCTTCTTGTCCTCGGCGGCGTGCTCCTCGGCCTCGCGCACCATGCGATCGATGTCGTCCTTCGAGAGGCTCGAGCCGCCCGAGATCGTGATCGTCTGCTCCTTGCCGGTGCCCTTGTCCTTCGCGGACACCTGGACGATGCCGTTGGCGTCGATGTCGAAGGTGACCTCGACCTGCGGCACGCCGCGCGGAGCCGGCGCGATGCCGGTCAGCTCGAAGGTGCCCAGGTTCTTGTTGTCGCGGGTGAACTCGCGCTCGCCCTGGAACACCTGGATGGCGACCGACGGCTGGTTGTCGTCGGCGGTGGTGAAGGTCTCGCTGCGCTTGGTCGGGATCGCCGTGTTGCGCTCGATGAGCTTCGTCATGATGCCGCCCTTGGTCTCGATGCCGAGGCTCAGGGGGGTCACGTCGATGAGCAGGACGTCCTTGCGCTCGCCCTTCAGCACGCCGGCTTGCAGGGCTGCGCCCACGGCCACGACCTCGTCGGGGTTGACGCCCTTGTTGGGCTCGCGGCCGCCGGTGAGCTGCTTGACCAGCTCGGAGACGGCGGGCATGCGGGTCGAGCCGCCGACGAGCACCACGTGCGCGATGTCGGAGACCTTGACGCCTGCCTCGGCGATCACATCGGTGAAGGGCTTGCGGGTGCGCTCGAGCAGATCCTTGGTGAGCTCCTCGAACTTGGCGCGCGAGAGCGTCTCGTCGAGGTTCGCCGGGCCGTTCTCGGTGAGCGAGAGGTACGGCAGCTGGATCTGGGTGCTCATCGAGTTCGAGAGCTCCTTCTTGGCCTGCTCCGCGGCCTCCTTGAGGCGCTGCAGGGCGATCTTGTCGTTCGAGACGTCGACGCCGGTCGACGACTTGAACTGCTGGATCAGCCACTCGACGACGCGCTGGTCCCAGTCGTCGCCGCCGAGGCGGTTGTCGCCGGCGGTCGCGCGGACCTGGATGGTCGAGAAGTCGTCGTCCTTGCCCACCTCGAGGAGGGAGACGTCGAAGGTGCCGCCGCCGAGGTCGAAGACGAGGATCAGCTCGTCCTCCTTGCCCTTGTCGAGGCCGTAGGCGAGGGCCGCGGCGGTGGGCTCGTTGATGATGCGGAGCACGTTGAGGCCCGCGATCTCACCGGCCTCCTTGGTGGCCTGGCGCTCGGCGTCGTTGAAGTACGCGGGGACGGTGATGACCGCGTCGGTCACCTTGTCGCCCAGGTAGGTCTCGGCGTCGCGCTTCAGCTTCATGAGCGTGCGCGCGCTGATCTCCTGCGGCGTGTACTTCTTGCCGTCGATGTCGGTGGTCCAGTCGGTGCCCATGTGACGCTTGACGGACGCGATGGTGCGGTCGACGTTGGTGACGGCCTGGCGCTTCGCGGTCTCGCCGACGAGCACCTCGCCGTCCTTCGTGAACGCGACGATGGAGGGGGTGGTGCGGAAGCCCTCGGCGTTGGCGATGACCGTGGGCTCGCCGCCCTCGAGGACCGCGACGACGGAGTTGGTGGTGCCGAGGTCGATACCGACTGCACGTGACATGTGCTCTCCTTGCTGTTGTGCGGCGGCCGTGGGCCGCCCGGTTCTGGTGATTCTGCTCCGGGACCGCTCGGGATCCCGAATCCGGTGCGAGCTCAGAAGGTTGAGTCGCTTGTGCTCAAGTTTATCAAAACGGTTCCCGCCGTCAACCTCGGGCAAGTGAACTTGAGTCGAACACACTCAACTCTCAGCTTCGATCCGGCCGGCGACGCGGCACTACGCTGACCTCATGCCGGCACTCGACCTCGGTCCGCTCACGGATCCCGACGACCGGGACGCCGCACGCGCACTCTCGGCGGAGATCGACCGCCGCCACGGCCGCACGAAGGCCGGCACCGCGATCGGGACCGGCTGCGCGCTCCTGCTCGTCATCGTGCTCGGTCTCGGCCTCGCCGCCGCGTTCGCCATGGGCACGCTCAGCGGCGGCTCGGCCTGGTGGCTCCTCCCGGCGGGCGCCGTCGCGATCCTCACGGTCTGGCTGTGCGTCTTCGTGCTGCGCGGCGCGGTCCGGCAGAACCGCGCACTGCCCGACCAGCGCTGGCGCATCACCGGCTTCGCCGCCGCCAACGGCCTCGAGCTCGTCGAACGCGAGGCCGATCCTCCCGCCGTCGGATCGGTGATCGGCCGGGGCAGCAAGGATCGGCGCCTCGAGGGCGTGCTGCGCTGGCCGGATCGTTCCCTCGAGGTCGGCGAGTACCACTCCACCGACGTCGGCTACCGCGGGATCGAGTCGCCCGTGAGCTTCGGCTACGTCAGGATCGCGCTCGGCGGCTCGGCCCCGCCGTTCCTGCTCGACGCGAAGGCGAACAACTCGATGGTCGACGGCGGCAGCATCGCCGGCTTCGTCGACATGCGCGATCCGACCCGGCTCCGCGCCGCAGGCGGAGCCCGCTTCACCCTGTGGGCGTGGAAGCGCGACGGCGAGCGCGCAGCCGCGTTCGTCGATCCGGAGCTGCTCGATCTGCTCGCGGCGCGCCCGGTCGATCTCGAGGTCCTCGGCGAGGAGGCGTTCCTCTATTCGCCGCGGCTGATCCCGGTCACCGATCCGGAGCTGTGGCCCTGGCTGCTCTCCGTGGTGGACGCGCTCCGGGCGAGGACCCCCGGCGTTTCCCCGCAGGCGCTACCCTGAGCGCATGATCGCCCCGAATACGGCCACCGGCACCGACGCAGCCGCCGACGCCCCGGCCGTGCGCAAGCGCACCGTCTTCGCCTGGTCGCTGTGGGACTGGGGATCCGCGTCGTTCAACGCGGTCGTCACCACGTTCGTCTTCAGCGTGTACCTCACGAGCGACTCCTTCGGCCCCGAGCAGGTCGTCTCGGCGAAGCTCGGCACCGCGCTCCTCATCGCCGGCGTCGTCGTCGCGCTGTTCGCGCCCGTGATCGGGCGCCTCTCGGACGCGGCGGGGCGGCGCAAGACCTGGCTCGGCATCAACACCGCGATCGTCGTCGCCTGCACCGCCCTGATGGTGCTCGTCGCCCCGGCCGAGCAGTACCTCGTCCTCGGACTCGTGCTGCTCGCGGTCGGCAACGTCGCATTCGAATTCGCGAGCGTCAGCTACAACGCGATGCTCGGGCAGATCTCCAACAACCGCAACGTCGGCAAGATCTCCGGCTTCGGCTGGGGCATGGGCTACCTCGGCGGCATCGTGCTGCTCGCGATCCTGCTGGTCGGCTTCATCTTCCCCGACGTCGGCTGGTTCGGCGTCACGAGCGAGGGCGCCTGGAACATCCGCGTCGCCATGGTGCTCGCCGCCGCCTGGTTCGGGATCTTCGCCGTACCCGTCTTCTTCGCGGTGCCCGAGATCCCCGTCGCCGCCGAGTACCACGGCGCCGGGCGCGGGATCCTGACCGCCTACGCCGACCTGTTCCGCAGCGTGCGGAACCTGTGGCGCACCGCCCGCCAGACCCTCTTCTTCCTCATCGCGAGCGCCGTGTTCCGCGACGGGCTCGCAGGCGTCTTCACGTTCGGCGGCGTGATCGCGGCGCGCAGCTTCGGCTTCGACTCCACCACGGTCATCATCTTCGCCATCGCCGCGAACGTCGTCGCCGGGCTCGCCACGATCCTGATCGGCATGTTCGAGGACCGGATCGGCGCGAAGCCGGTCATGGTGGCCTCGCTCACGCTGATGCTGTTCTGCGGCCTGCTCGTCTTCCTGCTGAACCCGCTCGGATCCTGGGTGTTCTGGGTGTTCGGGCTCCTGCTGTGCATCTTCGTCGGACCCGTGCAGTCCGCGAGCCGTTCCTTCCTCGCCCGCCTCATCCCGCCCGGCAAGGAGGGCGAGATCTTCGGCCTCTACGCCACGACCGGCCGCGCGGTGTCGTTCCTCGCGCCCGCCGGCTTCACGCTCGCGGTCGCGCTCGGCGGATCCACCATCTTCGGCATCCTCGGGATCGTGCTCGTGCTGATCATCGGCCTGCTCCTGCTGCTGCCCGTGCGCGCCGCTCGGGTACCCTAACGGGGTGCCCCGCCCCGAACTCAGCCCCGAGCAGCTCGCCGTCTACGAACGGATCGAGCACACCCGCGAGCACATCTTCGTCACGGGGCGCGCCGGCACGGGCAAGTCGACGATCCTGAACCACCTGGCGTGGAACACGAGCAAGATCATCGCCGTGTGCGCGCCGACGGGCGTCGCCGCGCTCAACGTGGGCGGCCAGACGATCCACTCGCTGCTGCGCCTCCCCACCGGCGTGATCGCCGACCACGACCTCGACCAGCCCGCCGAGCTGAAGAAGATGCTCTCCTCGATCGACACCCTCGTGCTCGACGAGATCTCGATGGTCTCCGCCGACCTCATGGACGCGATCGACCGCGCGCTCCGGCAGGCGCGCGGCAAGAAGCACGACCCCTTCGGCGGCGCGCAGATCATCATGTTCGGCGACCCCTTCCAGCTGCCGCCCGTGCCGCCGCGCGACCCGCACGAGCGCGCCTACTTCAACGACACCTACCGCTCGCTCTGGTTCTTCGACGCGAAGGTGTGGCGCGACTCCCCCATGAGCATCATCGAGCTCACCGAGGTGCACCGGCAGCGCGACAGCCGCTTCAAGCAGATCCTCGGAGCCGTCCGGCACGGCGTCGTCGACGCCGACATGGCCGGCGAGCTCAACGCGGCCGGCGACCGCCCCGCCCCCGCGGACGCGCTCACCCTCGCGACCACCAACGCCACCGTCAACAAGATCAACCAGGAACGGCTCGCGGGGATCAAGGGCGGGGCGATGCGCGCCGTCGCCGAGGTGAACGGCGAATTCCGCGAGAACACGTTCCCCGCCGACGAAGTGCTCGAGCTCAAGCAGGGCGCGCAGGTCATGTTCCTGCGCAACGACCCCGACGGACGCTGGGTCAACGGCACCATCGGCACCGTCTCGCGCGTCTCCGGTACCGTCTGGGTCGAAGTCGACGACGAGGAGTACGAGGTCGAGCCCGCCGTCTGGGAACGGTTCCGGTACCGCTACGACGCCGAGACCAAGAAGCTCGAGAAGGAGGTCGTGGCCGAGTTCGAGCAGTTCCCGCTGCGCCTCGCCTGGGCGGTCACCATCCACAAGTCGCAGGGGCACACCTACGACCAGGCCGTCATCGACCTGGGCCCCCGCGCGTTCAGCGCCGGGCAGAGCTACGTCGCGCTGAGCCGCGTGCGCTCCCTCGAAGGGCTCTACCTGCGTCGGCCGCTGCAGCCCCGCGACGTGATCGTCGACCCCAACGTCGTCAGGTTCATGCAGGGGAGGTAGGGCGCGGGCTTGTGCTCGTGTGCTCGTGTGCTCGTGCTCGGGCTCGTGTGCTCACTCGCTCGCGAGTGCGCACACGCGTTTTCTCCGTCGAGTGGCGGCAAAACGTTCGAATAGCAGGCCGATTGCATCGTTTTGCCGCCGTTCGATGGATCCCCTCGCGCCGCACTTCGAACCGTCTACCCCTCCACAGCACGCATCCATGCAGGATCGCGCACCGACGCGCTCTGGCCTGTGGATAACCGCCATCATCCTTGGCGTGCCGGGCAAGCTGCTTGCATGCCCCGACGCCCAGCTCCCCTCCCCGAGCCGCTCCGCGAGCCCGCCTTCACTCTCGCCGAGGCGCGGGCGCTCGGCGTGACCTCGGCTACTCTCGCCCACTCGAGGTTCGAGCGTCCGCATCATGGGGTCCGACGTCTCGGCGCACCCCGGCCTGCACCACCGAGGCGGCCGAGCTATGTCGAGGACCGGGTCCGCGCGCGGGCACGGGACTACGCTCCGCTGCTGCGCCGAGAAGAGTGCTTCAGCCATACGAGCGCGCTTCTCCTGCACGGGGTGCCGCTCCGGGTTCCCGACGAGTTGCACGTGACCGCCCCCTCGCCGCTCAACCGATCGACGGGTCGCGGAGTCATCGGCCACCGCACCTCCGAGCGATTCGCCCCAGTGCGGAGTCCGAGCGGCCTCCCGTGCGTGCCCACTTCCCTCGCACTCCTGCAATCCGCCGCGACGCTCCCGTTTCTCGAACTCGTGGTCGCCCTCGACCACCTGCGCCGCCCTCGCCGGGTTTCCCACGGGGCTTCACTCCCCGAGTCGGAAGTCAACGCTCTTCTGCTGCGCAGTCGCACACGCGGCATCACGCGACTGCGCGACGCGTGGTCGGTGTCCCGGCATGGCGCGGAGTCCCGAATGGAGTCCCACCTGCACTACGTGCTCGCCTCGATGGGCCTTGACGACCTCGAGCTGCAAGCAGATCTCTACGATCGCTCAGGAACCTGGATCGGACGATTCGACCAGGTTGATCGAACGCGGATGCGAATCCTCGAGTACGACGGCGAGCAGCACCGCACAGACCGCCAGCAGTACCTCCGCGATCTGACTCGTCTCGACCGCGCTCGGGACCTCGGATACAGGATCCTCCGAGCGCACGCCGAGGACTTCCATCCGCTGCGTCTCCAAAAGACGGAGCAGCGGCTCAGCGCATTCCTCGGCCGCGCACCCCGACCGTTGCGCATCGGTCTTGCTCGAAGGTTCGCCGAACGATGAGGATCACCGCGCCTACGGCATCTCCGACGCGACCCCTCTTTTCAGAGAGAGCCCGCCGAGCCGTGTTAGTTCGCGGCCTTCGCCCGAGCCAGATCACCGAACACGTCGGTGTTGAAGCGGTAGGCGGTTCGCACCTCGGCCAGCACGCGATCGCGCTCCGCCTGATCGAGCGTCTCGCCCAGCGCATCGAGCTCAGCCCGGTACCGGTCCTTGAACTCAGCGAGATCACCGAGCGACGAGAAGTCGTAGAACGAGATGCCCGCGTGCTCGAAACCGAACTGCTTCCCCACGCGACGCGCGATCATCTGCCCGCCCGACAGATCGCCGAGGTAGCGCGTGTAATGGTGCGCGACGAGACCCGGAAGCCAGCCCTCGTCCGCGATCTCACGGATCCGGGCCGCGTACGCCGCCGTCGCGGGAGTCGGTTCGATCCGCTCCCGCCAATCATCGCCGACCAGGAACTCCAGATCCTCCTCGAGCGCGGCCATGCGCTCGAGGTCGTCCGAGTGGAATCCGGCGAAGCGGGCGTCCTGCTCGAACTTCGCCGCGCTCTCCTCGAGCGCTTCGTACATGAAGTAGTGCTGCACGGCGAGCGCGACATAGTCCTCGCGAGTCCCCCGGCCGCGCATGATGCCCTCCATGAACCCGGCGCCCTCGCTGTCGGAGTGATCCGACCAGGAACCGCTGCGGATCTCGACCGAGAACGCGACGGGACCCTCCTGCGCCGGGGCCGCGTGCGGGTTCGAACCGGCGTGAGCCGCCTCGCCGTGTCCGTGTCCGTGTCCGCCATGAGGATGAGCACCGCCATGGGCCGCGTGCTCCGAGCCGTGCGGGTGCGCCGCATTGCCCTGGCCGGGCAAGTGCTGGGGCGCCTCGTGCTCGGCGCGCGGTTCGACGCCCAGGCGCTTGCACGCCTCGCGGTAGAGCAGCACGACCTCGCGGCGGATCTGAGGCCGCTCGGTGATCCGACCAGCGGGCCAGGGAACGCAGAGCTCGTGCTCGCCCGCGGGATCCACCACGGTCCAGCAGCCGTGCTCCCCGGTCAGACCCGTCATCGTGCTCGCCGTCGCGTCGGGGTACCCGAAAGCACGCGCGATCAGCAGGTTGTCGTCGGTGTGGTCGCCGTTCATGTGGCCGATCACACCGGAAATGACGGTCTCGTCGAAATCACTCACTCCGACATCCTAACTAAGGCTTGCCTAACCCCGCACCTCGGCCCTGTTCCGTGCGCCCACCACCGGCCGGGCTCAGCGGCCTCCCGAGAACCAGGCAGTAGAATCGCGAATGTTCTATGCCTGCAAACAGATTGGCGGTCCGGTGATTTCGAAACTCGCTCGACGCTCCCGCATCGCTGTGATCGGTGCCGTCGCCGTCGCAGCTCTCGGCCTCACCGCGTGCACCGGCCAGGGCTCCTCGGGTGGCGCGGACCCGGTGAACACCATCGACAAGGGGCTCTCGGGCAACATCGAACAGGCTGTCCAGCAGGCGATGAAGCAGAGCGGCTCCACCGACGCCATCGTGGGCGTCTGGGGCGGCGACAAGAAGGGCGAGTACCTGCAGACCTTCGGCGCGGGCAAGCTCGCCGCCGACGCCGCGATCCGCGGCGGCCAGGCCACCCAGCCGGCGCTCTGCGCCCTCCTGCTCAGCCTCAACGCGGACGGCACCATCAAGCTCGACCGCGAGGTCTCGAAGGATCTGCCCCGCCAGAAGGGCCTGGAAGGCATCACCTACGAGCAGCTCTGCAACGGGACCTCGGGCCTCGCCGACTTCAAGACGGGCATCAGCGACATCTTCGCGAACAACCCGCTGCGTCCGTGGAGCGACCGGGAACTCCTGGCAAACGGCCTCGTGCGTTCACCGCTCCCCTGGCCCGGTCAGAACGTCTACATCTCCGACACCGACAGCCTCGTGCTGGCCCGCGCGTTCGAAGAGGTCACCGGCCAGTCCCTCGCAGACCTCCTCAAGAGTCGGGTCTACAGCAAGGCCTCGATGAGTTCGACCTTCTTCCCCGACTCGGGCAACCTGACGCTGCCCAGCGGCGGCATGACCGGGCTCACCTACCCCGCGGCGGGCGGCAAGCCCGTCTGCGAGGCGAAGCCCGCGGAGCTCAACAAGATCTCCACCAGCATGCTCAGCGCGGCCGGCGCCTCGGTCACGACCGTCTCGGACCTGAAGAACTTCTACACCGCCTACTTCTCCGGCACGTTCGGCACGAAGAAGGACCAGGAGCTCATCACCAAGACCCAGTCGACCCAGAACCCCGAGCGCGACAAGGACGGCAAGCCGACCAAGGAGGTCGCCGCGGACCCGAACGCGCAGCAGTACGGCTTCGGCGTCGAAAAGATGGGGCCCCTGCTCGGCCGCAGCGGTTCGATCACCGGTGCCATCACCGCCGCGTACCAGGATCCGTCCACGGGCTACACAGTGGTCGTCACGCTCAACAACTCGAGCGCGGGTGCCGGCTTCGCTCGCGCGCTGGCGTTCCAGATCGCGGCACTCTCGAAGGACGCGGGTGCAGGCCCGGACGTCCCCTGGAGCGCGGACGATCAGGCCAAGACCCTCGCAGGCGCCGCGATCTGCCAGTAGGACCGCCGCTGCCGGCAAGCCGCCACTCGGAGGCGGACCCGCTGGCCGGAGGCTCGACCGTCTGCCAGCGGGGTTCTGCTAGGCTGAAAAGAGTCGGGTCCGCCCGGCACTGGGGATGTAGTTCAATGGTAGAACTTCTGCTTCCCAAGCAGACAGCGCGAGTTCGATTCTCGTCATCCCCTCCGATACGAGAGCCCCGCCCCGGCGGGGCTCTCGTCGTTTCGAAGACCGCATCCGACTGCGGTTCTCCCCGCCGCACCCGGCCGCCGCACCCGGGGCTGTCGCTTCAGCTGCAGCATCCGAGGGACCACCGACGCTGAACCGGCGACGACCGCCGCAGCACGATCCCTCACTCCCCCGTCGCGACCGGCAGACCGGGCGTGTTCGACCACGCGCTCCACGACCCCGGGAACACGACGACCTCGCGCCCGATGAGCGCACCCGCGAGCGCCAACTGCGCCGCCGTCACACCCGAGCCGCAGTAGGCCGCGATCCGCGCCTCGCCCAGCGCTCCGTCCGCACCCGGCATGGCATCCGCACCAGCACCGGATCCCACCCCCGCCGCCGCGAACTCCGCCGCGATGCGCTCCGGCGAACGGAACCGTCCATCCTCCGTCAGCACCTCCGAGATCGGCAGATTGCGCGCCCCCGGAATGTGCCCCGCGATCGGATCGATCGGCTCGATCTCGCCCCGGAACCGCTCCGGCGCGCGAGCATCGAGCAGGATCCCGCCCCAATCCGCGACCTGCCCCGTCGTGAGCACCCCGACCGCGCCGGGCCGCGCGAGCACCACATCGCCCGGCTCGGGCACCACCTCGCCCGGATCCACCGCCCCACCGGCCGCGATCCACGCCGCGAGCCCTCCGTCGAGCAACCGCACGTCGCCGATCCCGGCCCGCCGCAGCGCCCACCAGGCGCGCGACGCCGGCAGCGACCGCGCATCGTCGTACACGACGACCGTCTGCCCGGCGTGGATCCCCCAGCCGCGCGCCGACGCCTCCAGCGCCGCGTCGTCGGGCAGCGGATGCCGCCCCTCCGACGGGGCGCCGTGCCCGGCGAGCTCGCCCTCGAGATCCGCGAATACGGCCCCCGGGATATGTCCGGCCAGGTACTGCTCGTGCCCGTCGGTGAAGCCCAGCCGGTAGCGGACGTCGAGCACGCGCGGCCGATCATCGGCTTCGAGCCAGGAGCGCAGTTCTTCGGCCGAGATGAGGATCGGTGCGGTCATGCGTCCATTCTGCTCCCGGACCGGCGGAACGGACGGGTCTTCCGGAGGAGATCCGGGTTCCGGAGGAGGAATCGGCGCCGATCGTCCTCCGGAACCCGAATCTCCTTCCGCAGAGCGCACCGGCGGCCAAACCGAGCCGGATACGCTGGATCCATGCGCATCGCCACCTGGAACGTCAATTCGATCCGCACCCGAGTCGGCCGGGTGGTGGACTGGCTCGTCCGCGAGGACATCGACGTGCTCGCGATGCAGGAGATCAAGTGCCGTCCCGACCAGTTCCCGGTCGAGGCGTTCGAGCAGGCCGGGTACCGGCTCGAGATCCACGGCCTGAACCAGTGGAACGGTGTCGCGTTCGCGAGCCGGCACGAGATGACCGACGTCGCGCGCGGTTTCGCCGATATGCCGGGCTTCGGCAAGCCGATCAAGGGTCAGGAGGACGTGCAGGGCGAAGGCCCGAACGGCCTCCCCCTCGAGGCGCGCGCCCTCGGCGTGACCGTCGGCGATCTGCGCCTGTGGAGCCTCTACGTGCCCAACGGCCGGGCGCTCGACGACCCGCACTACGCGTACAAGCTCGCCTGGCTGGAGGCGCTGCGCACCGACGCCGAGCAGTGGCTGGCCGAGAATCCCGAGCTGCCGCTCGCGCTCATGGGCGACTGGAACATCGCCCCGCTCGACGGCGATATGGGCGATCCCTCGTTCGCCGTCGGCCGCTCGACGCACGTCTCGCCCGACGAGCGATCGATGTTCGAGAGCTTCTCGCCGACCGTCACCGACGTGGTCCGCCCCACCGTGCCCGAGGGCTACACCTTCTGGGACTACAAGGCGGGCCGCTTCCCCAAGGACGAGGGCATGCGGATCGACTTCATCATGGCGTCCGAGGCGTTCGCCGGCGCGGTGACGGGCGCCTCGATCCACCGCCAGGAGCGCACGGGCGATGCACCGAGCGATCACGTCCCCGTCGTCGTCGACGTGGATCCGGGCCGCCTCGGCGAGTCCTACGAGGACGAGGACGACCTCGACCGACCCATGTGGTTCTGACCCGGGCGGATCCCCGATCGACGATCCGACGGGATCGCACCGCGCGGAAGCGGCGAACGACGCGAACGCAGCGAGGGCCGCGGACCTGATGGTCCGCGGCCCTCGCTGCGTTCGACGAGCGTTCAGCCCTTGAGCGCCTCGGCGAGCTTCACCCGGCTGCCGGTGCGCAGGACCGAGTTCTCGTAGATGCGGGCCGCCAGGCCGATGACCAGCGCGATGGTGACGATCTGGATCCCGATCGCGAGCAGCGGCTCCCACCACTCGGCGATGCCGAGGTAGAGGCGCATCGGCATGCCGACGGGCGCCGAGAACGGCACGTAGCTCATGATCCCGAGCACCTGGGGGTTGTCGTGGAACATGATGACGAGCACGTACGGGAGCATGACCAGGAACATCAGCGGGCTGGTGACCGAGCCGATGTCCTCCTGCCGCGACACGAGCGCGGCCGACGCCGCGTAGAGCGTCGCGAGCAGCACGAAGCCGAAAGCGAAGAGCGCGCCGAACCAGATGAGCGCCGTGCCGAGATCCCCGAAGAGCAGGTCCTGGCCGGTGGCGAGCATGCCGAGCGAGGCGAGCGCGATGATCGCGACGACCTGGGCGAGCGCCAGGATGCTGTTGCCGATGATCTTGCCCGCGAGCAGCACGCGGGCGGACACGGTGGCCAGCAGGATCTCGACGATCCTCGTCTGCTTCTCCTCCACCACGCTCTGCGCGATGGTCGTGCCGAAGGTCACGGCGCTCATCATGAAGACGATGCCGAAGCCGATCGCGATGAACATCGCGAGGATCGAGTTCTTCTCGAGCGGTTCGAGCAGTTTCACCTCGGGCTGCACCGAGAGCAGCTGCACGACGGACGCGGGCGCCGAGTCCTTCGCGAGCACGGTCACACCGCCCGCACCGGATCCGCCGGGGACGATCGCCGCGTCGACGTCGCCCGAGCGCACGAGCTTCTCGGCGGCGGGCTGATCCGCGACCTTCTGCACGTCGAAGCCGGGCGCCTGCTCGAGCACGGCCCCGGCGGTGCCGACGACCGCGACCTTGGTATCGCCGCCGAGCTTCGAGGCGAAGCCGCCGAACAGCACCGAGGCGAGCACCAGGAGCAGCAGGATCCCCGTCGAGATGAGGAACGCCTTGCTGCGCACCCGCGTGGTGATCTCGCGCTCGGCGACGAGCCAGGCGAGGCCGGCCGCGCTGGTCGGCGTCGCGGCGGAAGCCGGGCCGGCGAGGGGAGCGTTGGCAGTCATCGGATGACCTCCCGGAAGATCTGGGCGAGGGACGGGGTGACGGGTGCGAACCGGGCCACGGATCCGCGCGAGACGGCGGTGGCCAGCACCGCCTGAGCGGCGTCTTCGGGGGCGTCGAACCGGGCGAAGCGGCCATCGAGGTGGGTGACCTCGACCCCGGGCTGCTCGCGCACCCAGCCGGCGTCCGCGGTGTCGCCCGAGAGCTCCAGCTCGAACGTCGAACCCGAGTGCTCGGCGCGGAGCGCCTCGCGGGAACCCGCGGCGCGGATCGAGCCGTCGGCGATCACGACGACGTCGTCGCAGAGCCGCTCGACGATGTCGAGCTGGTGCGAGGAGAACAGCACGGGCGCGCCCTGGGCCGCGAAGTCGCGGAGCACGCCGAGCACGACCTCGACCGCGATCGGGTCGAGGCCCGAGAACGGCTCGTCGAGCACGAGGGCGATGGGATCGTGCACGAGGGCCGCGGCGATCTGGGCCCGCTGCTGGTTGCCGAGCGAGAGGCTCTCGAGCGTGTCGTTCGCGCGCTCCTCGATGCCGAGCCGCTCGATGAGCCCCTCGGCGGAGCGCTTCGCCGCGGCCGAGCCCATGCCGTGCAGGCGCGCCAGGTAGACGAGCTGCTCGAGCACCTTCATCTTGGGGTACAGGCCGCGCTCCTCGGGCATGTAGCCGAAGCGGGAGCGATCCCGCTGCGTGATCTCGGCGCCGTCGAATTCGACGCGCCCCGAATCCGCGGCGAGCACGCCCAGGATGATGCGCATGGTCGTGGTCTTGCCGGCGCCGTTGCCGCCGACGAAGCCGGTCATCCGGCCCGCCGCGACGTCGAACGCGACGTCGCGCAGCACCCGGCGGTCGCCGAAGCTGCGCGAGATCGAGTGGAGGCTGATCATGGGTTCTCCCTTCCGACTCCTACGCTAGGGATCCCCCGGGGGCCCGCGCCTCCCCCGCCGGGCTGATCCGGATCCGCCGCCCGGTGGATCCTCGATGTCGGTGCGGCCCGGTAGCTTGGGATCCATGCCGATCTCGCTGCCCCGCACCTACTCGAGCTGGGTCCGCCCCGCTCCGAGCCGATCCGGGCTGCGCGCCGATGTCGCGTTCGCGGCGCTGATCGCGGTGGGCGCGGTGCTGAGCGCGCTGCTCTACGAGCGCATCGGCATCTACAAGGAGGTCGCCGACCCGTGGGTCTGGGTGCTCGGCCTCGGGCTCTGCACCCTGCCGCTCGCCGTGCGACGACGCTACCCCGAAGCGGTGCTGCTGCTCGTCGCCGTCGGCTTCTTCGTCTGCGGCCAGTTCGGTGTCCCCGAGATCCTCTTCGTCAACATCGGGCTCTTCTGCGCCTACTACACGGTCGGCGCGTGGAGCCGCAATCGCACGCTCGCCTTCTGGCTCCGGCTGGGCGTCTCGCTCGCGATGTTCGCGTGGCTCATCATCTCGCTCGTCGTCACCACGGGCGATCCCGACGCCTTCCCCGCATATTCGCGCATCGGCGTCTTCTCGCAGCTCGCAGCGTTCGTCGCCGTGCAGATCCTCACCAACATGCTCTATTTCGCGGGCGCCGCCTACTTCGGCCAGCACGCCTGGCGCGCGGCCCGACTCGCCGCTCAGCTCGACGCGCAGGGGCGGGAGCTCGATCAGGAGCGGCGCACCAGTGCGGCGCAGGCCGTCGCGCTCGACCGGCTCGGCGTCGCACGAGAGCTCCACGACGTGGTCGCGCACCACGTCTCGGTCATGGGGATCCAGGCCGCGGCGGCCCGGCGCAGCCTCGACCGGGATCCGGCGCTCGCCTCGGAGGCGCTCGCGGTCGTGGAAGAGAGCGCGCACACCGCCGTCACCGAGCTGCGCGGCCTCGTGCGCACGCTGCGTTCACCGGACGAGGACGACGCCGCATCGACCGTCGGCGTCGCCCAGTTCGCCGAGCTCGTCGAAGAGTCGCGCAGGTCGAGCACTCCGACCGAGCTGATCGTGGTCGGCGAACCCCGCCCGCTGCCCATGCTCGTCGACGTCGCGCTCTACCGGGTCGTGCAGGAGGCCCTGACCAACGTGCGCAAGCACGCGGGAGCGGGCGCCGGCTGCACGGTGCGGCTGCGATTCGCCGGCGACTCCGTCGAGGTCGAGGTGACCGACGACGGGATCCGGCAGACCCTGCCCGGTTCCCGAGCCACCGGTTCCCAGCTCGGCCTCCGGGGCATGCGCGAGCGGATCGGCGCCGTGGGCGGCACCCTGCAGTCCGGGCGGCGCGAACAGGGCGGCTTCCTGGTGCGCGCCCGGGTGCCGCTGGCGACCGCGACGGAGGTCGACGCATGATCCGAGTGCTGCTCGTGGACGACCAGGCCCTGGTGCGCTCGGGCTTCCGCATCATCCTGTCCGTCGAATCCGACATCGAGGTGGTCGGCGAAGCCGCCGACGGTCTCGAAGCCGTCGCGCTGGCCGCCGAGCTGCGCCCCGACGTGATCTGCATGGACGTCGAGATGCCGAACCTCGACGGTATCGCCGCGACGCGGCGGATCCTGGCACCGGGCACGGCCGGGTCCGAGCCGCCCGCGGTCCTCGTGCTCACGACCTTCGGCCACGAGGAATACCTGTTCGACGCCCTCGCCGCGGGCGTCAGCGGATTCCTGCTCAAGACCGCGCGCGCCGAGCAGTTCGTCGACGCCGTGCGCACCCTCGCCGCCGGGCACGCACTGCTCGGCCCCGACGTGACCCGCGCGGTCATGAGCCGCGCCGCGGGAGGCTCGGGCGGTTCCGGCGGGCCGGGCAGCTCCGGCGGCTCGGGCAGCACCGACCGCACCCTGCCGATCACGATCCCGCGCTCGGCCGCGAACGGCGGCTCCGGAGCAGGTGCTGGGGCTGGGGCTGGTGCTGGTGCTGGTGCTGGTGCTGGTGCGAGCGGATCGGGACACGACGATCGCACCATCGATCCCGCCGCGCTCGACCGCGTCGGGCTCACCGAACGGGAGCGCGAAGTGCTCGCCCTCATCGCTCTCGGCCGGTCGAATGCCGAGATCGCGGGCGAGCTGTTCCTCGGGGAGGCGACGATCAAGACGCACGTGTCGAAGATCCTGCAGAAGCTCGGGGCCCGGGATCGGATCCAGGCCGTCGTCTGGGCGCACACCCACGGCGGACGCTGAGACCGGTCGGTGCTCCGCCCTGCGGTCGGCGCTCGGCCCTGCGGTCGGCGCTCGAACCCGGCCCGCGTAACCGCGGGTCACCTTCGCCGGGGCACCTCCCGCGCGTGATTGGCTGGATCGGGAACGCACACCCGGGAGGTTTCCGTGACCGCAGCACCATCTCCAGCACCCGCGGCTTCCACCGCATTCTCCGACGCCCACGCCGCCTGGCACGCCGGAGTCGAAGCCGCGCGCACCGCGCCGTACGGGCCACTGAGCCCGACCGCGATGCACTGGCTCGCCGAGACGCCGGCCGAACTGCCCGGCCTCCCCGGCCGCTGGAGCGCCGACCGGCACGGCCTCGTCACCGTCGTGCTCGACCCGGCCGACACGGTCACCCGCGACGGCGAACCGGTGTCGGGCACGATCGAGCTCGGCCCGCTGACGGGGATCGCGGGAACCTCGCTGACGTGGGGCGAGATCCTGCTCGACATCGCGGCGCGCAGCGGCCGGATCGTGGTGCGCCCGCGCGATCCCGAGTCGCCCGACCGCCGCGACTACGCCGGCACCGGAGTGTTCCCGCCCGACGAACGCTGGCGCATCACTGCCCGCTTCGTGCCGGCCGTGCGCGACGGGGTCGCGGTCGCATCGGCCGCAGGGCCGGACGCTCTGCAGCACTACGATTCCCCCGGCACCGCGGAGTTCGAGATCGACGGCCGGCCGTTCGCGCTGACCCTGTTCGGTTCGGCGGAACGCGGCGACCTCCGCGCGATCTACGCCGACGAGAGCGGCACCGACCTCAGCTTCCCCTCCGCCCGCTTCGTCGGTGTCGAAGCACTCGACCCCGAGACCGTCGTCATCGACTTCACCCGCTCCACCAACCCGCCCTGCGCGTACTCGGAGAGCGCGACCTGCCCGTTCCCGCCGCCCGAGAACCGCTTGCCCGTGCGGATCGAAGCCGGCGAGCTGCGACCCGGGGTGCGGTTGTAGTTGGAGCTGTCGTTGGAGCTGGAGCTGCCTCTGCCTTGACCGGGCGCTTTCCCACCCTTTCTGGCCGTTCTCCCTGCTTCCCATGTCCTGCTTCCCATGCCCCGCTTCCTGCATGCGAAGGTGATTCGGGTTCAGAAGGACGGAACCGCTCGGATTCGTCCTTCTGAACCCGGCTCTCCTTCTGGCCCCGTCTTCGCGAGCTCCCGTCCGTTTGCCGCCTCAGCTCCGACAGGCATCGCGGCGCGGGCGGCAATGGCCACCGCCTCGCCCGGCGCGGCCCGAGGTTCCAGCCTCGTCAACGGGCCCGCGCCAAGTGCCGACCGCGTGCGATCGCACCGATGATGAGCGCATGCACCTCCTCCCATCGGTAGACGACCTGCTCGTAGCTGACCCGGATGACCTCGTAGCCGTGATGCAGCAGCACCGCGTCGTGGGCGTTGTCCCGGTCCCGCTGCGCACCGACGTGGGTGCGACCATCGATCTGCACGACGAGCCGCTCGCCGAACAGGAGGTCGACGCGACGCCCGAAGAGCGGGACCTGGACTCGCACCGGGATCCCCAACCAGGAGTACCGGTCTCTGACGATCGTCTCCAGACCGGAGTCCGCGAACGGGGTGCAGTCCGCGAGGAGCGCACGAGCACGAGTACCGAGCGGGAGCTGTTCGAGCGACAGCGCGTCGACGAGCTTCCGGTTGAGCGCCGATTCCCACATGACCAGGGCGTCCTCGCGCGGCTGGCACACGGCGACCAGCGCCAGCACGTTCTCGATCGGGTCTTCGAGCCGCCCCGGCTCGCGAGGCACGAGTGGTTTCGCCCAGTGCACCGTGCACCGGGGCAGCACGACCCTCGTGTGCGGGTGGCGAGCGGCCACATGATGCTCCGAAGCTCGTTTCGGGACCCACAGGCCGATCCGATCGGCCTGCGTGACGCAACTGAGCAGCACCCCGTGAGTCGCCGCACCGACCAGGTCGGAATCTGCGCCCGGCAGCGCCAGCCACCCTCGTTGTGGGCGGAGAACACGACCGTCGGAGACGGCCCGCGCGATCCGATACGCCGAGTGCCCGTGTTCGATGACCTCGCTCGAACGGATCACTCCGCCGCGCCGGGCGATGAGGGTGACGATGTCCATGCTCGAGTGTCCCGGCTCCAGGCCCCGAGGACCACTGGAGCACCGGCTCTGTGGACAGGAATCGTCGGGCTCGGGCTCATACGCCCCGTGTGGGCGGCGATCGAGGGTGGCCGCGGAGTCGAGCTCAGACTGAGTTTCGTGCTCAGACTGAGAAACCAATCCGGATCCTCAGTCTGAGCACGAAGCTCGGTCTGGGCACAAGAACCTCGGGGCAGGGGCAGAGGGCAGGGCAGGGCAGGGCA
>NZ_LAYO01000053.1 GCF_000980875.1 Leucobacter sp. Ag1 | reverse complement strand
GATCGTCGGCCCCTCGGGCTCGGGCAAGACCACCGTGCTGCAGCTCCTCGCGGGCCTGCGCCGCCCGGGCGCGGGCAGCGTGCTCGTCGACGGCGTCCCGCTGGCCGAGCTGAGCGATGCGTCGCGGCGCGAACTCGTCAGCGTCGTGTTCCAGCACCCGTACCTGTTCGACGGCACCGTGCGCGACAACATCCTCGTCGGCGATCCCGTGGCGTCCGAGGATCGCTGGCGCGCGGCCGCCGCGCTCGCCCGCGTCGACACCCTCGCGGACCGCCTGCCCGGCGGCTGGGAGAGCCGGGTCGGCGAGGCCGGCGGATCCCTCTCGGGCGGGGAACGGCAGCGGGTCTCGATCGCGCGGGCGCTCGTGTCGCGCGCTCCCGTGCTCCTGGTCGATGAGGCGACCAGCGCGCTCGACGCCGAGAACGAGGCGGCCGTGTCCGCCGCGCTCGCCGACGACCCGACGCCGCGCACCCGCGTGATCGTCGCGCACCGGCTGAGCAGCATCCGCGCCGCCGACCGCGTCGTGTTCCTCGACGGCGGGCGCATCGTCGAGGACGGTTCACCGGAGGAACTGCTCGCGGCCGGCGGGCGCTTCGCCGAGTTCTGGCGGCAGCAGCACGCCGCGAGCGCCTGGCGGCTCGGCGGGACGGGGGAGCCGGATCGCGCCGGCCTCCCTACGATGGAGGCATGACCGCACCGCTGCCGCCGCTGCTCACGCTCGCCGACGCCGCCGCCTGGCGGGCCTGGCTCGATGAGAACGAGGAGACCTCGGACGGGGTCTGGCTGGTGCTCGCGAAGAAGGGCACGACCGAGCCGACGACGCTGAGCTACGCGCAGGCGCTCGACGAGGCGCTGTGCAGCGGCTGGATCGACGGGCAGAAGGGGAGCCTCGACGCGGCGACGTTCCGGCAGCGCTTCACGCCGCGGCGCAAGCAGTCGATGTGGTCGGAGCGCAACATCGGACTCGTCGCGGAGCTGATCGAAGCGGGGCGGATGCGCGAGCGCGGGCACGCCGAGATCGAGCGCGCGAAGGGCGATGGCCGCTGGGTTCGCGCGTACGTGGGAGCGTCGAAGGCGGAGGTGCCCGACGACCTGGTGGCCGCGCTGGCGGCGTCGCCGGGCGCGGCGGTCGCGTTCGCGGGGCTGAACGGGGCGAACCGGTATTCGGTGCTGCACCGGCTCATGACCGCGTCGAACGCGACGACGCGGGCGAACCGGCTCGCGAAGATCCTGGCGATGCTGGAGGGCGGCGAGACGCCGCACCCGCAGTGAGCTGGACCCCGATGGGCGCGGACGATGTCGCCGCCGCGTACCCCGAGCCGCCTCGGCGCCGGGGCCGTGTCCGGTCCTGGCTGCTGCCGCTGCTCGGCCTGATGCCGTTCGGGGCCGGGCTCGCGCTGTGGCTGCGGACCCTGCCGGCCACGATCGATTCGGCGGCGCAGCTCTCGCGGGTCGAGTTCGGTTGGCCGCTCGTCTGGACGACGCAGGATCTCACTCGCTACGCACCGCAGCGGTATCCGGCGAGCATGGACTACATCGGCGGGAAGTACGTGGTCGATCCGCCGCCGAGCGTCGAGAACTGGTGGCTGTTCGCCGCGGACGCCGTGATCCTCGGGGCGTGCGCGTTCCTCGTGTTCGCGCTCGTCGTCCGGCTGCTGCGTCCGGTGCTGCTGGGGCGCGGCCGCGGGGGCGGCCGTGGGAGCGGTGGTGCTGATTCGGGTGTCGGCGCCGGTGGGGCCGATTCCGGAGCCGGTCTCGGTGCCGGTGGTGCTGATTCCGGCCGCGCGGATCAGACCTGAGTCCTACGCGGGTCAGTACCTCGGGTCGATGTGCGGCGGAGCGCGCGCGGCGATGCTGGAGGCATGACAGTCGCACACGCTCTCAAGCAGCCGGTTCCCTTCGTCGCGGTCGCGCTCGTAGCGGCCTGCGCGCTCGCGTTCGTCGCGGCGATCTCGCTCTTCCTCATGATCACGGGTACGACGCAGTCGATGCTGACCGGCCCGCCCGCGGCGGGCACCGGGGCGAGCACCGCGGTGCACGCGCCCGTGTCGACTCCGTAGCGAACGCTTCGGCGCGCCGAGGGGAGTTTCGGATCGCTGCCGGTTCCGACGGAGCCCGGATTCAGGGTGCCGGCGGGTACTGCTCCCCGGTGCGCGTACGCGAGAGGCGTCGCTGCTGCTGCCGGGTGTTGACGAGGATCGCGATCGCGGCACCGATGAATCCCGTGACCAGCGTCCCGGACATGCCGGCGGGGAGGAATCCGGCCCCGCCGCCGATGACGGCGGCGACCCCGAGCAGGATCATGGTGATCTCGAAGAGGAACAGCTGATCGCCCAGTGCGGATCTGCGATCTTCGATGGTGGTTTCGCGGCCCTTCACCATGATGCGATCGGTCCAGCCGTCACCGTCCCACCAGCGCACGACGCCCGGTGCCTGGGTCGGCCACCAGCCCGCCTCGGAGCGGGGCTCGGGGCGGGTGTCGGAGCTCACCGGCGACTCCTGATCTTCTCGACGGGTTCCGTCTCGGCGCCCGCGATGAGCGGGGCGCCGAGACGGAGTATCGGATCAGTGTACTGGTGCGGGCCGATGTCAGCTCAGGCCGTTGGCCTTCAGCCAGTCCTTGGCGATGTCTGCGGGCTGCTTCTTGTCGACGGTGCTCTGGACGTTGAGCTTGACGAGCTCCTCGGTGCTGAGCTTCGCGCTGACCGCGTTGATCGTCTTCGAGATCTTGTCGGCGATGTCGCTGCTGGCGATGGGTACCACGTTCGACGAGAGGATCATGTTCTTCGGATCCTTGAGCGCGACGAGGTCGCCCTTCTCGAAGGCGGGGTCGGCCGAGTAGATGTCGGCGACCTGCACGGTGCCGGCGCGCAGCGCGTCGAGCGTGGTCGGGCCGGTCGCCGAGAAGGCGAGGTCGACGCCGTACTGCTCCTTAGCGGCTGCGGGACCGTAGGGGCGCTTCTCGAACTCGGGGGCGCCGCCGATGGTCGGCTTGCCGGGCAGCTTCGAGAGGTCGCCGATCGATTCGAGGCCGTACTTGTCGGCGGTGCTCTTGAGCACCGTGTAGGTGTCCTGGTCGGCGGCCTTGGCGTAGTCGAGGGCGGTGAGGTTCTTCGGGAGCGCCTTCGTGAGCGCGGCGTAGACGTCGTCGGGGCTCGTGGCGGTGGCCTTGCCGTCGAGGAACTCGAGCAGGTTGCCCGTGTACTCGGGGAAGAGGGAGATCGCTCCCGACTTGAGGTCGGGCATGTATGCGTCGCGCTGCCCGATGTTGAACTTGCGCTCGACCTTCGTGCCGTCCTTCTCGAGCGCCTGCGCGTAGATCTCGGCGATGATCTCGTTCGAGTAGTAGGCCTGCGAGCCGACCACGACGGTATCGCTGGACCCGGAAGTGGTCGTCTTGCCGGAGTCGTCGAGGGGATTGCCGGAGCTGCACGCACCGAGCGCGAGCGCGACGGCCGCGGCGGCGCCGACGGCAGCGATTCGGGTGATTCGAGCGGTGAACATGGTGTTCCCTTCTTCGGTGGTCGGGTTCAGCCGGCCGAGGCGGCCGGCTGAGAGCGGTGGCGTTCGCGATGCGCGCCGCGGGCGGGGCGGCCTGAACCGGCCGCTGCGCGCACGCCCGCCGGGACGGCGGCGCGCTGGGCGAGCGCGAACAGGAGGTCGACGATGAGCGCGAGGAGTGCGACGAGGAGCGCTCCCGCCAGCACCTGGTCGAAGCGGCGCAGCGGGATGCCCTGGATGATGGGGAAGCCGAGGCCGCCGAGGTTGACGTACGCGGCGATGGTCACGGTCGCGATGACCTGCAGCGTGGCGGCGCGGAGTCCGCCGATGAGGAGGGGGAGCCCGAGGCGGAACTCGACCTTCCAAAAGATCTGCCACTGGGTCATGCCGGTGGCCTTCGCGGCATCGATGACGCGGCGGTCGATGGCCTCGAGCCCGGTGTAGGCCCCGGCCAGCAGCGAGGGGATCGCGAGCAGGACGAACGTGAGCAGGGCGGCGGCCGGCACCTGGAGCACGCCGAAGAGCAGCACGAGCAGGATGAGGAGGCCGAAGGACGGGATCGCGCGCGCGGCGCCCGAGACGGCGACGGCGATCTCGCGGCCCGTGCCGGTGTGGCCGATGATCCAGCCGATAGGCACGGCGATGACCGCCGCGATGAGGACGGAGAGCGCGGTGTAGAGCAGGTGCTGGCCGAGCAGCGTGGGGATGCCGTAGGTGCCGCTCCACTGGGCGGGATCGAACAGCCAGGCGAGTGCGTCGCCGAAGAGGTTCATGCGATCGCCTCCGAACGGGGCTGCGTGCTGCGTGCGTCGGCGCTCGTGCGCCGCGTGCGGGGCTTCTTGCTCGCCCGCTGCCAGGGCATGAGCACTCGGCCGAGCAGGACGAGCAGTGCGTCGATGATGAGCGCGAGCAGCACGACCGCGATGACGCCCGCGAAGACCTCCTCGATGAGTCGGCGGTCGAGCCCGTTGGTGAAGAGGTAGCCGAGGTTGTTGACGCCGATCAGCGTGCCGACCGTGGCGAGCGCGATGGTGCTGACCGCGGCGACGCGCACGCCGGCGAGGATGACGGGGCCCGCGAGCGGGAGCTCCACCGCCCAGAAGCGGCGCGCGGGCCCGTAGCCGGTCGCCGTCGCGGAGCGCAGCACGTCGGCGTCGACCGAGTCGAGCCCGTCGGCGACGGCGCGGACGAGGATCGCGACGGCGTAGATGGCGAGCGCGACGACCAGGTTGGTCTCGCTGATCGCCGAGTAGCCGAGGAACGCGGGCAGCAGGATGAGGAGCGCGAGCGAGGGGATCGTGTAGAGCAGGCCCGTGAGCAGGATGATGGGTCCGCGCACGAGCCGGTAGCGCCAGGCGAGGCGGCCCAGCGGCAGCGCGAGGACGAAGCCGAGCACGAGCGCGATGAGGCTCTGCCGCAGGTGCACCGCGGTGAGGTCGAGGATGAGGCCGAGGTTGTCGCCGATCCAGGTCACGTCAGTCGCCCCCTCCCGCGGCCGGGCCGGGCTCGGCGGTGGATTCACCCTCGGCGGCGGCTTGCGACGGATCCTCGACGAGTCGACCCTGCGTGCGGCCGTCGGCGTCGACCACGATCGTGCCGTGGGGCGTCTGCCTGAGGCTCAGCGCGCGCTTGCCCCGATCGGCTCCGATGAACGCCGAGACGAAGCCGTCGGCGGGGTTCGCGAGGATCTCGTCGGGGGAGCCCTGCTGCACGATGCGCGCACCGGCGTCGAGGATGACGATCTGATCGCCCAGGAGCAGCGCCTCGTCTATGTCGTGCGTGACGAAGACGACCGTCTTGCCGAGTTCGCGCTGCAGGCGCAGCAGCTCCTGCTGCAGCTCGGAGCGCACGATCGGATCGACGGCGCCGAAGGGCTCGTCCATGAGCAGGATGTTGGGGTCGGCGGCGAGGCCGCGGGCCACGCCGACCCGCTGCTGCTGCCCGCCGGAGAGCTGGCTCGGGTAGCGGTCGGCCAGCGCGCGGTCGAGTCCGACCGTGTCGAGTAGTTCGCGCGCCCGTGCGTGCGCGTCGCGCTGTGACGCGCCGTTGAGGCGGAGCACCGTCGAGACGTTGTCGATCACGGTGAAGTGCGGCATGAGACCCGAGTTCTGCATGACGTAGCCGATGCTGCGGCGGAGCGTGACGGGGTCGCGATCCTGCACGGTCTCGCCGTCGATCTCGACCGTGCCCGAGCTCGGATCGACCATGCGGTTGATCATGCGCAGGAGCGTGGTCTTGCCCGAGCCCGAGGAGCCCACCAGCACCGTGGTGCGGCGCGCGGGAATGACCAGGTTGAACTCCCCGACGGCGAGGGTGCCATCGGGGAATCTCTTCGATACGGAGCGGAACTCGATCATCGCTCAGACACTACGGCACCCCACCGACATTCACGAGGGGGAACCGTACGATTACGCCGAGTCCCGTCCGTACGCCTCGAGCAGCCGCAACCAGATCTCGCTCACCGTCGGGTAGGAGGGGACCGCGTGCCAGAGCCGCTGGATCGGCACCTCGCCGACCACCGCGACGGTCGCCGCGTGCACGAGTTCGGCGACCTCCGGTCCGACGAACGTCGCGCCCAGCAGCACGTGACGATCCTCGTCGACCACGATTCGCGCCCGCCCGCTCGGGCCGTCGCCGTGCAGGGAGGCCCCCGCGACCGAGGAGAACTCGACATCGACCGCGCGCACGTGCCGTCCGGCTCGCTGCGCCGCGGCTTCGGTGAGGCCGACCGATGCGACCTCCGGTTCCGAGAACACGACCTGCGGCACCGATGAGCGATCCGCCGTCGCCGCGTGCCGGCCCCAGGCGCGGTCATCGACCGGGCCGCCCTGCGCACGCGCGGCGATCGCATCGCCCGCGGCGCGCGCCTGGTACTTGCCTTGGTGAGTCAGCGGAGCCCTGCCGTTCACATCGCCGACCGCGTACAGCCAATCGAGCCCCGGCACCCGCAGCGAGTCGTCGGTGCGGAGCCACGATCCCGGTTCCAGGCCGATCGTCTCGAGCCCGATGTCGTCGCTGCGCGGGCTCCGGCCCGTCGCCACGAGGATCTCCTCGGCGAGCACCTCGCCCCCGTCCACTCGGACGGTGACTCCGGCGACATCCCGATCCACGCGCGTGGGCGAGACGCCCGTGCGCACATCGACACCCAGCTCACGCAGCCCCTCGGCCACGAGCTCGCCCGCGAACGGCTCGAACGCGCCGAGTAGGCCGCTGCGCGCCAGCATCGTCACCCGGGAGCCCAGGGACGCGAACGCCGTCGCCATCTCGACCGCGACCACGCCGCCGCCGACCACGACCAGGCGCTCCGGCACCTCCTCAGCGCTCGTCGCCTCCCGGCTCGTCCACGGGCCGGCCTCCTGCAGGCCGGGGATCCCGGGCACCACCGCATCGGATCCTGTGCTCACCGCGACCGCGTGCCGCGCCGTGAGCGCGCGCTCGTCGCCGTCGGGGCCCGTCACCGTGACGCGGCGCTCGCCGCTGATCCGGCCGTGCCCGCGCACCAGATCGATGTTCGCGCTGTTCAGCCAGTCGACCTGGCCGGAGTCGTCCCAGTCGCTCGTGAACGCGTCGCGGCGTCGCAGTACCGCGGGCACGTCGAGCTCGCCCGTCACCGCCTCGGCGGCGCCGGGCACTCGGCGGGCCGCACGGAGCACCTGCCCGGAGCGCAGCAGCGCCTTCGACGGCATGCACGCCCAGTAGGAGCACTCGCCGCCGACGAGCTCGCTCTCGACGATCACCGCCGTGAGGCCGCCCTGCACGGCTCGATCCGCGACGTTTTCGCCCACCGGGCCGCCGCCCAGCACGATCAGA
Organism: Leucobacter sp. Ag1; assembly: GCF_000980875.1. Lineage (GTDB taxonomy): Bacteria > Actinomycetota > Actinomycetes > Actinomycetales > Microbacteriaceae > Leucobacter > Leucobacter iarius. The sequence goes on along the minus strand of NZ_LAYO01000053.1, from coordinate 8,191 downwards.
TCGTATTCATCGGTCATCTGCATCACAGCCTCTCCGAATCGGATGCTCCCACCCTTTCAGCTTCAGTGGGCTCGGGGAAGGGGGATCCGCAGTTCCGACCTCGCGGTCAGGTTCAGTGGTCGTGCCGGGCCTCGATGCGGCGTTGTGTGCGCGGGTAGGGTGAGGATCATGTCGCACGTGGATCCGCCGTTCGGAATGGTGTTCTTCGGCGCTGGTGCCGGTGGTGGTGCTGCTGGCGATGCGCTGGAAGCGCGTCGGATCGAGGCGGGTGCCGGAGCGGGTGGTCAGGTCGTCGGTTCGCTGCTCGAGGGGGAACTGCCGATCATCGAACTCGACGGGGATCGGAGCCTCGCCGTGCACGATCCGCGGAGCGGCGCCCTCACGCCGCTGAACCGGGACCGCGCGAGCGCCGAGGGCTTCCTCGAAGCGTTCGCGCACTACCTAGAAACGGGCCCCGCACCGGCCGGGCCCGTGATCCTCACCGCCGAGCAGGCCGCGGCGAAGCTCGCGGCGCTGCGAGCTGGAACCCTCAAACCCGGGGCTGCTCGGCGCGGGCAACTCCCGCACACCGAGCGGCTCCGGATCCTGCGCGAGACGCTCACCCGCATCGACCCTGGCGCGCTCGGAGCGTCCGGCTGGTGGGCGGGACCCCTCGAAGAGGCGGGCGACGACTTGCTCTGAGAGTGGCGGCGGGCGATCCGCTCGGGTGAGTGGGGCGCTGGTGCGTGTTGGGGGCGATCCTCGCGGGTGCTTCGGTGCGCGTTGGTGCCAGTGCGGGCTGGCGCCGGTGCACGTCGGCCCGCGCAGACGGCGGTAGCCTGATCCCATGCGATTCGGGTGGAAACGAAAGCGGCGCGACCGCGGTGATCTGCCGCTCGAGGACGTGGCCAGTCGGATCACCGCGTATGTGTACGGCAATATCATCGTGCTCGCGACGCTCATCCCGCTGTCGCGGGAGGACGCGCAGAGCGGCTGGTCGTTCTGGATCGTGCTCGGCGCCTCGGCGACGACGTTCCTGGCGCACACCTTCGCCGAGTCGGTGGGGTTCCGGGTGCGCTCGGATCACCGGCTCAGTCGTGAGGAAGCGCGCGACGAGCTGCGCAACTCGATGCCCGTGCTCACCTCGGGCGTCTTCCCTGCCGCAGTGCTCGGCCTCGCGGCGCTCTTCGGGGCGCCGGGGGAGTGGGCGCAGCTCGCGGCGGAGATCTACGTGATCGTGCGCCTCGGCCTCACCGGCGTGATCGTCGCCCGTATCCGCAAGCAGCCCAGCTCGCTCCGCATGATCCTCAGCGGAGTCGGCGTCGCCGTGGTGGCGGCGGGGATTGCTGTTGCCAAGATCTTGATTGGGCACTGAGCGGAGACGGACCCTACGTAATGCTGCCTCCTAATCAGGTCAGTTGTTTTTTTGGTTCGAGTTCGCGCCGCAGCACCGCGCATTGGAGGACTCACGAGTTAGCGGCCCAGGACTGATCGAGGTCGGAGCGCTACTCTGGACGGTGTCCAACGTCGGACGCAGCCTCAGGAAGGACCGGCCGTAGCATGACTGATCGGGGCGTCTACGTCTCAGCGCTCGAACTCTTCTCGCTCGGCATCGGGCCCTCGAGCTCGCACACCGTTGGGCCGATGCGTGCGGGTGCGATGTTCCGCGAGCGTCTCGCCGCCGTCGGCGATCTGCCGCGGGTGACGCGCTTCGTCGTGCGCCTCCAAGGCTCGCTCGCCGCGACCGGCATCGGCCACGGATCGCCCGACGCCGTGATCGCCGGCCTGCGGGGACTGCAGCCCGAGACGGTCGACCCCGATCTGGTGCACGGCGAGTGGGATCGCCTCGACCGCGGCGAGACGATCGACGTCGACGGCGTCTCCATGAACAAGGACGACATCGTGTTCGCCCCGTTCTCGCGGCACGACGGGCACCCGAACTCCCTCGTGCTCACCGCCGAAGCGGACGGCGAGACGCTGCTCAGCGAGACCTACCTGTCGATCGGCGGCGGATTCATCGAGCGGGTCGGGGATCCCGAGACCGATGCCGACGCCGATGCCGGCGCCGCCGAGGATCCGGCCGCCCCGCAGCTCCGCCACCGCTACGCGAGCATCGCCGAGCTGATGGAGGTCGTCGGCGACCGCCGCATCGCCGACATCGCGTGGGAGGACGAGGTCGCGCTGCATGGGGAAGAGAAAGCCCAGGCGGGTCTCGATCTGATCTGGTCCGAGATGCGATCCTGCATCGAGCGCGGGCTCGAGGGGCAGGGCGTGCTGCCGGGTCGCCTGGGCGTGAAGCGCCGAGCCGCCGAGGGCCTGCGCAAGCTGCGCGAGCGCGACGGCTGCGACACCGCCGAGGAGGCGCTGGCGCTCTACGCGCTCGCCGTGAACGAGGAGAACGCGGCCGGGCGCCGCGTCGTCACGGCCCCCACGAACGGCGCCGCGGGCGTGCTGCCGGCCGTCCTCTACTTCGCGACCGTCCAGGGCGGCTTCGATCCCGAAGCGATCCGCACCTTCCTGCTCACCGCGACCGCGATCGGATCCGTGTTCAAAGCCAACGCCTCCATCTCGGGCGCCGAGGCCGGCTGCCAGGCCGAGGTCGGCAGCGCCTGCGCGATGGCCGCCGCCGGGATCACCGCGATCCGCGGGGGATCGGTCGCCCAGATCGAGAACGCCGCCGAGATCGCCCTCGAACACCACCTCGGCCTGACCTGCGATCCCGTGGGCGGGCTCGTGCAGATCCCGTGCATCGAGCGCAACGCGGTCGCGGCGTCGACAGCGCTGACCGCCTGCCGGCTCGCACTGCTCGGCGACGGCACGCACGTCGTCCCGCTCGACACGACCATCGAGACGATGCGGCAGACGGGCGCCGACATGTCGGAGCGCTACAAGGAGACGAGCACGGGCGGCCTCGCCGTCAACGTCGTCGAGTGCTGATCCGGCACCGGCGTGCGCGCCGGGACGCGCATCGACGCGCGCGGCGAGGGATCCCGCATCGCCCAGGGACGCCGTAGAATCGCAGGCGTGCTGTCATCGCGAGCGGATCGAACGGGTCGAGGACTCGTCGCCGCCGCGATCGCGGTGCTCGTCGCCGTGCTGTCCCACTCCATCGCCGACGGACGCCCGGCGCCGCTGCTCGGCATCCTGCTGACGCTCGTGTTCGCGGTGCCGCTCTGCGTCGCGCTCGCGGGACGCGAGCTGTCGTGGATCCGGCTGTCGCTCGCGGTCGGCCTCAGCCAGTTCGTGTTCCACGGTCTGCTGCTGATCGGGATCACCGACCCTGCCGCACTGCCGGCCGCGACCGACGCAGCTGCCGCGGCGACCGCGCAGAGCGCCCACGCGGCGCACACCGCGCAGGCGCTGCTGCCCGGGATCGCTTCGGTCGGCCCGGCCGCGCACGCGGCGCACGCGGGAGTCGGCATGTGGATCGCCCACCTGATCGGCGCCGCCGTGACCGTGGCCGCGCTCGGAGCGGGGGAGCAGGCGCTGCGCGCGCTGCTCGACCTCTTCGGCTGGGATCGCCTGCTGCGCGTGCTGAACTGGGTCCCGTCGCCGCAGCGCGCGGCGGTGCGGATCGCCGCGGCCTGGCGCTTCACCGCGCCGAAACTCGTCGTGCTGACGGAGATGCGTCTGCGCGGACCGCCGCTCCCGGCGTAGCCCGCACTCCGCATCCCATTTCTCTGCGCACGCGCGGTCCTCCGAAGCACGGACGACCGCTGCGGCCCGTATCGGCGACGCCCCGCTGCGTCCCGCCGACCGCTCGCACCGGCACCGCGTCGGGCGTGCGCGCACACCGAAAGTCGGCATACACATGCACACTCGCACTCCTCGCAACATCCGTCAGCAGAAGCACCTCCTCGGCGCCGTCGCGGCCCTCGGCCTCGGCGCGACGCTCGCGATCGCCGCCCCCATGGCGGCGTCCGCGCACGTCACGGTCGATCCCGGCCAGGTCGAGGCCGGCGGCTGGAGCTACGTCACGTTCCGCGTCCCCACCGAGTCCGACACCGCGAGCACCACCAAGCTCGAGGTGCACCTGCCGAAGGACACCCCCTTCACCCACGTCTCGTACCAGCCGACGCCCGGCTGGAAGACGGTGGTCGCCCAGCAGAAGCTGCAGAAGCCGGTCAAGGTCATGGGCAACACCATCGAAGAAGCGCCCACCGAGGTCACCATGACCGCCGATGGATCGGGGATCCTGCCCGGCCAGGTGCAGACCTTCACCCTCTCGATCGGGCCCGTGCCCGACACCGGCCGTGTCGTGATCCCCGTCACGCAGACCTACAGCGACGGCAAGGTCGTCGAGTGGAAGGCGACGCCCGAGGAGGTCGCGAAGAACGACACTCTCGAGCCGGCGCCCGTGCTCTGGATCAACGACGCGCCGCCCGCGGGCGACCACCACGCGGGCGTGACGGCGAAGGCCGATGCGCACCACGGCGAGGCGGCCGAGAACTCGTCGAACGCCGGGAGCGATTCCGGCGCGGTGTCGCTGGGACTGAGCATCGGCGCGATCGTGCTCGCGGCGGGCGGGGCGCTGCTCGCTGCGCTGGCGTTCTCCCGTTCGCGGAAGCCGCAGGCGTGATCCGCGGTCGGAAGGATCCTCGGGGGCGCGGGAGCGGGAGCGGGAGCGGGCGTGGGATCCGGGCCGCGCTCGCGGGAGCCGCTCTGGCGCTCGTCGCGGTCCCGTTCGCCGCGTCGGCGGCGTTCGCCCACGACTCGCTCGTGAGCGCGACACCGGCGCCCGACACGACGACGGGATCGGTCGACTCCGTCGTGCTGCAGTTCAACAACTCGCCGCTCGGACTCGAAGAGGGCAACCTCGTGCAGGTGATCGGCCCCGACGGGAAGTACTACGAGACCTCGTGTCCGACGCTGTCGGCGACGCGGGTCACGACGCCGGTGAAGCTCGGCCCGGCCGGGAAGTACGAGGTCGAGTGGCGGGTCGTGTCGTCCGACGGGCACCCCGTGGCCGACCGATTCACCTTCACCTACACGGGCGAGCCCGCCCCGGGCGCGGGGTCGAAGACGCCGCACTGCGGCAAGGCGGCGCCCGCCGGGAGCGGGGCCTCTGCCTCGGAACCGGCAGGTGGTGAGCGCCTTGCCGAGACGAAGGGCACCGGCAATGGGCTCTGGATCGGCGCCGGAGTCGGCGGTGCGGCGGTGCTCGTCGTCGGCCTCGGCGCCTGGGTGATCCTGCGGAAGCCGCGCGCCGGGCGCTGATCCTGCGCTCCTGCGCTCCCGCGCTGGCGCTCCCGCGCTGGCGCTCCTGCGCTCCGGCGCCCCGGTCGAGTGAGCAGTTGTACAGGTTATGAAGCCGCATAACCTGTACAACTGCTCACTCGGCTGACGTGCGAGATGCGAATTGCGAGGTGCGAATCGCAAGTCGAGTGGGAACCGGGATCATGAGAAGCACGACGACCGGCGGAACCCGCCAGCGGCGACCGGCGCTGCGCCCGCATTCTTCGTGCACCTGCGACAGAAAAGCCGCGGAACACAGCCCGGGCCGATCGCGTCGCGCCAGGATGTGAGCCATGACGGACAACGCAGACCGCAGCCCCGTGGCGACCGACGCCCGCCCCCGCCTCTCCACCCGCTTCACCGAGGTGCTCGGGATCGAGTATCCGGTGGTGCAGGGCGGCATGATGTGGGTCGGCCGGGCCGAGCTCGCCGCCGCCGTCTCGGAGGCGGGCGGCCTCGGCATCATCACGGCGCTGACGCAGCCGACGCCGGCGGATCTGGTCAAGGAGGTTGAGCGGGCGCGCACCCTCACCGACAAGCCGATCGGCGTGAACCTCACGATCCTCCCGTCGATCGCCCCGCCACCCTACGACGAGTACCGGCAGGCGATCATCGACGCGGGCGTCACCATCGTCGAGACCGCCGGGTCGAGCCCCGAGCCGCACATGCAGCAGTTCACGGATGCCGGCATCAAGGTGATCCACAAGTGCACGAGCGTGCGGCACGCGCTGAAGGCGCAGAGCCTCGGCGTCGCGGCCGTGTCAATCGACGGCTTCGAGTGCGCGGGGCACCCCGGTGAGGACGACGTGCCCGGGCTCGTGCTGATCCCGGCGGCGGCCGACGCGCTGTCGATCCCGTTCATCGCCTCGGGCGGCTTCGCCGACGGGCGCGGACTCGCGGCGGCGCTCGCGCTCGGCGCCGACGGCATCAACATGGGATCGCGCTTCATGTGCACGGTCGAGTCGCCGATCGCGCAGGCCGTCAAGGAGCGGATCGTCGCGGCGAGCGAGCTCGACACCAACCTCATCTTCCGTACCCTGCGCAACACGGCGCGTGTCGCGAAGAACTCGGTGAGCGACGAGGTCGTGCGGATCCTGAACGACGGCGGACAGTTCCCCGACGTGCAGCCGCTCGTCGCCGGCGCGCGAGGTCGGAAGGTGTTCGAGCAGGGTGACATCGAGGCCGGCATCTGGACCGTGGGTCAGGTGCAGGGCCTGATCCACGACATCCCGAGCGCGGGCGAGGTCGTGCGCCGCACCGTGGCCGAGGCGAAGCAGCGCCTGCAGGAACGGCTCGCGCAGTTCGCCTGATCCGGTTCGCCGCCGCCGTCATCCTGCGCGAGGAAGGGGGCGCGGGATCCTGCGACTCCTTCGTCGCGCAGGATGACGGGGTCCCGGGTCGCGCAGGATGACGGGCGGATCAGCCCGCCGGCAGCGACGCGCAGTTGTTCGGCGCGGGCTCGCCGTTCCAGCGGTCGAGCGTCCACTGCACGAGCTGCGGGGTGAGCGGTGATTTCGGGCCGACGAGCTCCATGTGGCCGAGTCCGGGGTAGGTGCGGTAGTCGAGCGCGACGCCGGCGGCGCACTGGTCCCCGACCCAGCCGCGCTGCAGCTGCGGGCGCACGAGGGGATCCGCGAGCCCCTGCGCCACGAGCAGCGGGGCGTCGAACGGGCCCTTCGGCGAGTTCTCGCGCAGCAGCGCGCCGAGCTCGCCCGAGAGGAGCTTGTCGGGGAACACCTGGTTGGGGATCTGCGTGCCGCGCAGCAGCGCCGCGATCGCGTCGCGGTCGTTGAAGCAGAGCTGCGAGATGCGATCCACGCCCGGGGCGGATCCCGGGGTGAGGTGGGCGAGCAGGTTCAGCTCAGGGTAATGCGTGTCCCAGGACGCCGCGATGTACGACGAGATGACCTTGCCGGCGGCATCCTTCTTGTCGAGTTCGGCGAGGCCGTACAGGTCGCTCGCGGGGGCCATCGCCGCGGTCGCGACGACGGTCAGCTCGGGCGCGTACTCGGCGGCGATCTTCGCGGTCCAGAGCGCGCCGTGCCCGCCCTGCGAGTGCCCCCAGACGACGGTGCGGTGGCTGAGCTGCAGTTCGCCGAGCTCCCGCGCCGCGCGGGACGCGTCGAGCACGTTGCGCGCCTCGTCCTGCCCGACGAGGTAGGCCTCCTGCCCCTCCGTGCCGAGCCCGGCGTAGTCGGAGGTGACGCCGACCCAGCCGTGCTGCACCACCATCGAGGTGAGCGAGGTCGAGGCTCCGTCGGCGAAGGGGGTGCTGCTGAGCGAGGGGGCGCAGGGGCGCGAGACCCCCGTGGTGCCGTGCGCGATGCTGAGCAGGGGCGCGTCGTCCGCCGCCGGGTGCAGCGGCGCGAGCACGGTGCCGCTCGCGAGGGTCGGGGAACCGTCGCTGCTCGTGCTCGTGTAGAGGATCCTCCAGGCGCGCGCGCCCTGCGGCACCCCCTCGGTCAGGGGTTCCGAGCGCAGCAGCTTGCCGGGCTCGCCGGGCAGGTTCGCGGGTGCGGCGTAGAAGTTGCCGGGCGCGGGCCGCTTGTCGCTGCGCAGCAGCCAGCCGCTGCCCATCGCGAGCAGCACGGCGAGGGCGAGGGCGCCGCCCGCGGCGAGCGTGTGGCGCACGCGGAGGCGCGGGCTCCACGTGATGCCCGAGCGGCGCGCCCAGCGGCGGATCGCGGATTCGAAGAGCAGCCGCAACCCGACGAAGGCGAGCCACACGGCCGTGCCGATCCGGATGAAGTCGAGGGTGAGCACGGGCCAGGTGAGGCTGACGAAGCCGATGATGATGCTCGCGCCCGCCGAGAGGAGGCCCGCGAGCCGGCGCGACTCGTGCGTGCGGAACGACTGCACGGCCGAGAGCACGCCGTGCACCATGAGGCCGAGACCGATGAGGGCCGCGAGGGCGGGCGCGCCGATGTCGCTGCGGATCGCGATCCCGGCGCCGACCGCGATGAGCGCGCCGGGCGCG
>NZ_LAYO01000027.1 GCF_000980875.1 Leucobacter sp. Ag1 | reverse complement strand
GGCCTGCGCGAGCGCGTCGAGCTCGCGGGCGGCGAGCTCGTCTTCGCCGCCGCACCGGGCGGCGGGTCCCAGCTCATCGCGCGGATCCCGACCGGGGTCGCGCTCGCCCACGACTCCACGGACGGAGCTCCCGCATGATCCGGATCCTCGTGGTCGACGACCACCCCATCGTGCGGTCCGGGATCGTCGGCCTCCTCGAGGCCGAGCCCGACTTCGACGTGGTCGGCGAGGCCGTCGACGGCGAGACCGCCCTCGAACTCGCGGCCGCCCTCGAGCCCGACCTCGTGCTCATGGACCTGCGCATGCCGGGCATGGGCGGCGTCGAGGCGACCCGCAGGATCCTCGCCGACGCGCTCGCCGCCGGGGCGAAACGGCGCGTGCTCGTGTTCACGACCTACGAGAGCGACGACCGGATCCTCGCGGCGATCTCGGCCGGGGCGAGCGGGTACCTGGTGAAGGCGGCGCCCGCCGAGGAGCTGCTCGCGGGGGTGCGCGCCGCGCACGCCGGGCAGACGGTGCTGGCGCCGGCGCTCGCCGTGCAGCTGGCGCAGGCGCTGCGCGGGCAGCTGGATCCGGCCGGCGTCGACGCCGCCCGCGGCCCCGATCCCGCGCCGCGCCTCACCGCGCGGGAGGCCGAGATCCTCGCGCTCGTGGCCGAGGGGCTCAGCAACCCCGGGATCGCGGAGCGGCTCACCATCGGCGAGTCGACGGTGAAGACGCACCTGCTGCACATCTTCGAGAAGCTCGACGTGTCGGATCGTACGCGGGCCGTGACCCGCGCGATGGAGCTCGGCCTCATCTGAGCCGACCGGTCCGGGCCGTGTTCGCTCAGCCGGATCCGAGCACTCAGCCGGACGATTTCTGCGCACCCATCCGGCTGAGTGCTCAGATCCGGCTGAATGAACGGCAGCAGCCCCGCCGCACCGGGCTTGACAGCGCCCGCATCGGTGCCTAGGTTCATTAGTGAAGTAATGAACCGATGAAGACCGAAGAGGAGGCGCCCGTGTTCGACGATTCGCGGCCGATCTTCGTGCAGCTCGCCGATCGGATCTCCGACGACATCCTCCGCGGCACCTACGCCGAGGAGTCGCAGGTGCCCTCGACCAACGAGCTCGCGGCGTTCCTGCGCATCAACCCGGCGACCGCCGGCAAGGCGCTCAACCTCCTCGTCGACGACGGCGTGCTCTTCAAGAAGCGCGGCATCGGCATGTTCGTCTCGCCCGGAGCCAAGCGGCTCATCGGCGACCGGCGGCACGAGAGCCTCATCGCAGGCTTCGTCGACCCGCTCCTCGACGAGGCGACCGCGCTCGGCCTGGCGCCGACCGTGCTGATCGACCTCGTCGCCCGCCGCAGCGCAGAACGCGCGGGCACCCCCGCAGACTCCGCATCCGACCCCCACCCCACGGAGGCAACGCCATGACCGCACCGACGCAGAACGCGATCGAGGTCCGCTCGCTGACCCGCACCCACGGGTCCGTCCGCGCCCTCGACGACGTCACCCTCGCCTTCCGGCGAGACACCATCACCGGGCTGCTCGGCCGCAACGGCGCCGGCAAGACCAGCCTCATGTCCATCCTGTCGGCGCAGGACCGCCAGACCTCCGGCGAGGTCCTCGTCGAAGGCGAGCCGCCGTTCGAGCACGCACGCGTCGTGGAGCGCATGTGCTTCATCCGGGACAACCAGCGGTACCCCGACGACTACAAGCTGAAGCACGTGCTGCGCGGGGCCCGAATCGGGTTCCCCGAGTGGGATCAGGCCCTCGCCGACGAGCTCGTCTCGCTATTCCGGATCCCCGAGAAGCCGGTCGTGAAGAAGTTCTCGCGCGGCCAGCTCTCGGCGCTCGGGATCGTGATCGGACTCGCCTCGCGCGCACCGATCACGTTCTTCGACGAGCCCTACCTGGGCCTCGACGCCACCGCGCGCACGCACTTCTACGACGTGCTGCTGCGCGACTACGCGGAGCACCCGCGCACGATCGTGCTGTCGACCCACCTCATCGACGAGATGGAGCAGCTGCTCGAACGGGTCGTGATCCTCGACCGCGGTCGCCTGCTGCGCGACGCCGACGTCGACGAGCTGCGCGGGGCCGCGCACCAGGCCACGGGCCGCGACGCCGATGTCGCCGCCTACGCCGAGGGCCGCAGCGTGCTCAGCCGGCACCGCATCGGCGGGCTCGCCACGGCCGTGATCGACGGCCCGCCGAGCGCGCAGGATCGGGCGGCTGCCGCCGAGCGCGGAATCGACATCGGCGCCGTCGGGCTGCAGGAGCTCGTGGCGGCCTACGGCTTCGACGGAGCAGACACCCCCACCGAGCGGCCGGGCGCAGACACCGACCGCCCCGCCACCATCGCGAACGGAGCCCGCTCATGAACCGCATCGGCAAGGTCATCCGCCTGCACCTCAACAAGCCCTCCACGATGTTCGTCGCGCCCCTCACGATCGTGCTCCTGGTGCTCGTGATGTCGGCCATCATCGCGCTCGCCCTGCAGCGCGGCGGGCTCGACCCGAACGACCCCGGCTACGCGGTCGGCGCGCGCTACAACTCCGGCATGATGTGGTCGCTCCCCGGCTTCCTCGTCTACTACGGGGTGCAGGCGGTTGCCACCACCTTCCCGTTCGCCACGGCCACCGGCAGCACCCGCCGCTCGTACGTGCTCGGCACGGCGATCGCGAACCTGATCCAGTCGGCGTTCATCACGGCGATCATGCTGGCGCTGCTCGGCATCGAGCTGGCGACCGGGCACTGGTTCATGAACGTCTACGCCCTCGACGTCAACGGCCTGGGCGCCGGCAACCCGTTCGTGCTCGCCCCGGTGGTGTTCCTCGGCACCTTTACCCTGCTCAGCATCGGAGGCGTGTTCGGGGCGATCTGGCTCCGCTTCGGTCCGAAGGGGCCCGCGGTGCTCGGTCTCCTGCTCGGCCTCGCGGCCGCCCTCTCGGTGCTGCTGCTCGCGCCGCAGCTCGGCGAGATCATCCCCGCGATCACCGGCGGGATCCTCGCCGGGGTCGCCGTCGCGATCGCCGCGATCGCGCTCGTCGGCACCTGGCTGTCGATGCGCCGCACCTCGGTGCGCTGACCGGCGCCTCATCGCACCGCGCCCGCCCGGTGCCGCATACACTGCTGCAATGACGATCCTCCAGGCGCTCCTGTCGTTCTCCGTCGTCGCGATGCTGCTCACGATCCTGCCGGGCATCGACAGCTCGCTCGTGCTGCGGCAGGCGCTCGTGCGCGGCCGCGGCACGGCCATCGCGACCGGCATCGGGATCTGCCTCGGCTCCTTCGTCTGGGGCGTCGCAGCGGCCGTCGGCGCCGCCGCCCTGCTCGCCGCCTCCGAGTTCGCGTACCGCATGGTCACCTGGCTGGGCGCGGCCTACATGATCGTGCTCGGCGGCACCCTGCTCTGGAAGGCGATCTTCTCGAAGCGGCACGGCGCGGAGGCGCAGGCCGCGTCCGCGGACGCGCTGCCCAGCACCGTGCCCGCGTCGCCCTGGCGGGCGGGCCTCGTGGGCCTCGCCTCGAACCTCGCGAACCCCAAGGTCGGGGTCTTCTACGTCGCGACCATCCCGCAGTTCATCCCGCACGGCGCCTCGCCCGTGCTCATGGGGCTGGCGCTCGCCGCGGTCCACGCGATCCTGACGGTGGTCTGGTTCGGCATCCTCATCGTGCTCGCGACGTACGCGTCGCGCTGGCTGCGCCGCCCGAAGACGATCCGGGCGATCGACGGGGTCACCGGCACGGTGCTGGTCGGCTTCGGGGCGAAGCTCATCGCCTCGCCGACGGCCTAGCGGCGGTGCTGCGCGGCGTCGCGACCGCGCGGGTCCGGCCGCGCGGAACGCGACCGCGCCGGTCCGGCCGCGCTCGGAACGCGACCGGACCCGCGCCGGTTCAGGCGGTGACGTGCGCGCCCGGCTGCCCGAGCACCCGCGCCGCCGCCGCGATCCCGCGCTGCGCGGCATCGGCGGGCTCGGCCCCGTCCGCGACGGCGAGCAGGGATCCCGCGGCCAAGTGGTCGCCGGCGCCGGTGGTGTCGGTCACCTCGCCGGTCGGCGGCACCGGCACCCCGAGGCGTTTGGCGCCCGTGCGGATCCCGACGGGG
>NZ_LAYO01000035.1 GCF_000980875.1 Leucobacter sp. Ag1 | reverse complement strand
GCTCAACAAGTTCCGCGGCATCTTCAAGTCCGTCGCCGTCAAGGCTCCGGGCTTCGGCGACCGTCGCAAGGCCATGCTGCAGGACATCGCGAGCCTGACCGGCGGCCAGGTCATCTCGGAGGAGGTCGGCCTCAAGCTCGAGAACGCCACCCTCGACATGCTCGGCACCGCCCGCGCCCCGATGAGACCCAGGACGACAGCCGAGTGGACCGCCCGCAGCAGATCAGGCCAGAGGAGACGTACTGATGAACGAGCCGCTGTCTGACCTCACCGTCATCGACGCGGAGGAAGTTCGAGCACCGGATATCCCTCGCGCGCTGACGGCCGCATCGATCCTGTACGAGGACGGGGCAACGCAGGCATTCGCCGAGGACGGCAAGACCGTGTACGTCGAGAACGGAAGACCCACGTTGGGGGAGTGGTACGTGGATGCAGAGGGGCAGTTCTGTTCCTTCTGGCCGCCGGACTACCGCGCGTGCTATGAACTGCGCTGGCTCGTCGAAGACGGGCGGATCGCTGGACTCCGCTTCCGCCGCGGGTCCTACAGCGCCATCGGCCGGTATCAGTTCCCCGGGCCTGACAGTGCCGTCAAGGAGTGAGCAGGGCGTCGCGGCAGCGGGTCAGAAGCTCGTAAAGACGGACGCGCTCCACCGGCTCAACCTCCACGGTCATACGATGAACGACCGAGGAGACTTCCTCATGTGCGCGTTCGAGGAGGAGTTCTGCGGCATCGTTCAGCACCACGCTCCGTTCTCGCCTGGGCCCAGGATCACTCGAGCGGGTGACCAGTCCCCGCTTCTCCAGCCCCTGAAGCAGCACGTTCATCGACTGGCGAGACACGAACGCGCGCCGGGCGAGTTCGGAGCTCGTGATGCCTGGCGTGTCCTGCAAGGCGGTCAAGCACGCGTACTGCGGCACACTCAGCGCCAGCGGGCGAAGCCGATCGTCCATTCGCTGGTTCAGGAGCGACTGCGTCTCCTTGATCAGTACCCCGAGCGACTCCGGGCTCCGGTCCAATGCATCCATGTCAATAGTTTGACACACGCTCCAGCCAGTGTCAGGATATTGACACTGGCGATATCGAACAGAACAGGAGCCTGCTCATGGCAGCAACAACCACCGGCCCGGACTTCGTCTCTTTCCAGGTGCGGGACCGCGCCGTCTCCGCGAAGTTCTACGAGGAGGTCGTCGGACTCACGCGCCTCCCAGACTCGAACCCAGCAGCGACCGTCTTCTCCGCAGGAGGAGCCGCGTTCGCCGTCCGCGACCCGTTCCCCGGTGTGGATCTCGACACCATCCCTCAGCTCGGCGCCGGCACCGGAGTCTGGTTCCACAACGACGACGCGGAAGGCGTGCATGCACGCCTGGTCGACGCGGGAGTGGCGATCGCGCAGGAACCGTTCGAGGGGCCGTTCGGACTGCAGTTCTCATTCCGTGACCCCGACGGCTACGTCGTCACCATTCACGCCCGCGCCTGACACGACGATGGTGCAGCACGCCCTCTCGGTCCCGGTGCTCGGGCCGTGGTCGTTGCGCACCAGCAAGCGGTTCTGGGAAGAGTTCACCCCTACCGCGATCGCGGCCGGCGGCGACCCGGACGTTCTCTCTGCGCGCTTTATGAGCGAGCATGACTGGACGTCCGTGTCCGCCCGCGTCACCCAGTGCGGGGAGAGCGCCCAGATCAGCCTGTCCGGCACTGGCGATCTGGCCGCAGCAGCTGAGCAGGTGCGCCGCTTCCTCTCTCTTGATGTGGACGCGCGGACATGGCCGGCTGTCGGCGATCGCGACCCGATCATCGCCACCGCCCAAAGGGCTCTCCCCGGATATCGCCCGTGCGGCTTCCATTCGCCCTACGAAGCCGCAGCCTGGTGCGTCTTGTCGCAGCGCACTCACGTCCCGGTTGCTGCCCGAGTCCGCCGCGACCTTATCGTCGCGCACGGGGACGACGGGGCCTTTCCCGCGCCCGATGCGCTCATCCGCGCCATCGACGCCGGAGAACTGGACCTACCCGGTCGGAAGCCAGACTATCTCCGGGCTGTCGCCGAGGCTGCGCTCACCGGACTGCTCAACGGTCCCCGGCTCCGAACTACGCCCGAAGAATCGGCTCGCCGCGAGCTCCTCACGGTGACAGGCATCGGACCGTTCGCCGCGGACCTCGTCCTTATCCGCGGCGCCAACGCCCAGGACGTCCTTCCGCGCGCGGAACGCTGCCTTTACGCCGAGATCTCCTACCAGTACGGGCCCGAATCGCTGCTTGAGGAGGTCGCAGAACGCTGGCGCCCCTTCCGCTCCTGGGCCGCGGTCCACCTCCGTGCGCTCCGAGAGCAGCGCACCCGTGAGATGAGCTGATCGATGACGTTACGGCTCTTCGACAGCGGAACATCATCGTTGTGCACGTTCGCGCCCCTGCGACCGGGTCGCGTCGGCATCTATCTGTGCGGTCCGACCGTTCAGGCTCCGCCACACGTCGGCCATCTCCGCTCGGCAGTGGTCTTCGACCAGCTGCGACGATGGCTCCAGATCGGCCACGAGCTCGACGTGACCCTGGTCCGAAACATCACCGACCTGGACGACAAGATTCTTGCTGCGAGCAACACGGCGGGCGTTCCATGGTGGGCGTGGGCTGCTCGCCAGGAGAGGGCGTTCGCCGACGCCTATCGCATGATCGGTATCTTGCCGCCGACGATCGAGCCGCGCGCGACGGGGCATACCGCCGAGATGCTTGCGTTCATCGACCGGCTGATCAAACGAGGCCACGCGTACCGAGCGGGAGACGATGAGAGAGACGTCTACTTCGACGTCTCATCATGGCCTGACTACGGTTCTCTGACCTCACAGGAGACCGGCACTCTCCCCGGAGACGAACATGCCGATCAGGCGACGGGGAAACGCGACCCTCGCGACTTCGCGCTCTGGAAATCCGTTCCCTCAGATGTGGCGGTAGGAGAGGCGAGTGCCGCGGGCGCGGCATGGGATTCGCCTTACGGGCCGGGACGCCCGGGATGGCATCTGAGCTGCTCGACGATGATCCTCCGCTACCTGGGAGAGAGCTTCGACATCCACGGTGGAGGGCTCGACCTGCGCTTTCCTCATCATGAGAATGAGCAGGCGCAGTCCCGTGCCGCCGGATACGGATTCGCGCGCTACTGGATGCACAATGGCTGGGTCACGTCCGGCGGCGACAAGATCAGCAAGTCCCTCGGCAACGCGACACCCGTCGACGATCTTCTGCGGCACATGCGTCCTGTCGATCTGCGCTACTACCTCGGATCGGCCCACTATCGGTCGAACCTGGAACTGACCGACTCCGCCCTGCGAGCAGCCGCGGTAGCGATGCGCAGGATCGAAGACTTCATCGCCCGGAGCGCGAACGACTCGAGGCCGACGGCGGATGCGGGCATGCTGCCGGTCGCATTCCGAAACGCCTTGGATGACGACCTCAACATCCCCATGGCCCTCGCCGTCCTCCACGACGAGGTCAGGCGGGGTAACACTGCCCTCGCCCAGCACGACGCGAGGGTCGGCACCGACGCGCGGGACGCCGTGCTCGCCATGACTGGTGTCCTCGGCATCAACCCGCACGAGAGCCCGTGGGGTGAATCAACGGCTGAACCCCTGCAGGCCGAGCGCGCGCTGGAGATCCTGATCTCACAAGCGCTCGACCAGCGAGCCCAGGCCCGCACGGCCAGGGACTTCCGTACGGCAGACCGTATCCGTGACGAACTCGACGCCGCCGGCATCGTACTCAGCGACAGCGAGTCAGGCACGACCTGGGCCTTCGGTGAAGCAGGTAGCGCATGATCCGAAACAACAACAGGAGGATTCTCGAAGTCACAGCCCATTCCCAGGCTTACGGGACCAAACCACGTCACCCCGGCGTTATCAACAGTGACGCCGCAGCCAGCGGCGCCGGACAAGGAGGAAATCGTGTCGCACGACTACAGCAAGACTTCTGAGGCCTTGGGCCGCCTCAATGACCAGCAGTACCGCGTCACCCAGAAGGACGGCACCGAGCCGGCCTTCCGCAACGAGTACTGGGACAACCACGAGGACGGCCTGTATGTGGATGTCGTCTCCGGGCAGCCCCTGTTCTCATCCACTGACAAGTACGACAGCGGAACCGGATGGCCCAGCTTCACCAAGCCGGTCGCCTCTGACGCCGTCCACACGAAGACGGACCGATCTCTCTGGATGCCCCGCACGGAGGTCCGCTCCACCGGGGCGGACAGCCACCTCGGACACGTCTTCGACGACGGCCCCGCGAACGCCGGCGGCCTGCGCTACTGCATGAACTCCGCCGCGCTGCGGTTCATCCCCGTCTCCGACCTGGAGGCCGAGGGGTATGGAGAGTTCCGCTCACTGTTCGAGACCACCACCACGACTACGAAGGAGCACGCATCATGACCAGTGGAATTCACGACACCGGAGAGGTCACCCGCACACCCGGCACCGAGACGGCCGTCCTGGCCGGTGGCTGCTTCTGGGGCGTCGACGAGCTGATCCGCAAGCAGCCGGGCGTGATCAGCACCCGCGCCGGATACACCGGCGGGCAGAACGACCACGCCACCTACCGCAGCCACCCCGGCCACGCCGAGGCCGTGGAGATCGTCTTCGACCCCGCGCAGACGACGTACCGCGACATCCTGGCGTTCTTCTTCCAGATCCACGACCCGTCGACCCTGAACCGTCAGGGCAACGACATCGGTACTAGCTACCGGTCGGCGATCTTCCCGCTCACCCCCGAGCAGGAGCAGGTCGCCAAGGAGACGATCGCCGACGTCGATGCCTCCGGCCTGTGGCCAGGCTCGGCCGTCACGACGATCGAGCCAGCCGGCCCGTTCTGGGAGGCCGAGCCTGAGCACCAGGACTACCTCCAGCGGTATCCGAACGGCTACAACTGCCACTACCCTCGTGCCGGCTGGGTCCTGCCCCGCCGCATCGAGGCGACGGAGGCTTCCGTCTGACCATGTCCCCGTGGGGGCGTGTCACCGCTGAGTCGGTGGCGCGCCCCCCGCGGCATCAGTGACGGAGGAATGATGCGGAGTGACCGTGAACAACGATGAAGAGAACGCGGGGGAGCGACGTCGCGCAGCGTCGGCCGCGGGTCTGACGTGCGCGGACCTGACCGATGCCCTTGGCCGGAAGCACCGTCACCGCGCCCATATCACCGGGCTTGTCAGTCCGACACCCGAACGCATCCTGTTCGGGCGCGTCGTGACGATCTCCTTCTTCCCGACGTGCCATGCCGTACTCGACCCGGAGCAATACACCTTCGGGCGGCTGTTCCACCAGGCCGTCGACGCATCACCGGCCGATCCCGGCAACACAGTCCTCGTGATGGCCAGCAACGGCCACAACTCGACGTCTCTCGCCGGTGGGACAAAGCTCTCCCGTGCGACCAACGTCGGCCTCGCCGGTGTGCTGACTGACGGGCACCTTCGCGACTTCGACGAGCTGGCCGAGGAACCGTTCGCCGCCTGGTGCTCGGGAGAGGCCGTCGCCTGGGGCGGCGCAGTGGTCACGCCGTTTCAGGCGAATATCCCCGTCGTCATCGACGGAGTGGGCATCTATCCGGGCCAGTACATCTTCTGTGACTCTTCGGGAGCCGTCGTCATTCCCGACAATGACATCGACGATGTGCTCGAGACCGCCCATCGGGTCCGTGCCGACGACGCCGCGTCCCGTGATCTGATCGCGCGGGAAGACCGCAGCGGTCTGGCACACGAGCGGTGAGGTCACGCTCCGGGCGGTGTGGTGTTGTTGCGCCAT
>NZ_LAYO01000032.1 GCF_000980875.1 Leucobacter sp. Ag1 | reverse complement strand
CGGGGCTGCGGCGTTTCGTCGGCCGGAACGGCCGGAGAACCGAGAGCCGGGAGGCTACTCCGGCAGCTCGTCCACGGTCACGTCGATCTCGACGCTGCGGCCCGTGGCCTTGTTGAAGATGAAGATGGCGGTGCCGACGACGAGCCAGATGAGGCCCGCGATCTGCGCCTCGGCGCCCGCGTTGATCAGCACGTAGACGATGATCACGAAGCCGACGGCCGGCAGCAGGGCGTGCGAAATCCACTTCTTCGACTGCTTGCGGCGCAGGTAGAACCACATGACGGTGAGGTGCAGCAGCGCGAACGAGGTGAGCGCGCCGAAGTTGACCATCGAGCTCATCGTGCCGATCTTGCCGGCGAAGAACAGCACCAGGATCGCCGACAGCACGCCGACGGTGAGGATCGCGTAGCTCGGCACCTTGCGCGAGTTGATGTGCCCCAGGTACTTGGGCAGCTGGCGGTCGCGGGCCATCGAGTAGAGCAGGCGGCTCGTGGCGGCCTGCGCGGCCATCGAGTTCGCGATGCCGACGGCGAGCACGTTCACCACGAAGAACGCGTTCACGATCCCGGTGCCGGCGACGGCGCGGATCTGCTCGAAGAAGAAGTTGCCGACCGCGTCATCGGGGACCGGGGCAAAGTCGCCCGCGAGCATGGACGCGAGCCAGGTCTGACCGATGAACAGGCAGGCGACCACGAGAAGGCTGATCACCATCGCCTTGCCGGGCGCCTTCGAATCGCCCGTCGACTCCTCTGCCATGGTCGAGATGCCGTCGAAGCCGAGGAAGCTCAGCACGGCGATCGAGAGGGCCGCGGCGAGCAGCGCGGGGGTCACGTACTCGGAGTTCCAGATCGGCTTCGTCGACCACTCGGCCTGGGGGAGCTGGCCGCCGTTCAGGCCGATGATCGCGATCACGACGAACGCGACGATGAAGGCGAGCTCCATGACCAGGAAGATGCGGTTCATCCACTTGAGCGAGGTGACGCCCGTGAGGTTCACGACGACGTTGATCGCGACAAAGATGATGCCCCACATCCACCGCTCGGTGCCGGGGAAGATCCCGACCATCGACTCGGCGGCGATCACGTAGAGCAGCGTCGGCACGAGCAGGTAATCGAGCAGCATGAGCCAGCCGGCGAAGAAGCCGAGGTTCGGGTGGATGCCGCGGCCGACGTAGCTGAAGACGCCGCCGGCGAGGGGGAACGCCTTCGCCATCTGCGCGTAGCTCAGCGCGGTGAAGATCATCGCGATGAGGCCGATCGTGTAGACCAGCGGCACCATGCCCATGGAAGCGTTGTAGACCGATCCGAAGATCGCCCACGGCGCGATCGGCACCATGAAGATGAGGCCGTAGACCACGAGGTCCGCGGTCGACATCGACCGCTTCAGCTCCTGCTTGTATCCGAACCGGGCGAGGTCGACGTCGTTGCGGGCGCTCTGCGCGCTCGGGGAGTGCTGGTTCATGCGCTGACCTCCGTGGTCGCGGTCTCGGGGTCGGCGAGGCGGTCGGCCTCGGCGAGGAACTCGGTGACGATCGCCCGGAACTCCTCGGGCCTCTCGAGGTGGGAGCAGTGGCTGGCGTCCGCGATCACGACGGATCGGGCGCCGGGGATGCGCTCGGCGAACGGCTGCCAGGTGATCGGCTGCGCCTCGTCGAATTCGCCGGCGAGCACGAGCGTCGGCACTTCGATCCGCGGCAGGCGATCGATGATCGTCCAGTCGCGCATCGTGCCGATCACGTGGAACTCGTTCGGGCCGTTCATGGTGTGGTAGACCGTGGGATCGGCGTCGACGTTCGCGACGGAGTCCAGGTAGTCCTGCGGGGTCGGATCCATGCGCACCACGTGGCGACGGTCGTACTCGTGCGATGCCGCGAGGTACTCGGGATCGTCGTAGCTGCCGTCAGCCTCATGCCGTTCCAGCGCCTCGCGCACCTCGGCCGGCAGCTCCTCGCGCAGCGCGGAGGCGGCCTGCGACCACAGGTCCATCGCGGCGGGGGAGTTGCAGATCTGCAGCGATGCGACGTTCGCGGGCCGGAGCACGGCGATCTCGGCGCCGAGCATGCCGCCCCACGACTGACCGAGCACGTGCGCGCGCTCGATGCCGAGCGAGGCGAGCACGGTGTGGAACTCCTCGACGAAGAGCTCGGGGGTCCAGAAGTCCGCGGGAGCGTCGGGCTCGTGCGTCGAGCGCCCGCAGCCGTACTGGTCGTAGTGCACGACGGCGCGGCCGGTGGCGTCGGCGAGCTCGGCGAGCGAGCGCAGGTAGTCGTGGGAGAACCCTGGCCCGCCGTGCAACACGACGAGGGGGAGCGCCCCCTCGCGCGGGGCGTCGGGACGGGTGATGCGCACCCAGGTGTGGCCGGACCTGAAGGGCACCCGGGTTTCGTCGACGGTCGACACGAATCTTCTCCTCGCTGAGCCATTCCGTGATGGGGGACAAAAGGCATAGTAGGGAGACCTTTTAGAAAAAGAAAGCCCACGCGCCCTAGGCTGAGGGATCAGGGACCCCGGGAGTCGAAGGAGGCGGGCCGATGAGCGAAGCGTTCGAGCAGCGCACCCGCGCCGACGAGTTGCGGGATCGTCTGCTGACGGCCGTGCTGATCGGCGAGTACCTGCCCGGGTCCCGGCTGCCGAGCGAGCGGGAGCTCGCCGAGTCGCTCGACGTGGCGCGCGAGACCATGCGGCAGGCGCTGCGCATGGTCACCGAGGCCGGCCTGCTCGAGGTGCGCCGCGGCCGGGGCGGCGGCTACTTCGTCACCGCCGCCCGCATCGACGAGCGCAGCGCCGCCGCGCAGCTGCTGCACCGGCGCCTCGCCGAGATCGAGGACGCGATCGACGCGGGCAGCCGGATCCAGGGTGCGATCTGCGAGGCCGCGGCCGAGCGGCGCACCGCGGACGACGTGCGGATCCTCGAAGCGCGCCTCGCTGACTTCGTCGCCGCCGCCTCGGGGCGCGAGAAGCAGGCCGCGGACTCACGCCTGCACCTCGCCATCTCGGACGCCGCGCACATCCCGGCGCTCGCCGACGCCATGCTGTTCCTCGACCGCCGCGTGAGCCTCTCGGCGCCCCAGCATCCCTGGGGCGCGATCGAAGACCAGGCGGCGATGGAGGAACGGGCGACGCGGGATCACACGGAGCTCGTGCGGCTGATCGTCGCCGGCGAGATCGCGGCCGCGGGCGCGGTTGCCCGGCGGCACGCGATGATCGACCGCGACCTCATCGAGCAGGCGCGGAAGCGCGCCGAGGCGACGGCAGTGGGCCTCAGGGGGCGCTGACCCCGTAGGCCTCGGCGACCTCGACCGGCAGCTCCATGCGGGCGGTGGCCCACGGATCCACGACCTGGCTGATGCGGGCGTCGCCGACGAGCGAGAGCAGCATGAGCGCGTCGGTCGCGTCCAGCTCGCTCCGCTCGACGAGCAAGTCGCGCATCATGCGGGTCGACTCGGTCACGGCGTCGCGCAGCTCGGGCGCCGAGGCGATCGCGATGAGGTGCTCGGGGGTCGCGAGGAACGGCAGGGGGAGCGGCCGGCCGGGGATCACGGTGATGCGCAGCTCGACGACGGCCGCGATCTCGAGCCCGCACACGGCGACCTCGCCGTCGGCCATGGCCGCGTGCACGTCGCCGACCGCGAGGTTCGCGCCCGCGACGGCCACGGGCAGGTACAGGGTGGTGCCGGCGGCGATGCGGCGCGTGTCCATGTTGCCGCCGTGGCCCTTCGGCGTGCCGGTCGGTACGGACTCGTCGGCGGGGGCGGTGCCGATCACGCCGATCATGGGCGAGATCGGGATGCTGAGGCGGTCGCTGAAGCGGATCAGCCCGTCGCTCACCGGGATGCGGCGGGTGCGCTCCTCGACCGTGCCTGGGAGTACGCCGAAGTCGGGGTGCGTGGTCATGGTGCCGACGGAGTCGACCTCGATCGAGAGGATCTCGACCTTGAGGGTGTCGCCCGGCTGCGCGCCGCGCACCGCGATGGGGCCGGTCGCGGGGTTGACGTCGTCCCAGCCGACGGAGCTGAACAGCTGCGATTCGTCGGTGATGGTGTTCGAGAAGCAGTCCATCGTGGTGATGCGCACCTCGTCGCCGGAGTCGATCGTGAGGACCGGCTCGTGCTCGGGGGCGAGCGACAGGACGGCGTTGTCTGCGGGAAGAACGTGCACGGTGGGCTCCGGTTTCACTCGGGGAGGCGCCGCGGGGCGCCCGAAGAGGTACAGCTGCTAGACCTATGCAAGCACGCGCGGCGGCTGCGCACCACTCCTGTCGGGCGGTGCGTCGTTGCTGAGCGGTGGCGTGCCGCTGCCGAACTGCGGGTCAGAGGCGATCCGCCGCGGTGGTCTGGTCGGGGAGCGATGCCGTGGACTCGGTGCGCGCCAGCACCGCCGCTTCGGTGCGGGTCGCGACGCCGAGCTTGCGGAGGATCGCGGAGACGTGCACGCTCGCGGTCTTCGCACTGATGAACAACCGCTCGCCGATCTGCCGATTGCTGAGCCCCTCGGCGACGAGGTCGAGCACCTGGTGCTCGCGCGAGGTCAGATCGGCGACGCCGGCGCTGCTGCCACCGGTCGCGGCACCGGCGAGAGCGGCGATCGTGCCGGCGCCCGAACCCGTGCTCGCACCCCGGCCCGTGCCGGACGCGCGGCGCAGGCCGGCCGCGTCGAGGAACTCGGCGGCCCTGCGCCGTAGGCGGTCGTGCTCGAGCCGCTCGGCGCGGGCGAGTGCATCGGCACCGTGCTCGGCCGCCGCGGCGCGGTCGCCGGCGGCCGCGTGCGCTCGCGCGAGTTCGAGGCGCACGATGGGAGCGAAGACGGCCGGGACCCCGTCGCCGTCGGAGAGGGGGAGCGCCTCGGTGAGCGCCGCGGCGTCGGCGTCGAGCACCGCGTCGATCACGGGGCCCC
>NZ_LAYO01000043.1 GCF_000980875.1 Leucobacter sp. Ag1 | reverse complement strand
TACCCGCGGGGAGCGAAGAGTATCGTGATCGCACGCTCCGATCCCGCACCCGACGCCCTGTCGGCGGCCCCGTTCCCCGTCAAGCAGAGCGCGCCCGTGCTCCTCACCCCGCCCACCAGCCCCGTGAAGGAGACCAAGGCCGAGATCAAACGCCTGAAGTCCGACACCGTGTACAGCGCGGGCGGAAACGGCGCGATCTCCGCATCGGTTGAGGCCGAGATCCGCGGCATGGGTGTCAAGATCGTCCGTATGGCCGGGAGCGACCGGTACGAGACGTCGCTGAAGATCGCACAGACGGGCTGGAAGAACGGCACCGAGAAAGCGTTCGTCGCGACCGGCCGGGACTACCCCGACGCCCTGTCCGCAGGATCCGCCGCCGGCGCGACCGGGGTGCCCGTGATCCTTGTCGACGGCAAGACCGGCCTGACCGGCACCAGCCGGGCCGCGCTGGGCAAGTACGGCACGAAGCACCTCTACATCGCCGGCGGGAACGGGGCCGTTGCCCCCAGCATCGAGACCGCGATGCGTGGTAGTGGGAAGACCGTGGAGCGGTTCGCGGGCGGCACCCGGTACGAGACGTCGGCCGAGATCGCGAAGCAGTGGCACACCAAGGGCGGCCTCGTCTACCTCGCGACGGGTGTGGACTTCCCCGACGCGCTCGCGGGGTCCGCGGTCGCGGGCGCGCAGTCGGCACCGATCATGCTCACGATGAAGAACTGTGTGCCGAAGCCGGTGAAGGACACCATCACGGGCACGATCAAGCCCCAGGCCGGGGTCGTGCTCGGCGGCAAGGGCGTCATCACCGACCGGGTGCTGAACAACCAGCCGAGCTGCTAACCCGACACCACCGCGGTGGTGACCGCCAGACCTGACCGCACGGCCAGAGCCTGACAGCCACCACCGCGGCCTCCAGACCGGGAGTCCGGCCCGGCCCCCTGCCCCGCCAGACTCCCCCTCCCCCTGTGGCCCGCACGCGCAGCACCGTTCCCGATTTTCCGGAGCTGCCCGTGCGGGCCACAGCCGTACTCGCTGGGCGCCAACCCGCCCGAACCCTCACCCCACCGCAGAACCCCCTGAAAGGTCACCACCGTCATGGACATCGCCGTCACCTACGAAACCGACTGGACCGCCGCCCACGCCATCGGCGTCGGAATCCTCACCGCCGCCTCACTCGTCTGGGCGTTCGTCGCATTGCCGCTCGCCGGCTGGGTCTTCGTCGAGAACCGCTCCCACCGATCGCCGAACCGCCGCTTCGCACTCGGCAACTGGGGGCGCGGGATCATCTGGATCGCCGCATCCCTCACCGCCGCACTGACGCTCCTCACCGCACCCGGCGCCATCATGCGGCACCTGCAGCACCATCCGTCAGTGGCATGGGTCGTCGTCCCCGGCCTTCTGATCGCCGGCGCACTCGCCTGGTTCGCGCTCTCCAGCCCGATCCAGCAGTCGGCCGGGTTCTGGTCGCTGATCCCCGCGGGACTGCTGACCGTCGGCGTGCTGGTCGGTTGGGGCCTCGACGCGCTCACCCGCGCGGCAGCCTCCCTGCCGATGAGCGTCGGCGGCCTCGTGCTGCTGCTCCTCGGCGGGCTGATCTGGCTCATCCTCTACGCGCGGCGAGCGTAAGAGACCGCAACTACACCGCCGGACTGCAGAGCAGCAGACCCGCCTGGCATACTGGCCCCATGCGACGCATCACCGGCCGTGCACTCGGCACCTGGAGTCTCCGAATCGACGCCGCCTACTGCCTGATCCTCGGCATCTTCGTCGCCGCAGCCGCACCGCAGATCGCCACCGCCGTCGCACTCCCCGTGCCGCTGCTCTTCGCGACCGGCGGCATCGTCGCCGTCTGGGCCGGCACCGTGCTCTGGATGGTCGCACGCCTCACGCTCCGCCGCGCACTCCACCTCGTCATGGGCGTCAACATCCTGGCCGCCGCACTCATCGCCGTCGCCTCGCTCGCCGCCGCAAACGCCCTCGCGATCATCGCCGTGCTCGCCATCGCCCTCGACGTCGCCCTCTTCGCCACCAGCCAGCTCATCGCGATCCGCAAGCTCAACGCCGCACCCCAAGCCGCAACGGCCTGAGCGCGGCAGCGCACGGCCGCAGCCGAGTAGGAGCCGACGCAGCGACTGAGATCCGCGTTCACTCAGCCGGACATCTCCGCCCAGCCGGACGAAAAACGGCCCAGCGATCCGGCTGAGCGTTCACATCCGGCTGAGCGAACGTGCGCAGCCGAACAAGCGGACCGGCAGAGCGAACGGGCAGGCAGGCAGGCCAAGCCTCAGCCCGGACCCGGCGAACCCTACTTGTAGAACCCCTCGCGCAGCACGATCCCGTGCTCCAGCCACACCTTCAACGCGGCGAGGAAGCCCGTCCACCCCATGCAGTTGCCGAACGCGCCCTGCGCACCCGCGGGCGTCAGCGTCCACGCCTGCTCGGTGATCCGCACCTCGGTGCGCGCACCGTCGTCGGCCGGGCGGAACTCGAACGTCACCCGCGTCGCCTCCCTCTCGACCACAGCACCGGCCTCGCCGCCCCACGAGATCACGATCCGCTCCCCCGGAACCGCCTCGCTCACCTCGACCGGGAACGCCCCCGGGAAATCGGCGAAGTCCCAACGCACCGTCGCACCGGTCTCGAGCCGCCCCTCGGCGCCTCCGGTCGTGAAGTAGCGGCTCAGCGCCGCCGGATCGGCCACCGCCTCGTACGTCTCGGCCGGGGTGCGCGACACGAAGCCGTACACCGTGAACTCCAGCTCGGTCAGGTCCGTCTCTGCACTCATACCCCGACCCTACGCCCGCGTCGCCGAGGAGTCACGCGCCCCAGTCGAACACCGGGAGACCGGGCTCGCGCGAACGCAGCTGCTCCCACTCGACCACGAACTCCCGGCGCAACCGCAGCGGACGCCACTCGCCCGGCAGCAGCTCGGCGGGCAGCAGCGGATCCTCCCGCAGCCCCGCGTCCAGCGCTTCGAGCAGCGCCAGCGCGCGAGCCGTGACCGCCACCGGGCCCTGCGGTGCGACGGACGGCGGGTCGGCGAGCACCGCCGCCAGCGTGTCGTAGGCCGCGTCGATGCCGCCCGCGGGCCACAGGTGCTCGGCGAGATCCCGAGGGGTCTCGCACCCCGGCGCCGACGGCTCGGTGAGCACCGCCGAGATGAGGTAGCGATCCAACGTCTCGCCCGGCACCGAACGCCGCAGCTCGACGCCCAGATCGTGCGGCGACACGTACACCCCGGGCAGCAGCGGCGCGGCGCCCAGCGCCAGCAGCAGCTTGCGCAGACCGTCGCGCTCCGCCCGCTGCCGCTCCGGCACCGAGAAGCCGTACATGCGCCAGCGGCCGTCCCACGGCACCTCGCCGCGATCCTGCGCGAACGCGAACCCCACGAGCGCGAGCTCGCGATCCGCCCGCTGCCCGCCATGCTCGGTGAGCAGCAGATGACCGGCGCGCCCGCGACCGTGCTGCTCCAGGATCCCCTCGCCCTGCATGCGCCGCAGCGCCAGGCGCACGGTCTGCTCGGGCAGCCCGACCGCGAGACCGAGGTCGTAGACCGTGTCGAGCTCGGCGCGACCCTCGGACGAGAAGCACGCCTCGATCACCGTGCGCGGCGAGATCGCCACCGGAGGCGCAGCGGCCGGCAGCGCGCCGGATGCCGCATCCGGCAGCGCGCCGGGATCCGCGCCGCTCATCGCCGCTCCTCCGCTCGCTCGATGCTCTCCCACGGATACCCGTGGTCCACGAACGCCGCCGCGACCGCCGCCTTCCCGCCTTCGACGTCACCGTGGTAGAGCACCCGACCACCCGCGGAGTCGATGCGGACCTTGCCGCCCTGGCGGTACACGCCCGCGACGAGCTCGCGCGGGATCACGCGGCGATCCTCCCCCTCCTGCACCACGATCTCGGCATCGGTGATGCGCAGGATCGCGCTCTCGTGGGTGATCAGGAACGCGATCACGAGCCCGACGACGCCGAGCACCACGGGACGCCCGACCACCATGATGGGCGCATCGAAGGAGCCCAGGAACTTGAGGATCTCGATGTACGGGATCGGCCACTTCGCCACGTACTGGAGCAGCCAGGGCAGCAGGAAGCCCAGCGCGACACCGGCGCCGCCGCACACCACCCACACGAACACCCGGTCGGAGGGACTGAGTTCGAGCACCGTCTCACGGCGTTCGGCTGACATGGGGCACCTTTCGTCGGGTGGTTGCGAATGCCCCTAATCTATCAGATCTACCACTGTCGTTTTCTGAGAGATATTTACACTCTCCCGCATCCGCCCCGCGTCGGTCCCGGAACGCGAACGGCGCCCCGACCGCGGAGGTCGGGGCGCCGTTCGGCTGCGGAAGCGTGGCGCCGGTGCGCCGCCGCGCCTAGTCTTCGACGATGTCGATCGCGTGCAGCGAGTCGGCCGCGATGGCCTCGCCGAGCTGCGCGAGCAGATCCTCCGAGACGGGAGCATCGACCGACAGTACCGAGAGGGCCGTGCCGGCCTTCTCGTCGCGCGCGATCTGGAGCCCCGCGATGTTGACGCCGGCGTCGCCGAGCAGCCCGCCGTACGCCGCGACGATGCCGGGGCGGTCGGTGTAGGTGAACACGACGAGGTGCTCGGAGAGCGGCAGTTCGAGGTCGTAGCCGTTGATCTCGACGATCTTCTCGACCTGCTTGGGCCCGGTGAGGGTGCCCGAGACCGAGATCGGCGTGCCGTCGGCGAGGGTGCCGCGCAGCGTGATCACGTTGCGGTAGCTCTCGGAGACCGCGTCGACGCTGAACCGCACCTCGAGGTCGCGCTGCTCGGCGAGCAGCGGCGCGTTCACGTACGACACGGGGTCGCTGACGATCTTCGAGAAGAGGCCCTTGAGCGCGGCGAGACGCAGCACCTCGACGCGGTGCTCGGCGAGCTCGCCGTGCACCTCGATGTCGAGCGCGGTGACCGGACCGTTGGCGAGGCCGGCGAACACCTGGCCCAGCTTCTCGGTGAGCGGCAGACCCGGCTTCACGTACTCGTTGATCACGCCGCCGGCGACGTTGACCGCGTCGGGCACGAGCTCGCCCGCGAGCGCCAGACGCACCGACTTCGCAACCGAGACACCGGCCTTCTCCTGCGCTTCCTCGGTCGAGGCGCCCAGGTGCGGGGTCACGTTGGTGTTGGGCAGGCCGGTCAACGACGCATCGGCCGGGGGCTCCTGCACGAACACGTCGAGCGCGGCACCGGCGATCTCGCCTGCGGCGAGGGCCGCTGCGAGGGCGGCCTCGTCGATCAGGCCGCCGCGGGCCACGTTCACCACGAACGCGGTCGGCTTCATGGCCTTGAGCTGGGCCTCGCCGATCATGCCCGTGGTCTCGGGCGTGCGCGGCATGTGGATCGTGAGGAAGTCGGCACGGGCGACGAGGTCGTCGAGCTCGACCAGCTCGACCCCGAGCTGCTGCGCGCGCGCAGCGGTGATGTAGGGGTCGTACGCGATGAGGTCGACGCCGAAGCCGCGCAGGCGCTCGGCGACGAGCGCCCCGATGCGGCCGAGGCCGATGATGCCGATGGTCTTCTCGAACAGCTCGGTGCCGGTGAACGAGGAGCGCTTCCACTCGCCCGCGGACAGCGACGCGTGCGCGCGCTGCAGGTTGCGGGCGAGGCCGAGGATGTGCGCGACCGTGAGCTCGGCGGCGCTGATGATGTTGGAGGTCGGCGCGTTGACGACCATGACGCCGGCCTGCGTGGCGGCCTTGATGTCGACGTTGTCGAGACCGACGCCGGCACGGGCGACGACCTTGAGCTGCGGTGCCCACGAGAGCGCCTCGGCGTCGATCTGGGTGGCGGATCGGATGAGCACCGCGTCAGCGGTGGCCAGCGCGTCCTTCAGCGCCGCACGGTCGGTGCCGTCGACGTTGACCACGTCAAAGTCGGGACCGAGCGCGGCGATGGTGGCCGGCGAGAGTTGTTCAGCGATGAGGACGACAGGGGTAGCCAAGGAGCGGTTCCTTCGGGGTCGACGGCGATGCGCCCGTTACGGACGCCCGGATTCCAGCTTAGCCGTGCCGCGGAAGCGCCCGCGACACGGCGTCACGCGAAGAAACCGGCCTGCGGGACGACGTGCATGACGTCGAGTTGCGCGACGGCAACGACCGCGAGCCCTGCCGCCAGCAGCAGCACGCGGCCCCAGGCGCGCAGTCGGCGCCCGAACAGCAGGGCGGCGATGAGCACGAGGAACGGCAGCACGATCCCGAAGAGCAGCCAGAACCAGCCGAGCGGGCTGAAGCCGAGACCCAGGCGCGATCCGAGTTCTTGCATGCCCAGCAAGTTGCCGAACTGCACGAACACGGCGTAGGCGTAGAGCCCGGTGACGAGCAGGCCTGCGACCCACGCGCCGATCAGCGAGAAACGGTTCACTGAGCACTCACCACCAGCATCGGGAGCGGAACGAGGACGACGGCGCCGAGCACGAGGGCGACGCCGAGCCAGAACGCGCGGCGGCGCAGGAACAGGACCGCCGAGAGGAACCACAGCACGGTGGCGAACGGAGCGGCCCAGAACAGGATCTGCTGCAGCACCTGCCCGAAGGATCCGCTGCCCGCCGCGACGGTGGTGTTGAAGTCGGCGTAGGCCTTGGCCACGACGAACCAGCCCCAGGTGTAGAGCGCGTAGAGACCGCCGAACACGCCGAGCAGCACCAGGACCGCGTTGCTCGCCTGCTCGGGGGCATCATCGGTCTCGGGATCGGCCACGGCCTCGGACGGGCTCGCCCCGTCGGCCTCCGGGTCGCCGGCGAGGGCCGCCTCGTCGGCCTGCGGCTCCGCGGGCGCGCCCGACGGCGTCGACGATTCGTCGCCCTCGACCACCCAGCCGCTGGCCAGGGTGCTCTCGCGCGCCTCGGCGTTCGACTTCTTTCGCATGGATTCCAGCCTATCCGCTCTCACCTGAGCGATCGCGCCGCAGCCGAGCGGCCGGAACCCGCCACCGCCCGATCTCCGCTGCGCCGTCCTCGCGGACAGGCATCGCGCGACTTCCGGCACCGCCCTCTTCGCCTCGTCACTGGCTCCCAGTAGGCTGTGCACAGTATCGACGATCCAGCTCGAGAAGAGGCCCACCGTGTCCGACGCAAGCACCCCGCGCCGCAAGCAGGCGCCGACGCCCGCCGCGGGCTCCGAGCCGGCACCCGGCTGGACCCCCACCCCCGAGGCCAAGGCGAAGGCCACCCGCTTCCGCTGGATCGCCGCGATCCTCTGGGCCGTGGCCATCATCCTCGAGGCCGTCTCGATCTTCTGGCTGCTCCGCCAGCGCGAGGTCACCGGCACCGACGGCGAACTGGTGCGCAACCCGCAGACGGGCATCCTCGAGTCCTCCGCCTCGACGAGCACCTTCCCGCAGTGGGCCTTCGTCTCGCTGATCATCGCGATCGTGATCATCGGCGCGCTCTCGATCACCGGCTCGATGCTCTGGAAGCAGGCGAACCGTCTCGACCCGGCCCGCCGCTCCGACACCGTGCGCTTCTTCGTGCAGAACCAGCTCGGCGCGATCATCGCCATCATCGCGTTCCTGCCGCTCATCATCCTGATCTTCCTGAACAAGGACATGAACGGGAAGCAGAAGGGCATCGCGGGCGCGATCGGCATCGTCGTGGCGCTCGCCGCCGTGGCGCTCGGCATCGACTACAACCCGCCGTCGGTCGAGAAGTACACGGCCGACCAGTCCACCGTGATCCAGCTGCTCGGCAAGGACCAGGTGGTCTGGGTCGACGGCGGCAAGGTGTACCACGTCTGCGATCAGGTCTCCGATATCCAGACCGGCAGCGACAAGCGCACCGGCACCACCGCCCAGGCGGTCGAGGCCGGCAAGAACCGCCTCACCCTGAAGTTCGCGAGCGAGATGCGCACCTGCGGACTCGAGGTCCCGCAGAACGCCGACGAGATCGCCGCGGCGCTCAAGCAGATCCAGGACGGCAGCGCGAGCACGACGCTCCCGGCCCCCGTGTGGGCCGACGGCAAGGCACCCATCACGATCCCGGACGCCGCGCCCGCGTCCTGAGCGGACCCGCCGGACCGCTCCTAAGATGAGGGGCGTGCCGCTCCACCGCTTCGACCTCGACGCCATCGGCGCGGGCCTCGTCGTCGCCGAAGCCGGCGACGAGGTCCGACGGGCGCTCGCGCACGGCGCGGCCGTCGTCACCGCTCCCCCGGGCACGGGCAAGACCACCTACGTCCCGCCGCTCGTCGCGAACCTGCTCGCGCAGGGCGGATCGGGTTCCGGGCACCGTGTCGGCCGCACGATCCTCACCCAGCCCCGCCGCGTCGCCGCCCGCGCTTCGGCCACCCGCCTCGCCGAGCTCGACCGCAGCACCATCGGCGAGCACGTCGGCTTCACCGTCCGCGGTGAGCGCCGCGCGGGCCGCGATGCGCGGATCGAGGTCGTGACCCCGGGCGTGCTACTGCGCCGGCTCATCGCCGATCCCGAGCTCGACGGCGTCGGCGCGGTGATCCTCGACGAGGTGCACGAGCGCTCCCTCGACGGGGACCTGCTGCTCGGCCTCGTCTCGGAGGTCCGCGCGCTGCGCGACGACCTGCTCGTCGTGGCGATGTCGGCCACGCTCGACGCGGATCGCGTGGCCGAGCTGCTGGGCGCGGCCGCCGGCGACGGTCCCGCTCCCATCGTGCGCGTGCCCTCGGCGCTGCACCCGCTGCGCGTGGAGTACGCCCCCTTCGACGGCGCGCGGCTCGACGAGCGCGGCATCACCCGCGACTACCTCGCCCACCTCGCCGACGTCGCCGCCGACGCGCAGGCCGGATCGGGCGTCGATGCGCTCGTGTTCGTGCCGGGCGCCCGCGAGGTCGACGAGGTCGTGAACCGGCTGCGCGCCCGCGTCTCGCGGTCCGGAGCCGCCGTCGAGGTGCTGCCCCTGCACGGGCGCCTCTCACCGCGCGAGCAGGATCGCGCCGTGCGCGGCCGGCTGCGCGACGCGGACCCCCACCGCATCGTCGTCTCGACCGCGCTCGCCGAGAGCGCGCTGACCGTGCCCGGAGTGCGGCTCGTGGTCGACTCCGGGCTGTCGCGCGAGGTGCGCCGCGACCAGGCCCGCGACATGACCGGGCTCGTCACCGTCAGCGCGTCACACGCGAGCGCCGAGCAGCGCGCCGGACGCGCCGCCCGACAGGGACCCGGCGCCGTCGTGCGCGCCTACTCCGAAGCCGAGTTCGCGCGCATGCCCGCCGAGCTCACACCCGAGATCGCGACCGCCGACCTCAGCGATACCGCGCTGCTGCTCGCCGCCTGGGGCGCCCCCGCGGCCCGCGGGCTCGCGCTGCTCACCCCGCCGCCGGCCGCCGCCATGGATCGCGCCGTCGCCGTGCTCGCCGCGCTCGAGCTCGTGGACGCGAACGGGAGCCTCACCGAGCTCGGCGCGCGCGTGGCGCGCCTCCCCATCGGCGTGCGCGAGGCGCGGGCGCTGCTCGCGGGCACCGCGGAACTCGGCGACGCCCGCCGCACCGCCGAGGTCATCGCCGCGATCCCC
>NZ_LAYO01000050.1 GCF_000980875.1 Leucobacter sp. Ag1 | reverse complement strand
CGGTGCGGGATCGGGCGTCGCCGCCGGGGCGGGCGTCACCGCAGAAGCGGGATCCGGCGTCGCGACCGGAGCCGGCTCGACCACCGGAGCCGGTGCCGGGTCGGGAGTCGCCGCAGGAGCCGGTTCGACCACCGGGGCCGGAGCGGGGTCCACCGCGGGGGCGGGATCCGGGGCCGGAGCGGGATCCGCGACCGGGGCCGCCTGGGGCTCCGTCGCCGGAGCCGCGACCGCGTCCGGCTGCGCCGCCGGTGCGTCCGCCAGTGCCGCCGTGGCCGCGAGGGATCCGGGCCCGAGCGACAGCACCGCTGCCGCGAGGAGTGCGGTCGCAGTGCGACCGATTCGATGTAGGCGCCGGTCGTCCGACCTCGAGCGCCTGAGTTGCACGTGCATGAGGATTGCCATCCGTTCTGCTCGGCGCAGATCCGGATGCTCCCGGGTGCCGCGCCCCCTCTTCCGGGGCGCTCGGGATTCGGGTGCCCCCTGAGCAGCAGGGAGCGGCGTTCCGAGGCGCGCGCAGCGGGAACGGAAGCCGCGGCGACTCTGCCGCGCGTCCTTCGTCCGCAGCTACGGACTCCACGGCTTGCCCTTCCTCGCCGCGGAACCGTGGTCCCGACTCGGAGCGACCGATTCGGGGGTGTGGTCCTGTTCGCAAGGCTAGGAATCGGACGGCTCCGCCGCGTCCGTGCAGATTACGTATTTGCGCCGGAGAAACGCAGAACGCCGCCCGGGCGGACGGAACACGGAGTTCCATCCGCACGAGCGGCGTTCGGTTCGTCTCGGGGACGTGCGGCGACGCGCGCCGCGGAGGATCAGGCCTCGGCGCTGAAGCGGCGGGTGCCGTCGACCCAGGTCTCGCGCACGGGGATCTGCGAGATCTCGGCGCCCTCGGTCGCGAGCGGGTCGCCGCCGAGCACGACGAAGTCGGCGCGCTTGCCGATCGCGAGCGAGCCGATCTCGCGGTCGCGGCCGATCGAGATCGCGCCCTCGAGGGTGTGGGCGCGCAGCGCCGCCGCGGGGCTGATGCGCAGCGAGTCCGGGCCGAGCTGGTGGCCGCGGCGGGTGACGCGGGTCACCGCGGCCTGGATCGCCTCGAGCGGGCGCGGCTCGGCCACGGGCGCGTCGGACGAGATGGTCATGGGGACGCCGGCCGCCTCGAACTCGCCGAGCGGGTTGAAGCGCTCCCCCGGCGTGCCGATGGCCTGCTCCACGCCCTCGCCCCAGTTGTAGTAGTGCTGGGTCTGGTTGACCGGGCGGATGCCGAGCTCGGCCATGCGGGCGACCTCTTCGACGGCCGGGAGACCGCAGTGCTCGATGCGGTGGCGCGCATCGGCGTCGGGGCGATCCGCGAGCGCCTGCTCGATCGCGTCGACCACCATCTTGATCGCGGTCGGCGACTGCGCGTGCGTCGCGGTCTGCAGGCCGGCACCGTGCGCCTTGCGCACGAGCTCGGTGTACTCACGGGGCTCGTGGTAGAGCTGACCGGTGCGGCAGGGATCGCCCACATAGCCCTCGGGGAAGTACGCGGTCCAGCCGCCGAGCGTGCCGTCCGCGTACAGCTTGATGCCGGCCGCCGAGAGGAACGCGTTGCCGAAGGGGCCGGTGAGCCCGAGATCGACGACCTGGTCGAGCAGGTGCGACAGGAAGTACATCGAGACGCGCATGTTCAGCGCGCCGCGGTCGGCCAGCTCGAGGTAGGCCGCGAACTCGCGCTTCGACACCTGCGCGTCGCCGATCGCGGTGACGCCGCCCGCGAGGAACTCGCGCTGCACGAGGTCGAGCTGACGCTGGTGCTCCGCCGGCTCGTCGCCGAGGTGGAAGTTGGGGCCGTGGTGGCCGATCTTGACGCCGTGCAGGCCCGTGAGCACGTTGCACGCGGCGTCCGAGAGCTCGCCCGTCAGATCGCCGTCGGCGTCGCGGAAGAACTCGCCGCCCTCGGGGTTCGGGGTGTCGCGCGTGACGCCGAACTTCTCGAAGGTGAAGCTGTTGACGACGCCGCCGTGACCCGAGGCGTTCATCAGGTAGACCTCGCGGTCCGTCGCGATCTCGTCGAGCTCGAAGCGGGTGGGATGGCGGCGCTCTTCGAGGTTGCGCTGCTCGTAGCCGTAGCCGCGCAGCGGCACCCCGGCGGGCAGCTTCTTCGCGCCCTCGCGCATGAGTTCGACGATCTCGGGGATCGAAGCGGCCTTCGCGGGCGAGACGTCGATCCAGGTGAGCATCTGCCCGTACATCAGCGGGTGCGCGTGCGCGTCGATGAAGCCGGGCACGATGGTCTCGCCCGGGTAGTCGGCGCGCACCGGGTCGAGTCCCGCTTCGCGCGCGGCCTGCTCGACCTCTGCGAGGCTGCCGAGCGCGAGGATCACGCCGCGGTCGGTGAGCATGGCCTCGGCCTCGGGTCGCGCGTCGTCGACGGTGAGGATCCGGGCGGCGGTGACGATCGTCGGATCGGAGTCGCGGGCATCGTAGGTGGCGAGCGAGCGCATGTGCGTCCCTTCATCGGGTCGGAGTCTGAGGGCTCCGGAGCACCGGAGCTTCGAGCCGAGAATAGATCAGGGGCCCGAGGAACGCGAGGCGATCCGACGCCTCAGGCGGTCCATCCGCCGCCGTTCTGCAATGCTCACGCGCATACCTGCCGATAAATCGCATCCCCTGATCCATCTGGACCGATGATCTGCGGCACCGCGGGGCAGAATCGCGTATCTTGGCAGTCGAGGCGGAACCCGCGAGGAGGAGCACCGATGAGCGAACGGGATCCCGGATCCTTCGACGCCGCGCTGACGCGGGCGCTGCAGGAGGACGGACGCGCGAGCGTCAACGAGCTCGCTCGGCGGCTCGGAACCTCGCGCGAAGCCGTCTCGCAGCGGATCCGCGTGCTCGCCGAGACCGGCCGCATGCGCGTCGCCGCCGCGCTCGACCCGCGCTTCGTCGGGCACCGGGTGCTGGTGCACGCGAAGGTCGCGGTCGAGGGACCCGTCGCCCCGGTCGCGCGCCGCATCGCCGAGCTGCCCGAGGCGGTGTTCGTCTCGCTCGTCAGCGGCGAGCTGCCGCTCGTGTTCGAGTCCCGGCACGGCGACGACGACGAGCTGCACGCCATGCTCGCCCGCGTGCGCGGGATCCCCGGGGTGCGCGGGATCCGGGTCACCACCTACGCGGAGGTGCTCGCCGGATTCTTCGTCGCGAAGCAACTCGCCGACATCGCCCTCGACGAGGTGGATCACGAGCTCATCGCGCTGCTGCAGCGCGACGGGCGCACGAGCTTCCGACGGTTGGCCGACGCCGTGCACCTCGCCCCGTCGTCGACGCGGGCACGCGTGCAGCGGATGCTCGACGCCGAGGTGTTCCGCATCTCGGCGATGACCTCGGGCGGGCTCACGGGTCACCGGATCGCGCTCGGCGTCGGGATCGCCGCGGCCGGCGACACCGAGCCGATCCGGCGCTACATCCTCGACTGCCCCGCCATCGACTTCGCGGCGCAGGCGCACGGCGCCCACGACTTCATCGCGACCGTCGTCGGCTCGGCCTCGGCGACCGTGCTGGGCGTGCTCGAGGAGCTGCGCGCGCTACCCGAGGTCGGATCGCTCGACACCTGGGCGCACTACGACGTCGTGAAGGAGGCCTACCCCCGGGCTTTCGCCCCGGGTGCCGGACCCGTCGCCGGTTGAGCGACGCACCGCCTGCGCCGATTGAGCGGCGCACCGCCTGCGCCGACTGAGCGGCGCAGGAACGAGTCGCCCCGTCATCCTGCGCGAGGAACGAGTCGCAGGATCAGCCCGCGATCGCGCGCTGCAGGCGCGAGAACGAGATGTCCTGGTGCAGCATCACGCCGTGATCGGTGCGCTGCTCGAAGGTGAAGCCGAGCTTGCCCTGGCGCAGCACGCCGATGAGGTAGGGCTCGTTGCGGTTCCAGAGGATCCAGGTCGGCTGCCCGTCGGCGTTGTTGCCGAGGAACGTCACCTCGATGTCCTTCTCGCCGAAACGCTGAATGGACGGGACCAGCGCCTGCGTCGAGAGCGCCACCTCGCCCCCGCTCGCCTGCTGCATCTCGCTCATGTCTTGATCCTAACCAACACTGCCCGCTGAATCGCGGGGATTTCGACACCTTTCGGGAACCCGTTTCGGAACGGGCCGGGATCAGGCCCCGGCGAAGAAGCCTCCGGCGGCCTTCGCGAGCCCGTGCAGGTCGTCGACGTGCGCGAGCTCGCGCGCCGAGTGCATCGACAGCAGGGGCACCCCGACGTCGACGGTGCGGATGCCGATGCGGGTCGCCGTGAGCGGGCCGATGGTCGTGCCGCAGGGCACGCCGTTGTTGGAGACGAATTCTTGGGTGCCGATGCCCGCGGCGGCGCAGCAGCGGGTCCAGAGCGCCGCGCCGTGGGCGTCGCTCGCGTAGCGCTGGTTCGCGTTCACCTTGAGCATGGGCCCCTGGCCGGCGCGCGGCCGCACCTGGGGATCGTGCCGCTCCGGGTAGTTCGGGTGCACCGAGTGCCCGGCGTCCGCCGAAAGGCACCAGGACCCGGCGAGGCCGCGAGCCGCGTCTTCGACGTCGGCGCCGAGCCCGGCGCGGAGCCGATCGAGCACCTCTTCGAGGAACGGGCCCGAGGCGCCCGAGCGGCTCTCGGAGCCGAGCTCCTCGTGGTCGAAGGCCGCGAGCATGGCGATCGAGTCGGCGGCGGGCTCGGTCTCGACGATCGCGGCGAGCCCGGCCACGACCGAGCTGAGGTTGTCGAGGCGCGGCGAGGCGAGCAGTTCGCCCTCGGCGCCGATGCGGGCCGGCGCCTGCGCATCGGCGACGCGCGCGTCCATCGCGACGACGTCGGCGGCGTCGACCCCGGCCGAGCGGGCGAGCAGCTCGACGGCCGAGACCTCGCCGAGGCCCACGATCGGCTGCGTGTGCCGCTGCTTGTCGAGTGTCAGGCCGTTGTTCACCCCGCGGTCGAGGTGGATCGCGAGCTGCGGGATCCGCGCCACGGCGCCCGTGCGCGCCAGAGCCTCGGAGCCGTCACGCAGCACGAGGCGGCCGGCGATCGCCAGGTCGCGGTCGAGCCACGAGTTCAGCAGCGGTCCGCCGTAGACCTCGACCCCGAGCTGCGCCCAGCCCTCGGCCTGCGTGTCGGGCTGCGGCTTCAGCACGAAGCCGGGCGAGTCGGTGTGGCAGCCGAACACCCGCACCGGGCTCGCCGCGTGCACGGCCGAGCCGGCCCGCCAGGCGATGAGCGCGCCGTCGCGACGCACGAATCCGCGGCCTGCGGGCTCGATCCCGAGCCAGGCGTCCGCCTCGCGGTGCTCGACGAAGCCGGCCGCGACGAGCGCCTCGGCGAGCGATGCGACCGCGTGGTAGGAGGTGGGCGACGCTTCCACGAACTCCGTGAACTGGTCGATGTAGCGGTCACGATCCTGCAGCACGGTTCCCATGCTCCTATCCAAGCACTCTTGGCGGTCCGACGCGCGGCCGGTCACCTGCGGTTCAGGATCCGATCACGACGCCGGTGCGCAGCTCGGCGAGGCGCGCGAGCATGGCGGCGACCTCCTCCGGGTCGGCGACGCGGAACTCGGCGACCGACGGCGCCGTGCCCACGCGGATCGCCGCGTCGCCCGATTCGAGTGCGCGGAAGGCGTCCTCGTCGGTGTCGTCGTCGCCGATCATGACCGCGGATCCCTCGGGCAGCGCGGTGCGGATGGTGTGCAGCGCGACGCCCTTGTCGGTGTCGCGCACCGACGCCTCCGTCACGAGCTTGCCTCCGCGCAGGCGGAGCCCGCCGAGCTGCTCGCGCAGGTCCTCGGCCTCGGCGGCCGCCGCGGCCAGCATCGCCTCGGCCTCAGCGAGCTCGGCGACGCCGCGCCCGTGCAGCACGAGACCGAACGGCTTCTGTTCGACCCAGGCGCCGGCCCGGCCGGCCGCGTGCCGTTCGAACAGCTCGCGCACCTGCTCGTAGCGCAGGTCCTCATCGGGCGTGCGCGTGGCCGACACCGTCGGTACCTGTTCATCTCCCGGCAGGCCGACGAGCTCGGCACCGTGCGAGCCCGAGAGGATCCGACCGTCGGTGCGCAGGCCGGTCGCCCGCAGGTCGGCGATCGACCGCCCCGAGACGATGGCCACGTCCACCCCCGGCGCGTTCTGCAGCACCGAGAGGGCCTGCTCGGCGCGCGGCAGGATGCGCGCCTGATCGGGGTGCGGCACGATCGGCGCGAGCGTGCCGTCGAAGTCGCAGGCGACCAGCAGCCGGGCCTCGGCCGCGAGTCGGCGCAGCACCGCGTCGAGCCCGGTGGGGAGGAAGATCGGCGTGGTGGGCGGGTGCGCCTGGTTCCCTGCGCCGATGCCGTCGTCCGGATCCGGGGCGCCGTCGCCCGCCGGTGCTTCGGGCGCCTCGGCCAGGATCCGCTGCGCGGCCGCGCCCTCGACCGAGCGCAGGAAGTCGCTCGACCAGCGGGCCACGTCGTTGCGGAACACGACCTTGCGCATCGCCCGCATGCGCTGCCGCTGCTCGGCCTCGGGCATGCGCAGCGCGGCGACGATGCCCGCTTTGAGTCCGTTGATGTCGTGCGGGTTGACCAGCACGGCCCGGCGCAGCTCGTCGGCCGCCCCGGCGAACTCGGAGAGCACGAGGGCGCCGCGCTCGTCGAAGCGGCAGGCCGCGTACTCCTTGGCGACGAGGTTCATGCCGTCGCGCAGCGCGGTGACCGCGAGCACGTCGGCCGCGAAGTAGAGCGCCGCCATCTCCTCCCGCGGGTAGCCGCGGTGCAGGTAGACGACGGGGCTGTGCCCGATGGTGCCGAAGTCGCCGTTGATGCGGCCGACCGTCACCTCGATCTCGTCGCGCAGGTGCTGGTAGGCCTCGACCCGCTCGCGGCTGGGACTCGCCACCTGCACGAGGGTGACCTCGGCGGGGTCGATCTCGCCGTCCTGCAGCAGCTCGGAGAAGGCTTTGAGCCGATGCCGGATCCCCTTCGTGTAGTCGAGCCGATCGACGCCGAGGATCACCCGCTTCGGGTCGCCCAGCTCGGCACGGATCTCGCGCGCCCGCCGCTGCACCGACTCGCTCGCCGCGAGCGCCGCGAACTCGGCGGCGTCGATCGAGATGGGGAACTCCTGCGCGAGCACGTGCCGCTCGGGCCCGCCCGATCCGTCGGGTGCATCGCCGACGAGGATCCGGTTTCCGTTCGACGGCGCCCCGACGTAGCGGCGTACGGCCGAGCGGAAGTTGGCGGCGTCGGCGACGCGCTGGAAGCCGACGACGTCGGCGCCGATGATCCCTTCGAGCACCTGCCGCCGCCAGGGCAGCTGGCCGAAAAGGCCGTGCGCGGGGAACGGGATGTGCAGGAAGAACGCGATGACGAGGTCGGGGCGGAGCTCGCGCAGCATGGCCGGCACGAGCTGCAGCTGGTAGTCGTGCACCCAGACGGTCGCGCCGGGTTCGGCGGCCTCCGCCGCGGCCTCGGCGAAGCGGCGGTTGACCGTCACGTAGCGATCCCACCACTCACGGTGGTAGCCGGGAGGCGAGATCACGTCGTGGTAGAGCGGCCAGAACGTGTCGTTCGAGCAGCCCTCGTAGTATTCGGCGAAGTCCTTGGCCGAGAGCGCGACGGGGCGGAGGCGCATGGCGCCGACCGCGAAGGGTTCGAGCTCCTCGTCGATGCTGCCGGGCCAGCCGACCCAGACGCAGCCGAGGTCGCGGACCACGGGCTCCATCGCGGTGACGAGCCCGCCGGGTGACGTGCGCCAGCGCACGCTCCCGTCGGGCTCGGTCACGCGATCGACGGGCAGCCGGTTCGACACCACCACGAAGGCGCTGCGGACCGGATTCTCGACTCGTGCTGCGGATTCCGACATGCTGCGCCTTTCGTGTGTGGGGCGGTGCGAACTGCTCGTCGCGGTGTTACTCCGCGGTCTCGGGCCGCTCGAAGGCGACCGCGAACTCGGCGAGCAGGCGGGCACCGAAGGCGGTGCCGCCGACGGAGCGCCAGAGGTCGTCGCGCTCGCTCTCCATGGTGGGAGCGATGTCGATGTGGCCCCAGGGCAGGCCGTCGACGAACTCGTTGAGGAACAGGGCCGCGAGGATCGCACCGGCGTACTGCCCGCCGATGTTCGAGAGATCGGCGACGTTCGACTTGAGCTGGTCGCGGTAGCGGTGGTCGAGCGGCAGGCGCCAGACGCGCTCGTCGGTCGCGTCGGCGGCGGACTGCAGCTGGGCGGCGACGGCGTCGTTGTTCGCGAAGATCGCGGCGGTGCTCAGGCCGAGCGCGGCCATCGCGTTGCCAGTGAGGGTCGCGATGTCGAGGATCGCGTCGGGGCGGCGCTCCTCCTCGGTGGCGAGCACGAGGCCGTCGGCCATGACGAGGCGGCCCTCGGCGTCGCTGTTCTTGACCTCGACGGTGGTGCCGCCGCGGATGGTGAGAACGTCGCCGATCTTGGTCGCGCTGCCCGACAGCATGTTGTCGGTGCACATGAGCCAGCCGGTGACGGCGGTCTCGGCGCCGAGGTCGCGCAGCGCGGTCATGGAGCCGAACACGTTCGCGGCGCCCATCATGTCGAACTTCATGCCGTGCATGGCGCTCGACGGCTTCAGGCTGATCCCGCCCGAGTCGAACATGATGCCCTTGCCGATGAGCGCGAGGCTCGGGGTCTCGGCGCCGGCGTTCGCCGGGGTGTAGCGCACCTTGATCATGCGGGGCTCGTCGACGCTGCCGGCGTTGACGCCGAGCAGGCCGCCCGTGCCGAGCGCGACGAGCGCGTCGCGGTCGAAGATCTCGACCTCGAGGCCGAACTGCGGCGCGAGGCGCACGGCGACCTCGGCGAACTTCTCGGCAGTGAGGTGGCGGGGCGGGGTGTTCGAGAGGTCGCGCGCGATGGTCGCGGCGCGGGCGAGCGCGGTACCGCGGGCGGCGCCTGCCTCGACCGCGGCGCGATCGCCCTCGGCGGCGACGAGCGTCAGCGACTCGAGCGCGACGGTCTTGGCGTCGGTCTTGAGCTGGTCGTAGCTGTAGCGCGCGAGCACGGCGCCCTCGACGGCGGCCTGCGCGGCCTCCGCGGCGTCCGCGCCCGCCGCGATGAGCGTCGCGAGGTCGAGTGCGAGCGACGGCGACTCGGCGGACGCGCGGGCGAAGGCGGCGACCGCGTCGCGGATCGTGTCGTGGGTCTTCGCGCCGTCGCCGATGCCGACGAGGACGCGCAGCGGGGAGCCCGGCAGACGCAGGGTCTGGCCGGTCTTGCCTCGGAAGCCGGCCGCGGCCAGCAGTTCGCGGTCGACGTCGACCGCGATGTCGCCGTCGACGGGGACCCACACGGGCACGGCCTGCGCGCCGCGCTGGGCGACGGCCTCGTCGACGGTCGCCGCGGGGGCGATGTCGACGCTGCGTGCGAGTGAGGGAACCGGGTCGAAAGCAGGATCAATCACAACTGTC
Organism: Leucobacter sp. Ag1; assembly: GCF_000980875.1. Classification (GTDB taxonomy): domain Bacteria; phylum Actinomycetota; class Actinomycetes; order Actinomycetales; family Microbacteriaceae; genus Leucobacter; species Leucobacter iarius. Next base: position 3,651 of record NZ_LAYO01000050.1, on the reverse strand, counting down.
ATGGTCCTCAGCCTAGCCCGGCCGGCCGCCGGTCCGCCGGGAGGATTCCACGGATGGACGGCGTGCCGGAGTGCCAGTTATATTCAGTGGAATACATCTGATCCGGCGGAGGTTGCATCGACCATGAGAGCATTCGGATTCCTGTCCTTCGGGCACTACGCGCCCGTGCCCGGCTCGCGCACCCGCACCGCGGGCGACATGCTGCGGCAGACCATCGAGATCGCCGAGGGCGCCGACGAGATCGGCGTGAACGGCGCGTACGTGCGCGTGCACCACTTCGCGCGCCAGGCCGCCTCGCCGATCCCGCTGCTCACCGCGATGGCGGCGCGCACGAAGCGGATCGAGGTCGGCACGGGCGTGATCGACATGCGCTACGAGAACCCGCTGTACCTCGCCGAGGAAGCGGCCGCGCTCGACCTCATCTCCGATGGCAGGCTCGCGCTCGGCGTGAGCCGGGGATCCCCCGAGACCGCGATGCGCGGATACGAGGCGTTCGGCTACACCGGGTCCGAGGATCCCCGCGGGGCCGACCTCGCGCGCGACAAGTTCGATCTCTTCCTCAGCGCCGTCGAGGGCGACGCCCTCGTCGACAGCGATCCGCAGATGGCCCCTCCCGGCCGGCTCGCGATCGAGCCGCACTCCCCCGGGCTGCGCGACCGCATCTGGTGGGGCGCCGGATCCCGCGCCACCGCCGAGCAGGTCGGCCGCCAGGGACTCAACCTCATGAGCTCCACCCTGCTGACCGAAGCCACCGGGCAGCCGTTCGACGTGCTGCAGCGCGAGCAGATCGACCGGTTCCGCGAGGCGTACCGCGAGGCCGGCCACTCGGGCGCCCCGCGCGTCTCGGTGAGCCGCAGCGTGTTCCCGCTCGTGTCGGAGGAGGACGAGATGTACTTCGGCCTGCGCGGCCGCGACTCGCAGGATCAGATCGGCGTGATCGACAACTTCCGCTCCACCTTCGGCAAGACCTACGCCGACACCCCCGACCGGCTGATCGAGCAGCTGCGGGCGGACGAGGCCGTCATGGCCGCAGACACCCTCATGCTCACGATCCCGAACCAGCTCGGCCCCGAGTACAACCTGCACGTGCTGCAGGCGTTCGCCGAGCACGTGGCCCCGGCGCTCGGTTGGAAGCCGAACACCGAGGGCCCGGTGCAGGGGGACGTCGTCGGGGGCTGATCCGCTGTCGCAATCGCCGAGATGACCCGTTCGCGGGTAATGAGTGCTCATTACCCGCGAACGGGTCATCTCGACACCCAGGAGCACCGCGACCCCGCCTGAAATGATGAGCACATGCAGTGGAATCCGCTCGTGCCCGAGATCTCCGTGTCCGACTTCGCGAAGAGCCTGCGGTTCTACACCGAGGGCGTGGGCTTCTCGGTCGCGTTCACACGGACCGATCCCGACTTCGCGTACCTCGATCTCGACGGCGCGCAGCTGATGCTGGAAGCCGATCACGACGAGTCCTGGCGCACCGGCGCGTTCGATGCCCCGCGCGGTCGCGGCCTGAACCTGCAGCTCGAGGTGGGCGACGTGCGCGCCGCCCGGGATCGCCTCGCGCAGCTGGGTGCGACGGTCTTCCGTGACCTGCAGGAGAGCTGGTACGAGACGGCGGACGGTCCCGAGGGGCAGCTCGAGCACCTGGTGCAGGATCCCGACGGATACCTCGTACGCCTCGTCGAGATCCTCGATCCCCCGGCGTCCGCGTAACCGAACACCGGGACTCCCAGCGCGTCCGCGGCCGCTCTCAATAGGCTCGGACGCATGATCGCGCTCATCTCGGCCCCGAGCAATCTGGGCTTGCGTCCGCCGCAGCCCGGATCCGTGCCGGGCGCCGCGAAAGCGCCCGAGGCGCTGCGCGAGGCGGGGCTCTTCGAGCGCTTCGCGCGGCACGGTGCCCGCGACGCGGGTGTCGTGCTGCCCGGCCGATACGTCGACGACGACGCGACACGGGCGACCGGGATCGTCCGCAACCAGGCGCAGCTGATCGCGCACTCGCGCAGGCTCGCCGCCCGCATCGAGGAGGCCCTGGCCGAGGACACCGCTCCCCTCGTGATCGGCGGGGACTGCAGTGTGCTGCTGGCCGCCGGGATCGCGACCGCGCGACGCGGCGGAGCCGGCCTCGTTCACCTCGACGGCCACACCGACTTCCGGCACCCCGGCAACAGCGATGCCTGCGCGAGCGTCGCGGGCGAGGATCTCGCGGCCGCCGTCGGCCGGCACTGGGACGCGATCGCGAACATCGACGGGCTCGGCCCCTACTTCGATCCGGCCCGAGCCGCGCACCTCGGCCATCGGGCGGACGACGCCGAAGCCGCCGAGGCGCGCGGAATCCTCGGCCTCGTGCTGCCCGCATCGGCGGTGCCGGAGCGCGGTCCGGCCGAGGTCGCCGCCGCGGTGCGTGCGGTGGCCGAGTCCGGTGAGCGCACCGGCGGGGTGCCGGGCTACTGGCTGCAGCTCGACGTCGACGTGCTCGACCCCGCGGTCATGCCCGCGGTCGACAGCCCCGACCCGGGCGGGCTGACGGCCGAAGAGCTCGTCGACCTGCTGCGCGAGCTCGCCCCCGGTGCGCTGGGGGCCTCGGTCACGGTGTTCGACCCCGATCTCGATCCCGACGGGCGCTTCGCGCGCCTGCTCACCGACGTGCTCGATGCGGGGTTCGCCGAGTTGGGCGCGGCGGTGCGCTGACCCGGATCGCGCGCCTTCCGACTCGGGATCGGAGGCGGACACCGCCGAGTTGTAGGCTGCCGCCATGACGCACGCGCCGACTCCGGAACAAGCCGCACCGACGATCCCGCGGATCCTGCTGCCCGGGATCGTGCCCGTGCTCGCCTTCGCATCCCCGATCCTGCTGCTGCTCGGCTGGATGATCTTCGGCGGCACCGCGAGCCGGCGGTTCTTCGAGGGCGCGCCCTTCCAAGCGACGCTCGGCGTCGTCGTGTTCCTCACCGGCGTCGGCGCTCTACTCGCAGTGCTCGTGCTCGTGGGCATCCGCACGATGCTCCAGCAGCAGCTCGCTCTCGCGGCCCGGATCGGTCACGACCGGCAGGCGCCCCGCACCGATGCTCGCTGAGGCGACGATGGATCCGCACCCCGTGATCCGAGCGGGCCGGGTGCCGAACGACGTCGAACGCTGCGCCGGGATCTGGGTGCGCGCGCTCGCGGCACGCGACGGCTCGGTCGACGCCGAGACCATGGCCGAACGCGTGCGCGTCGCCTTCGGCAACCCGATCGTGCGCTTCGCCGTCGCGACGTCCCCGCGCGCGGGATTCGCCCTGCTCGAGTCGGGCCGCCCCGATCCCGGGGAGGCGTACCTGCACTACCTCGCAGTGGATCCGGACGGGACCGGGCGCGGGGTCGGCGGCGCGCTCATGGCCGACGCGATCGCGCACGCCCGGGCGGCGGGCTTCCGCGCGGTCACGCTCGAGGTGCGCACCGTCAACACCCGCGCGATCGACCTCTACCTGCGCGACGGCTTCGTGCCCGACGGCGAGGCGACGCCGCACCCGACCGCGGGCTACCCGATGCAGCCGTACCGGCTCGCCCTCGGCTGAGCACGGCTGAGCCCGGCGCCCACATCAGCAGGAGATTCGGCGTCAGGAGGACGAACTCCGCGAGCGGATCCTTGTGAACGCGGATCTCCGTCCGAAG
>NZ_LAYO01000026.1 GCF_000980875.1 Leucobacter sp. Ag1 | reverse complement strand
TCGCTGATCCCGAAGTCGGTCGCGATCTGTTTGATGGTGACGCCGCTCTCACGACGTCTGGCGACCGCGACGACGTCCTCGCGGAACTCTCTGGGATAAGGACCGGGCATGATGACATCCTCCCCGCCAGCGCCTCCCGGCACTAACGCTCAGTTGTCACCGGTTCGTTCCTCACGCCCCTCCGCTAGAAACGGGAACCCTGAACAGGGTCTACTCCAAGTCGGCAGGGAATGCTGGTCTCGCATTTGCCCTCGTGGACGCCGCTTTGCTCGAAGGCCGCCTGTCGCCAAGTGGCGATGGCCGGCTGGCAAGCAAAGGGGATCTCTGGTCACCGGGTCTGCGAGCCGTTGTCGAAACGCATCTGGAAGATCTTGATGAAGAGAGCAGGGAAGCTCTTGAGGTCATTGCGATTGTCGGTGCTGCTGACATCGGAACGGTCCGCAAGCTCGTTGAGTGGGACTCTCTCGAGTTGTTGGAGGAGCGCTCTCTCATCGCGTTCCTGCCCGACGACCGAAGTAGCCGGGTGACCGTGGTCCCGCCGATTCTCGCCGAGTATTTCCGCCACCAGAACATCATCGCCCGAAGAACTCGCCTGGTGGAACTCATCGTCGAGCGAATCGGCTCAGCAGAATCTGCGTCAGCAGTCCTTGCTGAGCGGTCCGCTGCCCAAACCATCGGTCATGAGGCCGTGTTTGCCGGGCTCGTTCGCGAGCGGGCAAGAGCCCGGCGGCTTGTGACATCAGTGGAGTGGGAAGAGCATCCGAGCCCTTCGAGCGCGACACGTTACATCGCCGCGCTCATTGAGTCGCACTCCGCCATGGTCGAGGAAACTGTCGAACTAGTCCTCGCTGCAACTGACCCGTCGCTGGGAGACCCCGAGAGCATAGCGAAGTTTCTTGCGCTACAGGCGAACTGGGTAGCGCATGTTCACGGGGACATCGAAGCCGCGGTTGGCCTGCTTCGTGGACGAAGCGAGGACCTCGGCCCGTATGCACGCATTCTCGACGCGGCTGAGGTGTCAGTTCGGACGTATCTCGACCGGGTGCCCGAGGATTTTCCTGCAAAGCTCGAACTCGTCGACGGCTTGCCGGTGTCGGTTCAGCTTGCCCTCCTCGAAACGCAGATGCTGGTACTCGTAACCGGCTGCCGTTTCAGCGACGCGAGGAACGTCTTCCAGATGATCGAGACGTTGGACCCTCAAGCAAGCCGCACTCAGCCCAGGGTGCTTCTCGGGTTGGCACTTCTCGGGCAGGGCCTGCACTCGGAAGCCCTCCGGGTACTCATGAACGGTTTCGAAGAATCTCGTGGCCGGCTCGACACGGAAGGAGTGCGGGGCTTTGGTGCAGCCGCTGCAATCTGCCACACGCATTCCGGAGACTACTCGGCAATGGATGAGTTGCTCGACGCCGTCTTCGTGGTAGGCGAGCCAACGCCTTTCCCGCCTGGGGCGCAGATTGCGCTGCTCACCGTCGCAGCCAATATGGCCTCGCGCCGAGGACAGACACTCCTGGCAGAACGGTATGCCGGCGATGCGCAACGCTACAACCTCGCTGATGGCCCGCTACCCGGTCAGAGTCTTGCATGGCCGGTATCCCAGCTTCTGATTCTCAACGGGAGGCCCGCGGAGGCTGCAGACGAGCTCTGGTCCTCCGGAGAGCAGCTTTGGCACCGGAAGGCCTACTTCGCGAGCATCCTGAGCATGCTCGTCGCGCTAGAGATCAAACCCGACGCTGAACGCTTGCTCGTTGCACAGCGCCACCTGGAATCGATCCCCGAGGCCGCTGCTATGCAAGCACAAGGAAAATATGTTGCGGCACTCCACGACCATGATCCGCGAGGCATGATGAATGCCGCCGCCGAGCTAGCCCAGACGGGACGATTCGGGCTCGCAGTAGGTGCCTGCCAGCTGGCGGCACAGTGGTATGGCGAGTCCGGAGAACATGAGCGGCGACTCCAGGCGCTCGAGTATGTGTCTCGCATCAGATCGGACGCAGGAGAAGTAGATCTTGACGTCCTGCGCTTCAACTCCTACCGCACCGTGCTTTCTGAAAGAGAACTCGAGGTCGCAGAACTTGCAGCGGCCGGGCTGACAAACAAGGAGATCGCGACACAGCTAGTGATCAGCGTACGCACTGTTGACAGCCACATGCATCGCATCATGCGCAAGCTTGACGTGCCGAATCGCAGGTCACTGAGCCACCATCTCGGGCAGGGACGATCAAGGCCATGAAGCCAGGCTCCGGGAAAGAAGAACTTCCTCTCTCGACGCTCCAGACCTCACGGCGCAAGACCCTGAATCCGACCACCATCACTCACAACACTTACGTCAGGACTTCAGGCCACCTATAGCGAGCAAGTCACTACTGGTTTGCTTCCCGGAGGTTACGTAAATCAACTCGCTCTGACCTCGCTGCGTTAGATGAATACACCAGAATTGATCTAACGCAGCGCGCCGAAAGAGCCGGCCAAAAGGGAGATGTTGGAGTGCATTCTGTGAGCTGGCTTGACCTGATCCGCGTTGAGTCTGCCCCCCCCCCCCCCCCCCCCCC
>NZ_LAYO01000024.1 GCF_000980875.1 Leucobacter sp. Ag1 | reverse complement strand
CGAACGCTTTCTCGGTGCCGTTCTTCCAGCCCGTCTGTGCGATCTTCAGCGACGTCTCGTACCGGTCGCTCCCGGCCATACGGACGATCTTGACACCCATGCCGCGGATCTCGGCCTCAACCGATGCGGAGATCGCGCCGTTTGCGCCCGCGATGTACACGGTGTCGGCCTTCAGGCGTTTGATCTCGGCCTTGGTCTCCTTCACGAGGCTGGTGGGCGGGGTGAGGAGCACGGGCGCGTTCTGCTTGACGGCGAACGGGGCCGCCGACAGGGCGTCGGGTGCGAGATCGGAGCGTGCGATCACGATACTCTTCGCTCCCCGCGGGTAGGAGTCCTTGGACACCTGGACCGCGGTCTCGAACCGGTTCGCACCACCGAGACGCTTCCACTTCGTCTTCCCCGTGCTGGTGCCGCCGGCGTTTGCTCCGGCGTTGCTGGACGCGTTCGTGATCGCGGCCGACTTGGAGGCGGCGTTCGCGTTCGTGGTGGCACGCTGCGACGCGGACGCGTTCGCGCTGGAGGAGTTGTCGGCCTGGGCTGCGGCACGTGCCGCGGCCTCGGCTGCGGAGTTGGATGCGGAGGTCAGGTTCGCGGTCGTGTCGCTGGACGCGGTCGGGGTGGCGGCAGCCTTCGCTGCGGCCTCCGCGGAGATGTCGGCTGCGGCGGATGCCTGCGAGGTGTTGTCGGCGTATGCGGCGGCTTCCGCGGCTCCCTTCACGGACGCGTTGGAGTTGTCGTCGGCCTTCGCGGTCGCGGCGGCCGACGCGGCGGCGTTCGCGTTCGCGCGGTCGTTCGAGTTCGAACCACTGTTGGCGCCCTGCGTGTTCGAGGTCGCACCGGCTGCCGATGCCTGACCCGCGGCCTGCGATCCCGCGTCCGAGGACGAGGTCGTGGTCGCGGCGGACTTCGCCGACGCGGCAGCGTTCGACTCCGAGGCGGCGGACGCGTTCGCGTTCGCAGCCGATGTGCTGGTGCTGTCGGCGGAACCGAGTGCGGCGCCGGAGGCGGCGGCGGAGGCGTTCGCGTCGATGTTGGCGGACGCGTTCGTCGACGCTTCGGCGAGTGCGGCGGCCTGGGCGGCGGCCTTTGCCGACACGTCGGCTGCGGCGGACGCGATCGCGGTCGCGTCGGAGAACGCGGCAGCCTGCGCGGCACCCTCGATCTTGGCGTTGCCCTGCCCGTCGGCGTTCGCGGAGGCTGCGGCCGAGGCGGAGGCGTTCATGTTCGCGCGTGCGTCCTGCTCGCTCGCGGAGTTCGTGTTCGAGTCCTTCGAGTCCTCGTCCGTGCCGTTCGCGCCAGCGCCCGGGTCGGCCTGCGAGTCGGCATCCTGCTCATCGTCGAAGTGCTCGGGAACCGTGAACTCGATCTCTTCTTTCCCGCCGTGCTCGTCGGTCACCGTGATCGAGGTCTCACCCTCGGGCATCACGGGCAGCTGAAGCGACCAGTCGCCGTTCTCATCAGTCGTGGTCTCCCCGAGCTTCTCCCCGTCGGGGCCGGTGACGGTGATCTTCGATCCCGGCTCCGCGGTGCCCGACACGTTCGGAGTCTCCGACTCAACCGTGGCGCCCGGGGTCGGGCCGGTCACGACCAGGGGATCCTTCGCGGTGACCTGGATCGTACCGGTCGCCTCCGACGTCTTCCCGCCGGGGGCGGTCTGGTGCGCGGTCACGACATTCGCGCCCTTCCCCAGATCAGTGGTCGGGGTGATGGACCACTTGCCGTCCGCCGCAACCGTGCCGATCCCGATCGTCTTACCCAGAACGTCCTTCAGTTCGATGTTCGAGCCCGGATGCCCGGTCCCGGTCACGACGGGACGCTTCGACTCGCTCGTTTCGGGGCCGGTGAGCTGGATCGGGGTGATCGCGTTCACCACGAACGACACATCATCGGACTTGCCGTTGTCGTCCTTCACCGTGATCTCGTGCGTGCCGTTGGGGAGCTTCGGCAGATCCACCGACCACTTGCCGTCCTCGCCTGCGGTCGTCTCGGCGAGGGTCTCGCCGTCCTTCCCCGTGACGGTGACCTTCGCACCCGGCTGCGCAGTACCGGTGACGTTCGGGGTGTCGGTGTCGACGGTCGCACCCTCCTTCGGGCCCGTGATCGTCAGCTCCGCGATGGGGTCAGCGACATCCACGGTGAAGGAGTGATCGACCTTCTGCCCGTGCTCATCCGTCACGGTGATCCCAACAAGGCCGTGGGGCTGCGCGGGGATCGTGCTCGACCAATCGCCCTTTGCGTTCGCGG
>NZ_LAYO01000074.1 GCF_000980875.1 Leucobacter sp. Ag1 | reverse complement strand
AACAGCGCCGCCAGCGAGGTCCGCTCACGATGAGCAGCTCCAGATACCTCACCGATCTGATCCCCCGTCAACCCCGCCACACCCAACGGCACCTCGACGATCATGCGATCGGCATCCTCGGTGGGCATTGCACTCCCCACCGTCGAGCGGGGGATAACGACGATGCTCCCCGGAGCCAGCTCGGTGTCCCGCCCCTGCAGCGACAGGATCGAGGCGTTCCGACGCTGGTAGATGACTAACAGATAGTCCTCGCCGCGACCACGGGCAGAGCTGACCGACATCACAGGACTGCTTCTTCGATCAGCTCATAGATGTTCGCCCGGCGGAGGTCGCTGGCATGAAAGACGAGCCCGTCGCCCCGGTGCGGTGGCTGAGCTGCGACATGCCGCACGCACGCGGCGGCGAGTTCTCGCTCGGCCGGCGACATCACCACGACTCCAATCACGGTCGTGTCCGCGCCCACGAGATTGGTGGCGCTCCTGCTCACCTCACCGACCACGCCTGTCGCCAACCTGTGTACTCGGGTCCGAGACATCGTGCCGGCACCGTCGAACGCTACGACCACCGTTCCGGGCCGAACGATGTGCAGCGCGGCGGTCACCTCATGCTCGATCCGTGAGGCCAACGCCCGCCGAGCCCGGATGCCCAGGCCCCTACGAAACTGATAGGCCGCCACGACCAGGCGCTCGTCCTCAGCCACCCGCTCCGCAAGAGGCGAGGGAACGAGCAGCAGAAACTCTTGCGCGTCACCGAGCTTGACAGGCAGGTCCACCGAACGCCCCTCTCCTGCGGAGCGCGCAATGTTCTCGCGGACGGGCGCGCGCGGGCACCCGCACCGAGCCCTCGGCTCGGACGTTCTCGCGCACACGGAGGATCCGTGAGCCGCGTGGCTTCCCGCACATCATGACCACTAGCCTACGACGACAGAAAAGGACTTGCCAGACCAAAGTGTGAGTCGAGTGTCGACTGGCGAGAGGTGCTTTAGATCTGAAACATAGGGTGCTCGGATTGCTTTGGGCGGTTCGGGTCGACTTGGATAAGGACTCTGAGGTCCATTATTGTGAGGGTGTGAGATGCGAGCGTCCCGCTCTGCGGGGCTTCACTGGCCGGCCGGGCTGGCATCGCGTGACGGACGACTTCGAGTCCTGCGGACGGAGGAGACTACCCTGGAGGCGTGACTGCCGACGGAACGAGTGCGCGCCGGTTGACGCCGAAAGGGGCGGCAACGAGAGCGCGTATCGTCGACGCAGCGAACCAGCTGATGTATGAGCGAGGCGTCGCGGCGACGACCCTCGCCGACGTTAGAGCCGCCAGTGCGACATCGAAGTCTCAGGTTTATCAGCACTTCGCCGACAAGGACGCACTCGTGAAGGAAGTCATCGAGTCCCGGGCGGAGGACGTCCTGACGCAGCAGCGCCGGCGCCTTCAACGGGTGGAATCCCTACGTGGGTTCGAGCTGTGGCGGGATGAGCTCGTCGAACGCAACGCGCTACGCAACGGCGCGTACGGGTGCCCGCTCGGGTCCTTGGCGAACGAGATCGCAGACCACAACGAGGATGCCCGCCGGGCGATCGCTACCCACTTCGATGAGTGGCTGGAGATGCTGATCGATGCCGTGGAGAGGCTGAAGACACGCGGCGTGTTGCGCAGCGATGCGGACTCGCGAGCGCTTGCCAGTGGGCTGCTGTCGGCACTGCAGGGAGGTTATCTTCTGGCGAAGGCGAGTCGAGACGTTTATCCGATGCGTGCCGCTCTCGACATGGCTATCGCACAGCTCAGGGCCTACGCGACTGAGACCGACTCCTCAGTCTGATCCCGCCTCATCGCGAACGCGGTCATCCCGGCGAAGCTGAGGAAGAGGCGTTCACCGGCGTCGATGATGGTCGCCAGCACGTGGCTGCACGTCTTGCAGCGTACGACCAGCCCCGGAGCGTCCGGATACACGAGTGCCTCGCCAAGGGGCGCGATGCCCCCGCAGCCTCCGCATCGTCCTTCGATCATCGTTGCGTCAGGCACGAGGAATTCCGCGAGAGTCCCGGCGAGGATGTTCCCGTCGAGGTGGCTGGTCATCATAGGCCTCCGAATCGTTCGGTGAGGATGTCTTGCGGCGCATGGCCGAGCTTCAGGAGCCACGGCGCGACGGCTTCGACGAAGCCTGTCGAACCGCACACGAAAACGCGCGGACGGTCTTCCGGAGGGAGCGTCCGCGCCGCGATAGTCGACTCTGTGAGCCGTCCGACCGGCTCCTGCCACCCAGCCGGCGCTCGTCGGGTGTACACGAGGTCGATGGCGAACGACCCATCCGACAGTTCGAGGAGCTCCTGGTGGAAGTAGACGTCCTCCGGGGTGCGCACGGAGTACAGCAGCCGGAACGGAACGGGATCGGATGCGGCCGCATGAGAGGCCGCCATCGCGTAGAGGGGTACGACGCCTGACCCGCCGGCGATGAGCTGCACGGGGCGCTGGCTCTGTCCCGGGCGCCAGAGGAAGAACGATCCCAGCGGTCCGTGGACCTCGATCTGATCGCCGGCGCGCAGTTCACGGACGAGGAACGGAGACACCTCGCCATCGGGCAGCTCATCGACCGCAAGGACGATCGTTCCGCCCGGCTCGGAGGATGCGATCGAATACGAACGCGTCGCCTGGTAGCCGTCCGGAGCGGTCAGTCGCAAATCGAGATGACTGCCCGCCTCACTCCCCGGCCAACCCGGGACATCGAGCACCAGCCGCACCGCAGTCGGAGTCTCCGGACGCACCTCCGAAACCGTGGCGACGAACCACGACGGCCTCACACGGGGGCGAGGCGGAGCGAGCCGGGTCTGCTCCATCACCAGTAGCGTTCTTCCTTCCACGGATCACCGTAGATGTGATAGCCGCTCTGCTCCCAGAACCCAGGATCGTTCGTCGGCATCATCGTCAATGCCCGGACCCATTTCGCGCTCTTCCAGAAGTACAGATGCGGGATGAGAAGACGTGCCGGCCCACCGTGTTCTGCGTCGAGGGGTGCGCCTTCGGCCTCGGTCGCGATCCAGGCCTTGCCGTCCAGGAGATCCTCGAGCGGCACATTCGTGGTGTATCCGCCGTAGGAGTGCGCCATGACGTAGTCATGGGATGTCTCGACGTTCTCGAACAGCTTGTCCAGGCTCACCCCGCGCCAGGCCATGTCGAGCTTGGACCAGTGCGTGACACAGTGGATGTCGACCGTGATGTCTTCGGCGCCGAGCGCCAGGAACTGCTCCCAGTTCCAGTGATGCTCGGTACCGGTCTCATCGAGGATGGCGAAATCCCATGTCTCGGTGTCGACATAGGGCGTGGGACCGGCTGTGAGCACCGGCCAGTTCTCGAACAGTGTCTGTCCCGGAGGGAGCTGATCGTCGGGTCCACGTCGGCGTCCCGCGAATCCGCGAGTAGTGAACGACATACATCGCCCCTTCCGTGTCGTCTGGCTGTACACAACCGACGATATTGCGGGAACTCTCTCCCTGATCGCCTGGTCCTGCGCGGAACTTGCCCATGACTGCAGGTGATGAGCCCCGGGGCGAAAACAGGCGATTGCGCCGACCACACTGTCGAGCAGGACGCCTCACCCGGCGACCTCGACTCCCCAGAAGTCTCGAGAAGAAGTTGTGACCATGTCTCCTGTCGCGCTCGGCATGCCGACCGTTCGCAATCGCGCGCGCTCGACGACCGGCAGACCCGAGACACCTCTTCTCATAGACAGGTTCGGGCGCATCGCGCGAGACCTGCGCGTATCGATCACCAGCGCCTGCTCACTGCGTTGCACATACTGCATGCCGGCGGAAGGCCTGCCCATAGTTCCTCGCGGGGAGTTGCTGACTCCGGAAGAGATCGCGCGTCTGGTCACGATAGCCGTCCACGATCTGGGAGTACGCGAGGTGCGCTTCACCGGCGGCGAGCCGCTTACTCGACCTGATCTGGTCGAGATCGTGCGCCAGACGACCACAGCCGTGCCCGGCGTGCCGGTGTCGATGACAACCAATGGGATCGGCCTCGACCGCAAGGCGCTACAGCTTGTGGAGGCCGGACTGACGCGGATCAACGTGTCGCTGGACACGATCGACCGCGAGCATTTCGCCGCCGTCACCCGACGCGATCGCCTACCAGCCGTGCTCAGGGGGATCGAGGCGGCACAGCACGCAGGGCTCAGCCCGATCAAGATCAACGCGGTGGCGCTGCGCGAGACCCTCGCGGATGCTCCCCATCTGCTGTCGTGGGCGCTTGCCAACGGCGTGCGGTTGCGGTTCATCGAACAGATGCCGCTTGATGCCGATCAGACCTGGCGCAGAGACCACCTCGTCTCCGCCGAAGAACTTCTGTCTGTGCTCGGAGGTCGATATCGGCTGACCCCGGCCGGGCGTGAAGACCCGTCCGCTCCCGCAGAGGAGTGGCTCGTCGAAGGTGGCCCAGCCACCGTCGGCATTATCGGGTCCGTGACGCGCAGCTTCTGCGACGCGTGCGATCGGACCCGACTGACAGCCGAAGGCTCGGTACGTTCGTGTCTGTTTGGCGACGACGAGACGGACCTGCGCACGATGCTGCGAAGCGGAGCAGACGATGCCGCTATCGCCGATGCGTGGCGGGCGACGATGTGGGACAAACAGGCTGGGCACGGGATGGACGAGAAGAGCTTCCGTCGACCGGCCCGTTCTATGGGAGCGATCGGAGGCTGACGATGCCGTGCATACTCGTCCGGTACTTCGCGGCCGCCGCTGAAGCGGCTGGCTGCGAAGAAGAACACGTCGAGGCGACGTCTCTCGGAGAGGCGAAGGACGCGCTCCTCTCAGCGCACCCGGCACTCGAACCGGTCATCGTAAAGGGGACTTTCCTCGTCGACGGCATCGCCTCACGCGATCCCGCACGGCCTATCTCCGCGCAGATTGACGTGCTGCCCCCGTTCTCCGGCGGCTGAGCGATACGGTGAACGGCTGAGGCTCGATCCACAGCGACGCTTCCGCGTATCGCGGGCTGCATCCGTCTCGTGCGCCGTCATCTTCTGCGTGAGAAGATCGCGCCGCCTTGCCCAGCTCTCTATGTCAGCAGGAGTCGAAGTACAAGCGCTGGGGATGCATGCCGTCGCTCACGTCGTACACGGCATCGGACGCTTCGCGTGGAGTGTCCTCGCGCATGTAGCGCAGATGCCGTTCACGGGTGTCTGGATGTGCCGGCCCACCGCCGTCGAGGAAGACGGTGAAGTGCCACGCCGAACGCAGACTGGAGCGCAGCAGCGACCAACCGTCGACAATCAGCACCGTGTGCTCAGACGCGTCAGCGAACCCGCTCTCAGGTCCGTTGAGGCGGAACATGCGCAGTATGGTTCGGACCGTATCGTCGTCCGTGAACGGTGCTGCGGTGAGACGAGTCGCGTTACGTCCCACTGTGCGCAGCGCTGCCGCTAGCGTGTTGGCGAAGTGCGTGCGGGCTGCAGCGTCCACGCCGTCGATGGCGACGAGTATTCGGCCGCGTGGGTTTCTGTGAAGCACCTCCTGAGCGAGCCCATCCCAGACAGCTGTCCCAGCGGTACCTGAGGTATGGGGAGACGTGGCCATCGTCAGTCCTCCCGCGGAATGGTCAAGAGGGGGCGCTCTAGCATGCCGTTCTGGCCACGCTCATCCTTGCCGTCGGCGCTCACTGTGGGCTGCGTCCGCGCTCTCGAGACGCCATCGATCGTTTTCATCTCTCCGCCTCTTGCCGAGTCGCATCCGCATGCTGGGGCAACTCCCGGACGAGTTCGAGGACGTCGTCGGGAAGGAGCTGTCCTAACGTTCCACAGGAGTACACGCTGATCACGACCTTCCCCTCGGGATCCAGCACGAATCCGGTTGTCTGCAGCTGGGGCGGGTCCATGGTGACGAACGCTCCGGTCGCGGCGGCGATCTGCCCCACATCGGTGCTGTGTCCGATCGGAAAGGTCAGGCCATAGCGCGACACAAGCTCCGCGATCATTGGCTCCTCGTCCGCAGTCAGCGCGACGACGGCGATATCCGCGGCGGACAGGCGCCGTAGGCCGCGCTGGAACGCACGCAGCTGCTCCACGCAGGACCGGCAGCCTGCCCCGCGAGAGAAGAGCACCACGCCGTACTGCCCGGCGAATCCGGCAGGGATCGTTCGGCGTGCGCCTCCCACCTCGACCAGTTCAAGGGCGGGGAACGCATCACCACCACGCAGCAACGACATCAGAGGCTCGCACGAACGGTCTGAGTGAACGCATCGGCGGCTACAACGCGGACGAGTTCTGACGGAGGCAGTCCCTTGCCACGGAAGTTGTCTGGTTCAATCTCAATGCCGGTCATCTGACTGCCTCTTTTCCTCGGCGATTGCGTCTTCAGCGTCCCGCTCCCGGGTGCTTCTTGCGTCCGTTCGGCCGCGACTGCGACGAAGGACGCAGAGGAAACCGGCGGATGCGTTATGCCGTGCGGTGTATCTACAACCCCACCCACTCCGATCTGCCGTCGATGAAGTGCTGGTGCTTCCAGATCGGAACCTCCGCCTTGATCGCGTCGACGAGCTTCCCGCACACGGCGAAGGCCTCCGCCCGGTGTGGAGCGGCGACGACCGCGACCAGCGCGACGTCGCCGACTTGGAGGTGCCCAATGCGGTGAGCGGCGACGACATCGCAGTTCGTGGCATGCGCGACCCTCGCGCACACGTCGATGAGCACTCGTTCTGCGTCGGGGTGCGCCTCGTAGTCGAGAGACCCGACATCCTCTCCGTGGTCATGGTCGCGCACGATGCCTTCGAAGGTGACCACCGCCCCGTTCTTCCTGCTGCGTATCCGTGTTTCCAGACACGTCTTGTCCAGTGGCGCAGTGGTGACGGAACCGATCGGCTCAGGCATGTCCGCCACCGGCTAGCTGATCGTGCAGGTGCGGCAGGAGCGGTTCCAGCGCGAGGAGGCCGTCTTGTACGCCGCGTGGCGATCCGGGCAGATTGATGACGATCGTGCGTCCAGCGATCCCCGCAAGCGCTCTGCTGAGCGAGGCTGTCGGAGTCGTCGCACGGCCCGCCGCCCGGATGGCCTCGGCGACGCCGGGAAGTGCTCTCTGGATCACCGCGCTCGTCGCCTCGGGCGTACGGTCCTCGGGATGCACACCGGTGCCGCCGGTCGTGATGATTAACACCGGCTCACGGGTGAGAGCATCCGTGAGCGCCCGATGGATATCCGCGTCAGCGACGACCACGGGTTCGTCTGCCTGATATCCGCGGTCGCGAAGCCAGCCTGCGATCGCCGGCCCGGTGAGGTCATCGCCCGATCCGGCTGCGGTGCTCGTGGAGGACACGACCACGACCGCGCGTCCGCGCTCTGCGGGCCCAGGCGCGTCTGCAACCCAGTGCCCGCGCTTGCCCCCGGTCTTCTCGATGAGGCGGATGTCTCCGAGCACCGCGGCCGGATCAACGGACTTGACCATGTCGTGCAGAGCGAGACCAGCGACGGCGACAGCGGTGAGGGCTTCCATCTCGGCGCCGGTCTTCGCCGTAGCTGCGACCGCGGCCCGAATCTCCACCGATGAGGTGCTGAGCTCGAAATCGACGGTGACAGACTCCAGGGGCAGCGTGTGCGCGAGGGGCACGAGCTCGCTGGTGCGCTTAGCGCCCTGGATACCCGCGATCCGCGCTGTCGGGAGCGCGTCAGCTTTGCGTAGCTGGTTGGTGGCGAGCAGCTCCACCACTGCCGGTGTCGTGTCGAGACGGCCGGCCGCGATCGCCGTGCGACGAGTGATCGCCTTCCCGCCGATGTCGATCATCCGCGACCGGCCCTGATCGTCGAGGTGCGGCAGTTCGTTCATAGATTCCAGGTCTCCACGCGTGTCCCGACGTCGAGGATGACGGCATCGATCGGGACATCGATGAGCACGTCGGATGCCGCCATGGCGGCGACAAGGTGCGAGGAGGGTCCGCCCAGCGGTGCGACCCGGCCCCCAGGCAACGCCACGCCGCGGCGGAACTGTCGTTTGTCGGCGACAGAGGTGAGAGGTTCGGCCAGGGTCCGTGGCTCGGGTTGGCGTGCAGGTAGGCCCGCTGCCTCACGGAGGATCGGCTCGATGAAGAGCATGAATGACAGCTGCGCGGACACGGGGTTGCCGGGGAAGCACACCACAGGAACGTCTTTGTAGAGGGCGGTGGCCTGCGGGCCTCCGGGCTGCATTGCAAGGGTATCGACGTGTGCCCCAAGCGGCTCCAGAAGCTCCCTCACAACTTCGTAGTCGCCTGCCGAGATGCCTCCGCTGGTGAGCACGATCTCGGCTCCCGCCGCGCACGAGGCGTCGAGGGCGCGCGCGAACGCGGCCGTGTCGTCGACGACACGATGCTCATCGGCCAGGAAGGCGCCAGCGGACCGCACCGCTGCGGCGAGGGCGGGGCCGTTGGCGTCGTAGATCTGGCCGGGAGCCAGAGGTTCACCGGGTGCGGCCAGTTCGCTTCCGGTCGAGATCACCGCGACACGTACTTGCGAGCGAACGGGGACGGAGTCCACTCCGGCGGCCGCGAGTGCCGCGAGGTGGCGGGGAGCGAGCCGGAGGCCGGAAGGCAGCAGAGGCTCACCGGCGGCGAGATCAGAGCCGGCTTCTCGTACGAACTCTCCGGCGTCCGGTTTCCGCGTGAACGTCACTTTCGTGTCGTGGACGGTGGCGTGTTCGACAGGGACGACCGCGTCGGCATCGTCCGGGATCGGCGCACCGGTCATGACCCGGACAGCATGGCCAGGGTCAAGCGGCGCAGGTGTTCCGGGGCTGGCGCGGATCTCACCTCGCAGCGGCAGACTGCGTGGTGTCCGCGCAAGGTCGGTCACACGGACGGCGAAGCCGTCCATCTGCGAGTTCCGGAACGGGGGCAGAGCTATCGGAGTCCGTATGGGGTGGGCGAGCACCCGATCCAGTGCGCGAGACAGGGCGACCTGCTCGACGGTTCGCTGGCTCACGGCGCACAGGAGTGCGCGGACTCGGGCTGTGTGTGCTGCGACCGGTGTGCGGAGCATGTCAATACCTGCTCGCCGTGGGATCTACGCGGACAGCCCAGGCGTCGACTCCTCCGGCGAGATGCCGCACATCTGAGACCCCGAGCCCGAGGAGCAGATCGAGCGCCTGACGCGAGCGTCCGCCGCGGTGACAGTAGAGCACGACCGGATTGCCGGTGCTGAATTCTCGTGTCCGACTGGCAAGCTCGCCCAGGGGGATCAGCATGCTTCCCGGGATCGATGCGATCTCGGCTTCCCACGGTTCTCGCACATCGACGAGCAGCGGCGGTTCGGACGTCATGAGCAGGTCGCGCAGTTCTTCGGGGGAGACATCATTCTGATCCGAGGGCTGTTGAGCGGGCGTCGCGGTCTGCACTGCGGCGCGGGTGGACTCGTCACGCCGGTAGACGATCTCGCGGGTGCGGCCGGTGCGGGCGTCGTACGCAGCGACCCGACCGATCAACGGGTCTCCGATGCCGGTGAGGACTTTGAGCGTCTCGGTCGCCATGAGGGCCCCGATGACGGCGCAGACGCTCGGCAGCACGCCGAACACATCGCAGGTATCTACGTCGGAGTCGGAACCGTGCGGGAACAAGTCGCGATAGTCGGTGCCCTTGGCATCCCACGCCACCCCGGCCTGACCGGCGTAGCCCAGCGCCGATCCCCACACCAGCGGGATGCCGCGTTCAGCGGCAGCACGGTCTGCTACTAGAACTGCCGCGGGGTTGTCGCTGGCATCGACGAGTACGTCCACACCGTGCAGCAGATCCTCAGCTGTCACAGCATCGAAACGCCCATCGACGGCGCGCACCTCAGCATCAGGAGCAAGCGCCGCGAGCCTCGTGGTGGCCGAGGCAGCTTTGCCACGGCCGACATCACCCGGTGTGTGCATCGTCTGCCGGTGCAGATTGGATTCGGCAACAGTGTCGTCATCGACGATCGTGAGCCTGCCGACGCCGGCAGCAGCAAGGACTGGCAACAGGGTGCTCGCCAAGCCGCCCGCGCCGATCACGAGCACATGCGCTCTCGTCAGGCGCTCCTGAGCGGACACGCCAAACCCCGCGAGGACGCGCTGCCTCTGAAAAATCGGCGAGAGCGGATCGACCGGCATGTCCTCAGGCTAGGGAGCCGGCCCCAGCAGGCGAGGCCGGGAGCGTCGATACAGCAGAGAGCAGACAAACTCCCGCAGTCGCAGACCATTCCCACGAGCTCGGCTGCGGGAGGGTTGAGACACGTCACGGACTTCGTGCGACTATCCGGCCGATTCCCAGAGGAGTTCCTGTCTTGCGCGCCTCGTCTCTTCTTGCCGCGTTAGCCGCCATCCTTCTGCTCGCCGGCTGCTCATCGCCCAGCGCGGGAAACGACGAGTCCGATGCCGGAGCGGGCGATGATGACATGATCTCCGGGACGGTGACGGTGTTGGCCGCCGCGTCCTTGACCGACGTGATGGACGTCCTCGCGGGGAGATTCGAGGATGCGAACGCGGATGTCGACATCGCCGCTAGCTACGGCGGGTCGTCGGCGCTTGCCGAGCAGATCATCTCCGGTGCTCCGGCTGACGTGTTCTTCTCGGCGAATGAGGCGACGATGCAGTCCGTCGTTGACGCTGGCATGGCGGTCGACCCGGGAGTGCTGGTCACCAACACACTGCAGATCGCGGTTCCCGTGGGAAATCCCGCCGGGATCACCAGTCTCGCCGACTTCGCCCGGCCCGAACTGACGATCGCATTGTGCGATCCTGCGGTGCCGTGCGGGTCTGCAGCGCAGTCGCTGCTCGACCTCGCCGGAGTCCAGGCCCAACCGGACACTCTCGAAGAGGATGTCCGCGCCGCTCTGACGAAAGTCTCTCTCGGTGAGGTCGACGCCGCACTGGTCTACGTGACCGACGTCGTCGCAGCAGGAAGTGCCGTAGAGGGCATCGACGTGCCCGAGGCGCAGCAGGTGATCAACAAGTACCCGCTCACCCTCCTCGCCGAGGCAACGAACTCGGACGCGGCGCAGGCATTCATCGACTTCCTCCGCTCGGATGAGGCACGTCAGGTCTTCGAAGTTGCCGGCTTCGCGGCCCCGTGAACGGCTGCAGCCGGTCGTCCTCGCTCTCGGGGTAGTCGGTCTCGCGCTGCTCGTTCTCCCGCTGCTCGGACTGATCCTGCGCGCACCCTGGGGTGATCTCGCCGAACTGTTCGTCCGACAAGAAGTTCTGCAGGCTCTGGGGCTGTCGCTGCTCACCGCGACGTTGTCGACCGGCCTCAGCCTCGTTCTCGGTATCCCGCTGGCCGTACTGCTGAGCCGTTCCGTTCGCTGGCGGGTGCTGCCGCGGCGCCTCTTGCGGGCGGCGATCACCGTCCCGCTGGTGCTGCCTCCCGTCGTCGGCGGCATCGCTCTGCTTCTCCTGCTCGGACGGCGCGGCCTCCTCGGGCAATGGCTCACGCAGGTCGGCATCACCATCCCTTTCACCACCGGCGCCGTCGTGCTCGCGCAGACGTTCGTCGCTATGCCCTTCCTCGTCTTCGCCGTCGAAGGCGCGCTGCGATCGGCAGACCGTCGCAGCGAGGCTGCGGCTGCCTCCCTAGGGGCCAGCCCGTGGCAGATCTTCCGTCTCGTGACCGTACCGCTGACCGCACCCGGGATCGCCGCCGGTGCCGTGCTCTGCTTCGCCCGCGCGCTCGGTGAGTTCGGCGCGACCATCACGTTCGCGGGCTCCTTCCCGGGCGTGACACGCACACTCCCGATTGCCTCCTACCTCGCGATGAACTCCGACCCCGACACCGCGATCGCGCTCGCCCTCGTGCTGCTTGCTGTATCGCTGAGCGTTCTCCTCGCACTCCGCGACCGATGGCTGCCAGGAACCGCATGAGCGCACAGCTGACGATATCCGCACGTATCCGCCGACCCGCTCTCGACGTGATCATCGAGCTCAGAGCAGAGCCGGGACGTGTACTCGCGATTGTCGGTCCGAACGGGGCCGGAAAAACCAGCATCCTCGCAGCGATCGCCGGTTTCACGGAGGCGGAAGGGACAGTGCGGCTCGGGGACAGAGACCTGGCATCCCTTCCCGCCGCGCAGCGCGGAATCGGCGTCATGTTCCAAGACCTGCTCCTCTTCCCGCACCTCACGGTTCTCGAGAACATCGCCTTCTCCGCCAGAGCCCGCGGCAACAGGTGGCCCGCGGCCCGGCGCAGCGCAGATCGTTGGCTGTCCCGCTTCGGCTTGACCGAACTGGCAGAGAGATACCCGGGCGCACTCTCCGGCGGGCAGGCACAGCGCGTAGCGCTCGCCCGTGCCCTCGCATCCGAGCCGAAAGCACTGCTCCTCGACGAACCGCTCGCAGCCCTGGACGTGGAGTTCCGCGATGAGGTGCGTGCCGACCTCGGCGTGCACCTGCGTGAATTCGGCGGACCCACGATCCTCGTCACTCACGACCGCGAAGACGTCGATGCGCTTGCCGACGAGATCGTCGTCCTCGAAGCAGGGCGCATCGTGCAGCAAGGAGCTCTCGCCGACGTGACACGAAAACCTGCCACAGCATGGGCTGGTCGATTCATGGGAAAAAGGGACGCAGATGATGCCGAACGCGGATAACGACTTCCTCTTGGGGCTGGCCGGAGTATCAGGCACGATGCTCGGCACGTTCATCGTGGGCGTGTTCTTCTACATCGACTCGGAGATGCACCGTCGGCTCGCAGCATCGGAAGCCGCGGACCGGTACTTCCGCTCATCGATTCGCTGGGTGTTCACCGCGTACTCCATCCCTCTGCTCGTCCCGCTCGCGCTCGCGTCCCTTGATGCTCTCTGGGGCGCGCTGAGCTTCATCGCCCTCGGCATCCTCCTGGTCGCGATGACCGTCGAAACGGCACGACGCATCCTCGCAAGAGGCGGGGCCGGCTCCTCTCGCTCTCTCGTCGTGAACGAATGGGCCTCGAGTCTCGGCATCGTCATCGCCATGGTCCTGCCGTGGACACTGGGTGGCTGGGTACCCGCACCGGACGACTTCGTGCCCTCACTGCTCATCCTTCTCGCCTGCGGTTTCGCGAGCACCGCCGCGCTGGTCATGACGCAGTTCGACGCGACGATGGGCATGGTTGACGCCGTCGTGGGAGACAGAGACGGGGCAAAGCCGGAACATCCTGAGAGCTAAGCCGCGTTCCGCTCGGTCGCGATGGGAAAGCTGCCCCGACGTCTACTGCTCGTCTTCATCGAAGGCTATGCGCGCTCGCTCAATGGCCGGCAGTTGCTCGTCCGCCCACGCAATGAGCGCGTCAACCGGCCCCCGTAACGTCTTGCCCAACGCCGTGATCCGGTACTCGACGGACACCGGACGCGTGCTGATGACCCGACGTTGCACGACACCGTTCCGCTCCAGCCTGCGCAACGTCGCCGTGAGGGATTTCTGCGTCACGCCGGGTATGGCACGTCGCAAAGCGTTGAATCGAGACGGCCGTTCGCACAATTCGTTGAGGACACTGAGCGACCACTTATCGAGCACCTGGTCGAGCAACTCGCGGTGCGGCGCTGCGATACGCAGCTCGTCCTCCCGTACGGCGGTATCGCCCATGAAACCAGGTCTCCTTGAAGTATCTTTCGCTTACCAGGTATCAATGGTAAACCACAACGACGAACAGGACCTTCCATGTCAGTTACACGCTTCAGCCCCGCCGGCCTTCAGCCCGGCACGCCCTACGCTCATGTCGCCGTTGGCACCGGTACTCGCCATGTGCACGTCAGCGGGCAGGTCGCCCGCAGCGCAGAGGGAGAGCCCCTCGCGGCCGGGGACCTCGCAGGCCAGGTCGCAGAGGTGCTGCGCAACACCGCTCGCGCGCTCACCGGCGCGGGCGCGTCCTTCGAGGATGTGCTTCGGATGACGTTCTACGTCACCGATTGGACGCCTGAGAAGATCGCGCCCTTCATGGACGGGATCGCGCGCGTCGCTGAGGAACTAGAACTGCCTCAGCCCCTGCCGCCTGCGTCCCTCATCGGGGTCGACTACCTCTTCGAGCCCGACGTTCTCGTCGAGCTCGAGGTGACTGCGATTCTCGATTAGCTCGTCACGTTCGCCCGCACCGTCTAACACGCGGGGCGCCTCTCGCCGGGTCGGTGAGAGGCGCCCCTTCGGCAGATCGGTCACGCCGCGACATGGGACACGAGGAACCAGCGGTCCTTGTCGAGTCCGCGCTGAATTTCGATCGCGACGTCCTGGCTGGTCAGATCGATACCGTCGAGGCCGTCGACCGCTGCGCGGACATCGGCGAGGAGCCTGTCGATGTCCGCGATCACCGCGTGCACGAGGTCGTCTGAGTTCGTGAAGCCGGCCGGGACGCTTGTGACGGAGCCCTTCTGGGCGACCGCGCTGACACGGGCGTCGAGCGGGAGTCCGAGGGCGACGATGCGTTCCGCTGCCGCGTCGGCGAAGTCGCCGGCGTTGCCTGCGATGGTGTCCAGCAACTCGTGGACGCCGACGAAGTTCGCGCCGCGCACGTGCCAGTGCGCCTGTTTGGCGTTGATCGTCAGTGCCTGAAGGCCGAGTACGACGGGGGTGAGGAACTGCGCGGTCGCGACAACCGCCGTCGGGTCGCTCGCGGTCGTGGCGATGGTGTCTGTGCTGCTCATATCAATCGTTCTCCCTGCTCGTTGGTTTCTTGATTCGGTGGACTCGGTCACGATCGGATGTCTGCGCCGGCTGGCTCTGATGCGGTTCGGGCTCGGAGGGCGGGGATGACGTCTTGTCCGATCTCCTCCATGACGTCTTCGACGTCTCGTCGTCCCGGCCGCAGCACGAGGTTGACGTGCGCGACCCCTGCCGAGGCCAGTTCCGTGAGGTAATCGGTGAGACCGGTGGTGCCGACCCGTGCACCGAGGCGTATGGGCTCGAAGGGTGCATCCGGGTTCTCAGCGAGGTCGAGGTAGAGGTTCGTCATGAACGGCTTGAGCGATATCGCCCGCCACTGCGCGGTGACGGCGCGCATCTGCGGACCTGCACGGTGGTAGGTCATGTGCGCGTCGAGGTGCTCCGCCGCCCACGCAGGCGACTGCTGTGCACCGCCGATCCCGATCAGTGGAATCGTCCCGTCCACAGGAGCGGGCAGGAACGAGTCCTGATCGATCCGACCCTGCGCCGCCTGCGCCCAGATCTCACGCATGACACGCACGCCTTCGCGGTATGTCTCTCCACGGCGATCGAAATCGGCTCCGAAGAACGGGTACTCACCCGGCCGGTCGCCCGAGGCGAGGCCGAGCAGCAGCCGCCCACCGGAGAGAGCATCGACAGTAGCGGCCTCCTTTGCCAGCGTCACAGGGTGCCGCAAGGGGAGCACGATCCCCGCTGTTCCGAGCAGTATGCGCTCGGTCGATGCGGCGAGGTAGCCGAGGTAGGGGATGGGGTCGAAGATCTGTCCGGCGTCGCCGAAGTCGCGCGGTCGCCACATCGGCACGTCCCGCAGCCAGAGAGCCCGGAATCCGAGCCTGTCGGCGAGCTGTGCCCGCTCCTGATGCCGGGTCAGGTCAGGGAAGAGCCCCTGACCCGAGACGTTTCGTCGGGCGAGGTCGTTGTCCAGGGGCAGCTCGATCCCGAGGGACAAGCCGTCCTTGGTGAGGGTGTCCAGAGCGGTCATGGCATGGTCCGTTCAGTACCAGGAGGGCTTGTCGCCGTCGGTGCCGGGCTTGTTCACGCCGAGCGAGGCGCCGATGCTGTCGGCCGGGTTCTTGACGAGTTCGGCGACGAGCGCGCCGACGCTCTTGCGGGACACCTCGGTGCCCTTGAAGGGCTCGTCCTTCTGGGTCAGCTCGTAGTCGACCTCGTCGGCATCCGACAGCCAGGCGGGACGGATGATCGTGTAGTCGAGGTCGGACTCCTCGATCACTTTCGCGGCGGCGCTGTACGTCTGCAGGTATCCGCCGTCGAGCATCCGGTGGTTCCACTTGCCGTACTCGCCGGGCACCTCGTCGTAGATGCCGAGGGTGGAGATCCAGATCAACCGTCGCGTTCCCGCGGCGGTCAGCGCTGCGACGACGGCGCGGGCCTGAGCTTCGATGTCGCTTCCGCCGAGGTTCGCGTAGACGATGTCCTGTCCCGTGACGGTGCGTGTGAGGAGTTCGTTGTCGAGCACGTCGCCCTCGACGATCTGGACGCGGTCGCTGGGAACATCCGGCAGGCTCTGGGGGCGACGCAGGTAGAGGGTCAGCTCGTTGGCAGGCTCCTCGAGAAGCGCGGCGATGGCGTGTCTTGCGATACGTCCGCCCGCTCCGAGCACGGTGATCTTCGTCATGGTCTTCCTCTTTCGTTTGTGTGGTCTTGGGGGATGGTCAGCGGTTCACGTCGACGACGATCCGGCCGCGGATGCGGCCGTCCAGAAGGTCATTGGCAACGGAGAGGGCCTCGCTCAGGCCGACCTCGCGGCTCATAGCGGGCAGCAGGTCCAGGTCGAGCTCGTCGGCCAGGCGGTTCCACGCTGCGACACGCTTGTCGTGGGGCTGGGTGACGCTGTTGATGCCGAGCAGGCTCACCCCGCGCAGAATGAACGGCGCGACGGTGGCGGGCAGATCCATGCCCTGTGCGTTCCCGCACGCGGCGACGGCGCCACCCGCCCTCGTCCCGGCGCAGGCATTCGCAAGGGTATGGCTACCGACGGAGTCGATCGCAGCCGCCCAGCGCTCTTTGCCGAGCGGCCGGCCGGGCTCGGATAGCTCTGTCCGGTCGATGATCGTCGTAGCGCCGAGGCGGCGCAGGTAGTCGGCTTCAGCGGGACGGCCGGTTGACGCGACGACCGAGTAGCCGCCGCGTGCCAGCAGCGCGATCGCGAACCCGCCGACCCCGCCGTTCGCGCCCGTGACGAGGACGTCATCCGAATCAGTGGTGAGGCCATGCGATTCGAGGGTCATGAGGGAGAGCATCGCCGTGTACCCGGCCGTGCCGATCGACATCGCCTGCCGCTCCGAGATCGCATCCGGCAGCGGCACCAGCCAGTCAGCGCTCACGCGGGCTCGCTGGGCGAGGCCACCCCAATGCGTCTCGCCGATGCCCCACCCGTTCACCAGCACCCGATCGCCAGGCGCGTAGGAGGGGCTGTCGCTGTGCTCCACGACCCCGGCGAGGTCGATCCCGGGCACCATCGGGAAGCGACGAACGACCGGAGCCTTTCCCGTGATCGCGAGGGCATCTTTGTAGTTCATGCCGCTGTACGACACGCGCACCGTGACGTCACCGTCAGGTAGCTCACTCTCATCGAGTTCGCGCAGCGCTGCCTGGTATCCGGCATCGGTCTTGTCTATGGAGATTGCGCTGAACATCATGCTCTCCCGGGATGGATGCGGACGGATGCGAGGTAACCGGCGAAGAACACTTCCATCGGTCGGACGTTGCGGGTCAGGCGGGCGCGAAGGATCGCGCCTTCCCAACCGACCCAGAAGAACGACGCCAGTTCGTCGCAGTCGGAGCCGGACGGGATCTCGTCTGCGTCTGCGGCCAGTCGCAGGCACGCCGCGACGCGACGCTCCCAGTCACGCAGCACGTCTTCGAGCGCTTCACGGTAGCCCTCGGGGAGGGTGGAGACCTCTTGGCCGAGATTGCCGACTAGGCAGCCTCGTTCGAAGTCATGTCGCGCCATGCCTGCCTTGGCGTCGTCCACGAACCTCGTCAGGCGTTCCAGCGGGGACGGGCCCTCTTCGAGCAGCCATCGGTCGAGCTTGCGGGCGAAGTAGTCCGCGTACCGTTGCAGCACCTCGAATCCGAACGCGTCCTTGCTGTCGAAGTAGTGGTAAAAGGAGCCCTTCGGCACGCCGACACGTTTCAGGACCGCGTCGATGCCGGTCGCGCTCATGCCCTGCGTTGTGAGGACTTCCATGCCGCAGCGCAACAGTGCTTCCCGCGTGTCTCCGTGCTCGCGAGGGATCTTCGGGGGTCGTCCCCGGCGAGGTCGAGCTGCGATGTCGGTCATGACAGTGAATTTAGACTGACCGTCTCTAAATATCTACAAGTGGGCGCAGAGTATGCAGAGATCGGCCACTCGCTACAGGGATCGGCCACTCGCTACAGGGATCGACCACTGGGCAGTACCGGCGTCTCAGGCGGTATCGCTGCCGATCGCAGCCATCGCGCGGTCAAGGACGGTCGCGAGCGGCTGGGCTCCGTCTCCTTGGCTCCAAGCGGCGACCGCGGCGTCGAGATATCCAAAGGTTGCCGCGATCAAAGCCCCTGGACGGGGGTCGCGGGGATCGTCTGACTCCTTGCCCAGTCGGCGTGAGACCTCGGGGCCGAGCGTGTTGCGCCAACTCGCGACCTTCGTCGCGTGGTGCACGGCGAGAGCCTGCGTGCCGGTGAGCATCTGTGCGACGCGCATCGCGCGTTCGGGGTCCGTGCTGTAGATCGCGAGCAGCGGATCGAGCGAACGGCGCAAGGCGGTCCACGGTGCCTCGTCGTCGGGGCGCTTCTCCAGCGCCTCGCGCATCTCCTCGCCGAAGCCGATTACTCGACTGAGCAGTGCCTGTTCCTTCGTCGGAAAGTAGCGGAAGAACGAGCTGCGGGAGATTCCTGCAGCAGTGCAGATGTCGTCAACCGTCGTGCTCTCGTATCCGCGGTCAGCGAAGAGCTCGAAGGCTGTCTCCGCGACATGGGCCGCCACCGCGCTTCGCGCAAGAGCCCGAGCGGTCGGTCGAACAGGTGGGCGAGGATCCTCAAGCATGCCACTCATGCTACTGTCATCCCGAAACTGAAACTACAGTGTCACTAAAGGGACTACAGTCCCGGGAAGGCGGGCTGCAGGATGCCCACACGAAAAGTCATCGTCATCACGGGAGCCAGCGACGGCATCGGCGCGGCGGCGGCCCGCGCCCTCTCCGCACGGGGCCATCGGATCGTTCTCGTGGGACGCAGCCGCGAGAAGACGCAGCGGATCGCGCAAGAGCTCGAGCAGGAGTTCCACGTGGCAGACTTCGCAGAACTCGCCCAGGTGCGCGCGCTTGCGCACCTGCTCCTCGAACGTCACCCGCGCATCGATGTCCTGGCCAACAACGCCGGTGGCGTGTTCGGCAGGAACCGGCAACTGACCATCGACGGGCATGAAGTTACCTTCCAGGTGAACTACCTCGCGCCATTCCTTCTGACGAGCCTGCTCATGGAGAGGCTGATCGAATCCCGCGCTTCGGTCATCAATACCTCGAGCGTCGTGAACCGCGCTTATGGGCGCATCGACCTCGCGAACCTGAACGGTCAGAAGCGATACAACCCCGTTACCGCGTACGGCAACGCAAAGCTCGCGCAGATCCTGTTCACCAAAGAACTGCACCACCGCTACGCAGACCGCGGCCTGGCCAGTGCCGCGTTCCACCCCGGCAACATCGCGACCAGCTTCTCCACCCAGGCCGGCGCCGGCCTCCGTCTCGTCTACCAGACCTGGATCGGACGGCACATCCTCCAGACCCCGGAGAAAGGCGCCGATACCCTTGTCTGGCTCGCAGACGCTGAAGCCGGAACCGACTACCCATCCGGCGAGTACTTCGTACGGCGTCGCATCCGCCGAGCCAACCGCCAGGCCTACGAAGAGACACTCGCGCGCGACCTCTGGGCGGCGAGCGAGCGCCTCCTTCACTCCCGATAGCGGAGGGGTGCAGGAGAGCGCGGCCTCACGTCAGAGGGAGCTGATCGATCACCAGGCGGCCCCTCTGGGCGGGCATCTTCCGCGCAAGCACTCAGGTAGTCGGCCACATCCGCTCGGGCGCCGAAACACCCAGCAGGCCGAGGCCGTTGCGCAGCACCTGTCCGGTGGCGTCGTTCAGCCACAGGCGCGTTCGATGCACGGTCTCGACCGGTGCATCGCCGAGCGGCGTAACGCGGCAGTTGTCATACCAGCGGTGGTACAGGCCCGCGAGCTCCTCGAGGTAGCGTGCGACGCGGTGCGGCTCGCGCGCCTCGGCGGCGAACGCCACGACGCGCGGGAACTCCTGCAGAGCGCCGAGCAGCGCCGACTCGGTCTCGTGCGTGAGCAGCTCGGGGGCGAACTCGGAGCGGTCGACGCCCGCGTCGGCGGCGTTGCGGGCCACGTTGTGCGTGCGGGCGTGCGCGTACTGCACGTAGAACACGGGGTTGTCGTTCGTGCGCTTGCGCAGCAGGTCGGGGTCGAGCGACAGCGGCGAGTCGGCCGGGTAGCGCGCGAGCGAGTAGCGCAGCGCGTCGGTGCCGAGCCACTCGCGCAGGTCATCGAGCTCGATGATGTTGCCCGCGCGTTTCGAGAGCTTGGCACCGCCGATCGAGACGAGCTGGCCGATCAGGATCTCGACGTCCTTCTCGGGGTCCTCGCCCACCGCACCCGCGAGCGCCTTGAGGCGGTGCACATAGCCGTGGTGATCGGCGCCGAGCAGGTAGATCTTGTGCGCGAACCCCCGGTCGCCCTTGTTCAGGTAGTACGCGGCGTCGGCGGCGAAGTAGGTGTACTCGCCGCTGGAGCGGCGGATGACGCGATCCTTGTCGTCGCCGAAGTCGGTGGTGCGCACCCACACCGCGTCGTCCCGGTCGAAGACGTAGCCCTGCGCGCGCAGCCGGTCCACGGCGCGGTCGACGAGGCCCGGCCCTCCCGCCTCGCCCGCGGCATGCAGCACGCGCTCCGAGAACCACACGTCGAAGTGCACGTTGAACTTCGCGAGCGAGCCTTCGATCTCCGTCAGCTGCAGCGCGTACGCGTCGTCGCGCGCGGCGACGAGCTGCTCGTCGGCCGGCAGGCTCAGGATTCCCGGACGCGCCTCGAGCACGCGACGACCGAGCTCCGCCACGTACTCGCCCGGGTAACCGCCCTCGGGCGTGGGCTCGCCCTTTATCGCGGCCAGCACGGAGGCGCCGAAGCGGTCCATCTGCACGCCGGCATCGTTGATGTAGAACTCGCGCGCCAGCGTCGCGCCCGAGAACTGCAGCACCCGGCCGATGCTGTCGCCCAGCGCGGCCCAGCGGGTGTGGCCGATGTGCAGCGGGCCCGTGGGGTTCGCGCTCACGAACTCGAGGTTGATCGTGTTGCCGACCTGCGTGTCGTTGCGGCCGTAGTCGACGCCCGCCTCGACGATCGTCTTCGCGAGAGCGCCCGCGGCTCCCGCCTCGACGCGGATGTTGATGAAGCCAGGTCCCGCCACCTGGACCGAGGCGATGCCGTCCGCCGAGGCGAGCTCCTCGGCGATCTCCCGCGCCAGCTCGTACGGGTCCGCACCGAGACGCTTGGCGATCTTCATGGCGATGCTGCTGGCCCAGTCACCATGATCGCGGTTCCGTGGACGTTCCAGCACCATGTCGGTGGCACTGAGAACGAGCGCTTTCTCCGGGCATCGCCGCGCGGCGATCGGCGCTACGACGGCGAGGAGAGCGGCGGCGAGACCCTTTGTCACCCCGGGGACCACCCGCGTAGGAATGCGAGAACCTTTGCGTCAGGGATCTCACAGGCCCGGAGGCAGTCAGCGTCCTGAGTCCGGTACACATTGGCGCTGACTAGATCATTTCCCCCTAGTTCCTCGGCGTAGATGCTGACGCTTCGTCCGCCTGCGTGCTCCGTTCGAGCTAGTCCGTAGGGATGTCCGTTGTAGACAACACGGGTCCAGCCCATTGGCACCCGGTCGAGCAGCGTGGAAAGGGGCTCGCTGCAACGCTCGCCACGCTGTGGTCGAGTGAGGGCATCCGTGTTGCTTCGCTCGCTGGGGCTTCGCCTGCTTTGCGAATTCAGATTCCCGGTTACGTGGCCCGGGCTAGTCACGTTCAATGTGTCCACCGTCCTCACGGCCTCGCCGGACAGCGTAGGGCCGCCCTGTAGACCACCCTAGACGCAGACTGGACCCCAAAGACCAAAAGTTGCGTATGTCGCGTCTGACCTCCCGCACATCAGCGAACTCGACGCGCCCGCCGGATCGACTGGCCCTCCGCTGCGCAGTGCACAAGGCGTCGGTCTCCGATGCGGTGCCGCTCAGATGCTCTGACGACTCACCACAGGTTCGCTCTGCTGCGGTCGCCCGATTACG
The DNA here is from genome assembly GCF_000980875.1 of Leucobacter sp. Ag1. Classification (GTDB taxonomy): domain Bacteria; phylum Actinomycetota; class Actinomycetes; order Actinomycetales; family Microbacteriaceae; genus Leucobacter; species Leucobacter iarius. The sequence goes on along the minus strand of NZ_LAYO01000074.1, from coordinate 11,830 downwards.
GGGCGCGGCGTGCCCAACTCTCGTACCCGCTCGCCGACGGCCTGCGCCACCTTCCTTGTACCGGCTACCGTGGCGTCCCGCACAGCCCGGTGCAGCCTCTCCTGTCCGCGACTGATCGCGTCCGCGGCACGTTGGCTGCTGTGTCGCATCAGTTCCGATGCGGGCATCCAGGTCAGCCGCGAACGATCCTTCACCTGAGCGGCGATGCGCTCCCGACGCGCCGCCAACGCCGGGTCCGACAAGCGAGCCAGCGCGTCCGAATCCATTTGCGCCGTCTCCACACGCTCCGGCCCAGCCGTTCGTTCCGACGCTACAGTCACTACCGAATCCCTGCCATCCTGCTTCAGCGGGATGTACCGCTCGTCGTCACCCGTTTTCATGACTCCTCCTCTTTCTCCACTGTGGTCTCGGACCGCTTCTCGACTGATTTCAGCCACCGTCCGACGGTCGTCGGATGGACACCGAGCTCGAACGCGATCTGTCGGTTCGACAGACCCCGCTTGCTCAATCGGATCGCCTCTTCAGGCCCGCCCATATCCGCGGGCGCCCGGCTCGGCGTAGATGATGCCGCGTGCGTGTCTTCCGCTGTGACTGCTGTGCTCACTGTTCCGGACACCAACGCTCGAACCTGCGTACGCTCCAACCTCCCTTCCTGCATCAGGGTCGTGGCCGGGACGACATCGGCATCCTCACCGACGGTCGGCGAGGCGCGGCGATAGCGGCCCAGCTCCACGGTCAAGTGCGTGGCCGCAAGCAGTACGATCGGTGGCACCGATGCCACGAGTGCCGCCACTATGCCGGGCACGGTGTCGTCGGCGGCGACCAGTGCGTGCGTGATGTTCGCCGTGATCGACACCAGCGCCGCCCCGGCCAACAGCAGCCATGGATACCGGGTCGCCGCCCGCCCATACGGTGACAAGGCGACCACCGACATCGTCGCGATGACGATTACCCCGTCCACGATCAACGGCCATACCCACGCGAGCCCCACCGCGGTGCCCGCGCGGGACGCGAGGTCCGCGAGCGCGGTGAACGATAGCCAGAACGCGCCGACTCCCAGCAGCACCGTGCCGATGATCGAGGCACCGACGACCCAGGCACCCATCCGACGCTGCGGCATACCCGTCACAGCGCCGGCACGGAGACGTCGACCGTCGCCGTCGTGCGCACCGGAGTCGCCGTACCCAACTCCACCGTCCGGGCCCGCGACGTCTCCCGTTCAGCGTCGGGGCCGGTGTGGTCAAGCCCGGGCGGGTACCCATCGCCGATGCCCGCATCCGGCAGCTTGTCGAGGATTTCCAGTGCCACGCGACGCACCCGCTCGCCGGTCTCGCGTACCACGTCCACCGGTTCCTTGTCCGCCACCGACTGCGCCCACGTCGCGACGTAGGGAATCGTGTAGTCGCTGGTGTCCATGCCGTGCGCCGCGCCGATCATCATCGCCACCGACTCCGCTTCTACCTCTCGGATGCCTCGATGATGGGTGACGGCCTCAGCCGGGTCGTGCATGCGGACGTGCCCGAGTTCGTGCGCCAGCGTCTTCACCCGCGCTGCATCGTCCATGTCCGCGCGAACTGCGACAACCTTCGTGTCGTAGATCGTCACGCCATTCGCTCCCCAGATGGAAGTCGCACCCACCGCGTCCTGCAACTCGAATCCCTCCGTCGCGACCTGGGCGGCGAGCCCCGCCCACAGCCCGGCCGGCGCCTCTCCTTCGAGCAGCCGCGGCATTGGCCGCTCCGGGATCTCCGACCCGCTGGTCTGCGTCACATCCCACACGTAGGCGGGCTTCACGTTGACGATCTTCGAACGCACCACCTCGCCTGCTGCAGGTTTCTCCCGGGCTTGCAGTCTGCGCCACGACATCGGATCGGAGGGATCTTTCGACGCGAATCGCCCCATCACCGGGGCATAGATCATGTACCCGGATTGGCCCTTGTCGACCGACCGGTCGAGTTGTTTCCACTGGTTGAACCCCGCTACGTACGTCGGCACCGGCGTCGATACTTGTCCCTGTTCGTATGCGTCGGTGTGCTGGGCGTAGATCAGCAGTGTGTTCCGAAAACTGCGAGATCTGAACCGGGCCGCGAACTCGATTGCCCTCTTCCAATCCTCACCCGTCGTCAGCCCCGCGACGGCAGTCTCGAGCTTCTCCGCCATCTCGTCGAGCTTGGCTTCACGCGCCGCCTGCACCTCGGCCGGTGAACGTCTCATTCGGGCCACTCAGACCACCGCCTTCACGTCCGCACCGACCACGCTCGGATCGGCTATTCGTGAGGACAGGTGCGTGCGTCACACCCCACAAGTCCGTACTGGAGGTGACCTCGGGAACCTGCTGCTGTCCCGCGAGTAACCATCCCGGGTGCCCGGCACTCCCGAGCCGCCATCGCCCTCTCGCTACTCTCCGCCGCTCATCCTGTTCGCCGTCGCGTGTCCAGATTCCTCCCGAGTTGCGGGCTGACGCTGTCGCCGCTTCTGCACGGAAAGTCAGGCGGTCACCGCTGACGCGGTGGCAGCACTGGTTGGGCAATCCTGCGGATTGCCTTTCGGCTGCTTGATTGTGCGGGACCATTCCCTTCTGCGCAAGGCACGCAAAAAGTCTCCCCGATAGTAGATCTCCTTCCCCTGGCGTGGGGGAGGAGATTTTTTGACTCTTCGGCCTTGCACATTCATTCCTGGCCCCTTTTCTCGGCATGTGCCGAAAGGCAATGGCAGGGAGGGAACAGCCACACCACCGGGTGTGACGGCCCTCCGGGATTCAGGAAAGGAACCGAAAGCCATGACCATCATCGACACCACCCCGACCCAGGCCGCAGACCTCACCCCCGCCCAGGAGGCCGTGCAAGGACCGGAGGTTCGCCGGATCAGCCCCCACGCCCTCGTCGTGGAGGACAACATCCGCTCACAGGTCGACCTCGACCGGGCATTCGTCAACTCGATCAAGCTCCACGGCGTGATCGTGCCCATCCTCGCCCACCCCGACCAGGACGGAAACATCATCGTCCGCGACGGCCAGCGCCGCACCCTCGCTGCCCGCGAGGCAGACGCCGAGGACGTGCCCGTCTACGTCGTGGACGCCTCCGACGAGAAGCGCATCCGCATCATCCAGCAGTACATCACCAATGAACACCGCGCAGGCCTCACCGACACCGACCGGGCCGAGGCATGGCGGCAGTTGGCGCTGGACGGGATGAGCGTCACCGCGATCGCCAAGCAGACCGGCACCAAGCGCACCACCGTCAAGACCGGTCTTGCCGTCGCCGAAAGCGACATCGCCAAGACCGCCGTCACCCAGCACGCCCTCACCCTCGACCAGGCACTCATCCTCACCGAGTTCGAGGACGACCCGGACGCGCTGGCCGAACTCACCAGCATCGCCGCACGCGACCCGGAATCGTTCGACCACTACGCCCAGCGGCACCTGGACGACAAGGCCACCAAGGAGGAAATCGCGGCCCTGCGCGCCCAGTACGAAGCAGACGGATACACCGTCGTGGACTACCCGGCATGGGGCGACGAGGACGTGGCGTTCTTCCATGACCTCCTCACCGCCGACGGCGAGCGCGTCACCGAGGAGAACTACGCCGGGAAGGACGGGCACGCCGTCGCTATCGGGGAGCGGTGGGGGAGCATCGACGTCGCGCACGTCGTTGTGAACTGGCGTGAGCACGGCCTGACCTCCATCCGGCACAGCCAGCCCACCACCCGATCCGGGGCGATGACCGAGGAGGAGAAGGCCGAGCGTCGCCGCGTCGTCGCGAACAACAAGGCATGGGTCAGCGCGGAGAAGGTGCGCCGCGCATGGGTGACCAAGTTGCTCGGCCGGAAGCGTCTGCCCTCTCAGGCGCTCGCGTTCGCGGCAACCGTGATCGCGGACAGCCGTTACGAGGTCGCCCGCGCCGCAAACGACGGGCACGACATGGCCGCGACCCTCCTGGGCCTCGACGGCCAGCGCCACTACGGGCAGCCGCACCCCATCGCCGCGATGATCCAGGCCACCCCGACCAAGGCCGGACACGCACTGCTCGCCGTCGCACTCGGCGCTATGGAAGCGGCAACCGACAAGAACAGTTGGCGCAACCCCAACGAGTCCATCCGCCAGTACCTCGAACAGCTCGCCGCATGGGGATACACCCTCTCCGACGTCGAAACCCTCATCACCGACCCCGACAGCGCCACCCCCGGCGAGGACGCTCCGACCCCCACCGAGGAAACGGATGCCGCCGACGAGGAGAGCGGCACGGACGAGGACGAGGCAACCAGTGACGCCGACGACGAGGAGAACGGGCCGGAGGACGTGACCGCGCTCGAGAACCCCGCCGACGACGAGGAGCCGTCCACCGAGACGGACGCCGCCGAAGCCACCGAGGCACGCGGCACAGACGAGGACAACGCGACCGACGCTGGGGCCGAGGTCGCAGACGCCGCCTGACCCGCCGTCAATAACCACAGGGGCCGGTCATCGCATCGCCGCCGGTGACCGGCCCCGCTCCCTCTTTCCGTTTCGCGACCTCACAGGAGCAGACATCATGAGCACCCAGATTCTCGACCGCATCACCGCCGACCCCGACCAGCAGGAACGCTACGCACGCATCGCGCTGGCCTGTCTGACCATCCCCGGCGAACCAAACCCGCCCGTCGCCCGTCTCACCGGCACCAACGGCCCCGCCGTCGTCCAGCACACCCTCGATACGCTCTCGCCCGCCATCGCAGAACAGACCGTCATCGACGCCCTCGACAGCGCCGCAGACGGCACCCACCGGGTACTCATCCCCACGGACCCGGAATGGCCCACCGGGCTCGACGACCTCGGCACGGAACGCCCCGTCGCTCTCTGGGCATCCGGAGACCTCGACCTCCTCACCGGCACCCCCGCCCGAGCCGTGACGATCACCGGAGCCAGAGCCGCCACGAGCTACGGCGACCACGCCGCCGCCGAACTCGCCCACGACCTCACCAGTACCGGGCGCAGCATCATCACCGGAGGCGCGTACGGGATCGACGCCGCCGCCACCCGCGCAACCCTCGCCGCATCCGGACACCCCATCGTCGTCCTCGCATCCGGCATCGACCGCCCCTACCCGGCAGGCAACACCGGCCTGCTACATCAGGTCACCGAGCAGGGCCTCGTGCTCACCGAGACCCCGCCGAGTGTTGCACCGACCCGCTCCCGGTTCGTTGCACGCACCCGCATCCTTGCAGCGCTCGCCGCTGCAACCGTGATCGTGGAAGCCGGAGCGCGCTCGGGCGCACCCCAGGTCGCGCACACCGCGCACCGCCTCGCGCGCACGGTGGGAGCAGTGCCCGGCCCTATCACGAGCACCACCAGCACGGGATGCCACCTCCTCATCCAAGCGGGCATCGCCCGCCTCATCACCAGCGCCGACGACCTCGCCCCCACCGTGGACGAGTAACCGCCAGCACCCCCGGACGGCGCCGACCGCGTTACCAAGCCACGGTCGGCACCGCCCGAACCCCTCTCACACCGCATGCTGCGCCCGACCCTCGCCGCCAGCACCATGACCAGCCCACGCACCCAGCACCCGGCGCCAGCTCCGCCGCCGCTCGACCCGAAACCGGCCCCGCGGACCTCCTCCACGACGCCCCGTACCCGCTCTTCTCACAGTCGGATACACGTCTTGCATTTACACGCCGTGCCCCCGGCGCGACCGCCCCGAAGGGTACGCTCAGGCACCCGCGCTCCGCGCGGTCGTAAACCCCGAACACCACACCAGATGCGTCGCCGAAACCGGAGAGCACGGGACCGTTTCGACCGGAGCAAGAGCCACGATGCCTCGCGCGCCCGCCACCGGACACGCGGAGGCGACGGCAAGAGTAATCTGCGCTTGCCCGAGCCGTCGAAGAGTAAAAGCGAACGGTCGACGAGTACAAAACTCGAGAGACCCAGGCCGCGCCCACCCGACGCGGGGGAGGGCTCACTACGTCCAAGCCGACGCGATCACCCGCATTCCCGCAGAAGATGCGAGCATTGCCTCTGCAGCAACGAGGAAGCGATGGGTCAGATGGAGCGCGCCAGCGTTGCAGAAACAGCGCGAAGCGTGCTGCACCACCCGGCAGGACAGTAGTGCGCGCCGCGTGCACACAGCAGCTGAGGCGCTGCAACAGTCCCGTTCGGAGCCGTGCAACAGGGGGCTTCACGAATGCTGCAGCACCAAGTAAAATCGAACTCACCAGGCGAGCAATACACGATTGGCGTTTCAGGACGCACCACCGGTGCGAAGGGGCTCAGCCACCAACAACACAACCGAGCACGCACGTGCTCGACTCGTTGAAGGAGGCCCACCGTGTTTCTCATCTCCCTCGCCACGCGCCCCGCCGCCGCCGTCTACCACTGGTGCCAACGCTGGCTCCCCAGCAACCGCCTCACCGCACTCCTCCGTACCAGACGCGGACACCGATGGGGGATCCCGGCGGCGCTTCTCGGCGTGATCTACTTCGTCGCGGGCGTGGCCTGCTACGGAGCCGTCAGACTCGGCCACACCGAATGGCTTTACCTCGGCATGCTCATCTGCTGGTGGACTGCCCTCAAACTCATCGCCCATGGCATCACCGCCGCCATCCGACTTCTCGGAGCGCGCACACACGAAAACCTCGCAGTTCGCCGCGCGATCCGAGACCGAGAACAAGCCGTGGCAGAGGCAGGCATCGAACCACTCGAATACAGCAGTGCAGACCGTCGTCGCGTCCTGCGCGAAGTCCGCGAAGAACTCAACGCCAGGTGAGCTGAAACCCACTTGTAACGCGACAAGATGCCCCCGTTGCTCTCTCGCGGGCCATATGTGGCTCCTCGTACATCTATTGAGGCATCCTGAGCAGCGATCCCGGTGCACATCAGGTGGCTGGCTGCCGTACCTGTCCTGTGTGACGGTGTCGATGCGTGTGCTCAGTGCAGGGGAGGGATACAGGTACCTCCTCAAGAGCATCGCTGCCGCCGACACCGGGCGCGACCTCGCGACCTCACTGACGCGCTATTACAGTGCTGCAGGAACACCGCCCGGCTTTTGGGTAGGTAACGGGCTCGCAGGTCTCGAGGATCCCGTGCTCGCCGAAGGTGGAGTGGTCACGGAGGATCAGCTGCGTCATCTGCTGGGGCGTGGTGAGCATCCCGTGACGGGGGAGCAGTTGGGGCGGGCGTACTTCGCGTTCAAACCTCTCAGGGAGCGGGTGAAGATCCGCACTGCGAAGCTCTCCGAGACGCTGAACGCTGATCAGCGTGAGGCCGCGGTGGAGCAGATCGTGGCGGAGGAGAAGCAGCGCAAGCGTCCGCGCACGGTCGCCGGCTTCGACTACACATTCTCTGTCCCGAAGTCAGTCTCCGTGCTGTGGGCTGTCTCCGACGGCGGCACCCAGGCACTGATCGGCCAGGCGCATCACGCCGCTATCCGCGAGGTCATCGATCTTCTCGAACGGGATGTTGCTGCTACACGGACCGGCGCGAACGGTGTCGCGCAGGTCGACGTGCGTGGGGTGATTGCGACAGCGTTCGATCATTTCGATTCGCGTGCGGGGGATCCGCAGTTGCATACGCATGTGGTGATCGCGAACCGGGTGCAGGCCGCGGACGGGAAGTGGCGCACCCTGGACGGAAGACCCCTGCATGCTGCCGTCGTCGCCCTGTCCGAGCACTACAACGCGGTTCTCGCCGATCACCTCACGCGTGTGCTTGGCGTGGAGTGGGAAGCACGTGAACGAGGCCGCGACCGCAACCCTGCTTGGGAGATCACCGGCGTCAGTGATGACCTGTTGGGGGAGTTTTCGTCCCGGACGGCGGCGATCGAGACGGAGAAGCAACGCCTCATCGAGGAGTACGTCGCAAGGCATGGGAAGCACCCGTCTGAGACGACGATCATCCGGCTGCGCCAGCAAGCGACGCTCGCGACCCGGCCCGAGAAGGAAGTACGTTCTCTCGCGGACCTGACGGCGGAGTGGCGTGACCGTGCCACTCAGGTGCTGGGGGAGGACTGCACCACCTGGGCGATGACCCTGATCCAGTCCGGCACGCACATTGGTGTCCTGCGTGCGGACGACCTTCCCCTGGAACAACTTCGCCAGATTGGAGAGGCGGTGGTTGCGCAGGTGGGGGTGAAACGATCGACGTGGCGGCGCTGGAACCTGCATGCGGAGGCTTCACGGCAGACGATGGGGCTCCGGTTCGCTTCCAACAACGACCGAGAATCCGTTATCGGGATGATCGTTGACGCCGCGGAGCAGGCCTCGCTGACCCTCACGCCCCCGGAACTGGTGAACCCGCCGGCGGAGTTCACCCGCGAAGACGGGTCGAGCATGTTCCGTCCCAAGCACCACACGATCTACTCCTCCACCCGCATCCTCGACGCCGAAGACACCCTCCTCGAGCTCTCACGCACCACCACCGCACCCACCGTTCCTCTACGAACTGTCGGAGGCGTCGTCGCCCGCCCCGACGATCGTGGGATCACATTGTCGGTCGAGCAACAGACGGCCGTGGAGAAGATCGCCGTCTCCGGCCGCACCATCGACCTCCTCGTCGGACCCGCCGGAACCGGGAAAACGACCACGCTCGGCGCGTTGCGCCGCGCATGGGAGAAAACGCACGGGGAGCAGAGCGTGATCGGATTGGCGCCCTCAGCTGCAGCCGCGGAAGTTCTCGCGGAAGATCTCGGGATCGAGACAGACAACACCGCAAAATGGCTCCACGAACACGACCACGGCCGCTGGAACCTGACCGCCGGTCAGCTTGTCATCATTGACGAGTCCTCACTCGCCGGCACCCTCGCCCTCGAACGCATCACCACGCATGCTGCTGAGGTTAGTGCGAAAGTCGTGCTCGTGGGGGACTGGGCACAACTCACCGCCGTCGACGCCGGAGGCGCGTTCGGACTCCTCACCCGAGACCGCGGCGACGCCCCAGAACTCGCGGACGTACGACGGTTTCACGCCGACTGGGAAAAACGAGCCTCCCTGCAACTCCGGCTCGGCAAGACCGACGTCATCGACACCTACGACGATGAAGGCCGCATCGTCGGCGGCGACTACGAAGACATCCTGGAAGCGGCCTACCGGTCCTGGTACGCGGACATCGCGGACGGCAAGACCAGCCTTTTGATCGCCGAAACGAACGAGACAGCTACCGAGCTCAACACCCGAGCACGCGACGACCGCATCCTCGACGGCCACGTCACACCACACGGCAACACCCTCCGCGACGGCACCCAGGCCGGGACCGGGGACATCATCATCACCCGCAAGAACGACCGACGCCTCTCCACGGTCAGCGGATCGTGGGTGAAGAACGGGGACCGGTGGCGCGTCACCGCACACCACGACGACGGCTCCCTCACCGTCGCCCGCGCAGACGCACGCAACGCCACAAAAGTGCTCCTCCCCGCCGCGTACGTCGCCGAGCACGTCGACCTCGGATACGCCGTCACCGCGCACAGGGCGCAAGGCTCCACCGTCGACACTGCCCACGCGATCGTGCACTCCTCCTCGATGACGCGGGAGAACTTCTATGTCGCGATGACCCGCGGCAGGGCATCTAACACCGCCTACGTCGCCACCGACGAAGCACACCTCGAAGAGCATCAACTCTCCGACGGTGAACCAACGGCCCGCAGCATCCTCCACGGCGTCCTACAGCACGAGGGTGCGGAGAAGTCCGCTCACGAGACGATCGAGGCCGAGCATCAAGCATGGGCTTCTATCGCGCACCTCGCAGACCAGTACGAGACGATCGCGCAAGCGGCCCAAGCCGAGCACATCACCGAGCTCCTGGAACAGGCCGGGCTCGAACCTGACATGCTGGCGCAGATCACCGACTCCGAGACGTTCGGATCGATCGTGACCACGCTCCGGCGAGCAGAAGCCACCGGACACCAGCCCGAACGCCTCATCACCCGCGCACTCAAAGCCGGCCCTATCGCAAGCGCTGACGATCCCGTGAGCCTGTTGCGTCACCGTATCCAGCAGCTTGCGACCCGCACCACGCCCGGACGCCGCATCAGCCAGCGTCGCCGGTTCATCGCTGGGTTCATCCCCGAAGCCACCGGCCCCATGCCCGCCGATATGCGACGTGCTCTCGACGAACTCCACAAACACATCGAGGACCGCGCCGAAGTTCTCGCCGACGAAGCAATCAACACTCGCCCGGCATGGATCAAAGGCCTTGGATCAATACCGCAGAAGGGCACGGACGCCTGGGAAAAGTGGAACATGAGGCTCCGAGTTGTGGTGGCCTACCGTGACCGCTATCGCGTAGATGCCGACACGCTGCTTGGGTCGCGATCTGATGACACCCAGCACCGGCTGGATCGGGAACGCGTCGAAGCTCTTCTCTCGGCTGGCGCGGGGAACGTGCCCCCGCCGGGCGCCGCGGCGGTATCGCGAGAAGGTCTTCAGCGCTGACGGCGCATGGACGCTGGCACTCGCGGCTGGGATCATAAGTGCATGGACAGCCATGGACCCGCGACCGATTTGTTGGAGTCCTTCCGGCGCGCACGGCGAGCGGCCGAATCACACATGAGATCCAACGAAGACGCGGGTGAGACATGGAACGAAACCACGGTCACCGACATCATCCTGCAGCACGCGCGACCATTCGTGAAGTCGGCGAAGTTCAATCAGAATCAGGAAGGCGTCACCGGTGCTGATTGGGTGTGGTGGTGGCTAGACGACGTAGGCGAGGCCTTTGGAATGCTGGTACAGGCCAAGCGTCTCCGCATCGGCACAAAATGGGAGATTGACTTCCCTTACCCTGGCGACTGGCGCCAGTACAAGAATCTATCGGCCACCGCAGCTGAACTCGATCTCGCCCCGGTCTATGCGCTGTATCTGGGCACCCAGAGGTACCGGGCTCCTGTAACGTGCCGCAGCAGCGCACATGTCGAGGATGACTGCGAGCGATGCGCGATGGAGGCCATCTCTCTTCTTCCGGCTCTCCTCGGCACGATCGGGGGAGGGTTCGATCAGAAGGACGGAGAAGCGGCCTATCGCGCTTCGCGCCCGTTGGAGTCATTCGCCGACGCGGGCACCCATGTCGATCTTTCGCTCGAACTACACCTTGACCGCGTCGATCCCGGACTGCGAAGTTTCCTCCTCGAGCCACAGCACGGCGCTCGCCAGATCGCCAAGATGCTCTTTGAGCGCGTCGCCGAAGCCAGGAGAGGTCAGTTCTCGCTTGCTACCGAAGAGCGGATCACTACCGATGGTCAGCAGATCTTCACCGAGTACCCATTGGACCGAGGGCATTTCGGGGTGCCCTACTATCCCAACATCCTCCGAGGCCTGAGACGGACACCACCGGCCTACGTCATGGATGCTCTTGCTGGGTTCGAGCTCCCCGAGGCGATCAGGAAGAACACGGCCGGGATCGTCGTCAAACAACTCTGAAGAGGTCCGGGAACGAGCCGCGTCGCTACCGCGGGCGTAGGACGAAGCTGATTGGCGAATCAGGCAGATCTATCTGCTGGTCTTCATCACGATGATCGGGCGGGCATGCTGGTGCCAGTAGTCCTTCCATGCCTGTAGTTGGGCTGGATCGGCAAGGTTTCCAGAGATTTGCGTCTGGCCTTCTCCGGCAGTCAAGGGGATCTGGTCCCAGCCCCCTTGGGTTGTTGCGAACCCCTCGGACAGGTTTGCCCATGTGGGATTCGCGTAGCGGACCTCGGCGTCATGGTACGAGTCGATCATGACGCCGGGGCGTGAGGAACGAACCGGTTACAACTGATCGTTAGTGCCGGGAGGCGCTGGCGGGGAGGATGTCATCATGCCCGGTCCCTATCCCAGAGAGTTCCGCGCGGACGTCGTCGCGGTCGCCAGACGCCGTGAGAGC
>NZ_LAYO01000029.1 GCF_000980875.1 Leucobacter sp. Ag1 | reverse complement strand
CGCGGCTCCGGCCGCTCCGGCTGCCGAGAAGTCCGCCGATGCTCCCAAGCCCGGCGGCCCCAAGCCCGCCGCGGCTCCGAAGCCCGGCGCTCCCAAGCCCGCTGGTCCGCGTCCGGGGAACAATCCGTTCGCGAGCAGCCAGGGCATGGGCATTCCGCGTCCGCCGCGTCCGGGGAACAACCCGTTCGCGGCCAACCAGGGCATGGGTCGTAACCGTCCCAACCCCGGCAACATCCCCCGGCCCGCTCCGCGCCCCCAGGGCGGCGGTGCTGGCACCGGTCGTCCCGGCGGTCCCGGTCGCCCGGGCGGTCCCGGTCGTCCCGGCGGCGCCGGTGGCGGTTTCAACCGTCCCGGTGGCGGCGGTGCACCCGGTGCGGGCGGCGGTTTCGCCGGTCCGCGTCCCGGTGGCGGTTTCGCCGGTCGCGGCCGTGGTGGCCGTGGTGCCGGTACCGCTGGTGCGTTCGGTCGTGGCGGCTCCAAGAGCAAGGCACGGAAGTCGAAGCGGGCGAAGCGCGCTGAATTCGAGATGCGCGAAGCGCCCTCGATCGGCGGCGTCCAGGTTCCTCGCGGCAACGGCTCGACCCCGATCCGTCTGCGCCGCGGCGCATCGCTGAGCGATTTCGCGGACAAGATCAACACGAGCGCCTCGAACCTCGTCACCATCCTCTTCCACCTGGGCGAGATGGCGACGGCGACGGAGTCGCTCGACGAGGCGACGTTCGAGATCCTCGGCGACGAGCTGGGTTACAAGATCCAGATCGTCTCGCCGGAGGACGAGGACCGCGAGCTGCTCGAGGGCTTCGATATCGACATCGAGGCGGAGCTCGAAGAAGAGGGCGACGACGTCCTGCAGCCCCGGCCCCCCGTGGTCACCGTCATGGGTCACGTCGATCACGGCAAGACCCGCCTGCTCGACGCGATCCGCAAGGCGAACGTGGGCGGCGGCGAGGCCGGCGGCATCACGCAGCACATCGGTGCGTACCAGGTGCACACCGAGCACGACGGCATCGACCGCGCGCTGACCTTCATCGATACCCCGGGTCACGAGGCGTTCACCGCCATGCGTGCCCGTGGTGCGCAGGTCACCGACATCGCGATCCTCGTGGTCGCGGCGGACGACGGGATCATGCCCCAGACGATCGAGGCGCTGAACCACGCGCAGTCGGCCGGCGTGCCGATCGTGGTCGCCGTCAACAAGGTCGACAAGGAGGGCGCGAACCCCGAGAAGGTGCGCCAGCAGCTCACCGAGTTCGGTCTGGTCTCCGAGGAGTGGGGCGGCGACGTCATGTTCCGCGACGTCTCGGCGAAGAACGGCACCGGCATCACCGAGCTGCTCGACGCGGTCCTGCTGACCGCCGACGCTGGTCTCGACCTGCGCGCGAACCCCGACAAGGACGCTCGAGGCGTCGCCATCGAGGCGAAGCTCGACAAGGGCCGCGGCTCGGTCGCGACCGTGCTCATCCAGTCGGGCACGCTGCGGGTCGGCGACGCGATCGTCGCGGGCACGGCCTACGGCCGCGTCCGTGCGATGCACGACGAGAACGGCGATGCCGTGCTCGAGGCGCTGCCGTCGCGTCCGGTGCAGGTGCAGGGTCTGTCCTCGGTGCCCCGCGCCGGCGACAACTTCATCGTCACCGGTGATGACCGCACCGCACGTCAGATCGCCGAGAAGCGCGAGGCCGTGGAGCGCAACGCCCAGCTGGCGAAGGCGCGCAAGCGCCTCAGCCTGGAGGAGTTCACCAAGGCCCTCGAGGATGGCAAGGTCGAGTCGCTCAACCTCATTATCAAGGGCGATGTCGCCGGTGCCGTCGAGGCGCTGGAGGAGTCGCTCATGAAGATCGAGGTCGACGATTCGGTCCAGCTGCGCATCCTGCACCGCGGCGTGGGCGCCATCACGGCGTCCGACGTGGACCTGGCGACGATCGACAACGCGATCGTCATCGGCTTCAACGTGCGCCCCGACGTCAAGGCCCGCGAGCGCGCTGCGCGCGAGGGCATCGACATCCGGTTCTACAACGTCATCTACAACGCGCTCGACGACATCGAGGCCTCGCTCAAGGGCATGCTCAAGCCCGAGTACGAAGAGGTCCAGTCGGGTGTGGCGGAGATCCGCGAGGTGTTCCGCTCGTCGAAGTTCGGCAACATCGCCGGCGTCATCGTCCGCAGCGGCACCATCACGCGCAACGCCAAGGCGCGCGTGATCCGCGAGGGCGTCGTGATCGCCGACGGCCTGGCCATCGAGTCGCTGCGTCGCTTCAAGGACGACGTGACCGAGGTCAAGACCGACTTCGAGGCCGGTATCGGTCTGGGTAAGTACAACGACATCCAGATCGGTGACGAGATCGAGACCACCGAGATGGTCGAGAAGGCGCGCGACTAGTCGCGCGGCCCGAACGGGTGCGGCCCGGGAGCTTCTGCTCCCGGGCCGCACCCGTTTCTGCGTGTCGTCAGGATCCGATGCGGGGCCGATCGAAGCGGCGCCCGGGCGGCTTCGGCGGCAGGAGCGTGAGGATGAGCAGCACGAGGCCGCCGAACGGCACGAAGCCGAGGAACCAGAATCCGCCGGACAGGTTGGCGTCGTGCAGACGCCGCCAGGTGATCGAGAGCGTGGGGATGATCGTGGCGAGATTGGCGAGACCGAACAGCACCAGGGCGGTCGCGAACAGCACCTGGCCGATCGGGTGCGCCTCGAAGTCGATCCTGCCGTTCGAGACGGACGTCGTGCCATCCGGGTGGGAGGTCACGGTCTGCGCGTCCCAGTCAGTGGCGATGATGAGTCCGGAGAAGAGCAGGACCAGGCACACGAGCGAGACGAGCGCGAGGAAGAGTCGGGAGTACCAGAACTCGCTGCGCGATGCCCGGCCCGAGAACTGGGCGTACCCGACGAAGAAGCGGCGGATCGCCTGCGGGAAGCTCGCTCCGTAGAGCGGCCTGATCGGATCGCGCGGGTCCGCGGCTCCGTCGAACGGCTCACCGGATCCGGGAGCTGGGAAGCCGTATCCCGGGGGCACGGGCGCGTGGGGGACGTCGGGGGCGGGGAAGTGGCTCATGCGGGCAGTCTATGAGTACTGGTTCCGCGCGCGGTAGGCTGGAGGCATGGCAAATCCCAGGGCTGGCAAGGTAGCGGAGCGGATCCAGCAGATCATCGCTCGACGTCTCGAGAAGGGGCTGCGCGACCCGCGGCTCGGCTTCGTGACGATCACCGATGTGCGCGTCACGGGCGACCTGCAGCACGCGAGCATCTTCTACACCGTGTACGGCAGCGAGGACGAGCAGAAGGACTCCGCGGCTGCGCTCAAGGCGGCCACGGGCATGCTGCGCAGCGAGGTCGGCCGTCAGCTCGGCACGCGCCTCACGCCCACGCTCGAGTTCATCCACGATGAACTGCCCGAGACCGCCGAGCACCTCTCGGTGCTGCTCGCCGAGGCGAAGCAGCGCGACGAGGCCGCGCAGGCGCTCGCGGCGAACGCTCAGTACGCCGGCGAGGCCGACCCGTACTCGAAGCCGCAGGTCGAGGACGCCGACGACTCCGATGATTCCGATGACGAGGACGACGAGCTCGAAGCCCTCGACGAAGAGGTGGACGACGACTTCGACGACGAGGATCTCGACGACACCGACGAGGATCTCGACGACGAGCCCGAGGCGGCCCCCGCGTCCCGCTGATCCCGGGTCAGCTCTTGCGCAGATCCTCGGCGAGCATCACGATGATGCCGCTGGGGCCGCGCAGGTAGCTGAGTTTGTAGATGTTCTCGTAGTTCGCGACCCCGCGCAGCGGGACGCAGCCGTGCCTTGCGGCGATCGCGAGCGACGCCTCGATGTCGTCAACGGCGAACGCGATGCGGTGCATGCCGATCTCGTGGGGGAGCGTCGGCTCCGTCTCGATGGCGTCGGGGTGCAGGTACTCGAACAGTTCGATGCGGCCCTGCCCGTCGGGCGTCTGCAGCATCGCGATGCGCGCGTGGTTGCCGTCCAGGCCGACGGCGGTGTCGGCCCATTCGCCGCTGACCTCGTCGCGCCCCAGCACGGTGAGGCCGAGGTCGGTGAAGAAGGCGATGGTCGCCTCGAGGTCGCGTACGGCGATGCCGACGTTCTCCAGTCTGATGCTCATGCCGGGCATGGTAGTCGTTCATTCCCGAGCCCTGCTGACCGTCGAGGTTGCAGTCGTCCACGGAATCCCGGCGTATTCCATGGACAACTGCCACCTCGGCGGCGGGCGCCGCGGTTGCGCGTGCGGCTCAGGGCAGCCGGATCCGGTCGCCCTCCGCGACGACGAGGCCATCGGCCAGGAGCGTCGCGAGCGCGCGCTCGGCCTGCTCCGCGGAACCCGGGCCGTCGCCGGCCCGGGTCGGCTCG
>NZ_LAYO01000108.1 GCF_000980875.1 Leucobacter sp. Ag1 | reverse complement strand
GACAGGCCCCCGAACGCACAGAAGGAGATCCGGGCTCGGAAGGAGATCCCTTCCGCGAGACTCGTTCCGAGTCCGAATCTCCTTCAGCGCGGAGCGGCTGCGAGCGGTTACTCGGCCTCGACCGCCTTGACCTTGAAGGCGCGCACGATCTGGATGATGCCGAGGATCACGAGCGAGACGCCGCCGAAGATCCAGAGGTAGACCGCACCCCAGATCGGGGTGAGCATGAGCGAGAAGCCGGCGAGGATGCTGATGATCGCGAAGATGATCGTCCAGGCGCTGTTGCCGCTCTTCTTGAGCGTGCTCAGGGCGAAGATGCCCTCGAACAGCCACATGATGCCGATCGCGATCGCCGCGAACAGGGCGAGGAAGGCGGCCGAGGCGGCGAGGTTCGCCATCACGACGATGCCGGCGATCACGTAGAGGATGCCGAGCACGATATTGCCGGTGCGCGACCAGCCGCTCAGCGTCTTCGAGAAGATCGCCGTGCCGAGCGACACCACGCCGGCACCGACCATGTAGACCGCGAGGATCACCGCGGTGACCTGCAGGGCGATCGCGCCCGACTTCAGCGGGTTGACGAGGATCAGGATTCCGACGATCAGCGCGATCAGGCCGCCGAGACCGAAGATGACGCGGATCGCGTCGACCGCGTGCCGCTCGGTGGAGGTTTCGGGGGTGGACATGGTGTCTCCTTTGCAGCGGGAAGCCGATGCCTGTGCGGCACCGGACCTGTCCCCATTGTGTCCGAGGATTTCACCGGGCGGGAGAGCCCTCGCCGAAAAGCGCCGGGCCGGCCGCAGGAGCGGCCGGCCCGGCGCGGGCGAGCGGAGCGGTCAGCGGATCTCGCCGTTGAAGGTCCACTGCGTACGCGGGACCCCCTCGACGGTCACCCAGGTGTCGGGGCGCGCCCCGTTCGCGGGGGTGCAGTGCTCGGCGACGACCTCGTCGATCGCGACCGCGAGACGACGGGCGAGCTCGGGATCCTCCTGGAGCCGGTGCTCGAACAGCTTGACGGTGACCAATGGCATGCGTTCCTCCTAAGCCCAGACCCGTTCGATGCGGGAGCGCCGCTCGGCGCGCGCCGCGAGCGCCTGCTCCATCGTCACAGGCGCGAAGCGCACCGCGACGCCCGGAGCCATCCGGGCGAACAGGTCCATGTCGGCGCTGATGACGGTTCCGGCCTGGGCGTACCCGCCGCCCGAGACCGCGTCGCAGTGCAGCACGATCGGCTGCGTGCCGCCCGGGATCTGGATCGATCCGACGGCGTAGCCCGCGTCGGTGATGTTCGACGGGTCCTGCCCGGCGCCGAACGGCTGCTCCTCGGCTTTCCAGGGTGCGCCCGGCCCGTCGAAGCGGAGCCCCATGCGGTCGGCGACCGGGGTGAGGGTCCACTCGGCCTCCGTGAGGTTGGCGAGCCCCTCGGCGGTGAGCTTGTGATCGTAGAGCCCCAGCAGCACCCGCACCTCGACCTGGCGCTCGTAGCTCGGCAGCCAGGAGTCGGGGATCCGGTCGAGCACTGCGCGTTCGCTCGGCGCGGGCGTCCCCACCGGGATCCGGTCCCCGGCCTGCAGCGCGCGCCCCTCGAAGCCGCCCAGCTTGCCGATCGGATAGGTGGAGCGCGAGCCGAGCACCTCGGGCACATCGATTCCGCCCGCCACCGCGATGAAGTACTTGGTCCCGCCGCGGATCATGCCGAAGGACAGCTGATCGCCGGCGGAGAGCTCGAGGCGGACGTTCTGCTCGGCGGGCGCACCGTTCACCTGCACGTCGACCGGGGCGCCGGTGACCGCGACGACCACGTCCTCGTCGGTCGTGAGCGTCGGCCCGAGGTAGGTCGCCTCGAGCACCGCGGCATCGGGGCCGTTGCCGACGAGCCGGTTCGCGAGGGTCGCGGCGTACTGATCCATCGCGCCGCCCTGGGGGATCCCGAAGCGGTAGTAGCCGAAGCGGCCGCGATCCTGCACGGTGGTCGCGAGACCGGGGGTCTGAATCTCAAGCGGCATCGAGGGCCTCCAGGAGTGCGCGGTTGGAGGCCTCGGGATCGGCGAGCGCCTCGGAGAGGGAGAAGGTGACCGGGGCCTGGCGGTAGCGGTAGCTCCCGTCGGCGACGGCGGCTTCGATCTCGCGGTACTCGGCCTCGTCGACGGGACGGTACTTGACGATGTCGCCCGTGCGGAACAGCACCATGAAGTCGCTGAAGTCGGCGAGCCGCTGCTCGGGATCGAAGATAGGGGTCGGCGTGATCCCGAGCATCTGGTAGCCGCCCGCGCCGCGCACCGAGTAGTGCGCGGTGAAGCAGCCGCCGATGCCGAGCGTGAGCGGCGGGGTGTCGGTGCGCGGGCTCAGGTACTTCGGCACCTGGAGCTGCCGCTCCCGCGGGGTGAGCTGGAACAGGAACGGGAGTCCGGCGACGAAGCCCACCATCGACACGAGCCACGGGGTCTCGTGGTGCCGTCGGATGAACTCGTCCGCGTCGGCGAGCCCGTTCACCTCGGCCGCGTAGTCGAGGTCGGTGCCGGCGGGACGCTGGTGGAACCCCTCGCGGAACCGGGTCTCGGTCTCGCGGGTGTAGGGATCCGCGTACCAGACGGGCACCTCGATCACCCGGGTCGGCAGCTCCTGCACCGTCGCCCGGCGCACCTCGCCCTCGAGGGCGCGGAGCCGCTCGATGAGCTCGGTGTGCGCGAGCCGGTCGGGGTCGAAGCGGACGAGCAGCGAGGCGTTCGCGGGGCAGATGTCGATGACGCCGTCGAGCCGCTGCTCCTCGAGCCCGTGCGCCATGGTGTTGGCGACGAAGTTCGCCTCGAGCGACATGTCGGGCGCGATCTCGACGAGCAGGAACTCGTCGCCGCCCCAGCTGTACCGGGCCTGTTCGGGCAGGGTCATGATGCGTTTCCCTCCAGCAGTCCGCTCACCGATTCGATGTAGGTCGTGTGGTGCTGCGCGGCGGCGAAGTCCTCGAGCGCGACGAGCCGGCGCATGAGCGGCACGGTCGACTTGATCCCGCTGATCTCGACCTCGCCGAGCGCGCGAGCGGCGCGCGCGAGCGCCTGCTCCCGGTCCGGCGCCCAGACGATGAGCTTGCCGAGCAGCGAATCGTAGAACGGGACCACGGTCTGCCCGGCCGAGAAGCCGAAGTCGGCGCGGACGCCCGGGCCGCCCGAGAGGTCGAGCTGCTCGATGCGGCCGGGGCTCGGCATGAAGTTGTTCTCGGGGTCCTCGGCGTTGATCCGGAACTCGAAGGCGTGGCCCTCGAACGAGATGTCGTCCTGGGTGTACCCGAGCTTCTCGCCCGAGGCGATGCGCAGCTGCTCGCGCACCAGGTCGATCCCGGTGATCGCCTCGCTGATCGGGTGCTCGACCTGCAGGCGGGTGTTCATCTCGATGAACGCGACCTCCTGACGCTGCGGGTCGTACAGGAACTCGATGGTCCCGGCGCCCACGTAGGCGGACTGCCGCGCGAGCTCGACCGAGGTGTCCCGCATCCGCTGCCGCAGCTCGTCGGGCAGGCCCGGAGCGGGCGCCTCCTCGATCACCTTCTGCTGCCGCCGTTGCATCGAGCAGTCGCGGTCGCCGAGATGCACCCAGGTCTCACCGTCGCCGAAGATCTGCACCTCGACGTGCCGTGCCGCGGTGACGAAGCGCTCGAAGTAGACCTCGCGGGAGTTGAAGGCGGCGAGCGCCTCGGCCTGCGCGACCTCGACGGTGCTGCGCACCTCCTCGCGCGATGCGATGCGTCGGATGCCGCGCCCGCCGCCGCCCGCCGAGGCCTTGACCACCAGGGGGTAGCCGATCTCGTCGGCGATCGCCTCGATGTCGCCGTCGGTGTCGAGCGCGCCGTCGGTGCCGGAGAGCACGGGCACGCCTGCCTCGATGGCCGCCTGCCGCGCGCGGGACTTGTCGCCCATGAGCTCGATGGCCTCGGGGGTCGGCCCGACCCAGGTGATGCCCGCGTCGCGTACCCGGCGCGCGAAAACGGCGTTCTCCGAGAGGAAGCCGTACCCGGGGTGGATCGCGTCGGCGCCCGTCTGGGCGGCTGCGGCGAGGATCGCCTCGTGGTTGAGGTAGCTGAGGCCGGCCGGGGCCGGACCGATCACCACCGACTCGTCGGCCAGGCGCTCGGCGTTGGACCCGCGATCCCCCTCGCTCACGACCGCGACGGTCGCGATCCCCATCTCGCGCGCGGTCCGGATGATCCGGACCGCGATCTCGCCACGGTTGGCGATCAACAGCTTCTTCACTCGTCGCTCCTTCGGTGCTGCTCTGCGTCTGCTTCGGCGGGCCGGCTCAGTCGATCGTCGCGATGACGTCGCCGGGGCCGACCATTCCGTTGTCCTCGGGGCCGAAGGAGGTCACCGTGCCGGCGACCTCCGCCCGGATCTCGGTGAACTGCTTCATGATCTCGATGACGCCGATGGTCTGGCCCGCCTCGACCGCGTCGCCGATCTCGACGAACGCCGGCTTGTCCGGGGCGGGGCGGCGGTAGAAGATTCCCGGGATCGGGGCGATGATCTGCGTGCTCATGAGGCTGTGCGGTCTCTTTCTCGATGGGTGCTGCGGGCCGCGTCGATGCGGCGGGCCGGCGACTGGGGTTCGGTGGGTGGGGCGTGTCAGAGCGACGCGAGGGCCTCGCGCACGGCGCGGGCGACCAGGGCGGCGTTCGGGGTGTCGGAGTGGACGCAGATACTGCCGAAGCTCATGGGGATGTCGGTCCCGTCCTCGGCGGCGACGACGCCCTCGAGCACCGCGCGGCGTGTCCGCTCGGCCGCGGCCTCGGGGTCGGTCGCGTGCGGCTGCCGGAGGATGATGAGCCCGCCGTCGGCGTTGTAGTCGAGGTCGACGTAGAGCTCGCCGACGAACTCGACGCCCTCGCGCTCGGCGACCCGCTGGTGGGCGGATCCGGCGATGCCGAAGACCGGCACGCCGTAGTCCCGGGCGACGCGCACCGCGCCCAGCATCAGTTCCTCGTCGCGGGCGAGCATGCCGTAGAGCGAGCCGTGCGGCTTGATGTGGTTGAGGGGCAGGTCGTGCCCGCGCAGGAATCCGGTGAGGGCGCCGATCTGGTAGCGGATCAGGCTCTCGACCTCCGCAGGGCTCAGCTTCATCTCGCGGCGCCCGAAGCCGACGAGGTCGGGGAGCCCCGGGTGGGCGCCGACGCGGACCCCGTGCTGCTTCGCGAGCGCCACGGTCGCCTCCATGACCGCGGGATCGCCGGCGTGGAACCCGCAGGCGACGTTCGCGACGTCGATGATCGGCATGAGCGCCGGGTCGTTGCCGAAGGTGTGGAGACCGAAGGCCTCCCCCATGTCCGAGTTCACGAGAGCGATGTCACGACGTTGTGTGGTCATGCGGACCAAGCTACGCGGAGCGCCCGGAGCGTGGTTATTATGCAACTGCACGAATGTCCCTGCGAATTTCAGGCAGATGCGAGAGGCCGAGACGATGCGAGTGTCCGATCTGATCATCGAGCACAGCCTGCAGCTGCGCCTCGAGACCCCCACGGGCCCGAAGCGGCTCGCGCAGGAGATCACGCGCTGCGCCCCGACCGAGCACCTCGATCCGACCCCGTTCCTCGACCCCAACGTGCTGCTGCTCACCGCCGGGATCGGCATGAACTTCTCGGAGCAGAGCATCTGGGACGGCTACGTCGAGCGTCTCGCCCGGGTCCCGGTCGCCGCGCTCGGCTTCGCGGTCGGGATCGCGCACGCGGAGCTCCCCCGCGGCCTCGTCGAGGCATGCGTGAGCCACGACCTGCCCCTGCTCGAAGTGCCGGCGTCGGTGCCGCTGCTCAAGATCGACCAGTACGTGGAGGGCATGCTCGAGGCCGAGCAGATCGCGCGCTACGACCGGGGATGGTCGCTCGCCGACGAGTGCGCCCGGCTCGCGAGCCGCGGTGCCGAGGTCGCCACCCTGCTCGCCGCGATCTACGCCGCGCTCGAACTACCCGTCGCCGTCTACGACGCCTTCGACTCGCTGATCGCGCAGTACCCCGAGAGCGTCACCTGGCGCGAGGGGAAGAGCCGGGCGGCCCAGCCCGACGTGCTCGCGATGCCGCTCCCGATGGGGCTCAGCCAGCCCTGCCAGCTGGCGGTGCGCCTCTACGGCTCGGCGTCCGAGATCGAGGCGCTGCTCGCGCCCGTCAGCTCGATCCTCGCCCTCCAGCTGAATCGATCGGTCGCGGTCGACGCGAACAGCCACCACGACATGCAGCGCTTCGTGAACCGGTGCATCGCCTGGTCGGAGGCCACGCGCAGCGACGTCGCCGACGCCTTCCACGAGCTCGGGCTGAGCCGCCGGGCCGAGACCTCGCTCGTCGTCGCGGACCTGCGCGGCGAGCACGCGGCCGCCGCGTGGAAGCTCCGGATCGCGCTCCACGACGCGTTCAACGACGTCCGCGTGACCGAGATCGACGACCGGCTCATCGCCCTCGCGCAGTTCCCCCGGGACGAACCCCTGCGCTTCACCGAGCGGCTCGAGCAGCTGCAGCCGAACCTGCCGCTCGTGTTCCGGCCCCCGACCCGCACCATCGACGAGCTGCGGATCGCGCTCGTGCACGCGCTCGATCTCGTGCGGCACGTGGAGCACCCGGTGACCGCGCCGGCGCTGGGCCTCGGCGCCGTCGTCGCGGCCGCCGCCGGACGCGGTGCGCGCGAGTCCGCGGAACGGTTCCTCGCCCCGCTCCTGGAGCACGACGAGCAGCGCACCACCGAGCTGCTGCCGACGCTGCGGGTCTGGCTGCGCAACGACGCCCAGCCCTCGCGCACCTGCGAGGAGCTGTTCATCCACCGCAACTCGCTGAGCTACCGGCTGCGCCGTATCGAACAGCTGCTCGGGCTCCCCCTCGACACCCTCGACGGCAAGGCGACCTGCCTGCTCGCCCTCCGACTCGTGGATCTCGAGCCGTACTAGGTCGCGCCGGCGCGGGCAGTCCAGCGAACGGAAGCGCGAGGCACCCGTCATCCTGCGCGACGGAGGAGTCGCAGGATCCTGCGATTCGTTCCTCACGCAGGATGACGGGTGCCTGCCGAACGGGGCGATCAGCGCGCGGCGCCCGCTCCCACGACGGGGATGAGGCCGGTGCGGCTGGTGGGGCGCACCCGCCACAGCAGGGCGTAGACCACCGCGGCCGACACCGCCGTGAGGATCGGACCCCACGTGGACCCGACTCCGGCCAGCGCCGGGTCGATCGTGCCGAGCTGGAGCATGATCAGGCCGATCACGGTGCCCACGATCCACGAGATGAGGCCGTTGCTGTTGAAGGCCCGGTAGTGCCGGTCGCCGATCGCCGCGTGCTCCTGGTGCCGTCCGCCGTCGAGCAGCACGTGGGTGAGCGCGATCGCCACCCAGGCGGTCACGAGCACGCCCTGCCAGGCGAGAGCGAGCAGGAGGTACTGCACGATGGGCAGCAGCATCAGCAGGAAGATGATCACTGAGGAGATGAGCACCCAGGCGAGGTTCGGCAGCCGCAGCCGAAGCACCCGCTCGCCGAACGCCCGCAGGTTCGCGGCGCCCAGGTAGTAGTTCGCCGTGTTGATGCGGGTCTGCGAGGCGATGATGACGATGAGGCCGAAGATCCCCATCAGGTTCACGATGCCGCCGGCGACGCCGGTCTCCGACACCTCCATGCCGGGGATCGTGAAGGTGAGGAAGATGCCGACGAACGCCGAGAAGCCGTAGGCGAGCACGTAGAACAGCGGTCCGAAGGTGAAGCGCTGGTGGAACTTCACATCCTTGCGCTTGCCGAGGGCGGCGTAGTCCATGGTGAACATCATCATGATCCAGATGCCCATGTAGCCGGCGAAGGTCGCGAGCCAGCCGGGACCGCCCGACACGAAGGGCAGCTCGACCTTCGGCGCGTGGGTGAGCCAGGCGTCGCCGAAGCCGTACACGGCGCCCGCCCAGATGACCGCGGCGATCAGGCCGAAGAAGTACAGCGGCATCAGCCAGCCGTTGAGCTTGTCGAGGAAGCGGCGCACGCCGCCGATGATGAGCGGCGTCGAGTAGACGACCACCACGAGGCTCCACAGCCACATCGGGCCGCCGAACGCCGCCATGAGCGCGTAGGCCACGATCGATCCCTCGAACACGGCGTAGTAGATCGCGACGAGGGCGAAGATGATCGTCGCGATCGAGGATCCTGCGGTGCCGAGGATCGTGCGCGAGAACTGCGCGACCGTCGTGCGGTTGTTGATGGCGTACTTCGACAGCACGGCGTTGATGGCGCCGTAGACGATGATCGTCAGGACGATGCCGATGATCGCGTTCGCGGTGCCGTAGGCGGCGGCCATGGCGGCGCCGATGTAGACGAAGAAGAATGCGCTCGCGACGCCGTACCAGGCCAGCGCGAGCGAGCCGCGGCTCATCTGATCGTCGTCGTTGCCCTCGCGGGCGAGTGCGTCGGTCGCTTCGACATCGTCGTTGCTCCCGGTGAGGTTCAAGCTCACGGTTCATACCTCCATTGGTATTCGGGTGCGCCGTTTCTGCGCAGGCCGACGCGTCGCTGCGCGGCCGCCGCATCGCGGCAGGGTTCTTCGCCGGCGGACCGTGCCGCGTCGAAGTCGGGAGGACGGGACCCTCGGGGCCCGGTCTCGCGCGACACCCTCAATCGTGGGGTGACGCGAAGCGTGCGAATACTGTGCAGATGCCGGAAGAATCCGGATCATTTCGGGCAACTGCACCGTTCCGGGGAACAGGGTGGGGCCGGGGCCCGGCGCTGAGGGATCGCCGGGCCCCGACGTGCGGGGTCAGGCGCCCCAGTGCGCCGCGGAGCGGCGCTGCATCTGCTCGCGATGCTGGCGGGTGGTCTCGGCGAACAGCTCACCGGTGCCCCAGTCGAGCACGACGCCGTGGCGTCGGATCACGTCGAGCAGGTCGATCTCGCCGGCCCGGTACTGCTGCGCGACGCCCTCCGCGTCGGCTTCGAGCCACTCGGCCCGGTGGGTGCGGATCCAGGATCGCTGGGTCGCGGTCGCCTCGCGGTCGATCTCGTAGCGGTCGAGCTCGGGGTCGACGGGCAGGATCACGACGCCGTAGTCGGCCGAGGCGCGCTCGATCGATACGTAGCCATCGATGACGTCCTCGAGCACCTCCTCCGGCGTGCGGTGCAGGGGATCGCCGAATCCGCCGCCGCCCGCCGAAGGCCGGTAGAAGGTATCGCCCGGCTGCACCGGCACCGAGGAGAAGATGGACCCGAGGAACCGCTCGCTGTCGGAGTCGCGGTTGAGCCAGACCCCGTGCGGGATCGACGGCAGGCCGCCCTCGATGCCCCACGTGATCGAGCGGGCGCGGTCGCAGCAGTAGCTCATGACCGAGGCGTCGGCGTCGGTGATCATGCCGCCCTTCTCGACGCCGCAGCCGCCGCGGAACCGGCCGGGCCCGCCCGAATCGGTGCCGATCTGGTGCATCGTGGTGAGCACGGGCGTGAGGCGCTCCTGCCCCTCGCAGGCCTGCACCGCGAGGCCGACGCCGAACACGGGCGCGGTGGCGCTCGAACCGTCCTTCGAGGAGCGGCCGCCCCAGCCGCCGGCCATCCAGTCGTACCACATGAAGTACGGGTTCTCCTCGCGCCGGGCGTCGCGCCCACCGACGAGCAGGTACTCGAGATTGAACGCGCAGGCCATGGCCCGCTCGGGCATGATCTGCGACCAGATCTCGAAGATCCCGTTCATGAGCTTCTCGTACGGGCCCGAGCAAAATCCGGTGACCGCGTAGGGCCATCCGGCGTTGACGACGGTTCCCTCCGGCCCGATGTCGGCCGTGACGGCGGCGTAGAAGCCGGAGTTGAGCGGGACGTCCGGGAAGAAGGTCTTGGTGCCCGCGTAGATCGCCGAGAAGGTGGTGCCGTAGCCCGAGTTGAGGAACGTGTCGACGACCTCGGCGCTGCCCTCCAGGTCGTAGTGGATCCCCTCGCCGTCCAGGGTCATGACGATCTTCACGGGGACGAGCCCCTCCGGCTTGCCCGGGTCGAGGTCGAGGTAGTCGACGGTCTCCCAGCGTCCGCGCGGGAGCTCCTCGAGGCGGCGGCGCACGGTGCGCTCGACGTAGTCCTGCGTCTCCTGCATCGCGAGCTCGACGGTCTCGGTGCCGTAGCGCTCGACGAGCCGCAGCACCTCGCGCTCGCACACCGCGGTCGCCTCGGACTGCGCGTGCAGGTCGCCGAGCGCCTGCTCGGGGGCCCGGGTGTTGGCGACGAGCAGCTGGGCGACGTCGTGCAGGAACTTGCCCTGCGACCAGACGCGGATCGGCGTGATCCGCAGGCCCTCGCCGAAGTGCTCGGCCGCCGAGACGTCGAAGGATCCGGGCACCTTGCCGCCGATGTCGGCCCAGTGCCCCTTGTTCTGCGCGTAGGCGATGATCCGCCCCTCCGAGAAGACGGGCCGCACGAACGAGACGTCGTTGAAGTGGGTGCCGCCCCGGTAGGGGTCGTTGATCGCGAAGACGTCGCCCGGGTGGATGTCGTCGCCGAACTCCTCGATCACGGCCTTCGCCTGGAAGTGGAGCGTGCCGACGTGCACCGCGATGTCGCCCGATCCCTGCATGACCGTGTTGCCGTGCTTGTCGCAGAGCGCCGAGGAGAAGTCGCGCGAGTAGATGACGAAGGAGTAGCAGGTGCGCAGGATCTGCTCGCTCATGAGGTCGACGCTCGTCGCGAAGGCGTTCTTCAGCACCTCGAAGGTGACGGGGTCGAGCGCGGTCCGGCGCGCCTCGCCGGCGCGGGTCGCGGGTGCGGTGGTGGTGCTCATCGGGTGACCTCCTCGAGGTGGATGCGGATGTTGAGCCACTCGTCGATCTCGGCGCGGGTGTGCGGCGGGACCACCGTCGTGGAGTCGAGCTGGTTCACGATCGCGGGACCGGCGAACGCGGTGCCCGCGGCGAGCGCGTCGCGGTCGTAGACGGGGGTGTCGACCCAGCCGTCGCCGCCGAAGTAGACGGGGCGGCGCTCGGCGGGCGCGCCGGGCGCCTGCGGGACGGGCTCGGTCGGACGGAACGAGGGCTTCGGGATCTTGCCGACCGCGCCGAGGTGCAGCTGGTAGACCTCGACGGGTGCATCGTCCTGGCGGAACGCGAACTCGCGCTCGTACTGCTCGTGGAAGGTGCGCACCGCGCGGGCGATCGCGCCGGGGCCGGTACCCATGGGCACCTGCAGCGAGCGCCACTGCCCCTGGTAGCGCATCGAGATCTTGCGCTGCAGGATCGCGTCCTCGCTCGCGACGCCCTCGTGCCGCAGTCGGGCTGAAGCCTCGGTCTCGAGCTCGACGAAGGCCTGCTCGATCCCCTCCTCGTCGGCGCCGGACGCGAGGCCCGTGTACATCTGGGCGAAGTCGTGCTGGATGTCGACCAGCAGGCATCCCATGGCCGAGGTGACGCCGGGGCTCGGGGGCACCACGACGGTCGGGATCCCGAGCTCTCGGGCGACGTCCGCGCCGTGCAGGGCGCCGGCGCCGCCGAAGGCGAGCAGGGCGAAGTCCCGGGGGTCGTAGCCGCGGCGGATCGAGACGAGGCGGACGGCGTCGGCCATGTTGGCGTTCGCGACCGAGACGATCGCCTGCGCGGCCTCCTCGAGCCCCATGCCGAGCGGCTCGGCGATGACCCGGGCGATCGCCTGCTCGGAGAGCGAGCGGTCGAGCTGCTTCACGCCGCCGGCGAGCGAGGTGCCGAGCCGGCCGAGCACGACGTTCGCGTCGGTGTTGGTCGGCTGATCGCCGCCCGTGCCGTAGCAGGCGGGCCCGGGATCCGCGCCGGCCGACTGCGGGCCGTTGCGCAGGGAGCCCGCGATGTCGATGTGGGCCAGCGATCCTCCGCCCGCGCCGATGGTGAGCACCTCGATCGAGGGGAAGATGATGGGGTGGCCGTACTCGACCTGCCACTCCTGGGAGACCCGCAGTTCGCCGTCGGCGACGAGCGCGATGTCGGTCGAGGTGCCGCCCATGTCGAGGCTCACCGCGTTGTCGTAGCCGCACTGCTGGGCGATGTGCTTCGCCGAGATCGCGCCGGCGGCGATGCCGGAGGCCGCGAGCCGGACGGGGAACTTCTCGACGAGGCGCGGGGTCATGGATCCGCCGCCCGAGTGGAGCAGCAGCAGGTCGCCCGCGTAGCCGCCGTCGCGGAGCCGGTCGGCGAGGCGGTTCACGTAGCCCGAGACGAGGGGCGCGAGCACGGCGTTCGCGACGGCCGTGTTGAAGCGGGGGTACTCGAAGATCTCAGGCAGCACCTCGGCGGAGGTCGAGACGGTCGCGTCGGGGATCGTCTCCTCGAGGATCTCGCGCATGCGGGTCTCGTGCGCGGCGTTCGCGTAGGAGTTCAGGAAGCAGACGGCGATGGTCTTGACGCCGCGGCGGCGCAACAGCTCGGCGAGCTCGCGCGCCTCGCCCTCGTCGAGCGGGGTGATGGTGCTGCCGTTGTAGTCGATGCGTTCGGTGACCTCGAAGCGGTCCCGGCGACGGATGTAGGGCTCCGAGACGTCGTTGTAGGCGTCCCAGAGGTCGTCCTTGGTGCCGTCGCGGATCTCGAGCACGTCGCGGAATCCGCGGGTCGTCACGAGCGCGGCGGCCGGGAAGTTGCGGGTGATCAGCGCGTTCGTCGCGACCGTGGTGCCGTGCGAGAAGAGCGCGACGTCGCTCAGGTCGATCTCGCCGCGCTCGACCCCGTTCATCACCGCGATCATCGGATCGCTGGGCGTCGACGGCACCTTGGTCACGCGCATCTGCTGGGTGTCGTCATCGAAGATGCAGACGTCGGTGAACGTCCCTCCGACGTCGACCGCGACACGGACACTGCTCATGGGCTTCCTCCTGAAGTTCGTCATTGAGTTCCGGATGCATCCCACCTTCGTGGGGCGCAGCACCGAGGTCACTGGAGAATGCGCAGCATTCCACGCAACGCATTGTGGATTCTCCAAATTCTGGCGAAGATGAGGGGGCGAATCCTCTCGTTCGCACAAACCGTACTTCCGAACCGCACGATCGGAGGCCGAACATGGACGTTCCGGCACCGCCGCCGCTGTCCGAGACCGAGCGCCTGGCGGCCTCCCTCGACATCACCAACGCACTGCTGTCGGCGATCTCGACGACCGACCCGCTGCCCGCGCTGGTCTCCCGCATCAGCGCGCTCTGCCACGGCACCGCGATCGTCTACGACTTCGAGGGATCGGTCGTCGCGAGCACCGGGGAAGCCCCGATCCAGCTCATCTGGAACGAGATCGCGCAGACCAACCGCCGCGAGCTCGACGTCCCGATAGGGCGCTGGCGGGTGCTCACCCGACGAGTCTCGCTGCGCGACAGCGTGCACGTTATCGCGCTGGCGAGCCGCACCCCCGAGACCCTCGTCCGCCTCGGCGAGATCCTGCTCGATACCTCCGAGCGGCTGCTCGGTGCGGTGCACGGCATCCAGTACGGCGCGAGCCGGCGCGATCGGCGGGACAACGAGCAGCTGCTCGCGAGCCTGCACGACGGCGTGCTCCCCGCCCGAGAGCACCGGTTCTGGGCCCGGCTCGCCCAGTTCCGCTTCCCCGCCTACGCATCGGTCCGCGCGCTCGAGCTCGCACCGTTCGACGGTCCCTCGGCGACCGAGGCGCACCTGGACCATCTGGCGCAGCGCGCCCGCGCCGAGGAGCTCCCACTGCTCGTCATGCTGCGCCGCGCCGACGCCGACGCGCCGGCGACGCTCGCCGCGCTGGTGCCCGAGAGCGACGCGAGCGCACGCTGGATCGACTCGCTCACCCGCACCCTGCTCGTCGGCGCATCTGCGCCGTTCGCCGAGCTGACGCGCGTGGCCGACAGCGCGCGCGAGGCGGAGACCGCGCTCGGCATCGCCCGGCGCTGGGCCGCCTCCGCCGAGGCGCCGTCGTTCCTGGAGCCCACTCGCATGGATCGCATCGACCTCGCGACCTGGGCGCTGGCGCACGTCGACCCGCGTCAGCTGGAGCAGCGTACCGCGGCGGCGCTCGACCCGATCCGCTCGCCGCAGCTGCGCGAGACCCTGGCCGTCTACCTGGCCGCCGAGCAGAGCATCGCCCGCACCGCCGAGCAGCTGTTCGTGCATCCGAACACGGTCCGCTACCGGCTGGGACGCATCGAGGCGGCGATCGGGGCGCCTATCGCTTCGGCGTTCGCCGTCACCAATCTCACCCTGGCGCTGCACGCCGACCTCATCGGCCGCCGTGCGTCGGGACCGGCGCCCGCCACGGGCTGATCGTCGCCCCGGCCGAATCTCGTCGGGCTGAATCCCGTCGAGTGGCGGCAATCACGCCCTTCCCGGTTCGATTCGGCTGGTTTGGCGCCGCTCGACGGCGGTCCCGGCCGGCCCACGCCCCTAGCCGATGCGGGCGCGCAGGCGCTCGGTGCCCACCGTCGCCTCGGTCCGGCCGTGCGCGAGCGGCAGCCCCTCGCGGTCGACCGCGACGAACACGATCCGCTCGAGCGTCAGCACTTCGGCGCCGGTGACCGCGTTCTCGACGCGGCAGCTCAGCGTGATGGAGGTGCGCCCGAACGCGAACACCCGGTACTCGAGCTCGAGCAGGTCGCCGCGATCGGCCCGGGCCGAGAAGTCGATCGCCGACATGTGCCGCGTCACCACGTCGACGGTGCCGAGCTGCGTGACCGCGACGATCGCGGCCTCCTCGTCGACCCACTGCAGCAGGCGCCCGCCGAAGAGCGCGCCGTGCTGGTTGAGATCCTCGGGCTTGACCCACTTGCGCACGACGTGCCGGTACTCGCTCATGCCCTCACCCTACGGGGAGCGCGCCGCGAACGGGGCATGCCGACGGATCCGCCCCTAGGCCCCGGCCGCCCGCAGCAGCTCGGCGATCTCGGTGAAGCCGAGTTTCTCGGCGTGCTCGAGCGGCGAGACGCCCCACTGGTCGGTCATGCCGGGGTCGGCTCCCGCGTCGAGCAGGATCCTCACGATCTCCTGCTGCGCTTCGCCGCCGTCGCGCAGGATCACGGCCTCAAGCAGCGGAGTCCATCCGCAGAGGTTCGTGTGGTTGACGTTCATGTCGGGCAGCGTCGCGAGGTAGCGCGTCAGCTCGACGTACCCCTTCTCGGCCGTCGGGTGGATCCCGACCCCGTCGAAGCGGGTCGTCCGCTCGAGGTCGGCGCCCGCCTCGACCGCGCGGCGCGCGACCTCGAGGTCGTCGTTGATGCAGGCCCAGAGCAGCGGGTTCAGCTTGATCCGGTTCTGCGCGTCGATGTCGGCGCCCGCGGCGACGAGCGCATCGAACGCCGCGAAGTTGCGCGCGCGCGCCGCGATCAGCACGGCCGAGGAGCGCTGCTGCTCGCTGCTCGCCGTGGCGTCGACGTCGGCGCCCGCGGCGATCACGGCGCGCACCTCGTCCGCGGTCGCGGTCGCGACGGCCTCGGGCCACTGGATTTCGGTCATGGAGTACCACCTTCGGAATCGAGGGCCGGGGAACCGGCCCTGAGGATCACGGATTCCGCGGGGCGATCGTGCGCGCAGGGGCGCCCGTCCCCGGGAGTCTCGAGCGCCGCGTACGCGTCGACCAGCCCGAACAGGGCGTCGGTGCCCGAGGTCGAACCGATCGCTGCTGCGGCGGCGAACGCCGCGGGTGCAGCGGGGTCGCCGAGGAGCACGGCGCGCGCCGCAGCCGCGAGGTCGCTGTGGAACGCGCGCTCGCACGCAGCGAGCAGGAAGTGCCGGCTGACCGCGGTCGTGCGGTCCCGCCCGTCGGCCGATCCGAGGAGCTCTCGGACCGCGACGGCGACGGCCCCGCGTGCGGTTTCGGCGTCGGGATGGGCGGAGAGCGCGACGAGCGTTCCGACGAGGTAGTCGTCGCCCGACGGGGTCAGACCGATGCCGAGCCCGACGAGCCCGGCGACCGCGCGGCGCAGCTCCGGCGATGCGACGGGCGGGCGGGCGGCGGAGCGGGCCGCGGACGGGGCGGCCCCTCGGATCTCGGCCGCGAGCGCGAGCCCGAAGGCGGAGCGGGCGATGGCGAGACGCGCTCCGACGGCGCGTTCGAACGGGGGCCCGTTCTCCGCGGGGACGAAGGAGCCCGGGCGGGCGGTCTCGGCGAGCAGCCCCGCGACGCTGCGGGGATCGAGCCGGCCCCTCGGGCCGGGCGGGTCGATGCTGCAGGGCGGCTCGCCCTCGCCGAACGGATCCCGCCCCGCGACCGGTTCCACGCGGCTGTCGAAGTAGCCGACCCCGCGCAGGTCGACCGCGAGGCCTCCCCGGCCGCCGACCTCGATGCCGCCGGCCCGGATGACGACGCGGTCCCCGGCGCGCACCCCCGAGAAGTCGGAACGGTCGGTGATCAGCACACCGGGTGCGGGTCGCCCCCCGGCGGCGAGCAGCGTGAACTGCGCCCCGCCGAGCTCCAGGTTCACGGCGTGCGCGAACGCCGTCGTGATCGCGGCGCTGCGCGCCTCGGTGCGGGCCGATGCGATCAGGGGTCGCCACGCTTCGTCGGCCAGCACGGCCGACGAAGCGAACGGGATCCCGGGCAACGGCGTCGCCTACTTCTTCTTCGCGGCCTTCTCGACCCAGACGATGCCCGCCTCGTGCTGCGGCACGATCTCGGTGCCGATCCGGCGCGCGAGCAGATCATCGAGGCGGTCGAGCGGGCCGATGAGCACCCGTCCGCCGGCGCGGGCGACGCGGATGGCGGCGTCGATCTTGGGCTGCATCGATCCCTCGGCGAAGCGCATCGCGGCGACGGCGTCGGCCGAAGCGGTCAGGATGTCGCGCTGCTCGGGGGTGCCCCAGTTCTCGCTGACGTAGTCGCCGTCGGTGAGCATGATGAGCGTGTCCGCGTGGATCTCGGCGGCGAGCGCGGCGCTCGCCGCGTCCTTGTCGACCACGGCCTGCACGCCGACGCGACGGCCCGAGGACTCCTGCTTCACGGGGACGCCGCCGCCGCCGACGCAGACCACGAGGGTTCCGGCGTCGAGCAGGCGGCTGATGAGCGGGGCCTGCGCGATCGACTGGGGAACGGGCGAGGGCACCACCCGGCGGAACAGGTCGCCGTCCTTGGCGATGGTCCAGCGGTACTCGGCGGCGGCTTCGGCCGCGTCGTGCGCCGAGTACTGCGGGCCGATGAGCTTGGTCGGGCGGTCGAACGCCGGGTCGTTCTCGTCGACCACGGTGGTGGTGAGGATCGCGGCGACCTCGCGGGCGCCGCCCAGCGCATTGGCGAGCTCCTGCTGCACGACGTAGCCGATCATGCCCTGGGTCTCGGCGCCCAGGATGTCGAGGGGGTAGGCCGCGACGTCCTGGTATGCCAAGTTCTGCAGCGCCAGCAGTCCGACCTGCGGGCCGTTGCCGTGCGTGATGACGACCTCGTTCTCGCCGGCGAACTTCGCGAGGGCGATGCACGCCTCCCGCACGTTCTTGCGCAAGTAGTCGGCGGTCATGGGCTCGCCGCGCTTGGCGAGGGCGTTTCCTCCGAGTGCGACGACAGCGCGCATGGCTTCCTCCTCCTGATGCCGGGAGGGAAGCCTTCCGGGATCTGCGTCCGATCGAATGCCGGTCAGCATAGCAGCACTTCGTATACCAAAACACGACAGTTTTGCCAGGCTCCTGAAATCACCAGCGTTTCCCACAGAATTTGGCATACCATAAGAGTGCACCGGGTGTCCGAGGCCGAGCTCGTCCCGCGGACGCGCCGAGCCGCGTGCGGCCACCCGATCGGACGACACAGGAAAGGAATCCGATGAGCAGGCACATCACTATCCGGAAGAACACCTACCTCGACTCGGTCTCGCTCATGTCGATGAGCACCAAGGCGAACGCCGTCGACGGCGTGACGCAGGCGCTTCTCGGCATGGCGACCCCCATGAACAAGGAGGTGCTCGCGAACCTCGGCGTCGAGGATCCGGCGATCACCGAGGCGAAGCCGAGCGATCTCATGATCGTCGTCGATGCGGCCGACGAGCTCATGGAGGCCGCGATCGCCGCGGTCGACGACATCCTCTCGCGCAAGAACCAGGGTGCGGGCGAGACCACGGCGATCCGATACCGCACGCTCGACCGCGCCTTCGAGGAGGTCCCGGACACCAACTTCGTGATCATCTCGGTGAACGGCGCCTTCGCCGCCCGCGAGGCGCGCAAGGCGCTGACCGCCGGCAAGCACGTCATGATCTTCTCGGACAACGTCCCCGTCGAGGACGAGCTCGATCTCAAGCGCTTCGCGCACGAGAAGGGCCTCATCGTCATGGGCCCCGACTGCGGCACCGCCATCATCAACGGCACCGGCCTCGCCTTCGCGAACGCCGTGCGCCGCGGCTCGGTCGGCGTCGTCGGCGCATCGGGCACCGGCAGCCAGGAGGTCTCGGTCCGGATCCACGACTTCGGCGGCGGCGTCTCGCAGCTGATCGGCACCGGCGGCCGCGACCTCTCGACCGACATCGGCGGCATCTCGATGATCGACGGCATCCGCGCCCTCGACGCAGACCCCGAGACCCGGGTCATCGTCGTCGTCTCGAAGCCGCCGGCCGAGGCCGTCGCCGAGAAGGTGCTCGCCGTCGCCGGCAAGGCATCGAAGCCCGTCTTCGTCACCTTCCTCGGTTCGGATCGCACCGAGTCCGGCTACGACAACGTCACCATGGTGCAGGGCACGAAATCGCTCGCCATCGCAGCGGTCGTCGCCTCGGGCATCGACGAGTCGACGCTCGACACGCACCCGCTCAACCTCCCGCTGATCGAAGAGGTGCGCGCAAAGCTCGCGCCGGAGCAGCGCTACATCCGCGGCCTGTTCTGCGGCGGCACCCTCTGCGACGAGTCGATGTTCGCCGCGATCGAGAAGTTCGACAACGTGTACTCGAACATTCAGAAGGATCCCGAGAAGGTCCTCGGCGCGACCGACGAGTCGAAGGAGCACACCTTCCTCGACATGGGCGACGACGACTTCACCAACGGCCGCCCGCACCCCATGATCGATCCCTCGCTGCGCATCGCGCGCATCGTTGAAGAGGCCAAGGATCCCGAGGTCGGCGTGATCGCCATGGACTTCGTGCTCGGCTTCGGCTCGCACGAGGATCCGGTCGGCGTGACCATCGACGCCATCACCGAGGCGAAGTCGATCGCGGCCGCTCGCGGCCAGCACCTCGAGATCCTCGGCTACGTGCTCGGCACCGACCTCGACACCCCCGCGATCGCGGACCAGGTGGCGAAGCTCGAAGCCGCCGGCGTCACGATCGCCTCCTCCTCCACCAACCTGGGCCTGCTGGCCCGCGAGTTCGTCGCCTAATTCACGGCAAGCAAGGAGCACTCGGATGAGCATCAACGATCTGTTCGCAAGCACCCTCAAGCCGGTGAACCTCGGCCTCGACATGTTCGCCGAGGACCTGGCGACGCAGGGCGTCGACACCGTCCTCATGGACTGGACCCCGCCGGGCGGCGGCGACCCCGAGGTCATCTCGGCGCTCGGCCGCCTCGAACGTCCCGAGATCGCCGAGAAGATCGACGCGGCCAACCAGGTCGCGCTCGAGCGGATCCTGTCGTCACAACCGTTCCTCGAGGGCTTCGGCCAGGCGATCGACACCGTCCCGGGCATGACCAGGAAGACGATCCTTCACGCCGGTCCCCCGATCGAGTTCACCCGCATGTCCGGCCCGATGCAGGGCGCCGTCACCGGCGCGCTCGTGTTCGAAGGCCTCGCGAAGGACGTCGACGAGGCGTTCGAGCTCGCGGCATCGGGCGAGATCGACTTCTCCCCGTGCCACGAGCACCAGTCGGTCGGCTCGATGGCCGGCGTGACGAGCGCGAGCATGTGGGTGCACCGGGTCGTGAACCGCACCCACGGCAATACCGCCTACACCAACCTCTCCGAGCAGCTCTCGAAGATCCTCCGCTTCGGCGCGAACGACCAGTCGGTCATCGATCGCCTGAACTGGATGCGCGACGTGTTCGGCCCGGTGCTCGCGGGCGCCATGGAGCTGAACACCGACGGGATCGACCTGCGCCTCATGCTGTCGCAGGCGCTGCACATGGGCGACGAGGCGCACAACCGCAACGTGGCCGGAACCACCCTGCTGATCCAGGCGCTGGCCCCGTACATCCTCGAGTCGGACTTCACCACGAAGGAGAAGCGCGAGGTCTTCGACTTCGTCGCCTCGTCCGACTACTTCTCCGGCCCGACCTGGATGGTCGCCGCGAAGGCGTCGATGGACGCCGCGAACGGCATCGAGAACTCGACCGTGGTCACCACGATGGCCCGCAACGGCGTCGACTTCGGCATCCGCGTCTCGGGCACGGGCGGCCAGTGGTTCACCGGACCGGCGCAGCAGGTCGTGGGACCGATGTTCGCGGGCTACACCCCGGCGGACTCCGGCCTCGACATGGGCGACTCGGCGATCACCGAGACCTTCGGCATCGGCGGCTTCGCCATGGCTGCGGCCCCGGCGATCGTCGCGCTCGTCGGCGGCACCGTGGACGAGGCCATGGGCTACTCGCGCACCATGAACACGATCACCACGGGCAACAACCCGAACATCACGATCCCGGCGCTCGACTTCATGGGCGTCCCCTCGGGCATCGACGTGCGCAAGGTCATGGAGACCGGCATCCTGCCGATCATCAACACCGCGATCGCGCACAAGGATCCGGGCGTCGGCATGATCGGCGCGGGTATCACCCACCCGCCGGTCGAGGCCTTCCAGCAGGCGCTCGTGGCGCTCGCGAACCGGATCGCCTGACCCCTCCGCACACGCATCACCCAGAGAAAGACCCGTAATGTCCGCAGTCCACACCGACGTCGACGCTCCCGCTCCCCGCACGCTGAAGCGGCAGCTCGGCCTCCCCGCGCTCATCGCCTACGGCCTGACCTCGATGGGCGTGCTGTCCGTCGTCTCCGTCTACGGCCCGGGCACGAAGATCAGCGACGGGCACCTCCCCGCCGCCTACGTGCTCGCGGTCGTCATCATGCTCTTCACCGCCCACAGCTACGGCCGCATGGCGGTGCACGTCCCCATCACCGGAGGCGCCTACGCCTACACGACCCGCGGATTCGGCCAGGTCACCGGCTTCCTCACCGGCTGGGTCATGCTGCTCGACTACCTGTTCCTGCCGATGGTGAACTTCCTGCTGTTCGGGCTCTACTTCAACAGCCTCTTCACCGGGATCTCGCCCTGGGTGGGCACGCTCATCTGCCTCGTCATCGTCGCGGTGTTCAGCGTCATCGGCGTCGGCTGGATCAAGCGCATGAACTCGGTGATCGTCGTGCTCTCGATCCTCGTCATCATCGCGTTCCTCGCGCTCGCCGTCATCAACGCGCCGCACCTCAGCCTGGCGGCAGTGACGACGCCGCTGTCGATCGGCGAGGGCGGTCTCGGCCCGATCTTCGCGGCAGGCGCGATCGTCGCGTTCGCCTTCCTCGGTTTCGACGGCGTCTCCACCCTCGCCGAGGAGACGAAGAACCCGCGCCGCAACATCCCGCGCGGCATCATCCTCTCGACCCTGTTCGCGGGCCTCGGCTACATCGCGTTCACCGTCGCGGGCAGCCTCATCGTGCCCGACTGGACCACACTCACGAACCTCGACGCCGCGGGCACGGAGCTCATGCAGCGGGCCGGCGGCGACGCGCTCATGGTCGTCTTCGTCATCGTGAACGTCACCGGCATCGTGCTCTGCGGCACCGCCGCGCAGATGAGCGTCAGCCGCGTGATCTTCGCGATGGGCCGCGACGGGATCCTGCCCCCGGCGCTCGCGCGCCTGCACCCGAGGTTCCGGACGCCGGTCATCGCCTCGGGCATCGTGTCGGTCGTGGCGCTCGTCGCGCTGTTCATCACCCTCGACCAAGCCGTCTACATGATCAACTTCGGCGCGCTCATCGCATTCGCGATGGTCAATCTCGCGACGATCAAGGTGCTGTTCTTCGACCTCAAGCTGCGCAGCGGCTGGGGGTTCGTGCGGCACCTCATCATGCCGGCGATCGGCTTCGTCTCCATCGCCTGGCTGTGGACCTCGCTCGCCTGGTTCACCTACGTGCTCGGCGGCGCCTGGCTCGCGATCGGTGTCGTCGTCTACGTCGCCCGGCGCAAGAAGGCCGGCGGCCCGCTGGCGCTCCAGCTCGACGGCGCCGAGACCGAGCAGATGCCGGTCCTCCAGTACCAGGACTGAGCCGACGGGAGCGCGGGCACCCGCGCTCCCGTCGGCGTCCTCGTCCCCGGGGAGTTCCGCTCCCCCGCATGGTGAGCTCCCCGGCGAGTGGCGGCACACCGCTCGAATACGCGCGCATTCGAGCGGTGTGCCGCCACTCGCCGAAATACGTGGGCGCCCCAGACCGACGGGTCTCGCGATCAGGCCCCGGCGTCGACCTGAGCGGGCGCCCGCGGGAACACCGGCGGGAAGAGCTCCGCCTCGCTCGATCCTCCGGGCCCCGCGAGCGCGTCGCGCTCGGGGTAGGCGGCGCGCAGCTTCTCGAAGATGCGCTGCCCCTCGGTGCGCAGCGCGTCGAGGTCGATGCCGGGGATCGCGCCGTCGCGCATCACCACGCGTCCCGCGACCATGCTGAAGCACGCGTCGCGCCCGGTGCCCGCGAGCACGAGCGTGCGCACGGGATCGTCGATCGCGCCCATGCGCGGATCCGCGAGCGAGAACGCCACGAGGTCGGCCGCCGCCCCGGGCTCGATGCGGCCCAGATCGGGGCGATGCAGCGCGCGGGCGCCGCCGAGCGTCGCCGCCTCCACGTACTCGGCCAGCATGCCGCGCCCGAGGTCGTCGTGCTGCGACTTCGCGAGCTGCACGCCCGCGTCGATCGCGCGCACGAGGTCGGGCGGGAACGAGTCGGTGCCGAGCCCGATGTTCACCCCGGCGTCGAGGTACTGCGACAGCCGTTCGAGCCAGAACGCGTAGCGCGCGTTGGTGAGCGGGCAGTGCGCGATCGAGACGCCGGCCTCGGCCAACCGTGCGAGGTCGCCGCGATCCTCGCCGTGCACGTCGGGGTGCACATCGAGGTAGACGCCGTGCGCGAGGATCAGCCGCTCGTTCAGGAGCCCGCTGCGATCGAGCAGGTCGAGCGGCGAGGTGCCGCGCTCGCGCTCGAGCACGCCGATCTCGGAGTCGAGCCCCTGGGTGGCGTGCGCCCGCACGAGCGCGCCGCGCTCGGCCGAGACGCGACCCGTCTCGGCGAGGATCGCGTCGCTCACCGTCTCGATGCGGCAGGGCACGAGCACGCCCGTGACGAGCGGATCGTCGAGCGCGTCGACCGTGTCGAGGAACCGCACGGCACCCGCGAAGGCGGCCTCGCCCTTCGCCTCGTCCCAGTGGATCCCGGCGGAGCCGTCGGCGCGCGTGACGTGCACGCCCGAGCGGTACGACGGGCCGAGGAAGGTGCGGATCCCGAGCTCGCTCGCCGTGCGGGCGGTGTCGAGCAGGTCGTCGTGGGTCTCGGCCCAGGCACCGTGGATCTCGGTCGAGATCGGCATCGCCGCGGTGATCCCGTGCAGCAGGAGCTGCGCGAGCCCGTAGCGGCGGAGCGTGCTGCGCTCCTCGGGGTCGAGCACTTCGCGGGGCGCCCGCGCGTAGGCCTCCGACCACTCGAGGCGCGCCTCGTGCCCGGGGCTCCACCACGAGTCGAGCAGCAGGTGATCGATGTCGACGAGTCCCTCGAGATCGATGAGGCCCGGCATGAGCAGACTCTCGCCGAGATCGATCGTCTCGTCGGCCAACGCCTCGAGCGCGGCACCGTCGGCGCCGTGCGCGACGGCCGTGATCCGGTCGCCGCGCACGTGCACCACGGCGTCGCGCAGCCCGACGAACCCGGGGCCGCCCGCGCGGCGCTCGTCGAAGGCGATGACGAACGCCGCGCGGACCGCGGTGGTGCGGGCCGCGGTCACGACGCGAGCTGCTCTCGGCGCACGGGCTTCCACCCGGGCCCGGGGACCGCGGCGCGGAGCGCGCGCGTGTACGGATGGGTGGGGTTCGCGAGCAGTTCGGCGGTGTCGCCGCCGTCGACGATCCGGCCGTTCTCCATCACGATCATGCGATCCGAGATCTGGTTCACCACGGCGAGGTCGTGTGAGATGAACAGGTAGCTCACCTTCCGCTCGGCCTTGATGTCGGAGAGCAGGTTGAGGATCTGCGCCTGGATCGACACGTCGAGGGCGGCGACCGCCTCGTCGAGCACGATCACCTTCGGGTCGGCGGCGAGCGCGCGGGCGATGGCGACGCGCTGCCGCTGCCCGCCCGAGAGCTCCCGCGGGTAGCGGTCGAAGAAGCGCTGCGGGAGCCCCACCGAGTCGAGGATCTGCTGCGCGCGCGCCCTCAGACCCGCGGACGATCCGGAGTGCAGCTTCAGGTTCGACATGATGACGTCGCCGATCCGCTGCCTCCCGTTGAGCGAGGAGTACGGGTCCTGGAACACGTACTGCACCTCGCGGGCGCGGGCGCGGCGATCCCTCAGGCTGCGCGGCGCGGCCGTGCGGTCCTGTCCGAGCACCGAGACGGTCCCCGAGGTGACGGTCTCGAGGCCGACGATCATGCGGGCGACCGTGGTCTTGCCGGAGCCGGACTCGCCGACGATGGCGAGGCACTCGTCGGCGCGGAGCTCGAACGAGACCCCGTCGACCGCGACGACGTCCTCGCCCTTCGTGCCCCGGGGCGCCGGGAACACCTTGCGCAGATCGGAGACGCGGATCAGCGTCTCGGCGGATGCAGCTTCGACGCTCATGCCTGCGCCCTCGCCTTCAGCTCCTCGTGGATCTCCAGGTTGTACTCGAGCACCGGGAGCCGGTCGAGCCGCTCGTCGATGCTCGGGCGGGCACCCATGAGCTCCTTCGTGTAGGGGTGGGTGGGCGCGTCGTAGACGTGCGCGCCCTGCTCGACGATCTCGCCCGCGTACATGACCGCGAGGCGGTCGCAGCAGGCGTTCGCGAGCTCGAGGTCGTGCGTGATGAACAGCAGGGAGAGGCCGCGCGCGCGGCGCTGCTCCTCGATGATCGCCATCACGTCGGACTGCGCCGTGACGTCGAGCGCCGTGGTGGGCTCGTCGGCGAGGATCAGCTGCGGCTCGGCGAGCAGCACGCTCGCGATCATGACGCGCTGCAGCAGGCCGCCCGAGAGCTCGTGCGGGTACTGCTTCAGGCGGCGCTCCGCGTGCCGCACGCCGACCTCGTCGAGCAGCTGCACGGCCCGGCGCTCGGCGTCCTCCCGGCTCACGCCGCGCTCGCGCACGAGCGCCTCGGTGAGGAAGTCGCCGACGGTGTGCACGGGGTTCACGTGGGCGCGGGGATCCTGGAAGATGATCCCGACGTCGGTGCCGCGGAACCGGCGCAGCCGCTCCCGGTTCATGCCGAGCACCGACTCGCCGCCGAAGCGGATGTCGCCCTCGGTGCGGAAGCCC
Organism: Leucobacter sp. Ag1; assembly: GCF_000980875.1. Taxonomy (GTDB): domain Bacteria; phylum Actinomycetota; class Actinomycetes; order Actinomycetales; family Microbacteriaceae; genus Leucobacter; species Leucobacter iarius. Next base: position 95,675 of record NZ_LAYO01000108.1, on the reverse strand, counting down.
TTGGCGAGCATCCGCATGATCGCGCGGGTGGTGAGCGACTTGCCCGATCCCGACTCGCCGACCAGGCCGATCGCCTCGCCGCGGTCGAGCGTGAAGCTGACGCCGTTCAGCAGGTCGAGCCTGCGGTACTTCGTGACGAGGCTCGCGCGGAGGTCCTCGACCTCGAGCAGTGGCTGGCTCATCGGATGCTCCTTGCGTTCGAGGTGAGGCGGTCGCCGATCACGGTGATGCTCCACACGATGAGCACGATCGCGAGGCCCGCGGTGATCGCTTCGCCGGCCTGGCCGCGCAGCATCGAGTCGAAGCCGCTCTTCACCATCAGGCCGAGGTCGGCGGTCGGCGGCTGCACGCCGAGGCCCAGGAACGAGACCGCGGCGAGGTCGACGACGGCGAAGCCGAGGGACGACACCGCCTGGGCGGTCACGATGGGCTGCACGTTCGGCAGGATCTGGCGGAGGCTGATCCCGAAGCCCGACTGGCCCTGCAGCCAGGCGGCCTGCACGTACGGCATGTTCCGCTCGCGCAGCGCCGCGCCGCGCACCACGCGGGCGACGTAGGGGATGTAACCGATGGAGAGGCCGACCACGACAGTCATCAGGTTCGGACCGAAGATCGCGACCGCGATCAGGCCGAACACGATGCCGGGAACGGCGAACAGCACGTCGAGGACCCAGGAGATCACGGTGTCGACGATCCCGCGGTTCCACGCGGCGAGCAGGGCGAGCACCACGCCGACCACGGTCGCGATCAGGATCACGAGCGCGGGGCCGAGCAGGGTGATCCGCGCGCCCCACATGAGCCGCGACAGCAGGTCGCGGCCGAGGGCGTCGGCGCCGAGCAGGTGCTGGGCGCTGGGGCCGCTGAGGGCCGACAGCAGGTCGGGGAAGTCGGGATCGTAGGGCGCGATCCACGGTGCGAGCGCGGCCGCGAGGACGAACACGATGAGCACGATGCTCGCCGCGATCCCGAGCGGGCCGAGCTTGCGCAGGAGGAGCGTGAACGCGCCGGGATCCTGGTTCCGCGCCTTCGCGAGCGCGATCTGGGTGGTACGAGGCGCTGCGTTGGCGTTCATTGCTTGCTCCCGAGCTGGATGCGCGGATCGATGAGGGTGTACAGGAAGTCCACGATCGCGTTGATCACGACGAAGGCGACCACGAGCACGAGGACGACGGCCTGCACGACGGCGAAGTCGCGCTGCAGGATCGCGCGGACCAGCAACGAGCCGAGGCCGTCGAGCGCGAACACGCTCTCGACGACGACTGCGCCGGCGATGAGCGTCGCGACGGTGAGCCCCATGACCGTGGTGATGGGGATCAGCGCGTTGCGCAGCACGTGGCGGCGGATGATGAGCGGCGAGCGCAGGCCGCGCGCGACGGCGGTCTGCACGTGCTCGCGGCCCTCCTCCTCGAGCACCGACGCTCGCGTGATGCGGGCGAGATAGGCGGCGCTCGCGACCGCGAGCGCGATCGCCGGGAGCGTGAGGTGCCAGATCGAGTCGAAGCCGCCGCCGCCGCTGCCGTTCGTCGGGAACCAGCCGGTTCCCACCGCGAAGAGGCTGATCAGCGCGACGCCGATCACGAAGGTCGGGGTCGCGAGACCGAGCGTCGACAGGGTCGTGATGACGGTGTCGAGCCAGCCGCCCTTGAGCGAGGCGATGAGCCCGAGGCCGATGCCGACGATCGCGATGATGACCGTGGCGAAGGCGATGAGCGCGACGGTGGTGCCGACGCGGCCTGCGATCAGATCGCCGACCGGCTGCCGGTACACGATCGAGTCGCCGAGGTTGCCCTGGAACAGGTCGCCGAGCCAGGCGAAGTAGCGCACGATGAACGGATCGTTCAGGTGGTACTGCGCGGTGACCGCGGCGATCTGCTCCGGGGTCCCGCCCCGGGGCCCAAGCACGAAGCTCAGCGGGCTCCCGGGGGCGAGGTACATCAGTCCGAAGACGATGAAGGAGGTGACGAACAGGACGAGGAGGAGGCCCCCCGCCCGTCGCAGGAGGAATGCGGGGACGGACATCGGGGTCTACTTCACCCCGCCGATGGTCGCGGCCCAGGGGTACGAGAGGTAGGCCGAGGACGCGGTGGCGCCGGAGACCTTGCCGTTCTGCACGAGGATCACGGGCAGGTCGTTCAGCGGCATCCAGGGGACGTCGCGGGTGATCTTCTCCTGCGCGGCGATCGTGTGCTCGGCGCGCTTCGCCGGGTCGGCCGTCTTGCGGGCCGCGATGATGTCGTCGCCGGCCGCGTTGTAGTCGGAGAAGTTGTGGCTGCCGCCGGGCGTGAACGAGGTGTAGACGTCGAGCGGGTCGGTCATGTTGCCGTAGTAGGTCGTGAAGAAGCCGTCGATGCCGACGCGCGACTTCTCGTCGAAGTACAGGTTGCCGAACTGCTCGACCGGGATCACCTTGGTCTTGATCTTCAGGCCGATGGCCTGACCGGCCGCCTGGATCAGGTTCGCGGTCTGCTCGTGCACGGCCGACGAGCCCTGCACGCCGAGCGTGATCTCGCCCGAGACGTCGCCGGCCTTCGCGAGCAGCTCCTTGGCCTTCGCGATGTCGGGCTTGGTGTCGAACTTCGCGTACGCGTCCTGGAACAGCTTCTCCTGCGGGCCCGTGCCGAAGTAGGCGGGGCCGGCGAGGGTCTTCGCGGGCACCGCGGCGCCCTGGAACACGACGTCGGCGATCGCCTGGCGGTCGATCGCGGCCAGCAGCGCCTGGCGCACCTCGGGCTTCGCGAACGGCCCGGTCTTGGCGAGGCCGCGCAGGTTCCAGAAGATGTACGACTTGCCGAAGGTGATCTTCGCGGCGCTGTCGGTGATCTGGCTGAGGCCGGCCGGCGGCAGGTAGAAGTACTGGCCGTCGACGTCGCCCGAGCGCAGCGCGTTGATCGCGGTCGACTCGTCGGTGATGAAGCCGAAGTCGAGCTTCGAGACCTTGGGGATCAGGTTCTTGTCCCAGTAGGCGTCGTTCTTCTCGAGGTGGATCGCCTTGCCCGGATCCCAGCTCGCGAGCTTGAACGGGCCGGAGCACATGAGCCCGCCCTGCGGCGTGCCGAACTTCTCGCCGGCCTTCTCGGCCGCGGCCTTCGACACGATGGCGCCGGCGGCGCTCGCCATGGCCTTCTCGAACAGGGCGTCGGGCTCCTTGAGGTGCACGGTCACCTGGTTCGCACCCGTCTTGTCGACCGACTGCACGCTCGTGAAGTAGTCGCCCCAGTAGGTCTTCGACGTCGGACCGACCTGGCGCCCGAGCGAGTACACGACGTCGTCGGCGGTGACGGGGGTGCCGTCCCAAAACTTCGCATCGGCGCGCAGCGTGTAGACGACGGTGGTGTCGTTCGGGTTCTCGACCTTCTCGGCGAGCGCGTTCTCGTAGCCGAGATCCGGGGTGAGCCGGGTGAGCCCCTCGCAGAGGTTGGCGTCGACCGTGTTCTCGGCGTAGTTGAACGTCAGCATCGGGTCGAGAGACATGGGCTCGTACGGCAGGTTCCACTTGAGGGTGTCGACCGGCTTCGATCCGGGTTCGGTGGTGCTGACGAGCTTGGAGCGGTCGACGCTGAACGCGGTCGATTTCTTGCCGCCGTCGCCGCCGCTCTGGGTGCCGCCGCCGGCGCAGGCCGACAGGGTGAGCGCGGCGACAGCAGCGGCGCCGAGCAGCGCGTAGGAACGCTTGGACATGGTTCTCCTTGAGGAAAGTGGATTCGGTGCGGAGGAGGTTCGGTTACTTGGCGCTGCCGATGGTGGCGGCCCAGGGGTACGACAGGTAGGCGATCGAGGGCACCGCGCCCGTGATCTTGTCGTTCTGCACGAGGATCGTCGGCAGATAGGTGAGCGGCGTCCAGGGCAGGTCCTTCGTGACCTTCGCCTGGATCTCGACGGTGGTCTTCGCGCGCTCGGCGGGATCGAGGGTGGATCGGGCCTGCTGGACGAGGTCGTTCACCCCGGTGTAGTTGCCGAAGTTGTTGGCACCGCCCGTGGTGAAGACCTGGTAGACGTCGAGGGGGTCGGTGACGTTGCCGTACCAGGTGGTGAAGAACGCGTCGAGGCCCGCGCGCGCTTTCGGGTCGTAGTAGAGGTTGCCGTACTGCTCGACCGGGATCACCTTGGTCTTGATCTTCAGGCCGATGGCCTGACCCGCCGCCTGGATCAGGTTCGCGGTCTGCTCATGCACCGCCGACGAGCCCTGGATCGCGATGGTGATCTCTTTGCTCGTGTCGACGCCCGTGAGCAGCTGCTTCGCCGCCCCGGGGTCCGGCTTCGTCCCGAACTTCGTGAACGCGGGCTCGAACAGGGACTTCTGGTCGCCCCAGTAGTCGGGACCGGCCAGGGTCGGCGCGGGGATCGCGGCCTTCTGGAACACGACGTCGGAGATCGCCTGACGGTCGATCGAGTCGAGCAGCGCCTGGCGCACCTTCGGATCGGCGAAGGGACCCGAATCGGACGCCCCGGCGAGCGTGAAGAAGACGAACGACTTGCCGTAGGTGGTCTGCACCGTCTTGCTGGCGGTCAGCTGCTGCATGCCGGTCGGCGGCAGGTAGAAGAACTGGCCGTCGACGTCGCCCGAGCGGAGCGCGTTGATGGCCGTCGTCTCGTCGGCGATGAAGCTGAAGCTGACCTTGCCGACCTTCGGCGTCAGCTTCGTGTCCCAGTACGCGTCGTTCTTGACGATGTCGATGCCCTTGCCGGCGTTCCAGCGGTCGAGCTTGAACGCGCCGGTGCACATGATCCCGCCCTGGGGCGTGCCGAACTTCTCGCCGGCCTTCGTCGCGTACGCCTTCGAGACGATCGCGCCCGCGGCGGTCGCCATGCCCTGCGCGAAGAGCGCATCGGGCTTCGAGAGGTGCACCGTGACCTGGTTCGCGCCCGTCTGCTCGACCGACTTCACGCTCGTGAAGTATTCGGAGTAGTAGGAATCGGCGTTGTGGGCGCCGCTCTGGCGATCGATCGAGAAGACCACGTCGGCCGGGGTGAGCGGGCTGCCGTCCCAGAACTTCACGCCGTCGCGCAGCGTGTAGACGACGGTGGTGTCGTTCGGGGTGTCGACCTTCTCGGCGAGCCCCGGGCCGGTCGTGAGGTCGGGGTTCAGCCGCTGGAGGCTGTCGCAGAGGTTCGCGTCGACCGTGTTCTCGGCGTAGTTGAAGGTCTTCATCGGGTCGAGCGACAGCGGCTCGTACGGCAGGTTCCAGGTGATCGCGTCGATCGGGCCCTTGGCCGCCGCGGTCTCGGTGGCGAGCTTGTTCAGATCGACGCCGAGGCCGGTCTTCGCGCCGGCCGCCCCGCCGCCGCCCGCGCAGGCGGACAGGGCGAGGGCGGCGACGGCGATACCGGCGACCGTCAGGGCGCGCGCCGAGGATCGGCGGACGCGCTGGGTGCGGGTGGTGTGCATGCGAGAAACTCCTTTGTTCCTGAGCTGGGGTCGGCGGGGATCAGCCGGCCGGTCGGACGTCGCGACCGTCGCGGAGCACCCGCGTCGGCGCCGGGCGGTCGGTGACGAGCTGGGCGATGTTCTCGGCGTCGAATTCGAGGCCCGAACCCGATTCCGGGCCGGCCCAGTTCGCGATGTCGTCGATGCCGAGCATCTCGCCGCCCGCGGTCGAGGCGATGCGGAAGGCCCGCTCCAGTTCGGCGTCGGTGATCGCGCCCGTGCGGTACGCGAGCAGGTGCGCGCGGTCGACCATGCTGCCGGTGCCGAAGGGGCTCCACGAGTCGCGCACGCCGTCCGAGCCCGCGACGAGGCGCACGCCGTGCTGCTCGAAGCGGTCGATGTCGGGCACGGGATCGGGGCCGAGCGCGCACGTGGCGATCCAGATGCCCGCGTCGGCGACGATGTCGAGCGTCTCGTCGAGGCTCGGCAGCGATCCGTCGCAGAGCGCGAAGGCGTGCCCGATGGTCACGCGACCCTGGCGTCCGCCCGCGACGGTGCGCCGGGCGATCTCTCGGATCTGGGCGAGCCCGTCCTCGCCGCCGTCGTGCAGGTGGATGTCGATGTCTCGGCCCGCGCGATCCGCGAGCCCGAAGACCGCGTCGAGGTGGCCGTGCAGGTCGCCCTCGAGCCCGCCGGGATCGATGCCGCCGACGAGGTCGGCCCCGCTGTCGAGCGCGGCCGCCATGACCTCGAGGGTGCCCGGGTTCGTGAGCAGGCCGAACTGCGGGAACGCGACGATCTGCACGTCGAGTCCGGGCAGCCGCTCGGCCGCGGCGCGCACGCCCTCGACGTTCGCGGTGCCGAGCTCGCTCGACACGTCGACGTGCGCGCGCATCGCGAGGGTGCCGTTCGTCAGCGCGTTCGAGAGCAGAGCGAAGGCGCGTTCCTCGACGCTCCGCGTGTAGGCGAACTGGGTCGCGCGGTCGTTGTCGATGAGGTCGACGAGCGTCGTCGCCGGGCGGCGCGACATCCACGGTCCGCCCCACGCGCTCTTGTCGGGGTGGATATGCGCATCGACGAGGCCGGGGGTGCGCAGCGGGCTGCCGGGGGTCGCGGGATTCAAGATCGCTCCTTCGAGATTCTCGTTCCGATCGCTGGACGGGAGGGTGGACCCGTCAAGTCATCTGACATATGATAACCATACCTCTTGGCAGATACGCAAGGATGTAGACGTGCAACAGATTCAGCGCCGCTCCCTCGTCGACACCGTCGTCGACCAACTCCGCGCCTCCATCACCGACGGCACCTGGCCGATCGGCACCCGCATCCCCTCCGAAGCCGAACTCACCGCGGTGCTCGGCGTCAGCAGACCCTCCGTCCGCGAAGGCGTCCGCTCGCTCGTGCAGCTCGGCCTGCTCGAGGCCCGGCAGGGCGACGGCACCTACGTCATCGCCGACGACGAGGCCCAGGTCGCCCTGCGCCGCGCGCTCCACACCGCCGACAGCCGCGAGGTGATCCGCGTGCGCCGTGCGCTCGACGCGCTCGCCGCGCGCGAGGCCGCCGCATCGCGCACGCCCGAGCAGCTCGATGCGCTCGCCGCGCACCTCTCGGCACGCCGCACCGCGATCGAGCGCGCCGACACCGCCGGATTCACCGAGCACGACGTCGCCTACCACCTCGCCATCGCCGAGGCCTCGGGCAACCAGCTGCTCTCCAGCATCTACGCGAGCTTCGACGCATCCCTGCGCGAGTCCGTGGCCGACGCCTCGTGCCTCTCGCACGGCGACGACCCCGACCGCGCCGACATGCACGAGGCGCTGTACCGGGCGATCGCCGGTCAGGATCCCGAGGCCGCCCAGACCGCGGCCCTCGGCGTGCTCGATCAGCAGGAGCGCCTGCTCGACGAACGCCCGTGACGGGCTCCCCCCGGAACGCCTTCGCCGCCGGCACCCTCGTCCTCGCAGTCGGGCTCAGCGTCCGCTTCCCCATCACGTCGGTCTCGCCGCTGCTCGCCGAGATCGGCCGCGCCTACCACCTGCCCGCATCGGGTCTCGCCGTGCTGAGCGCGATCCCGGTGCTCCTGTTCGGCCTCGCCTCGCCGCTCGCCCCCTGGCTCGTCTCGCGGCTCGGCCTCGAACGCGCGCTCACGGTGCTGCTCGCCGCGCTGGCCCTCGCGACGCTGCTGCGCCCCGTCGCCGCACCGGGCCTCTTCCTCGGCACCGTGGTGGTCGGCGCCGCGATCGCACTGCTCGGCATCCTCGCCCCGCAGATCATCCGCCGCTCACTGCCGCACCGCGGCGGCTTCTGGACCGGCATCTACACGACCTCGTTCGGGCTGAGCGCCGCCGCCGGCGCCGCGCTCTCGGTGCCCGTGCTGCACCTGCTCGACGACCGGGTCGGGCCGGCGCTCGCCGCCTGGGGCGTGCCGCTCCTCATCGCCACCGGGCTCGCCCTCGCGTTCGGATCGCGTCTGCGCGCGGGACGCAGCGCCGAACCGCGCCAGCGGCAGCGCTTCCGCTCGGTGCTGCGCGCCCGCGGTATCTGGTCCGTCACCGGCTTCTTCGGCGCGCAGGCCCTCATCTACTTCTCGCTCACCGCGTGGCTGCCCACCATCGCCGCCGATCGCGGCATGCCGCCCGCGAACGCCGGCCTGCTGCTCGCCTGGATGAGCGTCGCGGGTCTGCCCGCGTCGCTCATCGCCCCGACCCTCGCGTCGCGACGCCGCCTGCGCGTCCCGATCGTCGCTACGATCTCGATCCTGTCGGCCGCGGGCCTCGCCGGGCTCGCGTTCGCCCCGCTCGCCCTCGCGCCGCTCATGGTCGCCGTGCTCGGGATCGCGCAGAGCGCCGCGTTCGGCTTCGGGATCGCGCTCATCGTCTTCACCGCGCCGAGCGCGGCCGCCACCGCCACCTTCTCGGCGCTGAGCCAGGGCATCGGCTACGCGGTCGCCGCGACCGGGCCGCTCCTGCTCGGCCTGCTCTCCCAGTCGGGATTCACGTGGGCGGCGATCCTCAGCATCCTGCTCGTCGCGGCCGTCGCCGAGGCCGCGTTCGGCGTCGTCGCGGCGCGCGCGTCGGATCCCGCGACCGCGACCGGGCCGCTCGCTACAGCCAGTCCTTCTTCTTGAAGATCACGTAGAGCGAGCCCGCGAAGGCCAGCATGAGGCCGATCGCCGCCGGATAGCCGAAGGCCCAGTGCAGCTCGGGCATCAGGTCGAAGTTCATGCCGTAGATGCCCGTGACGAGCGACGGCGCGAAGATGATGGCGGCCCAGCTCGAGATCTTCTTCGCCTGGTCGCTCTGCCGCACCGAGGCCTCGGTCATGAGCGCCATCTGCTCGTTCTGCTCCCGGCCGACGAGGCCGAGGTGCACGCTCAGCGCGTCGCGCAGCATGTAGCGGAACCCGTCGGCGAACTCCACGATCCGGATCAGGTGGTCCTCGACGTCGCGCAGGTGGCGGCGCAGCTCCACGTCCCACGCGGCGACGCTCGCGGGAGCGGGCGACAGCGGGATCCCCGCCGAGCGGCGCTCCTCGCGCGCCCGCAGGTCGCGCACGAGGCCGAGCAGCGGTGCCGTCGCCCGCTGGAACGCGATCACCTCGCCCGAGAGCTCGTAGATGCGTCGCGCGAGCGCGACGCTCGTGCCCGAGCCGTTGAACAGCTCGTCCTCGATCTCGTCGATGTCCTTCTGCAGGCCCTGCACGACCGGCTCGTAGTCGTCGACCACCCGGTCGAGGATCGCGTAGGCCGCCGCCCCGGGACCGAGCGAGAGCAGCTCGGGCTCGTCCTCCATGCGCCGGCGCACCTCGCCGAGCGACGGGTTCTCGGCCAGGCGGATCGTGAGCACGAAGTTCTCGCCCACGAACATGTGCAGCTCGCCGAACTCGACCTCCTCGACCGCGTCGAGGTAGCGGGCCGGGCGCAGCACGAGGAAGAGCACGTCGCCGTAGAACTCCGCCTTCGGCCGCTGCTTGCCCGTGGCGACGTCCTCGACCGCGAGGGCGTGCAGCCCGAACGTCTCGGCGACGAGCGCCAGCTCCTCGGGCGTCGGGCGCAGCAACCCCACCCAGGCGAACGCGCCGGGCAGCAGACTCGCGTGGGCGTGCGCCTCGGGGATGGACTCGACCCCGTCGAGCCGCCGGCCCTCCCGGTAGACGCCGACATCGACGATCGCCATGTCTCCTCCTTCGCGCGTGCACGCTCGCGTGCGGTCCTCGCAGCGACCCTGCCGCCGCGTGGGCGAGCGTACCGCACGCGCGTGACGCGCGGGATCCGGGCGGGTGCGCGGGATCCGACGGGATGCGCGCCGCGCGCGGCCGCGGCTAGGCTGACCGGAGCGAGGAGGCGACATGAGCGACATCAGCGGACAGCCGTCGGGCAGCCACAGCGAGGTCCAGTTCGAGAACGAACGGTTCCGCGTCACGAAGTGGACCATCGACCCGGGCGGGCACATCCCCATGCACCGGCACGACTTCGACTACGTCGTCGTCCCCCTGCTCCCGGGCCGGGTGCGCATCGACTTCGCCGACGGCAGCTCGACCGAGGCCGAGCAGGTGCCGGGCGGAAGCTACGCCCGCGAGGCCGGCGCCGAGCACCGGCTCACCAACCTCAGCAGCACCTCCCCCGTCCTCTTCGTCGAAACGGAGCGACTCTCGTGACCGAGCGCAGCGCAGCCACCGTCCGCTTCCTCACCCCGCAGGACCGCGAGGCGTGGGAGGAGCTCTACCGCGGCTACCGCGACTTCTACGCGAAGCCGCACGACCCGGCGGTGTTCGACACCGTCTGGTCCTGGCTGATGGACGATGCGCACGAGACCCGCGCGCTCCTCGCCGAGTCCGAGGGCCGCCCGGTCGCGCTCGCGCACTTCCGCCGCTTCGCACGCCCCATCGACGGCGCGTACGCGCTCTACCTCGACGACCTGTTCACCTCGCCCGATGCGCGCGGAACGGGTGCGGGCACGGCGCTGCTGCACCGCCTCGCCGAGATCGCCCGCGACGAGGACGCCGTGCTGGTGCGCTGGATCACGGCCGCGGACAACGAGACCGCGCGCCGCGTCTACGACCGCGAGGCGACGCAGACGCCCTGGGTCACCTACGATCTGAAGCCGGCTCGCGCCTAGGCCTCCTCGGCTTCCTCGTGGTGCGGGTGGCCCGACTCCTCGTGCGTGGCGGGCCCCTCCGAGGTCGCTCCGCCCTCGTCCGCCCAGTCGCGTCCCGGATCCACGTTGTGCGCGGGATCCGACTCGAGGTCGCGTCCCAGGTCCGTGCGTTCGACGCCGCTCATGGTGTCCTCCCTCCGGATCCCGCCTCGGCGGGACTCCTTCCGACTGCCTCCCAGCGTACGCCGCGCGGCTGCGCGGCAACAGGGCGTGCGCCGTCCCGACCCCGTCGGGGCACCTCATCTGTACTAGCATTCGGGGGAACCCGCCCACCCAGACGGAAGGAGATCCCGTGAAGCGGATCCTGACCTACGGCACGTTCGACCTGCTGCACTGGGGACACATCCGTCTGCTGCGTCGCGCGCGATCGCTCGGCGACTACCTCGTCGTGGCCGCGTCCACCGAGGAGTTCAACGCGGGCAAGGGCAAGAAGACCTACCACGACTTCGAGACGCGCAAGAACATGCTCGAGGCCGTGCGCTACGTCGATCTCGTGATCCCCGAGCAGGCGTGGGATCAGAAGATCCGCGACGTGCAGAAGTACGAGATCGACACCGTGGTGATGGGCGGCGACTGGGAGGGCGACCCCCGCTTCGAGATCCTGCGCGACTACTGCGAGGTCGTCTACCTCGACCGCACCGAGGGCGTCTCGACCACCAAGATCAAGAACGACCTCGGCGAGGGCGCGTAGCGTTCCGGCGCCCGGCGCTCAGTGCGTCGAGAATCCGCCGTCGACGGCGATCGACTGGCCCGTGATGTAGGCCGACGCGGCTGAGGCGAGCAGCACGGCCGCCCCGCCGAAGTCCTCGGGTTCGCCGTTGCGGCCGACGAGCGTGCGCGCGGCGAGCGCCGCGACCGTGTCGGGGTCGGCGCTGAGGCGCCGGTTCAGCGGGGTCTGCACGAAGCCGGGCACGAGTGCGTTCGCGGTCACGCCGCGCGACGACCAGGCTTCGGCCTGGGAGCGGGCGAGCGCTTCGATCGCCGCTTTCGAGACGCCGTAGGCGCCGCTGTTCGCGAAGGGGCGCTGGGCCTGCTGCGAGCTGATGTGGATCACCCGGCCGTAGCCGCGCTCGGCCATGCCGGGGATGAGGCGCTGCCCGAGCACGAACGCCGCGTCGAGGTTGACCGCCATGGTGGCGTCCCATTCGGCTTCGGTGAGGTCGCCGAACGGCGGACGCAGGTTGATCCCGGCGCTGTTCACGAGGATGTCGATGTCGCCCGCGGCGTCCGCGAGCGCGTGTGCGCCGGCGCGGCTGCCGAGGTCGGCGGGGATCCCATCGGCGCTGCCGCCGCCATCGCGGATCCCGGCGACGGTCTCGGCGATCGCGGCCTCGGTGCGGGCCGCGATCCGCACGTGGGCGCCGGCGCCGGCGAGCGCCCGGGCGATGGCCTTCCCGATGCCGGAGCTGCCGCCGGTGACGAGGGCGGTGCGCCCGCCGAGTCCGAACAGGCTGTCGAGGGTCGGGAGCTCGCTCATGGCCTCACCCTATCGACCCTCAGCGGTGGATCGAGCAAGGCGCTGAACACACGGAAGCGCCCGTCGGTGCCGGAATTGCGTGGGCCTGCATCAGGGTTGGCGTGTCGAGCGAAGCGAAGACACGCCGGGGTCCCCTGCTCTGCAGGCCCACGCAATTCCGGCACCGACGGGCGCGAACGAGTTCTACAGCACCTTCGAGAGGAACGCCTTGGTGCGCTCCCGCTGCGGGTTGGTGAGCACTTCGACGGGGTCGCCGGATTCGACGACCACGCCGCCGTCCATGAACACGAGCGTGTCGGCGACTTCGCGGGCGAAGCCCATCTCGTGCGTCACGACGACCATGGTCATGCCGCTCTCGGCGAGGCCCTTCATCACGTCGAGCACTTCGCCGACGAGTTCGGGGTCGAGCGCCGAGGTGGGCTCGTCGAACAGCATGAGCTTGGGCTCCATGGCGAGGGCTCGTGCGATGGCGACGCGCTGCTGCTGACCGCCCGACAGGTGCGCCGGGTAGTAGTCGTAGCGTTCGGCGAGGCCGACGCGGGCGAGCAGTTCCATGGCCCGCGCCTTGAGCTGCGCCTTGTTGCCCTTCTTGAGCAGGGTGGGCGCGATCATGACGTTCTCGAGGGCGGTCATGTGCGGGAACAGGTTGAAGCGCTGGAACACCATGCCGATGTCGCGGCGCTGCTTCGCTGCTTCCTTGGGGTGCATCTCGTACAGCTTGTCGCTGTCCTGCCGGTAGCCGACGAGTTCGCCGTCGACGGAGAGGCGGCCGGAGTTGACCGTCTCGAGGTGGTTGATGCAGCGCAGGAAGGTGGATTTGCCGGAGCCGGACGGGCCGACGAGGCAGAGCACTTCGCCCTTCTGCACTTCGAGGGAGATGGACTTGAGCACGAGGTTGGAGCCGTACGCCTTCGAGACGCCTTCGGCCTTCACCATGGGCACGGTGCTGGTCTGAGCGGTCATCGTTCGCCTCCCTTCGCATCGGTCTCGTTCCTGATCGCCGCGAGCTTCGCTTCCTCGGCGGTGATGACGCCGACGGCCGCGGTTTCGACGGTCGGCTTCATGACGTCGGGGCGCTGCCCGACGCCGCGGGCGAAGTGCCGCTCGAGGTAGTACTGGCCGACCATGAGGATCGAGGTGACCGCGAGGTACCAGATCGACGCGACGATCAGCATGGGGATCGGCTTGTAGGTGACGGCCGAGATGTCGCGCGTGCGGGTGTACAGCTCGAGCGAGAACGGCACGGCGACGACGAGCGAGGTGGTCTTCAGCATGGAGATCACTTCGTTGCCGGTCGGCGGGATGATCACGCGCATGGCCTGCGGCAGGACGACGCGGGTCATGGTGTGCCACCAGCCGAGGCCGAGCGCGGTCGCGGCCTCGTCCTGGCCCTTGTCGACCGAGAGCAGGCCGGCGCGCACGATCTCGGCCATGTAGGCCGACTCGTTGAGCGCGAGGCCGATCACGGCGAGGGCGAAGGCGGGCAGCAGGTCCTGCACGTTGAGCGAGAAGCTGCCGATCGTGATCTGCTGGTAGATGGTCCCGACGAGACCCCAGAACACGAGCTGCACATACACCGGGGTGCCGCGGAACAGCCAGAGGTAGACCCACGCGACCGCCTTGACCACGGGGTTGGGCGAGAGCCGCATGACGGCGAGCAGCACGCCCAGCACGATCGCGATGATCATCGAGTACACGGTGAGCAGCAGCGTGTACCCGACGGCCTGGATCACGCGGACGTCGAAGACGTACTTCGCGACCTCGGGCCAGTTGTAGCCCTTGGGGCCGCCGCGCGTGGTGAACGCGTCGAACAGGAACAGTCCGACGATGATCACCAGCACGGCGGCGAGGATGATCCGCCCGGGGTGCTTGAGCCGGATGGCCTCGATGGGCTCCGAGTCGTAGAACGGCCGTTTGTCGGCCTCGGCGCGGTCGGTCACGCTCAGGACTTTCCGCCGTTGATGACGGCTTCCTTCACGGCGCCGGCCTCGACGCCCGCGTCAGTGAGGATCTTGGTGTAGGTGCCGTCCTTCATGAGCGACTCGACGGCGGCCTGCACGGCCTTGGTGAGCTCGCTGTCCTTGGCGGTGACGAAACCGTAGGGGGCGTTGTCGAAGGACTCGCCGGAGGCCTGGAGTGAGTCACCGGTGGCCTTGATCGCGGCGAGGGTGACGGGCGAGTCGGCGGAGAGCGCGTCGGCCTTGCCCACGACGACCGCGTTGGTCGCTTCTTCCTGGCCGTCGAACTTCAGCACCTGGATCTCGGGCTTGCCGGCGTCCTTGCAGGCCTTCTGGCGGGCGGGCATCTCGTCGGTGTCCTGGACGGTGCCGGACTGGACCGAGACCTTGAGGCCGCAGGCGTCCTCGGGGTTGACGGTCTTGCCCTTGGGTGCGGCCCAGAGGGTGCCGGCCTGGTAGTAGTCGATGAAGTCGACCGACTTCTGACGCTCGAGGGTGTCGGTGAACGAGGACGAGCCCATGTTGAACTTGCCGCCGTTGATGTTCGGGATGATCGAGTCGAACTTCGACACCTGCCACTCAGGCTTCAGGCCGAGCTTCGCGGCGATGGCGTCGGCGAGGGTGACGTTCCAGCCGGTGGGGTTGCCGTTGGCGTCCTTGTACTCGTTGGGCGGGTAGGACGCGTCGGTGCCGATGATGAGCTTGCCCGAGTCCTTGATGTCCTTGGGGAGCAGGGCGACCGCGGCCGAGTCCGCCTTGATGTCGCTCGTGGCGGGGGTCTTGGTGCCGCCGCCGGCGCCTTCGGAGTCGGAGTTGTTGACGCAGCCGGTGAGCGCGAGCGCCGCCACTGCGGCGACTGCGGGAAGTACCACTCGAATCTTCATCGATCCATTTCCTTACTTCAGTGTCAGGGAGGAGGGGTGAGCCTGGGGACCGAGTGTAGCGATCACGGCGGATGTTCCGGCCCCAGATTGTCTCGGCGGCACCAGACGGTGTCTGGAGTACCGGAATCTGCGCGGAGCCCCGGGCGTAGTCGAAGCCTAGCCCGCATGAAATGCGCGTCAGAAACCGACGTGCGGATTGGAATCCGATCGAGACCAAGGGTTTTCCGGCCGCATATCCGCACCTCCGGGTAACGAACGGGTAACGAATTTAACTCCCGGTCAGCGCAAGATTATCCGCGACCGTTCGCGGGATATCCGTCCGGTTCACCTTGCGACCCCGTATGCGCGTTGTTAGCGTCGAAGACAGCGTTCCACGCGAAAAACCCTGGTCCGCGGCCGCCGCGGGAGCACCTGCTCGATGCGCGACGGGCGTACGGTTCGCGGTGGCCGCCGGTCCCGATGGCCGCGGCATGCAGGACGCCGGTCGAAGCGGTCGAGAGGATCGCGCCCGGGCGTCCCCCACCGCCGAACCCGGACCACGCAGCGGGTGCCTTCGGCGTACCCGCATGAGGAGTGTCTGTGACGATCCAATCGCCAGCACCGCCCACCGATCACGAACGAGACGCCCGCGAGGGCGCCTCCTCCGAGCCCGGAACCGCCATCGCGGTCGAGAGCGTCTTCAAGGTCTTCGGCCGACGGCCGAACGAAGCGGTGAAGCGCCTCCGCACGGGCGCGAGCCGCGACGAGGTCCGCCCCTTCGGCACCGCCGCAGTGATCGACGCGAGCTTCGACGTGCGCCGGGGCGAGATCTTCGTAGTGATGGGGCTCTCGGGCTCCGGCAAGTCGACCCTGATCCGCATGCTCAACGGGCTCAACGAATCCACCGCCGGTTCGATCCGGGTGTTCGGCACCGAGGTCGTCGGCCTCGGCGCCGCCGAGCTGCGCGCCGTGCGCCGCGACCGCATGTCGATGGTGTTCCAGCACTTCGCGCTGCTCCCCCACCGATCCGTGCTCGACAACGTGGCCTACGGCCTCGAGCTGCAGGGCGTCGCTCTGCCCGAGCGCACCGCGACCGCGCGGCGCTGGCTCGACCGGGTCGGCCTGAGCAAGTGGGAGTCGTCGCTGCCGGGCGAACTGTCGGGCGGCATGCAGCAGCGCGTCGGCCTCGCCCGCGCGTTCGCGGCCGACACCGACATCCTGCTCATGGACGAGGCGTTCTCGGCCCTCGATCCGCTGATCCGCCGCGAGATGCAGGAGCTGCTCATCGAGCTCCAGCAGGAGCTCGGCAAGACCATCGTGTTCATCACGCACGACCTCAACGAGGCCATGTTCCTCGGCGATCGGATCGCGGTCATGCGCGACGGCCGTATCGTGCAGGTCGGGACGCCGAACGACATCCTCACCGATCCCGCGAACGACTACGTCGCGCAGTTCGTGCAGGACGTCGACCGCGCCCGCGTGCTCACCGCGGGCGACGTGATGGAGCCCCCGCTCGCCGTCGTCACGGCGAGCGCCGGCCCGCGCACCGCGCTGCGCACCATGCGCGACCTGCAGACCTCTGCCTGCTTCGTCACGACGGGCGGCCGCAAGCTGCTCGGCGTCGTGCGCGACAAGGACATGCTGCGCGAGGTGCGCGAGGGCGGTACGGACGTCACGAAGCGCCTGCGCCCGACGCCGTCGATCGTGTCCCCCGACCAGCACATCGCGGAGCTCTTCGAGCTCGCGGTCGAGAGCCCACTGCCGGTCGCCGTGATCGACGAGCAGGACCGCCTGATCGGCGTCGTGCCGCGCGTGACTCTGCTCGCGGCCCTGACCGACCTGCCCGCGGTCACCACCGAGATCCCGATCATCGAGCCCGCGCCGGGCGTCCCCGCCGCGACGATCACCGAGACCCTCGCTGCGAACGGCGCCGATGCGCCCGGATCCGGCACTGCCGATGACGGGGAGGCGACCCGATGAACGACTTCCGCATCCCCGTCGGCGACTGGGTCGCCGGTGCCCTCGACTGGTTCAAGGACACCTTCACCTGGCTGCTCGACTTCGTCGGCTTCGTCATGCAGTGGCTGGTCTCCGGCCTCACCGACGCGCTGCTCGCAGTCCCCTTCCCCGCACTGATCCTGCTGTTCGCACTGATCGGCTGGTTCGTGCGCTCGTGGCAGCTCGCGCTCGGAACGGTCCTCGGCTTCCTGCTCATCGTCGCGATGGGCCAGTGGGAGACCTCGATGCAGACGCTCGCGCTCGTGCTGATCGCGACGCTGCTCGCCGTGATCATCGCGGTGCCGCTCGGGATCCTGGCGGCGCGCAACGACGCCTTCAGCGCGTTCGTCAAGCCGGTGCTCGACTTCATGCAGACGATGCCCGCGTTCGTGTACCTGATCCCCGCGGTCACCTTCTTCAGCATCGGCGTGGTGCCGGGCGTCTTCTCGACGGTGATCTTCGCGCTCGCCCCGGGCGTGCGCTTCACCGAGCTCGGCATCCGCGGCGTCGACTCCGAGACCGTCGAGGCGGGCCACGCGTTCGGCGCGACCCCGGGCCGGATCCTGCGCGGGATCCAGCTGCCCCTCGCGATGCCGACGATCATGGCCGGCATCAACCAGGTCATCATGCTCGCCCTGTCCATGGCGGTCGTGGCCGGCTTCGTCGGCGCCGACGGCCTCGGCAAGGAGGTCATCGCCTCGATCTCGACGCTGAACCTCAGCCAGGGCGTCGAGGCCGGCCTCGGCGTCGTGATCCTCGCCGTCTTCCTCGACCGCGTCACCGCCGCGCTCGGCACCCCGAGCAAGTACCGCTCGTCGGTGCTCGGCTCGATCCGCCGCGCGCCGAGCGCGAAGGCGAAGCGCATGTGGTTCGGCCTCGCGGCCGCCGTGGTCGCGATCGCGCTCGTCGCGGTCGGCAGCCTCGCCGTCACCCGACCCTCGGGCGGCACTGACGAGGCGACGGGCGGTGCGGGCTCGGGCAAGACGATCACGCTCGGCTTCCTGCCGTCCTGGACCGACGGCCTCAGCATGACCTACCTGCTGAAGGACCAGCTCGAGAAGGAGGGCTACACGGTCGAGCTGAAGGAGCTGACCGAGGCCGCCGTGCTCTACACGGGTCTCGCCAAGGGCGACGTCGACATCTACCCGTCGGCCTGGTCCGAGAAGACGCACGCCAGCTATATGAAGAAGTACGGCACGGACATCGAGGACCTCGGCGCGTACTACGACAACGCGGTGCTCACCATCGCGGTGCCGAAGTACGTCGACATCGACTCGATCGAGGACCTGAAGGGCAACGCCAAGCGCTTCGACGGCAAGATCATCGGCATCGAGCCGAGCGCGGGCCTCACCGAGCAGACGCAGAACACGATGATGCCCGAGTACGGCCTCGACAAGGAATACGAGCTCGTGACCTCGTCGACCGCGACCATGCTCACCACCCTGCAGAACGCGATCGACAAGAAGCAGGACATCGCGGTGACCCTGTGGCGGCCGTTCTGGGCGAACGACAAGTTCCCCGTGAAGGACCTCAAGGACCCGAAGGGCGCGATGGGCAAGCCCGAGGCGCTGCACTTCCTCGCGAACAAGGGCTTCAGCGAGAAGCACCCCGACATCGCGAAGATGATCGCCGGGATCAAGCTCGACGACGCCGAGTACGGTTCGCTCGAGGACCTCGTGGTCAACAGGTTCGGCAAGGGCAAGGAGCCGGAGGCCGTCACCGAGTGGCTGAAGGAGCACCCCGACGCCTACCCGACGCTCGTGACGAAGTAGCGCGGCCCGGCGCGGAAACGCCGAGGGCCCCGGAGCATTCCGCTCCGGGGCCCTCGGCGTTTCCGCGGGTCGCGCTACTGGGTCTTGACCGCGCCGGTGCGCCGGCGGATCTCCTCCGAGACCACGATCGCATCCCCCTCCGGGGCGTCCGACTTGCGGTCGGGTCGCGCCACGAACAGGTAGACCAGGCCGGTGACCAGCACGACCGCGAGGCCGATGAGCACGACGTAGTCGGCGAAGAACTCGCCCGTCTCGCCAGGCTTCGCGAGCAGGTACATGGCGAAGAGCCCGTACGCGAGCGCGACGACGTTGACCACGGTGCCGGCCTTGCCGAGGCTGAACGGCCCGGCGGGCTTCCAGCCCTTGACGCGCTGGCGCAGGCTCGCGAACACGACCATCTGGAACGACAGGTAGATGCCGAGGATCGCGAACGAGGTCACGGCGACGAGGATCCCGTTGTTGAAGTAGATCAGCACGCAGATGAGCGCGGGCACCGTGCACGCCACGATGAGGGCGTTGGTCGGGACCTTGCTGCGCTCCGACACCTTCGACAGCCAGGTGTGCCCCGGCAGCATGCCGTCGCGTGCGAACGAGTAGAGCAGGCGGCTGGCGGCGGCCTGCAGGCTGAGCACGCACGAGATGAAGGCGAGGATCGCGATGATCAGGAACAGCTTCGCGCCCACGGGTCCGAGCGTCGCGTCGAGGATCGACGGGATCGGGTCGGTGACCTTGCCCGCCACGATGTCCTCGAGGTTCGGCGCGGCGAGCACGTAGCCGCCGAACGAGAACAGCGCCGAGATCGCGCCGACGAAGATCGTCATCATCATGGCGCGCGGGATCCGGCGGGCCGGATCCGACACCTCCTCGGCCACGTCGCCGCACGCCTCGAAGCCGTAGAAGAGGAAAAGGCCCGCGAGCGCCGAGGCGAGGAAGACGGGCACGTACGAGCCGTCGCCGGCGGTGCCCATCGTGTCGAAGAACACCGAGAAGTCGTGCTTGCGCTGGAAGATCAGCAGGTAGAGCCCGAGCCCGATCACGCCGATGAGCTCGGCCGCGAGGCCGATGCGGGCGATGCGCCCGAGCCACTTCGTGCCCGAGAAGTTGATCGCGAGCGCGAGCAGCAGCAGTCCGAGCGCGGTGAACAGCGTCGCCTCGGGCGTCAGCTCGATGCCGAGCAGGCTCGTGACGAAGCCGGAACCGAACTCGGCGACCGAGGTGATCGTCACGATCATCGCCCAGATGTAGACCCACGCGGCCAGCCAGGCGTAGCGCCGGCCCCAGAGCCTGCGCGCCCAGGGGTAGATGCCGCCGTGGATCGGGTACTGCGAGACGACCTCGCCGAACACGAGCGAGACGAGCAGCTGGCCGCACGCCACGATCACGATCCACCAGATCGAGGGCGGACCGCCCGTCGAGAGCGCGACGGCGAGGAGCGAGTAGACGCCGACGAGCGGCGAGAGGTAGGTGAAGCCGAGGGCGAAGTTCGCCCACAGACTCATGGATCGATCGAACTTGCCCTCGTAGCCGAGCACCGCCAGGTGCTCGTCGTCGCCGAGGTGCCCGTTCGGAGTATTGGACGTCATCGTCGCGTTCCTTTCGGAGCCGGCCGCGCCCCACTGCGCGGACCGGGTCAAGCATAGAGCCCCCGCGACCGGGCCCGATCCGCGGGATCGCACAGTTCTCGCCCTCCTGCGTTGTGCAGGGAGGTCCGGCGGGGCGTGCGCTCCGGCATACTGGTGCCCATGTCCGAGCCCCAGCCGCAGCCCCACCCCCTCGACGTCGTCCCCTGGCCCCTGCGCACCGAACGCCTCGTGCTGCGCCGCGCCGAGACGGGCGACCTCGACGCGCTCTGGCAGCACCGCGGCCGCGCCGACACCGGCGAGTGGCTCGGCTGGCACCCGGCGGATCGCGCCGACTGGGACGCGTCGGCTCCGTCCCGGCTGCCCGACATGCTCGTCTTCGAGCTCGACGGCAGGGTCATCGGCGACGTGATGATCCGGGTGTCGGACGCCTGGTCGCAGCGCGAGGTCCGCGACCGGGTCGCCGGCGTGCAGGCCGAGCTCGGCTGGACCATGCACCCCGACTTCGAGGGCCGCGGCTACGCCACCGAGGCCGTGCGCGAGGCGATCCGCGTCTGCTTCGAGGAGCTCGGCCTGCACCGGATCCAGGCCGGCGCCTTCACGCCGAACGAACCCTCGCAGAAGCTCATGCGCCGCGTGGGCATGCGGCACGAGAGCAGCTCGGTGCGCGACGCGCTGCACCGCGACCACGGCTGGGTCGACGGTGTCCTGTACGGCCTCCTCGCCGAGGAGTGGCGGCGGCAGCGCGACGGCCGCGCGCCCCGGGCCACGATCCTGCACGGGTACACCGCGACCCCCGACGACCACTGGTTCCCCTGGCTCGCCGAGCGGCTCGAGGCCGCCGGCTTCGAGGTGAGCGTCCCCGAGCTGCCCGAGTCCGTCCGGCCCGACGCCGCCGCCTGGCACGCTGCGGCCGATGCGGCGATCGGCGAGATCCGCGACGGCGACGCCGTGATCGGGCACAGCCTCGGGTCCCTCGTCGCGCTCCGGGTCCTCGCCGAGCGCGCCCGCCGCGCAGGCACCGGCGTCGCACCGGCCGCTCGGCTCGGCAGCCTCGTGCTCGTCTCCGGCTTCGCCGGCCCCATTGCGCCGGTGCCCGAGCTCGACGCCTTCGCCGAGGCCGGAGTCGACCTCTCGGCCGTACCGGGGTTCGTCCGCAGCATCGCCGCGGTCCGCTCCGACGACGACACGATCGTGCCGCCCGCCGACACCGACTCACTCGCCGCGGCGCTCGGCGTCCCGGTCGAGGTCGTGCCCGGCGGCGGCCATTTCCTGGGCCGCGACGGATGGACGAAGCTCCCCGCCGCACTCTGGCCCGTGCTGCGCACGTCCTGAGCCCGACGGGGAACCGCGGCCCGGTCTAGGAAGCGACGAACAGCGGGATCGCGCCCGTCAGGATCCCGACCGCGAGCATCACGAGCGACACGACCGTCGCCCGCCACAGCACCTTCTTGTGGTGGTCGCCGAGGTTCACGCTCGCGAGCGAGACGAGCAGCAGGATCGCCGGCACGAGCGGGCTCTGCAGGTGCACCGGCTGGCCCGTGATCGACGCGCGCGCCATCTCGACGGGGTCGATGCCGAAGTGTGCCGCGCTCTGCGACAGCACCGGGAGTATCCCGTAGTAGAAGGCGTCGTTCGACATGAAGAAGGTGAACGGGATCGACAGCACGCCCGTGATCGGCGCCAGGAACGGGCCCACCTCGTTCGGCAGCACCCCCGTGATCCACTTCGCCATCGCGTCGACCATGCCGGTGCCCGAGAGCACGCCGACGAGCACGCCGGCCGCGATCACCATGGACACGACGCCGACGATGCTGGGCGCGTGCGCCACGATCTCGGCCGCCTGATCCTTCAGCTTGCGGAAGTTCAGCACGAGCGCGAGGCCCGCACCGACCATGAAGACGTAGGGCAGCGGCATGATGTCGAGCACCAGCAGCACCATCACGGCGACGGTGAGCACCAGGTTCGCCCAGATGAGCTTGGGCCGCAGCGTCGCGCGGTTCGGATCGAGCATGGTGTCGGCCATGGCCGTGTCGGTCGGGTCGACCTCGGCGGCAGCCACTGCGGGCCCGCCGATCCCGACGGTCACCAGGTTGCCCGTGTGCAGCGAGGCGCGGGCGCCCGGCTTGCTGTCCGCGCCGCGGAACAGCTTCGGCACCCCGGCCAGCAGGCCGCCGTCGGCGGCGCCGTCGAGCCGGGTCGCGTCGATGCGGCCGAGACGGTTGCGCTCCTGGATGCCGAGCATCCAGGCGAAGCCGAAGGCCACGACGAGGCCGACCAGCATGGCGGGGATCATCGGCACGAACACGTCCGACACCTGCAGGTTCAGCGCGGTCGCGGCGCGCACCGTGGGCCCGCCCCAGGGGAGGATGTTCATCGTGCCGTTCATGAGGCCGGCGACGCAGGTGAGCACCACGGGGCTCATGCCGAGCCGCAGGTAGATCGGCAGCATCGCCGAGGTCGTGATGATGAACGTCGTCGATCCGTCGCCGTCGAGCGAGACGGCCGCGGCCAGGAGCGCCGTGCCGAGCACGACCTTCGCGGGATCGTCGCCGAGGAGGCGCGTGATGACGCGGATCAGCGGATCGAACAGCCCCACGTCGATCATGATCCCGAAGAACATGATCGCGAACATGAGGAGCGCCGCCGTCGGCGCCATGTTGCCGATCGCGTCGAGCACCATGTCGCCGAGGCCGAGGCCCGCACCCGCGAAGAGACCGAAGATGGTGGGCACGAGGATCAGCGCGACCATCGGGGTGAGCCGCTTCGTCATGATCAGGGTCATGAACACGAGCACCATCGTGAATCCGAGGATCACGAGCACCCACTCGGGCGGCACGAATGCGAGATCGTAAGAGGGCTTCTCGTCCGCTGCGCGCAGCAGCAGCTCGGACATCGCCGGTTGCATCAGATGACTCCTTTGTCGTCGGACCGCCGAGAGCGGCCTGCGCCGATGCTAGGGAGAAACCGGACTCGGCTCCGGCTAGCTCGCATTTCGTCGCGTTCTGCGCGTAGCGTGGGTTCTGCGCATTGTGCGCGCGATGCTTCGGAGGTGCGGATGCGCAGAATGGAGAGCATGGCTCGACCGGACCGCGCGCGTCTGCGCTTCGCCACTCGCGTCCTGCTGCTGCAGCTCGGCACGGTGGTGCTGGTCGTCGCCCTCTGCACCGGCGTCTACCTGTTCCTTGCGGTCCAGCAGCTCCGCGCGTCATCGCAGGCCTCGGCGCTCGGGATCGCCCGCACCGTCGCCGAGGACCCCACCGTGCGCGAGCTCGTCGCCGAGTTCTCCGCCGACCCCGGCACCCCCGCGGCCGCGGGACTGCGCGACGGCGAACTGCAGCGCACCGCATCGGGGATCACGGAGCGCACCGGCGTGCTGTTCGTCGTGATCACCGACGACCACGGGATCCGCCTCGCGCACCCGCAGGCCGACCGGCTCGGCCAGGAGGTCAGCACCCCCTACGACCGCGTGCTGCAGGGGCACGAGGTCGTCGACTGGGAACGCGGCACCCTCGGAGTCTCGGCCCGCGCCAAGGTCCCCGTCTACGCGCCCGGTGCCGAAGGGACCGGCCCCGACGCGCAGCACCCCGTCGGCGAGGTGAGCGTCGGCTTCGAACAGGGAAGCGTCTTCGACGACCTGCCCGCGCTGCTCGGCTCGATCGCGCTCGCCGCGCTCGGCGGGATCGGAATCGCGACCCTCGCCACGCTGCTGATGCGACGGCGCTGGGAACGCCTCACCCTCGGACTGCAGCCCGAGGAGCTCGCCGCGCTCGTGCAGAACCAGACCGCCGTGCTCGACGGCGTCGGCGACGGAGTCCTCGGCATCGACCCCGACGGCACCGTGCTCGTCTGCAACGCCGCCGCGGAGCGCATGCTGGGCATCGACCGCCCCGTGGGCCGCCCGCTCGCCGAGCTCGGCCTGCCCGCCCCGATCCTCGCGGCGCTCGCCGCCGACGACGACGAGGGATCGACCGACGCCCCGCGTTCCGGCGGCGGAACCGCCCGCGAGGCCGACATCGGCGTCCTGCACGCCGGTCGAGTGCTGTACGTCGAACCGCGGCCCGTCCGACGCGGGCAGCGGCGGCTCGGCCGCGTCGTGATCGTGCGCGACCGCACCGACCTCGTCGCGCTGAGCGAACGCCTTGAGACCGTGCGCGCCATGACCGGGGCCCTGCGGGTGCAGCGGCACGAGTTCGCGAACCGCATGCACGTCGCCGCCGGGCTCATCGACGCCGAGCGCGTGCCCGAGGCCCGCGAGTTCCTCGGCGAGCTCGTCGAGCGCGGCGCCGTCGGCTACCCCGTGGTGGGGCTCGACCGGCTCGGCGATCCGTTCCTGCACGCGTTCCTCGGCGCCAAGGGCATCGAGGCCGGCGAACGCGGGGTGCGCCTGCGCATCGGCGAGGACACCCAGCTGCTCGGCACGATCCGAGATCCCGAGAACACCGCCGCCGTGCTCGGCAACCTCATCGACAACGCCGTCTCGGCGGCCGTGCGAGGCCCGGCACCGCGCTGGGTCGAGGCGACCCTGCTCGACGACGGCGACGCGCTCGTGCTCACCGTGGGCGACTCGGGGGCCGGGATCCCGCCCGGCACCGACGTGTTCGCGCGGGACGGTTCCGGGGTCCCGAGCGGCGAGCCGACCGGCGATCCGGCCGGCCGTCTCGATGAATCGGCGCACGGGCACGGGCTCGGGCTCCCCCTGTCGCGCGAGATCGCACGCGCGAGCGGCGGGGACCTCTGGGTCGTCGACGGGGGCGGTGCCGGGTCCGGGTCCGGGTCCGGGTCCGGGTCCGGAGCCCGCTCGGATTCCGCGGTCGACGGTGATCCCGGATCCCGCACCGGCGCGGTGTTCGCCGCGCGGATCGGCGGGGCCGTCGACCCCGACCGCGACGCCGAGGCCGGACCGGCCGCTCCCCCCGTTCACCACCAGACCGATCCGACCGAGCAGGAGCACCCGTGACCGATCCGATCCGCACCCTCGTCGTCGACGACGACTTCCGAGTCGCCGGTCTGCACCGCGACATCGTCGCCGAGCGTCCGGGGTTCCTGGCGCTCGAGCCCGCCCGCTCGGTCGCCGAGGCGCGGGCCGCGATCCGCGCCCACCGGCCCGATCTCCTGCTGGTCGACGTCTACCTGCCCGACGGCGACGGCATCGACCTCGTGCGCGCGGCGGGGTGCGACGCGTTCGTGATCTCGGCTGCGGGCGACGCCCCGACCCTGCGCCGCGCGCTCCGCGCGGGGGCCCTCGCCTGCCTGCTCAAGCCGTTCGGACCGCGCATGCTCGCTGAGCGGCTGGAGCGGTACGCGAGGTTCCGCAACCTGCTCGCGGGGACGGGCACGGTGGCCCAGGAGGATCTCGATCGCGCCCTCGCGATCCTGAACGGGTCGAGCGACCCCGTCTCGCTGTCGCGCTCCGCGACCGAGAAGCTGATCCTCGACGCGCTCGGCGCCGAGGAGTCCTCGGCGAGCGAGGTCGCCGAGCGCGCGGGGACCTCGCGCGCCACGGCGCAGCGCCACCTCGCGGCTCTCGCCGCGCGTTCGGTCGTGGAGGTGCGGCTGCGCTACGGGTCGACGGGGCGCCCCGAGCACCGGTACACGCTCGCGTCGCGCTGAGCGCTGAGCTCGGGGCCTGCGTTTTGGCGCTCTGCCGGCCCGCCGACCTCGTCGAACGGCGGCAAAACGCTCGAATGGGGACGCATAGGCGTCGTTTGCCGCCGCTCGACGACGATGCACGTGCGTGTGCGCGTGCGAGGGAGCGCGCGAACGCGTCCGTCCGAGCGCGGAGCCCTACCCGATCTCGAGCGCGAAGCCCGCGCCCGACGGCGCGATACGCACGGCGGTGAGGTCGGCGACGTGCGCGTCCGGCGCATACCGAGCCGCCGCGGCCCCGACCCCGACGACGCGCATGCCCGCGGCGCGCGCGGCGGCGATCCCCACCGAGGAATCCTCGAACACGACGCAGTCCGCGGGCGCGACCCCGAGCCGCTCGGCGGCGAGCAGGAACCCCTCGGGGTCCGGCTTGCTCGCACTCACCGATTCGGCGGTGACCGCGAGCTCGGGCACACGCACCCCGGCGGCGCCCATGCGCGCGTGCAGCAGGGGCGCATCGGCCGAGGTCACCACGGCATGCGGGAACGGCGCGAGCGCGTCGACGAACGCGGCGGCTCCCGCGATCTCGACGACGCCGTCCGTCTCGACCGCCTCGCGCGCCAGCATGCCGGCGTTCTCGGCGAGGTTCTCGTCAGCGGATCGCTCGGGCAGCAGGATCGCCATGCTCTCGTGCCCCTGGCGGCCGTGGATCACCGACAGCACGGAGTCGCGAGGCACCTCGTGCCGGGCCGCCCACTCGCCCCAGAGCCGTTCGACGACCGCGGTCGAGTCGACGAGAGTGCCGTCCATGTCGAGCAGCGCTGCCCGTGCTTCGATGCGTTCCATCAGCCCAGCCTAGGCGAGCTGTCCGCGCCGACGGCCCGCCCGAAGCGGCGCGGTTTCGCGACTCACTGCCGGCGCGCAGACTCGGGCCGGGTGCCGAGCGGTAACGTGACGTCGTGAACAACGGCACTCCCCCGGCGATCCGCGCGACCGGGCTCGTCAAACGATTCGGCAAGCAGACGGCGGTCGACGGCGTCGACCTCGAGGTCGCGCAGGGCGAGGTCGTCGCGTTCCTCGGCCCGAACGGGGCGGGCAAGACCACGACGATCGACATGATCCTCGGCCTCGGCAGGCCCGATGCCGGCGACGTCGAGCTGTTCGGCATGAGCCCCCGCTCCGCGATCGCGCGCGGACTCGTGTCGGCGGTCATGCAGACCGGCGGCCTGCTCAAGGACCTCACGGTGCGCGACATCATGCGGTTGAACGCGTCGCTGTTCTCGTCGACCATCGACGTCGACGACGCGCTGGAGCGCGCCGGGATCCTGCAGCTCGCCACCCGCAAGATCGAGAAGTGCTCGGGGGGCGAGCAGCAGCGGCTCCGCTTCGCGATGGCGCTGCTCTCCGATCCCGGTCTGCTGATCCTCGACGAGCCGACGACCGGCATGGACGTCGAGGGGCGGCGATCCTTCTGGAACGCGATCCACGCGGACGCGGCTCGCGGGCGCACCGTCGTGTTCGCGACGCACTACCTCGAGGAGGCCGACCAGTACGCGGATCGCATCGTGCTGATCCGCCAGGGCCGGATCGTGGCCGACGGCTCCGCCGCGGAGATCAAGAGCATGGCGGCCGGACGCACGGTCGAGGCCGTGCTGGAGGGCGCCGAGGCGAACCGCACCGAGCTCGAGCCCGTGCTGCGCGCGCTGCCCGGCGTCGAGCAGGTGGAGCTGCGCGGCGACCGGATCAAGGTGCGAACGGCGTCGTCGGACGACACGGCCCGGCACCTGCTCACCGCGACCGCGGCGCACGACGTGACCATCACGAGCCAGAACCTGGAGCAGGCGTTCCTGCAGCTCACGGGCGACGGCGAACCGGATTCCGAGCAGCAGCGGCTCGGCCAGCACGAGAACACGGAGGCGGCTCGATGAGCGGTGCGCAGCGGGTGCAGACCGGCCGGATCGACACCGCGAACCGCACGACTCCGCCGTTCGGCGGCTTCAACCTGCGGTTCCTCGGCATGGAGCTCAAGCGCAGCTTCCGCAATACGGGCACGCTGATCTTCACGCTCGCGTTCCCCATCGGCATGCTATTCATGATCGCCCTGCCCAACAAGAACACGGCCGTGACCGACGTGCCCGTCTCGCAGGGCGGACTCTCGGCGGCCGTGCCGATCATGATCTCGATGGCCGTGTACGGCGCGATGGTCGCTTCGACCATGATCGGCGTCTCGGTCGCGACCGAGCGCTCGCAGGGTTGGAGCCGCCAGCTCCGACTCACCCCGCTGAACCCCGGCGTCTACATCGGCGTGAAGATCCTCACGGGTCTCGCGATCGGCGCGGTCGGCGTCGCGGCGACGCTGATCGCGGGCACGATCCTCGGCATCCACGCGCCCCTCGGCAACCTGCTGCTCGCGGGCTTCATCGCCTGGATCTCGTCGCTGATGCTCACGGCGCTCGGCCTCGCGGTCGGCTACGCCTTCCCCGCGCAGAACGCGATGCGCTACCTCGGCCCGATCCTGCCGATCCTGAGCTTCATGGGCGGCCTGTTCGTGCCGCTGCAGATCCTGCCTCAGGCGCTGCAGATCGCCGCGAAGTTCACCCCGCTGTGGGGCATCGCCGACATGTCGCAGTCGGCGTCGATCGGCGTCGCGCCGGACCCGTGGTCCTACGTGAACTTCATCGCCTGGCTGGCGCTGTTCTCGGGTGCCGCGATCATGATGCTGCGCCGCGATACCTCGCGGGTCTGAGCCCGGAGAAGGGGCTCGGGCCGGTGCGGGGATCGCACCGGCCCGAGCCCCTTCGCCCCGCTGCGCTACTTCGCGCCGCCGTTGCGCGCCCGCACCGCGAGCAGCGCGCAGGCGATCACGACGAGTCCGCCGACGACGGTCGGCCAGGTCAGGTGCTCGTGCAGCAGCAGGGCGGCCCAGCAGATGCTCATGACCGGCTGCGCGAGCTGCACCTGGCTCACCTGCGCCATCGGCCCGATGGCGAGGCCGCGGTACCAGGCGAAGAAGCCGAGGAACATGCTCACGACGGCCAGGTAGGCGAAGGCCGCCCACTGCACCGGGGCACCGCTCGGCACCCCGTCGGCGAGCGAGATCCCCGTGAGCAGCACCATGAGCGGCGAGGCGAGCACGAGCGCCCACGAGATGGTCTGCCAGGCGCCGAGCTCGCGCGCGAGCATGCCGCCCTCGGCGTAGCCGATCGCGCACACGATGACGGCGGCGAACAGCAGCAGGTCGGCCCGGTGGAGGCCGCCGATGCCGCCGCCCTGGATCAGCGCGAAGGCGACCGCCGCGACGGCGCCGACGCCGGCGGCGATCCAGAAGGATCGCCGGGGCCGTTCGCGCGCGCGGAGTACCGCGGCGACGGCGGTCGCCGCGGGCAGCAGCGCGATCACGACGGCGCCGTGGCTGGCCGGGGCGGTGGTGAGCGCGTAGGAGGTGAGCAGCGGGAAGCCGACCACGGCGCCGCCCGCGACGACGGCGACCCGCAGCCACTGGGTGCCGCGGGGCATCCGCTGGCGGGTGATCGCGAGCGCGAGAGCGGCGAGCACGGCGGCGATGACGGCGCGGGCCGAGCCCGCGAACAGCGGCGACATGTCGCCGTCGGCGACCGCGACGCGGGTGAGCGGCACGGTGAACGAGAAGGCCGCGACGCCGAGCAGGCCCCACCACAGACCCGAACGATCTGTCGATAGCGGAGGTGCGGAGATCGGAGTAGCGCTACTATCTATCTTCATGAACCATAGTAGCAGCGAGCGGATCGTCGCGGGCCTCCGCGAGTGGATCGCCGCGGCTCCCCCCGGGGCGAAGCTGCCCTCCACCCGCGCGCTCGTCGCCGAGTACGGCGCGAGCCCCGTCACCGTGCAGCAGGCGCTGCGCGTGCTTGTGGGACGCGGGATCGTCGAGACCCGGCCGGGAGTCGGAGCCTTCGTCCGGGCCGTCCGCACCGCTCGCACGACCGACCACGGCTGGCAGGCGGCCGCGCTCGGCGAGTCGACGGATCCCGCGCCCCAGGCCCTGGCCGCGCTGCGCACCCCGCCCAACGACATGATCTCGCTGCACGCCGGCTACCCCGACCGCGAGCTGCTGCCCGAGCGCCTCGTACGCGCAGCCTTCGGCCGCGCCGGCCGCGACGACAGCGCCGTCCAGCGCCCGCCCACGGCGGGCCTGCCCGAATTGCAGACCTGGTTCGCGGCCGAGCTCGGGGCCGTCGGGCGGGCCGATGTCGCGCCGCCCGCCGCGAGCGACGTGCTCGTGCTGCCCGGCAGCCAGAGCGGGCTCGGCACGATCTTCCGCGCGATCGTCGGCGCCGGAGGTCCGCTGCTCATGGAGTCGCCGAGCTACTGGGGCGCGATCCTCGCGGCCGCCCAGGTCGGCGTGCGCGTCATCCCGATCCCGAGCGGCCCGGACGGCCCCGATCCCGAGACGCTCGAGCGCGCGTTCCGGCGGACCGGCGCGCGCGCCTTCTACGCGCAGCCGAACTTCGCGAACCCGCACGGGGCCCAGTGGGCGCCCGAGCTCGTCGACCGGGTGCTCGACATCGTGCGCGCGAACGGCGCGTTCCTCATCGAGGACGACTGGGCCCACGACTTCGGGATCGAGTCGCGTTCGGCGCCCGTCGCCGCGCGCGACGACAGCGGGCACGTCGTCTACCTGCGCTCGCTCACCAAGAGCGTGTCGCCCGCAGTGCGGGTCGCGGGCCTCGTCGCGCGCGGCCCCGTGCGCGACCGGCTCCTCGCCGACGCGCAGGCGCAGGCCATGTACGTGAGCGGGGCGCTGCAGACGATCGCGCACGACGTCGTCACGCAGCCCGCCTGGCGCACCCACCTGCGGGGCGTGCGCCACCAGCTCGCCGCCCGGCGCGACCTGCTCGTCGCCGCACTGCGCGAGCACGTCCCCGGCGCGCGCCTCGACCTCGTCCCCCGAGGCGGCCTGAATCTCTGGCTCCGCCTGCCGGACGGCACCGATGCGCACCGCCTGGCACGCGACTGCGAGGATCTCGGCGTCGTGGTCGCTCCCGGTCAGGGCTGGTTCCCCGAGCCGGCGCCCGGCGCCCATCTGCGGCTGAACTACTCGGGTCCCGACCCGGCGTTCTTCGCCGAGGGCGCGCGGATCATCGGTGCGGCGCTCGCGCTCCAGGAGTCCGTCGCACTCGACTGACGACGGAGCCGGATCGGGCCGAAGGGGCCGCGCCGGTCCGCAGTGTCGGTGGCGGATGCCAGACTGCCTCCGTGCTCACCACCTTCGCCGTCAGCGGCTACCGCTCGCTCGTCGACCTCGTGCTGCCGCTCGACCGGCTCACGGTCGTGTCGGGCGCCAACGGCACCGGCAAATCCAACCTCTATCGGGCGCTGCGCCTGCTCGCCGCCGCCGGCGAGGGCCGCACCGTCGGGGCGATCGCGCGCGAGGGCGGGCTCTCGAGCGTGCTCTGGGCGGGCCCTGAGAGCCCGGGCCAGGGCAGCGGGCAGGGCACCGTGCGGAAGCGCCCGGTCTCGCTCCGCATCGGCTTCGGCTCCGACGGCTTCGGCTACCTCGCAGACCTGGGCCTGCCGCAGGTCGATCCCGCGCGCAGCTTCTTCACCCGCGACCCCGAGATCAAGCGCGAGCAGGTATTCACGGGGTCGTTCGCACGCCCCGCCTCCGTGGTGATCGACCGCACCCGGGCCGCGGTGCGCGTGCGCGACGGGGGCTGGCGCTCGGTCCCCCAGACGCTGGGGCCCGGCCAGAGCGTGCTGCTCGACCTCGAGGACCCCTCGGCGCTGCCCGAAGTCCTGCGGCTCCGGCACGGGATGGCGCAGTGGCGCTTCTACGACCACTTCCGCGCCGACCGCGACGCCCCTGCGCGACAGCCGCAGGTCGGCACCCGCACCCGCTGGCTGAGCGACGACGGCGCGGATCTCGCCGCGGTCTGGGCGACGGCGATCGAGTCCGGGCATGAGGGGCCCCTGGCCTCCGCGGTCGCCGACGCGTTCCCCGGCTCGCACGTCGACATCGACGCAGCAGACGGCGTGTTCCGGCTGCTGTTCTCGCAGCGCGGCCTCCTGCGCCCGCTGACCGCGGCGGAGCTCTCGGACGGCACCCTGCGGTACCTGCTGCTCTGCGCCGCGCTGCTGCCCGCCGATCCCCCGCCGCTCGTCGTCATCAACGAGCCGGAGGCCTCGCTCCACGAGGATCTGCTCGGGCCGCTCGGCTCGCTCCTCGCGGAGGCCGCACGGCGCACGCAGGTCGTCGTGGTCACCCACTCCGCCGCGCTGCGGCGCGCGCTCGAACCCCGGGGCTCGGCGGTCGAGCTCGTGTCGTCGGGCCAGGGCACGAAGGTGCTCGGGCAGGGGCTGCTCGACGCCCCGCCCTGGCACTGGCCCTCGCGCTAGGGGTTCCCGACCGCCCGCGGCCCGGTGAGCGGCGACCAGTCCGCCGCGTACGCCGCCGGCCGCGCGGTGCGCGCGTCGCTGCCGAAGCGCGCGCACGGGTCCCGCCCGATCGTGCCGAGCACGCGTCCGAGCAGCTCCGAGAACTCGGCCTGCCGCGCAGGATCGATCGCCTCGAACACGAGCCGTCGCAGCTGCTGCACGTGCGCGACGACGTGCGCCTCGAGGTGCGCCCGACCGCTCTCCGTGAGCACCACGTCCGTGGCACGGCCGTCATCGGGGTTCTGCTCCCGCTGCACCCAGGACCGCCGCTCGAGCCGGCCGACCGCGACCGACAGCCGCGCGATCGAAACGCTCATCCGAGCCGCGAGCTCGCTCATGGTCCGGGTCCCCGACGGCGCTTCCGACAGCGACCCGAGCACCCGGAAATCGAGGTACGAGACCCCCGCATCGCGCTTGAGCTGAGCTTCGATCGCGCTCGGCAGCTCGACGGTGATGCGCAGCAGATCGCGCCAGAGCTCCTGCTCGGCGTCGTCGAGCCAGCCGGCGTCGTTCACGCGCGCTCCCCAGCTCGGCCCCGCCCGCGCGTGGAATCGCGGAAGACCACGTCGATCGGCACGTCCCGCCGCCGCGCCCCCTCGCCCGGGGAGCGATCGTCGAGGACCTCCCGCATGACCCGCATGCACTCGCGCCCGAAGGTCCGCGGGTGCAGGTCGATCGCGGTGATCGACGGCTCGGTGTAGCGCAGCGCGGGCGAGTCCACGGCCGCGGCGACGAGCAGATCCTCTCCGACCGTGCGGCCGTACTCGGTCGCGCTCGTGATCACGTTGAGCACCGATCCCTCGGTGAGCGAGATGATCGCGTCCGCCGGGTCCGTCTCGCCGAGCAGCTTCCGGGTCGCCGCGATCGTCGAGTCCGTCAGGCCCTCGACCGCGACGGCCTCGATCCGTTCGCGCGCCCCGTGCTCCGTGCACCAGTCCCGGTAGGCCTGCGTGATCTCGTC
Source organism: Leucobacter sp. Ag1 (assembly GCF_000980875.1). Taxonomy (GTDB): domain Bacteria; phylum Actinomycetota; class Actinomycetes; order Actinomycetales; family Microbacteriaceae; genus Leucobacter; species Leucobacter iarius. The sequence continues at coordinate 62,542 of NZ_LAYO01000108.1, read as the reverse complement.
GGACCACCCGCTGAACATCTCGGGCACGATGATCGCGGGCGCGCGGGCGCCGTGCTCGGCGAAGTGGTCGAGCAGCTCACGGGCGGCTGCGGCGTGATCGGAGCGGACTTCGCCGGCGACCGCACGGTATTCGGCGGGCATGGCTTCGCCGCTCACGACTGGGAGCCCCGGGGCGAGCAGCTGCTCGAGCACGGGGTCCCCCGGAACCGGGTCGATGGCGATGATGCCGTCGGCGTCGATGCGGGGCAGCGGCCGCCCGTTCGCCGGCCGCGGCAGGAGCGTCACCAGCAGGCCGGCCTCGAGAGCCTCGTCGACCATGCCGAACGCCGCCTCCGTGTAGTACCCGAGCGTGGTCGCGATGCTCGGCAGGTAGACGACGATGATCCCGGTGCGCGCGGCGCGGAGGTTGCGGGCCGTCGGGTTCGGCCGGTACCCGAGTTCGGCGGCGGCGGCGCGCACCCGTTCGCGGGTCGCGGCGGACACTCCGGTGCGGTCGGTGAGGGCGAACGACGCCGCTCCGCGCGAGACGCCGGCGAGGTCCGCCACGTCCTGCAGGGTCACGGGGCGTTTGACGGGCATGAAGCGAAGGTATCACCGCACGAGGTGCAGCCGGACCGCGGTACGGGCGGCGGGTTTGCCGTCGCAACTATATCGGTTTAGTATTCATCCCCAGACCCGCGAATGCCGTTCGAAGGAGAACCCGTGGCCCAGCAATCGTCCGCGCACCTGCGCCGTACCCTCGGCCTCACCGGCCTCGTCGTCTTCGGCCTCAGCTACATGGCCATCGGCACCGTCTTCACCACCTACGGCATCGTCAACCAGCTGACCGACGGCCACCTCCCGCTCTCGTACGTCATCGCGCTCGTCACGATGCTCTTCACCGCCGCGAGCTACGCGGCGATGGTGAAGAAGTTCCCCGTCGCGGGATCCGCCTACACCTACACGCAGCAGGCCTACGGCGGGATCGCCGGGTTCATGACCGGCTGGGTGCTGCTGCTCGACTACCTCTTCATCCCGATGATCAACTTCATGATCCTCGGCTTCTACGTCGGCACCCAGTTCCCGAGCGTCCCGCCGCAGGTGTTCGCCTTCGCAGCCCTGGTGCTGGTGCTGGTGTTCAACATCCTGGGCATCAAGATGGTGAACCGCCTCAACACCGCCATCATCGCGATCTCCCTCGCGACCGCCCTGCTCTTCGTGATCCTGGCGGTGAAGGCCGCGATCAACGACCCGAGCGCGCCCGGTCTGCTCGAGCCCTTCGTGCCCGGAGCCGAGGGCTTCAGCCCGGCTCTCTCGGGTGCCGCCGTGCTCGCGCTGTCGTTCCTCGGCTTCGACGCCGTCTCGACCCTGTCGGAAGAAGCGAAGAACGCTCGCCGCGACATCCCGCGCGCCATCATGCTCACCACCCTCATCGGCGGCGCGCTCTTCATCTTCATCTCGTGGATCGGCGCGCTGGCGTACCACCCCGCCGACTGGTCCGCGATCCCCGACGAGATGAAGAACGCGGCCGGCGTCGCGCTCGTCGCCCACCTGGGCGGCAGCCTCGCGCCGCTCTTCGAGGCCATCGTGGTGATCGGCTCAATCGCGGGCTGCATCGGCTCCGGCCTCGCCGGCCAGGTCTCGGTCGCCCGCATCCTCTACTCGATGGGTCGCGACGGCACCCTGCCGAAGCCCCTCGGCCGGCTCTCGAAGCGCTTCGGCACGCCCGTCGTCGCGGCCGTCACCGTCTCGGTGTTCGCGCTCGCCTGCCTGTTCCTCACCCTCGATCAGGCCGCGTTCATGATCAGCTTCGGCGCCCTGGCGGCGTTCACCATGGTCAACCTCTCGGTGATCCGCGTGTACCTGTTCCCGCGCGGCGGTGCGGGCGACCGCAGCGCGAAGGGCTGGATCCTCTACGGCATCGCACCCGCCATCGGCGTCGCGCTCTCGATCTGGCTCTGGACCTCGCTGCACCCCACGACCTGGCTCGTCGGCGGGATCTGGGCCCTGATCGGCTTCGCGATCCTCGCCGTGAAGACCGGCTTCTTCCGCCGCCCGGTGCCGCGCATGAGCTTCGAGGAGGAGTCCCCCTCCACCGAGGCGATCGACGCCTACGCCGACGAGCACCCGCTCGACGAGAACGCCACCCGCTGATCACCCGGAACCGAAGGGAACCCCTGATGACCACTCCTCCGATCGATCTGATCGTGACCGGTGCCCGGCTGCACGCGCTCACCGATATTGCCGGAGCGGCCGACGCGATCGCCGTGTCCGACGGCCGGATCGCCGCCGTCGGATCCCGCACCGAGATCGCCGCGCTCGGCGACGGCCGCACCGAGCGCCTCGACTTCGCGGACGGCACCATCGTCCCCGCGTTCACCGACGCGCACGCGCATCCGATCGCAAGCGTCTCGATCCCGCAGGGCACCGACCTCTCGGGGCTGCTCACCCGCGCCGCCCTGCGGGAAGCGCTCGAGCGGGGCGCCGCCGAGCAGGCCGGGAACGACTGGTTCTTCGCCTCGGGGCTGGACCCGAACGCGTTCGAGGGCGCCCCGATCACGAACGGGATCCTCGCCGAACTACTCGGCCCGGATCGGCTCGCCCACGTCGGCATGTTCGACGGCCACTCCGCCCTGGCATCCGACGCGCTGCTCCGGCTCGCCGGGATCACCGAGGGGCGCAGCTATCCCGACGGCTCCAGCATCGTCGCTGATGCCGACGGCCGCCCCACCGGGCACGTGCTGGAGTTCAGCGCGCTGAACGACGTGCGCGCGCACCTGCCGGTGCGCAGCACCGAGGAGAAGGCGCGCGAGCTGCACACGCTGCTCGGCGCGATGGCCGAGACCGGTATCGCCCGCGTGCACGTCATGGATCTGCAGGATCCCGACGCGATCGCGATCCTGGAGGCCGCCGAACGGATCGCCCCGCTCCCCGTCTCGCTGCGCCTCTCGCCGTGGTGCGAGCCCGGCACGAGCGACCGGCAGGTCGACGAGCTGATCGCGCTGCAGGGCCGCAGCGGGGACCGGTGGAGGATCGGCGGGATCAAGTTCTTCATCGACGGGACGGTCGAGGGCGGCACCGCCTGGCTCGAGACCCCCGACATCCACGGCGAGAACACCGAGTCCGTCTGGCGCGACCACGCCGCCTACGCCGCGCGGATCGCCCGGTTCCACGCGGCCGGGATCCCGACCGCGACCCACGCGATCGGCGAGCGTGGCATCCGCTTCGTCGTCGACACCCTCGCCGCGCTCCCCGCAGGCGGGCCGCAGCACCGCATCGAGCACATCGAGTCGGTCGCGAAGGACGTGATCGACCGGCTCGGCGCCGCCGGCATCGCCGCGAGCATGCAGCCGACCCACTGCACCCACTACACGCGGGCCGACGGCAGCGACGACTGGTCGCAGCGGTTGGGCGAGACGCGCGCGCATCGCGCCTGGTGCACGCGGGACGTCCGCGACTCGGGCGCGATCCTCGCCCTCGGCTCCGACTTCCCGGTCGCCCCGTTCAATCCGCTCGAGATCATGGCCGACGCGCAGCTGCGCCGGCCCGCCGGCGCTCCCGCGGTCGAGCCCGTGCTGCCCGAGCAGGGCCTCACCGCCCGCGAAGCGCTCGAGGGGTACACGACGCAGCCCGGCGCGGCCATCGGCGAGCGATCGGGTCGGGTCGCGGTCGGCGAGCCCGCATCGTTCACCGTGCTCGACGTCGATCCGCTCACCGCGTCGCCCGACGCGCTCGCGGCGGGCCGAGCGCTGCTGACCGTCTCGGAGGGCCTCGTGACGCACCGCGCCTGACCGCGGCCGACCGGCCACTGCGTGCGCACCGGATCGCCTCGGCGCGCACGCAGTGGCCGGGGTTACGCTGAGGATCATGAGCACCGCGGAGCAGATCCCGAGCACGACCGAAGCGCCGACCATGCGCGCCGTCCGACAGGAGTCGTTCGGCAGCCCGGAGGTGCTGCACCTGGCGGAGGTCCCGCGACCCGCTCCCGGGATCGGCGAGGTGCTGATCCGGGTGCGCGCCGCCGGGGTGAACCCCACCGACTGGAAGCACCGTGCCGCCCCCGGATGGGCCGGTTCCCTGCCGCTGACCCTCGGCTGGGACGTCGCGGGGGTCGTGGAGGCGGTCGGCCTCGGAGTCACGCTCTTCGCACCGGGCGATGAGGTTTTCGGCATGCTGCCGTATCCGCACGGCGTCGGATCCCACGCCGAGTTCGTGGTCGGGCCGACGCGCGCCTTCGTGCGCATCCCCGAGGGGATCGACATCGTGCAGGCCGGCGCGCTGCCGCTCGCGGCGCTCACCGCCTGGCAGTCGCTGGTCGACACCGCGGGCGTCGGGGCGGGGCAGCGCGTGCTCGTGCACGCGGCGGCCGGCGGAGTGGGGCACCTCGCGGTCCAGATCGCGAAGGCGCGCGGCGCGACGGTGATCGGTACGGCGAGCGCGGCCAAGCACGAGTTCGTTCGGGGCCTCGGCGCCGACGAGGTGATCGACTACCGCACCGAGGACTTCGCCGAGGTCGTGCGCGACGTCGACGTGGTGCTCGACACCATCGGCGGCGACTACCAGCTGCGCTCGCTGCGCACGCTCCGCCCCGGCGGGATCATGGTCTCGACGCTCCCCCGCCCCGCCGAGGGGCTCTTCGACCGCGCGGCCGAGCTCGGCGTCCGCGCGGAGCTGATCCTCGTCGAGGCCGACCACGCGGGGATGCTCGCCGTGGCGGAGCTCGCCGCGAGCGGTGCGCTCCGCGCCGAGATCGCGGGCGTCTTCCCGATGAGCGAGGCCGCCGCGGCGCACGCCGCGGGCGAGACCGGGCGCACCACCGGCAAGCTCGTGCTGACGATGGGCGGATGATCCGGGCCGCCCCTTCCCCGAGCGCGCCGCCGGACGTACGATTCCGGCATGTGCGCGCAGTACGGACTGGGCGGCGGACCCTACGTCGAACCGCCGGACACCCCGATCCCGCCGCTCGACGAGCGGGAGTCGGCGGAGCGCGTCGCCGAATGGGCGGCGCAACGCGACGGCACCGCGCGGATCACCGGCAAGAACGCCCGAAATCTGAATCCGCTGATCCGCGAGGTCGACGGGCGGCGGCGGCTCGACCTCGCCTGGTGGTGGCTCTGGAAGGGCGATGCGCCGGCGAGATTCTCGGCGTTCAACTCCCGCGACGACGCGCTGCTGCGATCCTGGCGCACCCCGTTCCAGCATCGCGCACTGGTGCCCGCGAGCTGGTACCTGGAGAAGGGGGCGAGGTTCGATCTGGGCGGTTCGATGTTCGGTATCGCCGCGATCACCGCTGTGTCGCACGACGCGAACGGCGAGGAGATCCTGAGCTACTCGCTCGTGACCCGTCGCGCGGTCGGGTCGGCGCTCGACGCGCACTCCGGTGACGGGGAACCCCGGATGCCGCTCATCCTCCCGAGCGAGATGCACGACGACTGGCTCGATCCCGAGCGGGCCGGCGACCGGGAGCTCATCGATCGGGCCGTGCTCGCATCTGACGGCATCTCGCAGGATCTTCGGCGCTCCTGACCGATCTCGCGGATCGCCGAGCGCCGACTTGCGGCCGCCCCGGGGCCCCTCGATACTCGAACATGTGTTCGAGCGATTCGGGGGTGCGAGATGAGCGTCGACGTACTGCTGGACGATCAGGTCGCGCTCTGGCTCACCGACGGCCGGCCCGACCGCATGGTGTGGCGGAGCGAACGCTGGCGCGTCGTGGACGCCCCGGCCCCGCTCGCCGACACCGCGGGTCCGAGATGGCGCTTCCGCGCGCGCTCCGAGACCTCGGGGGCGCTGCGCGAGTTCGAAGCGCGCAGCACGGCGGGGCGCTGGTTCGTCGTCGCCGCGCTCGCGCGCTAGTCCGTCGTCGCCCGGCTCCGGTTCCGTCGCCGCGAGATCCAGACCACTCCGGACCCGATCGCGAGCACGACGACCGCGATCCCGGCGATGTACACCGCGACCAGCGGGTAGCCGCCGGGCTGGTTCGGGTTGAGGAACGGGTAGGGGTACCAATAGTGCAGCCCCGTCGCGGGGCTCGTGATGAGCGGCCCGCGTACGAGCGTGTACACCGCCCAGAGCACCGGGAACGCCGCGATCACGGCGACCGTGCGCTTCCGCAACGGCCCGCGCCCGGGTGCGACGAGCACGTCGGCGAGCAGCAGCAGCGGCCCGATCAGGTGCATCATCTCGTTCGCCCAGGTCACGGTCGCGCCCTGCGGCAGTTCGATCCCCCGCAGCAGCGTGTTGTAGACGATGCCGGTGGTGATCATGTAGGTCGAGGCGCAGGCCAGCAGGATCGCGAGCCCGCGGGGCTCCCGCTCGCCCTCCGCGGCGCGCAGCCCCCAGAGGCCGGCGAGCAGCAGCGCGACCACCGCGCTCAGGTTCGACTCGATCGTGAAGAAGCTCGCGAAGTTGGCGAGCACGGTCGGCAGGTGCGATCCGTGCGGCGTCGTCGCCTCGAGCGCGTTCGTCACCGTGATGATCAGCTGATGCGCGACCGCGGCGAGGATCAGCGCCGACCCGAGGAGCCGAACGAAGGACCAGGCTCTCATGCCGCGGGGCGAGTTCATGACACGAACATAGCGGCTGGGACACTCTGTCGGCACCCCGTTCCGCGCGGACGCGGACGCGGGTGCCGACAGAGTGGAACGACGGGCCCCGTGCAGGGGGGAGGGCGCTCGTCGTCGCGCGCGTGCGCAACCCACAATTACCTTACCTCAGTAAGGAAAGAAGGTCGATGCTCTATCCTTGCGGACAATGAGCAAAGCAGCAGGAACCTCTTCCGGGCGGCCCCGCGACAAGAGCATCGACGAAGCGCTCAAGCGCGCTTTCGAGGGCCTCGCCATCGATTCGGAGATCCGCTCGATCTCCATGAAAGACCTGATCACCAGAGCCGGGACCAACCGTGACGCCTTCTACCGGCGCTACAACTCGCTCGGGCACTTCCTGGTCGACGTCGCCGTGCACCGCTACGCGCTCGATCCCGCGTCCGACACCGGCACCCTCCTCGGCGACATCGAGTCCGTCGTGCAGGATCAGGTGGACATGTACACCGACGGCGTCTGCCGCGAACTGATCCCGCTGCTGCTCGACGCCAGCGCGAAGGACGACGTCGTCGCCGAGCTGTTCGCCTCCCAGTTCATCCACCCCCAGCGGGAGTCCTGCCGCCGCATGCTGCAGCGCGCGGTCGACCGCGGCGAGATCGAGCCGCCGGAGGACGCGGAGTATGTGATCGACCTGCTCTACGGCCCGCTGCTGCTGCGCGCCGCGCTCCCCGGCGAAGCGCCCATCACCGAGAAGATCGTCCGGCAATCGGCGCGCACCGCGATGCGCGAGCTGGGGGCGGCGCTGCCCGAGGACGCACGCGCCTGAGCCGGCGCACCGTACGAACGGCAGCGAGCCGGGATCCTTCCGCTGAGGAGGATCCCGGCCCGCTGCCGCGTGCGGAGGCCGCGGCCGATCAGAAGTCGAAGAGCTCGCCGAGGAATCCCTCGCGACGGCGCTTCTTGCCCGAGCGCTGGTCGTAATCGCGGTCGTGACCCCGATCGTGACCGCGGTCGTAGCCCCGGTCGCGTCCGTGATCCGAGAAGCGACCCCGGTCGTCGACCGGCGCCTGCGGAGCCGCGGGGGCGGCGGGAGCGGTGCGGCCGTACTCGGTCGCGGCGCGGTCGACGATCTTGTCGAGCTCGCCGCGGTCGAGCCAGATGCCCCGGCACTGCGGGCAGTAGTCGATCTCGACTCCGGAGCGCTCGGACATCACCAGGTCGGTCGCGTCGATGGGACATTTCATGATGGTTCTCCTTCGGTGGTTCGGTGATTCGGTGGTTGCGATGGTTCGACCGCGTCGGACGCGGGATCAGGCCCCGGCCTTCGCGGCGAGCGCCCGGTCGAGCGCGTCGGTCAGGTCGGTGACGCTCGTGAGCTCGAGCTTGCGCCCGTCCAGGAAGAAGGTCGGCGTTCCGGTCGCCCCGAGCAGGCGCGCGGCGTCGAAGTCCTTCTGCACCCGGTCCCGGGTCTTCGGGTCCGCGACCGCGGCGTCGTAGGCCGCGAGGTCGAGGCCCAGGCGCTGCGCGTACTCGCGGAATCGCGGCGCCTCGGAGGTCTGCTTCTCGCCCCACTCCGCCTGGGTCTCGAACATCTGCCGGTACATCTGCTCGAACTTGCCCTGCTGCGCCGCGGCCTCGACCGCGAGCGCGGCGGTCATCGAGTTCCTGTGCCCCGGCATCGGGAAGTAGCGGATCACGTAGGTGAGCTTGCCGTCGTACTGCTTCCGGATCTCCTCTCCGTACGGGTAGAAGGCGCCGCACGCCTCGCACTCGAAGTCGAGGAACTCGACCAGGGTGGGGGCGCCCGGACCCCCGTCGTCGAGCACGTGCGAGTCCGCCGCGACGACGTCGGACACCGAAGCGGGCGCGTCGGCGCTCGGGGCGGGGGTCGCCGGTCGCGCCAGGATCGATACCGCGATCGCGACGACGGCGAGCAGGATCACCGCGGGGATCACGATCAGAGCCGCCCGCGTCGAGGTGGAGATCCGTTTGGGCCGGGTGGAATCGGAAGGGGTGGTCATGCGTTGCTCCTCTGCCGTTCCGCCGGTCACCGGATGTTCTTGGTCAGGAAGACCATGGGGTCGATGGGCTTGTCGTCCTGCCGCATGGCGAGGTGGAGGTGCGAGCCGAAGGCCATGCCAGTCGCGCCCACCCGGCCGGCGGTATCGCCGATCTTCACCTGCTGACCGACCGTGAAGCTGCTCGAGTCGTTCTGCATGTGGCAGTAGCGGCTCGTGACGTCGCGCCCGCCGATCTTGTGCTGCACCTTGAGCCCGAAACCGCAGCCGTCGATCGTCTGCCCCGCCTCGAGCACGATCCCGCTCGCGATGATGCGGATCGGCGTGCCGTCGGCCGCAGCGAAGTCCTGCGCGTCGTGGAACTGGGCGACGGGGGCGGTGCGGTAGCCGAACGGATCGGTCAGGGGCACCTGGGCGTCGAACGGGTAGCGCACCTTCGAGTCTGAGAGCCCCGAGAGGTCGGGGGATCCCGGCTTCGCCTCGGGCGCGGTCTCGATGGGCGAGATGGTGTCGAAGGCCCGCTCGCCGGAGCCGAGCGCGGTGCCGCCCGTGCCGTTCAGGTGCTGCGCGGGTGCCGCGGCGGCGAGCGCCGCACCCGGGCCGGAGGCTCCGGCCTGCTGCGGCTGGGCGAGGAGCGGCGCGGCGAGACCCGCGACCATGACGCAGGCGCCGAGCGCGGCGGTGGTCGCGGTCACCGCGCGGCGCAGCCGCCGGGCCGCGGTGGGGGCGGCGCTCTCGGGCTCCGCCGCCTCGATCGCCGACTGCGGTCCGTCGGCCGACATCAGGTGGATCGGATTCGGCGTGCAGAGCTCGTCGTGGGGATGCGCCTCGGGCGCGTTCGGGGATTCGGTGCTCACGCGAACAGCACCGCCGTGAGCACGTAGCTCAGTCCGGCGACGACGAGCGCCGCCGGGACGATGAGCACGGTGAAGACGATGGGGTTGCGGAAGGGATGCTTGGTCGAGTGCATCGAGGACTCCTCTGGGTATCGGTCGTCGGGCGTCCGCGTGCGGCCGGAACGGACGCCGCGGGGCGGGCTGCTGCGCGTCGGCTCGACGTCCGATGCGGAGGCAGGGACGGGAGCAGCGACGCGCGCCGACGATCAGGTACGGAGGACGGAGAGGGTGAAGGGGGACGGAGGCTCGATGAAGGGGCGCCCGGGTGCGCGGACGCGGAGCACGACGAACGCCCGCTTCGAGAGGGTGCTCGTGCGCCCGCGGTTCCGGCGGATCACGACGGCGAAGGTGAGGAGGAGCGCCAGCACGCAGACCGAGACCAGGTCGAGGCAGCCGCCGATCGGGGCCGCGGTGTCGTGGCCCTCGGCCGGGGTGTCGTGCACGCGCTCCTGGCCGGTCAGGCCCTGGTTCGAGGCGGTCGGGGCCGCCGTCGCGGCCGCGGTGTCGTGGGCGACGACCCGGGTCCCGGTGGATCCGGCCGCGACGGTCGAGGCGGCGGAAGCCGCGGCACCGTGCGCGGGATCCACGTCGCGAAGGGCGTGCATGCCGAGCAGGCCGAGCACGATCGCCGCAACCGCGAGCACGATCCAGGGCGCGGCGGAGCCCTTCGCGCTCCAGCGCGCGGTCGCGCGTGCCTGCTCCATGCTCCACCTCCCGGTCGGAATCGCTGCGGATGAATCGAAAACCCAGCAAAGCTAACATCCGACCCTGAGATCGGCGGGAGAATCGACCCTTTTCAAAATCGTCGCTGAGCGATAGCATCGCCATATGACGATGAATGCGACCGAGCCGGTGATCCTGGATCCGCAGGCCACCGCGGCCTACGCGCACCTCTTCCAGGGCCTCGCCGATCCCACCCGCCTCGCGGTGCTGCAGCACCTCGCGTCGGGCGAGCACCGGGTCCGCGACCTGGTGCAGCACATGGGCTTCGCGCAGTCGACGGTCAGCAAGCACCTCAGCTTCCTGCTCGAGTGCGGTCTCGTCGCGGTCCGCCCCGACGGGCGCGCCTCCTGGTACTCCCTCGCGCACCCGGAGCGGCTGAGCACCGTCATCGCCGCCGCCGAAGCACTGCTCGAAGCGGCCGGCACGCGGGCGATCCTCTGCTCGCACCTCCGCACCCCCCGAACCGCGGCACCGGCCGCCGAGCGAAAGGACCACTGATGGGCGCAGGACACGACCACGGACCCGCGGTCGGCGAAGCCGGCCACCCCGGCGACCACCGCAAACGGCTCGCCATCGCCTTCGCGATCACCTCGATCATCGTGGTGGCGCAGGCGGTCGGCTCCTGGGTGACCGGCAGCCTCGCGCTGCTCACCGACACGGCGCACGCCCTCACCGACGCGACCGGCCTGCTCGTCGCACTCATCGCCGGCACGCTCATGCTCCGCCCCGCGTCCTCGAAGCGCACCTGGGGCTTCCGCCGCATCGAGGTCATCGCGGCGCTCGGCCAGGCCACCCTGCTCCTGGCCGTCGGCGTGTACGCGGCGATCGAGGGCGTGCGACGCCTCTTCGCGCCGCCCGAGGTGCCCGCGGGCGAGCTGCTCATCTTCGGCGTCGTCGGCCTCGCCGCCAACATCGTCGCGCTGCTGATCCTCTCGTCGAGCCGCGGAGCGAACTTCAACATGCGCGCCGCGTTCCTCGAGGTGATGAACGACGCGCTCGGATCACTCGGCGTGATCGTCGCGGCGATCGTCATCGCGACGACCGGCTTCCAGCAGGCCGACGCGCTCGCCGGCCTCTTCATCGCCGCCCTGATCGTGCCCCGCGCGTTCACCCTGATGCGCGAGACCGCGGGCGTGCTCATGGAGTTCACCCCGAAGGGGCTCGACCTCGACGAGGTGCGCGCCCACATCCTGAAACTCGACCACGTGCTCGACGTGCACGACCTGCACGCCTCCACCGTGGCGACCGGCCTGCCGACCCTCACCGCCCACATCGTGGTCGACGACGAGTGCTTCACCGACGGCCACGCCGCCGAGACGCTCAGCACTGTGAAGTCCTGCGTCGCCGAGCACTTCAAGGTCTCGGTCCAGCACTCGACGTTCCAGATCGAGACGGAGGAGATCCGCGACCAGGAGGGCAGCGCCGTGCGCCACGCCTGATCCCCCGGGCGGCGCTCGCCCACGCGGCGAGCGCCGCGCTCCACCCTCCGATAGGCTCGATCCGTGCTCATCGAGATCGACAGACGCTAGCCACCGCACCGCCGGTGGCGCCCCCGACCGAGCCCGCATCCGTTCTCGGATGCCGCCGCGCTCGGCGATCCTCGTGATCCGACGCCCCGAACGGCTGCGGTACTCCGCCGCCGCGATCCGCCCTCCCCGCTGCGCCTCCGCGCACGGTTTCCGGTCGCGGCTCCATCGAGAGCACCCACCAGCGCGAATCGCGCACTCAGGAGAAGCGTCATGTCCATCGCACCCGCGGTCACCCTCCGCGACCTCACCTTCGAGTGGCCCGACGGGGCCACCGCTTTCACCGGCCTGTCCGGCACCTTCCCGACCGGGCGCACCGGCCTGGTCGGCCGCAACGGCGCCGGGAAGTCCACCCTGCTCCGGCTCGTCTCGGGCGAGCTCCGTCCGAGCCGCGGCGAAGTCGCGGCCTCCGGCACGGTCGGATACCTGCACCAATCGGTCACCCTGCGCACCGGCGTGTCCATCGCCGACCTCCTCGGGATCGCGCCCGTGCTCGATGCGATCCGCGCGGTCGAGCACGGGGACGTCGATGTACGGCATTTCGACACGATCGGCGACGACTGGGACCTCGAATCCCGCGCCCGCGAAGCGCTCGACCGCCTCGGTTTCGAGGGAGTCCCCCTCGACCGCCGCGTCGAAGCGCTGTCGGGCGGCGAGACGATGCTGATCGCCATCGAGGGCATGCGGGTGCGGCGCACCGCCATCACCCTGCTCGACGAACCGACGAACAACCTGGATCGGGAGATGCGCGCCCGCGTCCGCAGCCTCCTCGCCGACTGGCCGGGATCCCTCGTCGTCGTGAGCCACGACGTCGATCTGCTCGAGACCCTGGACGCCACCGCCGAACTGTCCGCCGCTGGCCTCGAGTTCTTCGGCGGCCCCTACAGCGCCTGGCTCGCGCATCGCGACCGCGAGCAGGCGGCGGCGATCGCGACCGCCCGGTCGGCCCAACAGGCGTTGAAGGTCGAGAAACGCCAGCGCGTCGAGGCCGAGACCAAGCTCGCGCGGCGAGAACGCACGGGCAAGCGGACCCAGCGGGACGGTGGGATCCCGAAGATCCTGGCCGGCAATCGGGCGAGCAAAGCGCAGAACGCGGCGGGATCGATGCGCGCGACCCTCGACGTGAAGGTCGCCGCCGCCCAGGAAGCCGTCGACCGGGCGGACGCACGGGTCCGGGTCGAGGAGCGCATCAGCCTCGTACTCCCCGATCCGGATGTGCGCTCGAATCGTCGCATCGCGGAGTTCGAGGACGGGGACCGCACGATCCTGGTCCAGGGACCGGAGCGAGTCGCGCTCGTCGGACCGAACGGCGTCGGCAAGTCGACCCTGCTGGCCCGGTTGCTCGGGCACGATGGAGCGGGCGCCGGAGCGACGCCGGCCTCCTCCCGGATCCGGACCCGATTGCACACCGACCGGATCGGGTTCCTCGACCAGCGCCAGAGCGGCCTGGACGAGGCCGCCAGCGCACTCGCGAACGTGCGAGAAGCCGCGCCCGAGGTTCCCGACGGCACCGCGCGTAACCTGCTCGCGCGCCTGCTGATCCGAGGCGCCGCCGCCGACCGGCCGGTGGCCACGTTGTCGGGCGGGGAGCGCTTCCGCGTCGCGCTCGCGCGCCTGCTGTTCCAGGATCCGCCCGCCCAGTTGCTGATCCTCGACGAGCCGACGAACAACCTCGACACGGCGAGCATCGATCACCTGGCGCAGTCGCTCGACGCCTACCGGGGCGCACTGATCGTCGTGAGCCACGACGACGCGTTCCTCGGCCGGCTCGGGATCGATCTCACCCTCGAACTGGGCCGGGACGGCGGGATGAGGACGGTCGCCGGGTTCGCACCTACAGCCCCGGCAGCACGAGCACCGAGAGCGCGGTAGCCACGGCGCTGAGCAGCAGCACCGCGGCGGTCGCGACGACGGCCGCCGCGGGCACGCCCGTGCCGCTCGTCGTGCGGCGCCCCGCGAGCGCGATCGGTCCCGCACCCCCGACGGTATCGTGCGAACGCGCCGAGCGCTCGTCGCGGTAGCCGCCCGCCTGGCGAGCGAAGCGATCCCCCAGCAGCGCGAGCGCCGCCTGCACCCGCTCCATCGTCTCCGCCCTCCAGAGCGGCAGCCCGAAGCGGAAGTAGAGCAGCAGGTGATCGTCGACGAGCTCGACCTCGCAGTCGTTCGCGACGTCGATCAGCGCGGCCATCACGTCGGGCGTGAAGATCTCGAGGGCATCGCGCTCGTAGCCCGCGGGGCAGAACAGGGTGAAGTGCCGATCGAAGTCGCCCTCGAGGCTCAGCACGACCCGGTTGCCGAGCCCCAGACCGGCGAGGGCGAGCACGCGGGACCGCCGGTTCTTGAGCACGATGTGCGGCACCGCGCGCGGGAGATCGAGCTGCGCGAACGCGAACGGGCGGCGGAAGCCCGACCCGCCGCCCGGTTTGGTGACGGGCTGGTTGCGGGCGAGCACGATCCCGTCGCCGAGCACCGCCGCCCGCTCCACGTTGACCATATTCTTCGGGAACCCGAGTCCGGCGCGCGCGACCCGCCAGTCGAGCGTTCCGGAGGCGGCCCGGTCGACGAAGCCGAGACCGTTCGCCCGCGCGAACCTGCGCAGTCGGACGTCGCGCAGTCGCCAGCGCAGCCACCAGGTGAAACCGCCGAGGATCAGCAGGGTCCACGACAGCGGCACGAGCAGCAGTGCGGACCGGGCGAGCGACGGGATCCCGACCGGGTCGATCGCCCGGGCGATCAGGATCGCGACGCAGACGACGAGCGCCACTCCGAGCAGGGATCCGGTCGCGAGCACGGCGACCCCGCGGTGCCACGGAACGCCGACACCGCGCCGGTACTCCCGCAGTTCCGCGAGCGTGGGCGACGGCGCGAGCACGTCCGCCGGGCCGAGAAGCGGCGGACGGCGGACGCGACTCGGATCGTGTCGGCTCAGATCCGCCACGGGAGCAGGCCCCACGGGCCGCGCCGCTTGCCGTCGAGCGCGTGCTGCATCGCGGCGACGGCATCCCCGCCGCGACTCGCCTGCTTCTCATCCATGGTGCCGTCGCTCCAGTGCATGACTCGGCCGAGGGCGTAGCTGCGGCCGAAGGCCGCCCACGAGTCGAACTCGGTACGGGCGAGACCGTTGACGTACTCGACGAGCTTCATCGAGTCCGCTCGCGAGATGAGCCCCATGCCGACGCCCCAGACCGGCACCGCGGCCGCCTGCCCGAGCGCGTAACCGTCGAGGCTCACGACCGGCTCGTTCGCGGGGAACATCTTCTTGCCGAGCTCCTTCTCGTAGTAGTTGACCGCGCGCACGAAGTCCCGTTCCTCGCCCTTGCCGGTGCCGCCGGCCTCCTTGATTGCCGCGATCCACTGGCGCTCGCTGGGGCGGCGTCCGCCGTTCGCCTGGGCGGCGCGCGCGCGCAGCGCGAGCAGCTGCTGCCACAGCTCGCGTCGGCGGCGCTGGGTGGTGAGCCGCTCCACGTTCTCGACGACGTCCTGCGTCGAATTCAGCCCCCACATCCGCGCGAGCTCCTGCTTCTGCTTGGCGGTGAGCGTGCTCGCCGTGGGATCGTTCCACAGTTCGCCGGAGTTCAGGATCTGCTGGAAGCCGAGGGCGAGGAGGTTCGCCTCGCGGGTGTCGACCGGGAAGTCCTTGTGGTGCGCGAGCGGCGCGAACTTGCCGTACGCCCAGAGCAGAACGAAGAGCAGGGCGACGACGAGCACGCCGATGATGATCCAGCGGATCACGGCGTTGGCCGGGTCCCAGAACCAGTCGAAGAACTGCGTGACGATTTCCATCGGAGGGGATCCTTTCGCGAGCGGCCGGGCGGACCCGGTCCGTCCTCGGCACATTACCGGAACAGTGTACGTGTAATTGCCGGATCGCCGTCCCCACCACCCGCTCGACTTGACTCGGCGCGTTCCGCAGTGCTCGACTGAGTGCACACCGGTCGAGGAAGAGGTCAACGTGCGGATCAAGCGAAGCGCCGTGGAAACCGAAGGCGCGTCGACGCGCGCCCCGAGCACGCCGAGGGCGCGGATCGAACCGTTCACCTTCGGACTCGTCGGCACCCTCGGCGTGCTCGTCGCGCTCCTCATCGGCTCCATCGTCGGCCAGCTCGCCACCGTGCTCATCTACATCGGCGTCGCGCTGTTCCTCTCGCTCGGGCTCGACCCGATCGTCTCGTACATCGAGCGCAAGCTCCCCCGCCCGGCCGCGGTCACCATCGTGGTCGTCGTAGTGCTCGCCGCCTTCGCCGGGATCGTGCTCGCCGTCATCCCGGTGCTCGTGGAGCAGGTCGCAGGCCTCATCGACGACGCCCCGCGCCTCATCAAGGAGTTCACCGCGAGCACCTGGTACCACGATGTGACCAGCCAATACAGCGGCACCATCGACAACGCCCTCCAGAGCGTCGTGACGTTCCTGAAGGATCCGGGCAACCTCAGCCAGATCGGCGGCGGGATCCTCGCGGTCGGCGCGGGGATCGCGGGTGGCGCGACGGGCGTGACGATCGTGCTGATCCTCACCCTCTACTTCATGGCGTCGCTGCGATCGATGAAGCACGCCGCGGCCCGCTTCGTCCCCGCCTACCGTCGCCCCGGATTCTCGGAGATCCTCGAGGACGTGTCCGGCGCCGTCGGTCGCTACGTCATCGGGCAGGCCAGCCTCGCGCTCATCAACGGCGTCCTGAGCCTCATCTTCCTCAGCATCATCGGGGCCCCCATGCCCGTGCTCCTCGCGCTCATCGCGTTCATGGGCTCGCTGATCCCGCTCGTCGGCACGCTCAGCGCCGCGATCATCAACTCGGTGATCTGCCTGTTCGCATCGCCCCTGACCGCGCTCGTCGCGATCATCTACTACCTCATCTACATGCAGATCGAGGCGTACGTGCTCAGCCCCCGCATCATGAGCAAGGCGGTCGCCGTGCCCGGCGCGATGGTCGTCATCGCGGCCGTCGGCGGCGGCGCGCTCGGCGGGATCCTCGGCGCACTGGTCGCCATCCCCGTCGCCGCGAGCCTCATCATCATCATCCAGAAGGTCGTGTTCCCGGCGCAGGACGCGAAGACCGAGGCGCCGCAGGACGCGTAGCCGGACCCTATCCGACCGGTCGGCCTCATCTGCGCGAGGTAACGACCCGGTCACGATCCGTGCCGCCATCCGAGTCCCGACGTAGCGTGAAGGCAGCCCTTCCAGGGGCAGGGCCGCCCCCGGAACGGGGGAAAGGACTCCCATCATGCAGTCTCGGAAGCAACGGATCCCCACCGCTCTGATCGCGCTCGCGGGCGCGGCAGCGCTCGCCCTCACCGCCTGCTCCGGCGGCGGGAACGGGGGTGGCGGCAGCGGGGGCGGCGCCGAACTCTCGGGGGTCACGCTGAACGTCGCCGCCGACTGGTCGGGTGCCGAGCAGAAGAACTTCGAGCAGGTGCTCGCGAAGTTCGAGCAGCAGACCGGCGCGAAGGTCAACTACACGAGCTACGGCACCGATGTCGCCACGGTGCTCGGCCAGAAGGTGGACGGAGGGGATCCGCCGGACGTCGCAGTGATCCCCCAGCCGGGCCTCATGCAGCAGCTCGCGAAGAAGCAGGCCCTCATCGAGGTCGATCAGGCG
Source organism: Leucobacter sp. Ag1 (assembly GCF_000980875.1). Classification (GTDB taxonomy): domain Bacteria; phylum Actinomycetota; class Actinomycetes; order Actinomycetales; family Microbacteriaceae; genus Leucobacter; species Leucobacter iarius. Next base: position 45,264 of record NZ_LAYO01000108.1, on the reverse strand, counting down.
ACGAAGGCCGAGGTCGAGAAGAACTACTCGAAGGACTGGGTCGATCTCGGCAAGGTCGACGGCAAGCTCTACGGCGTCTGGTTCAAGGGCTCCAACAAGTCGACCGTCTGGTACAACACCGACGTCTACGATGCCGCCGGAGCTTCCGTGCCGAAGGACTGGGACGGATTCCTGAAGCAGCTCGGGACCGTCTCCGACTCGGGCGTGTACGGACTCTCCATCGGCGCCGACGCGGGCTGGCCGCTCACGGACTGGTTCGAGAACGTGTACCTGCGCACCGCGGGCCCCGAGAAGTACGACCAGCTGAGCACGCACGAGATCCCGTGGACCGACCCATCGGTGAAGACGGCGCTCGAGACTCTCGGCAAGCTCTGGGGCGACAAGACCCTGGTCCAGCCGGGAACCGCTCAGCGCACCTTCGGCGACTCGGTGACCGCGGTGTTCGGCGATCCGCCGAAGGCCGGCACGGTCTACGAGGGCGACTTCGTCGCCGGCAACATCGCGTCGAGCACCAAGTCGGTCGTCGGCAAGAACGCGAAGTTCTACGATTTCCCCGCCATCAACGGCTCCGGCCCTTCGGTGGTCGGCGGCGGCAACGCCGCCGTGCAGCTGAAGGACAACAAGGGGGCCGCGGCGCTCATGCAGTACCTGGCGTCGCCCGAGGCCGCGACCGTCTGGGTGGAGCTCGGTGGATTCACCTCGCCGAACTCGAAGGTCGACACCGCGAAGTACCCGGACGAGACGTCGAAGCAGATCGCCGAGGCGCTCACGGGAGCCAAGACGTTCCGGTTCGACATGTCCGACCTCGCGCCCAGCGCCTTCGGCGGCACCAAGGGCGCCGGCGAGTGGCAGATCCTCATCGACTTCTTCCAGAACCCGAGCGACGTCGCGGGAACCCAGCAGAAGCTCGAAGCCGCCGCCGCGGCCGCCTGGAAGTAATCGCCGAACGGCATCGGGTCCGCGCTCCGGCGCGGGCCCGATGCAGCGGAGGGAGGATCCGTGGCCACCACGCAGACCGAGGTCATGCGCCGAGTCGAGACGGGCGGACGGGGATCGCGGCACCGCCGCACGTTCTCGCGCCGCCAACTCGTCACGGCCGGGCTGTTCCTCGCGCCGGCCCTGATCCTGCTCGGCGCGCTCGTCGCCTACCCCGTCATCTACTCGGGCTGGCGGTCGCTCTACGACGCGGCCGGAACCGACTTTCTGGGGCTCGGCAACTACGTCACCATGTTCACGGATCCCGAGACCTTCACGGCGATCCGGAACAACCTCATCTGGGTACTCGTCGTCCCGATCAGCTGCACGATCCTCGGGCTCATCTTCGCCGTGCTGCTCGACAAGATCCGCTGGGGCACCGCGTTCAAGCTCATCCTGTTCATGCCGATGGCCATCTCGATGGTCGCCGCGGGCGTGATCTTCCGCACGACGTTCCAGGAGAACCCGCAGCTCGGCGCCGTCAACGCGGGGCTCGTCGCGATCAGCGACGCGGCGGGGACGTCCGCCGGATATCCGGGCGCGCGGCCCCGGCCCGATCTCGGCATCGAGAACCGTGCGGGCGGCCTCGAACTCGTCTCGGCGCCCGGCCGGGCGGCGGAGTTCCCGCTCGTCGGGGTGAAGCCGGACTCGTTGCCGGCGGGCGCGAAACCCGCCGTCGCCGCGGAGCCGAAGGCGGGCGCCGTGACCGGCACCGTCTGGCTCGATTTCGTGAAGGGCGGAGGCGGCACCGTCGGAGCGCTCGGCGACGGCAAGCGCGGCCTCCCCGGCGTCGAGGTGCAGGCGCTCGGTGCGGACGGCTCGGTCATCGGCACCGCGACCACCGCCGATGACGGCACCTTCGCCATCGAGGGGGTCGGCGGCGGGGAGACGACCGTGCGCCTGCCCGCATCGAACTTCACGGCCGGCTTCCAAGGGGTCCCCTGGCTCGGGCCCGGACTCGTCACCGCAGTGATCATCCTGAGCTACATCTGGATCTGGGCCGGCTTCGCCATGGTGATGATCGCGTCGGGCCTCTCGGCCCTGGACCGCTCCCTGCAGGAGGCCGCGAGGATCGACGGCGCGAGCGAGTGGAAGGTGTTCACCCGTGTCACCGTGCCCATGCTCGCCCCCGTGCTCGTGGTCGTGTTCGTCACCCTGATCATCAACGTCCTCAAGATCTTCGACCTCGTCTACGTCATTCCGCCGCCGTCCTCGCTGCCCGATGCGACCGTGATCGCGGTGCAGATGTGGACGGTGTCGTTCGGCGGCGGCAACGACCAGGGCCTCGGCAGCGCGCTCTCGATCCTGCTGCTCGTGCTCGTCATCCCGTCGATGATCATCAACGTCCGCAGGTTCCGCGAGGATCGGAGTCGATAGCCGTGGCCACCACCGTCCCCACCGCCCCCGGGACCGATCCCATCGCGTCGGCTCGCCGGGCTCCGAAACCGCGCCCGGCGGGATCGCGCCGCTCCGGGACGAGCGCGCTCCTGGGCCGGAGCGTCGTCAACCTCGTGCTCGGCATCGTCGCCGTGTTCTGGCTGGTGCCCAGCTTCGGACTCTTCCTCTCGTCGCTGCGCAGCAGCACCGACAACAGCGCGAGCGGCTGGTGGACGGTGTTCGCCGCGCCCGCCCAGCTCACGGTCGACAACTACGCGGGGCTGCTCGGCAACGCGCAGTTCATGGGTTCGTTCTGGAACACCATCGCGATCACGGTCCCTTCGACCGTGCTCGTGGTCGTGATCGGGGCACTCGCCGGCTACGCGTTCGCGTGGATGCGCTTCCCCGGACGCGACGCCCTGCTCATCGTGGTGATCGTGCTGCTGGCCGTACCCGTGCAGGTCGCACTGATCCCGGTGTCGAAACTGTTCGGCGCACTCGGGATCTTCGGCTCCGTGCTCGGCGTCATCCTCTTCCACACCGCGTTCGGCCTGCCGTTCGCGATCTTCCTCCTGCGCAACTTCTTCACGCAGATCCCCGCGGAACTCATGGAGGCCGCCCGCATCGACGGCGCGAGCGAGTGGCGGATCTTCGTCCGCGTGATCCTCCCACTCGGCATGCCGGCGATCGCGTCGCTCGGTATCTTCCAGTTCCTGTGGGTGTGGAACGACATGCTCGTCGCCCTGATCTTCACCAACCCGAGCTCGCAGCCGGTGACGGTCGCGATCCAGAGCCAGCTGCGGCAGTTCGGGGCGAACATCGACGTGCTCTCGTCGGGTGCGTTCCTGTCGATGCTGATCCCGCTCGTCGTGTTCTTCGCCTTCCAGCGCTACTTCGTGTCGGCGCTGCTGGCCGGGTCGACGAAGTAGCGACCCGGCCTCCACCGCCGCGTCCCGCTCGTGGACAACTCTGTGGAGTGCACTGGGGACACCCGTGGAGAAACGCGAATCCGGTTTTCACGAAACCCGTTCTGACCAGGTGTAATTCCAAAGAGAAAATTACACCGGTGTAGTTTCGAACCGCCCTCCACCTGTGGATAACTCGGTGGAAGCGGTGCCGCGATCGTCGCCCGCGGGTAACGTATGCCGCATGACCGATCCCGACCCGCGCATCGCCTCGATCCCCGACGGCTGGGCCGGTCGTGCGCCGTCGCGCAAGGCGCTCCGCATCATGCCGGCCGAGCTCTTCAACCGCTCGTACCGCCCGGCACCCGACGCATACCTGCACGTCGCGCCGCTGCGCCGGCCACCGCTCCCGCTGCTCATCGCGTGCGGCGTCATCGCCGCGGTGTGCGGCCTGATCGTGTGGGGCACGCTCGCGCAGGCCGGCACGACGCCGAGCATGCAGGGACCGATGCCGTTCATCGTCGCCGCGGGTTTCGGCTTGCTCGGCCTCTTCTTCCTCCTCGCGTTCGTGAACGCGATCACGGCATCGTTCACGCGAGGCAGCTGGGCGAATCGCCAGTGCATCGCCTTCGGCACGAGCGGCATCGCGATCCGGCTGCAGGGCTTCGACTTCGACGTGGCCTGGCACGAGGTCACCGCGGTGCGCGCGACGAGGCGCAGGAACGCGGGCAAGGCTCCCGCGCTCGTCCCCGTCCTGCGGATCGAACGCGGGGCCGAGCACTGGGACCTGCAGCCGGCCGTGATCGACGCCGACCCGGTGCTGCTCTACTCCGCGCTGCACTACTCCTGGATGCACCCCGAGCAGCGCGCGGCGCTCGGCACCGTCGCGACGCCGCAGCAGCTCGGCGGCGGGCCGCAGGGCTGACGCCGGGCCGGCTCAGTTCCGACCGGTTCTCCGGTCCGGCCCCGCCCGGGATCCCGCTATTCGAGCTCGCCGTCGACCGCGGTCGCGAGCGTCCGCGCCCTGGCCAGCGCTTCCGGTTCCGCCGTGCGCGGATCCACGTCGAGCACCGCGAAGTCGGCGCGGAGGCCCGGTGCGAGCGCCCCGATCTCGTGCTCGCTGCGCAGCTGCCAGGCCGCGTTCGCGGTGTGCGCCCGCAGCGCGTCGAGGCGCCTGACCCCGGTGCCGCCGTCCAGCCTGCGCCCCGTACGCGAGGTGCGGGTCTCGGCGACCGCCATGTTGCGCAGCGGCTCGCACGGTGTCACGGTGCCGTCGTTGTGGAACGTCGCCCGGTGCCCGGCCGCGAAGGCCGCGCCCGCGTCCGCCCACGCCGCTCCGTGCTCACCGAACAGGTCGTCGACCAGCACGTCGCCCCAGTAGGTGATGTGGTCGACGAACAGGCTGACGGTCACACCGAGCGCCGCCGCACGCACGAACTGCGCCGGGGTCATCAGGCCGCAGTGCTCGATCCGGAACCGGTGGTCCCGCAGTCCGAAGCGCCGGATCAGCTCCTCGTAGGCATCGAGGGTGCTGTCGATGGCGACGTCGCCGTGCGCGTGGCAGGCGAACTGCCAGCCGTCGCCCGCGTACTGCGATCCGATCTCGATGAGCTGCTCCGTCGAGTAGTTCGCGTGCCCGATGTGGCCGGGCGCGAAGCCGAGCGCCCGGGTCGCCGCCGTGTCGAGGTAGGGGAACGAGGTCGCGATGTTGCCCACCCAGGGTGAGCCGTCCGACCAGATCTTGATCCCCACCTGCCGGTAGCGGGCGTCGCCGTTGTCGAGCGCGGCGGTGGCGGTCGCGCCGGGCTTCGACATCTCGTAGCCGCGCAGGCGGATCGGCAGCCGCCCGGCCGCGGACATGCCGGTCGCGAGGCGCGCGAGGTCCTCGGTCCAGGTGAGATCGGCGATGGTCGTGATGCCGCGCCGGCGCAGGTCGCCGAGGTACGCGCTCATGCGCCGGGGCATGTCGGCTTCGGCGGCGGCCAGCGCGGGGCCCGCGATCCGGGCGACCGCGGCGGCCTCGTAGGCCACGCCGCTGAGCTCGCCGGACGCGTCGTGCCCGTAGGAGGCGCCCGCGGGGTCCGGGGTGTCGCGGTCGACGCCCGCCTCGCGCGCGGCGGCGGAGTTGAAGTAGACGGAGTGCAGCGAGTTGTGCACGATCACCAGCGGGATCTCGCCCGCGAGCGCGTCGAGATCCTGGATCGTGGGCGGCACGAGGCCGCGCTGCAGCAGCGGATCCCACCCGTTCGCGACGACGCGCGCCGGCCGGGGCTCGGCGGCGAGCGCCGAGCGGATCGCGGCCCACACCTCGTCGGCGGTCCCGATGGTGACGGGTCGGATGTCGATGGCGTCGTCGCCGAGCAGGGTCGCGGCCTCGGAGGGGTGGCCGTGCGGCTCGATGAGGCCCGGGATCGCCCAGCCCTCGCCGAGGTCGATGCTGCGGGCGTCGGTCGGCGCGGGCACCTCGTCGCGGGACCCGATGGCGACGATGATCCCGTCTCGGACGAGCATCGCCTCGGGTGCGGCGGCCGGGTCGGCGGGTGAGCCCTCGCCTCCGACGCAGTCGAGGTCGGTGCGCACGAAGCGACCGGTGTAGCGGAGCAGCTGGGAGTCGGTCACGGGTGCCCTTTCGACGCGGTGCGGGTCGCCGGGCGTTCATCGCCCACCACTACTTGTATCGGCTTTCCGGGTGCCCCGCGAGGATTCATCGCCGCTGAGTATCCTGGCCGGAGCCGCGGCGGCCCGACACCCGCGGCGGAGAGGGATCCCATGACGCTTCCGGAGCTCCCCGAGGCGACCGAGGTCGACGGCCCGGCCCGGCTCGCGACCCGGACCTCCGCGCACTGGGGCCTCGTCGTCGCTCTCGGCGCGGCCGCCGTGGCGATCTTCGTCGGCCTGGCGTTCTGGGTCGGGTCGGTGCTGCCCGAGACCCAGGAGCGGGGCACGGAGTGCTTCCTCCACGACGCGCAGGCGTGCCGGACCGCCTCGGAGACCGAGATCCTGAGCGCGGTCGAGGATCGGGCGCGCATCTCGTTCCCCGAGGGGACGCAGCTGGTCCAATCGGAGTCGTCGGGAGGCGGCGCGCGGTCGACGGTCGACCGCAGCGCGCTGGTGCGGGTCCCGGAGCACGGGTCCATCACGCTCGACACGCGGTTCCGCGAGGTGCAGCCGGGCGAGCTGCCGCAGGCGGTCCTCGACCGCGCGGTCGGGCAGGGGCTGATCGAGATCTTCGATGCGCAGCGGCTCTCGGTGCCGTCGAGCGGCTCGGGCGAGCGCCTCCCCGAGATCGTGGTGCTCGAGGGGCCGACCTCCGCGGGCACGCGGCTCGCGCTCATCGACCTCAGCGAGGTGGGATAGCCTCCGAGCATGACCGGGACCCCGCAGCCGACCGCCGCCACCGCCTCCTCCGATACGACGACGGGGGCCGCGAGCGGCGGCTTCGACGGGGTGCTGTTCGACTGCGACGGCGTGCTCGTCGATTCCGAGCTGATCACGAACGGCGTGCTGCGCGAGATGCTGCACGAGCTCGGCTGGGCGATCTCGGCGGAGGACTGCATTCGATTGTTCATCGGTCGCGCGCTGAAGGACGAGTGGGAGGTGATCCTGGACCGCACCGGTTTCCGCATCACCGACGAGTGGATCGGGCTGTTCCGCGAGCGCCGCGACGAGCGTCTGCGCGCGGAGCTGTCCGCGATCCCGGGAGCGCGAGAGGCCGTTGCGGCGGCGTCCGAGCGCTTCGCGGGCCGGATCGCGGTCGCGACGGGCGCCGACCTGCCGAAGGCGCGGATGCAGCTCGAGCTGACGGGCCTCGCCCCGCTGTTCGGCGGCCGGGTGCTGAGCGGCATGGATCAGCCCCGCAGCAAGCCCGCACCCGACGTCTACCTCGCGGCGGCCGCGGCGGTCGGTATCGACGCGGACCGCGCGATCGTGGTCGAGGACACCGTCTCGGGCACCACCGCGGGCGTGGCGGCGGGTGCCACCGTGCTCGGCTTCTCTCCCGAGGGCCCCACCCGCACGGCGCCCGAGGCGCTGCGCGCGGCGGGCGCCGCCGCGGTGTTCACGCGCATGGACGAGCTGCCCGGTCTGATCGACTCGATCTCGCGCCGCGTCACGAACTGACGCGCCGCACCGGAACCCTGGCCCGGATGTGCCCGGGCCGGCTGGCGACGACTCCGGCGACGAGCTGGAGCACGAGCAGCAGGCCGAGCGCGGCGAGCGGCAGCGTCCACTCCCCGCTGAGGGCGTGCACCGCGCCGAAGCCGATGGGCGCGAGCCCGGCGATCAGGTAGCCGAAGCCCTGCGCCATCGTCGAGAGGTGACCCGTGTGGTGCGCGTCGGGCGAGCGCAGCACGATGTAGGCGAGCGACAGGCTGATCGACGCGCCCTGCCCGAGGCCGAGCAGCGTCATCCACAGGTAGGGCGCCGCGGCCGGGGCGACCGCGAGCCCGACGTAGGCGGCGGCCATCAGCGCGACCGCGACCGCGACCGGCAGCCAGACGGGCCGGATCCGCTTCGCGAGCGCGGGCACCACGAACGAGGCGAGGATCCCGGGGAACGCCGAGAACGCGAACAGCCAGCCGGCGGTGCCGGCGGCGATGCCGGCGTCCTGCAGGATCGTCGGCACCCAGGTGAGGCTCGTGTAGTAGGCGGCGCTCTGCAGACCCATGAGCGCGGTGACGGCGATGGCGATGGGGTCGCCGAGGATCGCGCGGAACGGCGGCTCGCCGGCCTCGGAGGGCGCGTCGGCGACCCCGGCGCCGGCCCGCGCGCAGCCGGGCGAGCGGCGCATCTGCGGGATCCAGATCGCGGCGGCGAGGATCGCGGGCGCCGCCCAGACGGCGAGCGCCGCACGCCAGTCGCCGCCCACCAGCGGCAGCAGCGGAACGGTCAGGCCCGATGCGGCGGCCGCGCCGACGAACAGGGCGGTCGAGTAGAGCCCCATCATGAGCCCGGACCGATGCGAGAAGTCCTGCTTGATGGCGGGCGGCATGAGCACGTTGCCGACGGCGATCGCGGCGCCGACGAGCACGGTCCCGACGAACAGCCCGACGAGGCTCGGGTGCAGGCGCAGCAGGATCCCGGCGGCGAGCACGATCATGGTGACGCCGAGCAGCCGGTGCATGCCGAGGCGGCGCGTGAGCCCGGGCGTGAGGAACGCGAAGGCGCCGAAGGCGAAGACCGGGATCGTGGTGAGGAGGCCCGCCGCGGTGGTCGAGAGCCCCAGCGCGTCGCGGATCTCGCCGAGCACCGGTCCGATCGAGGCGACGCCGATGCGCAGGTTGAGGCCGATGAGGATCAGGCCGGCGGCGAGCAGCAGCATGCCGCCCCGGCTCCGGGAGCGTTCGACCGGACGCTCGTCGGGCCGCGCGGCCTCGACCGGGAGGTCGTCGGTGATCGGGATTTCCGAGGTGCGCACGGGCGGCTCCTTCACGAGGGGGCCGAGACGCACGAGCGGCAGGGGCTGCGGCGGCTCGGCATCGGGACGCGGTCGGGGATTCCGACCAGTGCTTCCATTCCATCGCCGCCGGCGGAGGCGATCCACCGGTACAGTGACCGATGATGCCTGAAACCCGCCACGACTCGCTCGCGCCCGAGCAGATCCTGCTCCTGGACCACGCCGAGCGCACCCCCGTGCACCTGCACGCCATGGGGCACCTCGTATACCCGGCGACCGGGGTGCTCTCGCTCGTCACCGACGACGGATCGTGGATCGCCCCGTCGAACCGGGTGGTCTGGATCCCGGCGGGGTTCCGGCACCGGCACCGGGCGCACGGGGCGACCGACATGCGGGTCGTGTTCCTGCCCACCGAGCTCGCGGGGCTGCTTCCCGCGCGACCGGCGGTGCTCGCGATGAGCGCCCTGGCGCGCGAGGCCGCGCTGACGCTGACCGGGGATCCGTCGCGCTCGCCCGAGTCGCGGGATCGGCTGCGCCGCGTGATCATCGAGGACGTGTGCGCGACGCCCGAGCAGCCCCTGCACCTGCCGGAGCCGCACGACGACCGGCTCCGCGCCCTGACCCGCCTGGTCGAGCAGGACCTGTCGAGCCCCGAGACCCTCGAGCAGCTCGGCCGCAGGGTCGGCGCGAGCGGTCGCACGCTCAGCCGCCTGTTCCGGCAGGAGGTCGGCATGAGCTTCCGGCAGTGGCGGATCCAGCTGCGCGTGCACCGCGCGCTCCTGCTGCTCACCGACGGGGTCTCGGTGGTCGACACCGCCACGGCGTGCGGCTGGGCGAACCCGAGCGCGTTCATCGACGCCTTCACCGAGCTCGTCGGGCAGACGCCCGGCCGGTACCGGCGCTCGCTCGCCCTGGAGGATCGCGGCCCGCTGCGGGAGAATCGGAGCGGGGCCACGCCGGACACGGCATCTATTTTTGAATCACTAAAAACTAAGTGGTAGGGTTGGGGAACATGGAGACGACGCTCGAATCGGCATTGCGCAGTGCCGGATTGCGTGCGACCGCTGGCCGGGTCGCCGTGCTCGACGCGCTCGCCTCCATGCCCCACTCGGACGCCGACCAGGTGTTCCGGGTGGTCGCGAGAACCGTGCCGACCACCTCGATCCAGTCGGTGCACAACATCCTCGCGGACCTGACGGAGGCGGGCCTCGCCCGCCGGATCGAGCCGGCAGGATCCGCGGCGCTGTATGAACGGCGCGTCGGCGACAACCACCACCACATCGTCTGCACCGAATGCGGTGCGGTCGGTGATGTGGACTGCGTCGTCGGTCACGCGCCGTGCCTCGACCCGTCGTCCACGTCGGGTTTCACCGTTCAGACCGCCGAGGTCACGTTCTGGGGCCTGTGCCCCACGTGCCGAGCCTCGGCCGCATAGACGACTCGCGTTCGTCCGCCCGCCCCACGGCCGGGCGGTGATTCGTCGTGCCCGGAAATCCCCCAAGGAGAGCCATGTCCAGCCCCCAGACCCCGCAGACCACCACCCAGACCGGAACGCCGGTCGCGAGCGACGCCCACTCGCTCAGCGCCGGTCCTGACGGCGCGATCGCGCTGCACGACCGCTACCTGGTCGAGAAGCTGGCCCAGTTCAACCGCGAGCGGATCCCCGAGCGGATCGTGCATGCCAAGGGCGGCGGCGCCTTCGGCGAGTTCGTCGTCACCGGCGACGTCTCGGCCTACACCCGGGCCGCGGTGTTCCAGCCCGGCGCGCGCACCGAGACGGTGCAGCGCTTCTCCTCGGTCGCCGGAGAGCAGGGCTCGCCCGACACCTGGCGCGACGTTCGCGGCTTCTCGGTGAAGTTCTACACGAGCGAGGGCAACTACGACATCGTCGGCAACAACACCCCCGTGTTCTTCATCCGCGACGGCATCAAGTTCCCCGACTTCATCCACTCGCAGAAGCGCCTGCCGGGTTCCGGCCTGCGCGACGCCGACATGCAGTGGGACTTCTGGACTCTCTCGCCCGAGTCGGCCCACCAGGTCACCTACCTCATGGGCGACCGCGGCCTGCCCCGCTCGTGGCGCCACATGCCGGGCTTCGGTTCGCACACCTACCAGTGGATCAACGCGGAGGGCGAGCGCTTCTGGGTGAAGTACCACTTCGACGCGCTGCAGGGCAACGAGGAGATGAGCGGCGAGGAGGCCGAGGCGATCGCCGGTGCCGACGCCGACTACTACCGCCGCGACCTGTACGAGGCGATCGAGCGCGGCGACTTCCCCGCCTGGAAGGTCTCGGTCCAGGTCATGCCCTACGAGGAGGCGAAGACCTACCGCTTCAACCCCTTCGACCTGACCAAGGTGTGGCCGCACGCGGACTACCCGAAGATCGAGGTGGGCGTCCACACGCTGAACCGCAACCCCGAGAACTTCTTCGCGCAGATCGAGCAGGCCGCCTTCTCACCGGCGAACACCGTCCCCGGCATCGACATCTCGCCCGACAAGATGCTGATGGCCCGCGTGTTCTCGTACCCCGACGCGCAGCGCTACCGCGTGGGCACGAACTACACCCAGATCCCGGTCAACGCCCCCGTGGCACCGGTCGCGAACTACTCGCAGGACGGCGCGCAGCGGCACGGCTTCAACTCGCCGAGCACGCCGGTCTACGCCCCCAACTCGCTCGGCGGCCCCGTCGCCGATCCCGCCGCCGCGGGTGCGGGCTCCTGGGAGTCCGACGGCGAGCTGGTGCGCGCCGCGGCGACCCTGCACGCCGAGGACGACGACTTCGGCCAGGCCGGCACCCTCTACCGCGACGTGTTCGACGCGGCCGCGAAGGAGCGCTTCCTCGCGACCATCACGGGCGCCGTCGGATCCGTGCAGAACGCCGATATCCGCGAACGCGCGATCGCCTACTGGAGCAGCGTCGACGCCGAGCTGGGTGCCGCGCTCCGCGCGAACCTGGCCTGAGCCCGCACGAGCATTGGAGAACCCCATGAACCCGTCCGTCCGTTCCTCCGAGAGCAGCACCACCGGCCGCAGCGCGAAGCGCACGGATCGCATCGATGAGGCCGCCGCGAAGCGCGCCGAGCGCTACTCGCGCCTCGTGATGCAGCCGAACGAGATGCTGGTGCGCCGCCGCGGCTGCGGCTGCTGCGACTGACCCGCACCTCGCGGGTACCGGCCTCGGCCGCTCGCTCAGTCGAGCGCGCCGAGCCGGTACCCGCGACCGCGCACCGTGCGGATCAGGTCGCGGTCGATCTTGCGGCGCAGGTAGTGCACGTAGGTCTCGACCGTCGTCGCGCGCTCGCCCTGCGCGAAGACCCGCTCGAGCAGCTGCTCCCGGGTGAAGGTGCGCTCCGGCTCGGCGACGAGCACGGCGAGCAGTGCCGTCTCGGTCTCGGTCAGCGCGATCCGACCCGAGTAGGGCGACTCGATGCTGCGGTCCTCGGGCGAGAAGAACCACCCGCCGATCTCGACCCCGAGCGGCTGGTCGTAGCTGCGGGTCATCGCCCGGAGCCGGGCGTTCAGCTCCTCGAACTCGAACGGCTTCACGAGGTAGTCGTCGGCGCCCGCGTCGAGCCCCTCCACCCGGTCGTGCAGCTGCCCGAGGGCGGTGAGCAGCAGGATCGGGGTCGCGATCCGCTGCCGGCGCAGCTCGCGCACGAAGTCCTCGCCGCTGATCCCCGGCAGGCCGCGGTCGACCACCATCGCGTCGAAGGCCGTCGTGCGCACCGCGTCCCGCGCGGCCTCCGCCGATTCGACGAGCTCGACCCGCCAGTCGACGCCGAGCACGTCGCGCATGATGGGACCGAGTCTCGGGTCGTCCTCGACCAGCAGCAGGCGCATCATCTCGAGGCCCCGTCCGCGGCGAGCGGCAGGCTCAGTTCGAACCGCGTCCCGTCCGGCCCGGTCGACGCGACCCGAGCTTCGCCGCCGGAGGCCTCGCAGAGCTCGCGCACGAGCGCGAGGCCGATCCCCCGGCCCGTGCGGCCGCGGCCGCGCGGGGTACGCGGGGGCGTGCCGTGGGCGAAACGGTCGAACACCCGCTCGGGGGCGACGCCCCGGATCCCGGGCCCCTCGTCGGACACCGTCAGGACCGCGGAACCGCCGCGCCGCTCGGCCTCGATCCGCACCGTGCCGCCCGCGGGCGAGTGATCGAGCGCATTGTCGACGAGCGCGACGAGGCAGCGCCGCAGGGCGCTCTCGGGCATCGCGACCGCGAGGGGCGGGGCCACCACCGCGATCGCGACGCCGAACTCCTCGGCGACGGTCGCGAGGTCGCGGGCCACCTCGCCGGCCACGCCGTCGAGCGCTGCCCGGCCGCGGGCCGCCGCCGCGCCCGTCGCGGCGTCGAGCATGTCGTCCATCACCACGGCCAGGTTGCGCACGTCCTGCCGCAGCTCCGCGACGATCGCGCCCCGCGGATCCCCGTCGGGGGTCATCGCGGCCAGCTGCTGCGCCCGGGCGCCCAGCACCGCGAGCGGGGTGCGCAGCTCGTGGCTGGCGTCGGCGACGAAGCGGCGCTGCAGCTGGAACGCCTCGTCGAGCGGCTGCACGGCCCTGCGGGCGATCATGCGGGCCGCGAAGCCGGCGCTCAGCACGGCTCCCGTCGCGAGCAGCACGACCGCGAGCACCAGCTCGCCGGGATCGAGGCGCACCTCGATCTCCCCCGGCTGCGGCGGCTGATTCGCCTCCCACGGGGTCGTCTGCCAGAACACGAACGCGAGGATCACGCCGCCGCCGATCACGACGAGCCCGGCGCACACCGCCATGACCTGCCAGCCGATCTGCGAGGCCGACCGCCGGTAGGCCCGCTCGTCGGGCAGCTCCCCCGGCTCGATCCGGGTTGCGGGCATCTCGCTCCCCCTCCGTCTGCGCACGGCCCGAAGCCGGGCCCGGGTCCACTCTCGCACGTCAGGGCCCGGGATCCGCCGCGAGCCCCTGCTCGCGCACGCACGACAGCACCACTCCGACCGCCATCAGCGTCGAGACGAGCGAGGTACCGCCCGCCGACACGAGCGGCAGCGGCACCCCGAGCACGGGCACGAACCCCAGCACCACCGAGACGTTCACGAGCATCTGGGCGGTGATCCAGGTCATGCACCCGCCGATCACCGAGACGGCGAACGGGTCGTGGCAGCGCGCCATGAGCGCGAGCAGCACGGCGGCGAGCGCGGCGAACAGCAGCACGACCGAGACGGCGCCCACGAAGCCGAGCTCCTCGCCCACGATCGCGAAGATGAAGTCGGTGTCGGCCTCGGGCAGCCACGACCACTTGGCGGTGGATCCGCCGATGCCGGTGCCGAACAGGCCGCCGCCCGCGAGCGCCCAGAAGCCGTTGAGCGACTGCCAGCACATGCCCTGCGCGTGCGCCGCGTCCGTGACGCAGTCGACCTCGAGGAAGTGCGTGATGCGGAACACGCGGTTGGGCTTGATGACGGTCATGACGCCGATGCCGAGCACGGCGACGCCCGCGATCCCGGCGAGGATCCGCAGGCGCACCTGCGAGAAGTAGAGGCAACCGAACACGAGCGCCGCGATGATCATGAGCGTGCCGAGGTCGCCCCCGATCACGTTGATGAGCATCGACAGCGCGACCACGGGCAGGATCGGGATCACGACGTGCACCCAGCGCGACAGCAGCTTGCGCTTGGCGGCGAGCACGGTCGAGATCCAGACGAGCAGCACGATCTTCATGAACTCGGCGGGCTGGATCGAGACGGGGCCGAGCTGCAGCCAGTTGCGGTTGCCCCCGGCCTCGTAGCCGAGCGGGGTGTAGACGAGCGCCTGCAGGGCGAAGCCGCCGAGCAGCGCGACCCAGGCGTACCTGCGCAGCAGCGCGGTGGGCGCCTGGCTCAGCACGAGCATCGCGCCGAGGCCGAGGATCGCGTACGCGCTCTGCCGCATCAGCCCCTCGAGCGGGAACTGGCCGGCCGCGATGGCCGTGACCTCGCCGGCCGACTGCACCATGACCACGCCGACGGCGACGAGCAGCAGCACGATGACGAGCAGCGCGACGGTGAGGCGGCGCAGCGGTCCGGGCGCCTCGGGGATCAGCCGGAACCGGGCCGGGGCTGCTTCGGGGAGGCCGATGGTGCTGCGCTGCATCGTGGACACGGCGGGCTCAGTTCACGCAGGGGCGGGTGCCGGGACGGATCGGCTCGTCCCAGGAGCCGTAAGAGGTGGGACCCGAGGCCGGAGTCTTCGCAGGCGCGGGATCGGGCGCCGCGGTCGGCGCGGTCGGGTTCGAGTTCGGCGCCGGGGCGGATCCCTCTGCCGCGGGCGCACCCGGCTCGCCGGGCGCCGATGTCGGCGCCGGCTTCGGCGTCGCGGGCGGCGCCGTGCCGAGCAGCGATGCGGTCACCCGGTGGATCTCGTCGAGGTCGACGATGTTCACGGCGGCCCCGTCGATCGTGCTGAACTCGACGATCGGCAGGGTGACGAACTCGATCCCGTTCTGCGCGGCCGTGCGGGCGATGTCGAGGAACCCGAGCACGTCGAAGCCGGTGTCGAGCGCGACGTGCGACTGGGTGACCCCGACGAGCTCCGTCACGGTCTTCGGGTCGGTCAGGGTGCTCTGCTGCTTCAGCTTGTCGGCGAGCGCCACGAGGAACGCCTGCTGGCGCCGCGCGCGGTCGAGGTCGGTCAGCTCGGGACCGTCGACTCCCGTGTCTCGGCGCTGGCGCACGAAGCTCATGGCCTGCTGCGCGTCGAGCTCCTGCACGCCCGCCGCGAAGCGGGCGCCCGAGTAGCTGTCCTCGGTCGCCCGGTTCAGGCACACCGTGATCGGGGCGACCGCCTCGGAGACGTAGTAGAAACCGCCCATCGTCATCTCGACGAAGTGGTCGATGCGCACATCGCCGAGGAAGTGCGAGACGGTCTCGATCTGCGCCTGCCGGCCGGCGGCGCGCGCCTGCTGGTACTTCTCGTCCGGCGACAGCTTCTCGTCGCCCTGCAGCTCGTTCATGCGCTGCTGCATCGCGAGGCCGTACGCCTCCTTGATCTTCGAATGCGTCACCCCGAGCGGGGCGCCGACGATCTCGGCGTAGTCGTCGCGCGGGATCGAGATGCCGACCGACTTCTTCCGATCCTTGGGGATGTGGATCAGCATGAGCACGTTCGCGTTGTACCCGCCGTCGTCCTCGGTGCCCGCGTGCAGAGCCTCGTACACCTGCTTCGGCAACGGTTCGCCCCGCTGGTCGACGCGGGTGTCCATGCCCATGATGAGGATGTTCTGCTCACCGGGCTCGGGCTTCTTCGTCGCGTGCGGCAGCGCGAAGTCCGAGCGCACGATCCCCTCGTTCAGGCTGCGCAGCACGAACGCGGCCGCCGCTCCGGCCGCGACGAGGAGCGCCGTCAGCACGACCGAGATCGTGACGAGCAGGCGCTTCCGGCGGCTCATCCGCCGCCTGCGCGGGGCCGGGGCGTCGAGCGGCTGCGGGTTCCGGGGTCGTCGAGACATGGGTTCCGTCCGTTCCGTGGTTCGTGGCGGTGGGGCGGGTGCCGGAGCACCGGATGCGCGGGGCGCGCGACGTGCGACGTGCGCGGTCAGTGCGCGAATCGCGCCGCGAGCCGGCTCAGTGCGACGTCGGCGACCAGGATCCGCGCCGTCGGCGCCATCGCGAGCCCCCACACGATCGAGGCGAGGGCATCGCTCGGGTAGTGCAGGCCGTCGCTCACGACCGCGGCGCCGACGAGCAGGGTGAACGCGACGCCTCCGACGATCGCGACTCCCTCCCACCGGCTGTCGCGCAGCAGGAACCAGATCCCGATCGAGAGCGAGACGGCGAACGCCGTGTGCCCGCTCGGGAACGATCCGTCGGTCTGGACCTGGGCCGGGAGGTGCGTGAGCAGCGACAGATCGGGGCGCGGGCGATCCACGAGGATCTTGATCGCCGCGACCGGCAGCCAGGTCACCGCGATCGTGCCGCCGAACGCCAGCGCCGGGATCACGGAGCGCGAGCGCCACCAGACGAGCAGGGCGAGCGCGACGACGAGCACGACGGCCGGGACGGGGCTGAAGAGCCGGTAGATCGCGTCCGCGACGAAGCCCCAGGCCCCGACGTGATCCCGGTTGAACGCGGCCACGATCCCGGCGTCGACCGGGTGCGCACGCATCACGAAGCCGAGCGCGATCACGGCGGCGGCGACCACAGCGGTCGTGACGAACGCGACGGCGGGCCGCTGAGCCCGGCGCAGGATCCCGCGCTGCGCGCCGAAGCCCGCCCGGTCGTCCGGTGCGTGCGTCGCGCGCGGCGCACGGTGCGCGTGCTGCGTATGCTGCGCGCCTCGCTCGCGCATCGGCTGCGTCGTGGTCGTCCGGGTCATCCGGATCCTCCCGTCGGTTGCGCGGTGCTCCGGGATCGGTGCACCGCGCAACCCAGCCTCCGCCGGGCCCGCCAAGGAACCTCCAAGGATTCGCCGGGGTCACCCCCGATGCGTCGCTCGGAAGAGCGCCACCCACTGCTCGGCGCTCAGATCCTTCGGGAGCCGATCCGGTGCGATACCGATCCGTGCCATACGCCGCGCGGCCTCGCGCCGGGGCAGACTCGTTGCGGCGGCAGCGATCGCCGCGATGCCCCGCCCGGGGCCGGTGAACACGCGATGCACGAACTCGCGGTAGGCGGCGCGATCCCGATCGTCGATCAGCGGCTGCGCCCGGCGATCCATGACCAGGATCCCGCCGTCGACGCTCGGAGCCGGGCGCAGCGCGGATCGATGCACCCGGCGGTCGACTCCGAACTCGAACCAGGGCCACCACTGCGCCGTCATCATGCTCGCGCCTCCGACCCCGGCGCGGCGGCGGGCGACCTCCCACTGGACGAGCAGCACGGCCCGGCTCCAGCCCGGCGCGTGCAGCAGTTTGCGCAGGATCGCGGTGGTGAGGTGGAACGGCACGTTGCCTGCGATGACGTGCGGGGTTCCGGGCAGCCGCCAATCGAGGAAGTCCGCGTGGACGACCCGGATCCCGGGCAGGGCGTTGCCGAGGACGGCGACGCTGCGCGGATCGATCTCGACCGCGGTGAGCGGACGATGGAGGCGGTGCAGTTCGCGCGTCAACGCGCCCCGCCCCGGTCCGATCTCGATGATCGGCCCGGTCGAGTCTGCGACGAGCCGGGTGAAGGCGGCGACCGTCGGTCGGTCGGTGAGATAGTTCTGGCCGTGCTCATGACGGCCGCCACGGTACGTGGGCATGGGAAAGCACTCCTGGGGCGGAAGATCTTCCGGGCGCGCGAGAACAGCCGCCCGGTTGGACCGAGGAGCGGCGGAGACGACGTGAGGGAGCGTCCGCCGCTAGAAGCGACGGATCCGGGTCATCATGTGCGCGGAGGTACCCATGGCATCAGCCTAACCGCACGCGGCTCCCTCCCCGGTAGGGGGCGTCGGTGCGGCAGGTGGTACCCGAGTACCATCTTCGGCCGATCAGGTCGGATTTCCAGTCCGCAACGGGCCCGCGTTCCGTAGTCTTTTCCCCATGGAGCGGGTGATGGACGAGGTCGACGTCGAGCAGACGGGACTGACCTCGGAAGAGGCTGCCCTCAGGTTCGAGGCGGGCCAGGGCAATGTGTCGAGCGACGGTTCCACGCGCTCGCTGTGGCAGATCCTGCTCGCGAACGTGTTCACGCTGTTCAACGCGATCGTGTTCGCCGGCTTCGGGATCCTGTTCGCGCTCGGCCGCTGGCAGGACGCGCTCTTCGCCTTCCCCGCGCTGTTCAACACCGTGATCGGTGTGGTGCAGGAGTTCAACGCCAAGCGCACCCTCGACCGGCTCGCCGTGCTCAACGCCCCGACCGCCCGGGTCCGCCGCGACGGCGACGACGCCGAGATCCCGCTGCAGCAGGTCGTGCTGGGCGACCTGCTCGTGCTGCACACCGGCGACCAGGTCACGGCCGACGCCCGCGTGGTGCAGACCGACGAGCACGGTCCGAGCGGCCTCGAGGTCGACGAGTCGCTGCTCACGGGCGAGTCCGACGCCATTCGCAAGCGCCGCGACGACGAGGTGCTGTCGGGCTCCAGCGTCGTGAGCGGCACCGCCCTCGCCGAGGTCGTGCGGGTCGGCGACGACTCCTACGCGGCGAAGCTCACCAACGAGGCCCGCCGCTTCTCGCTCGTGCAGTCGGAGCTGCGCGGCAGCATCAACCGCCTGCTGAAGTGGATCGCGTGGGCGCTCGGCCCCATGATCCTGATCGTCGCGTACGGCCAGATCCAGTCGCACGGCGGCTGGGAGCGCACGCTCGAGACCGGCGAATGGCGCGAGGCCGTGGTCGGCGCGGTCGCCGCCGTCATCGCGATGGTGCCGCTCGGCCTCGTGCTCGTCACGAGCATCGCGTTCGCCGTCAGCGCCGTGCAGCTGTCGCGCCAGAACGTACTGATCCAGGAGCTCCCCGCGGTCGAGGGCCTCGCCCGCGTCGACGTGCTGTGCCTCGACAAGACCGGCACGCTCACCACCGGCAAGATGGGCTTCGGCGAGACGATCGAGCTGCACGAGATCGCCGGCTGGCGCGGGATCCTGGGCCGCATCGGATCCGCGCCCGACGCGAACCTCACCGCCCAGTGCCTCGCCGAGCCCTTCGGCGGCGAGCAGGCGCCCCGGATCACGGGCGAGATCCCCTTCGACTCGGCGCGCAAGTGGAGCTCCGTGATCGCCGGCGGCCCGGCCGAGCAGGGCGGCGGCACCTGGGTGTTCGGCGCCCCCGAGTTCGTGCTCGCCGATGCGCGCGGCGATGCCGGGATCGAGAGCGTGCTGCAGCAGGCCGGCGAACTCGCCGAGGCCGGCAAACGCACCCTCGTGCTCGCGCACAGCGCCGTGATCGACGGCCCCGCCGAGCATCCCGAGCTGCCCACCGGCCTCGTCCCGGTCGCGCTCGTCACGTTCCACGAGCGCGTGCGCGAGGACGCGGCGCAGACCCTCGCCTACTTCCGCGAGCAGGGCGTAGAGGTCCGCGTCATCTCGGGCGACGATCCCCGCACCGTCGCGGCCGTGGCCCGCGAGGTCGGCTTCGACGCTCCCCACGGGTACGACGCGCGCACGCTGCCCGAGGATCAGGACGCGCTCGCCGAGGTGCTCGAGACCGAGCGCGTGTTCGGCCGGGTCACCCCGCAGCAGAAACGCGCCATGGTGCACGCGCTGCAGAGCCGCGGGCACGTCGTCGCGATGACCGGCGACGGCGTGAACGACGCCCTCGCGATCAAGGACTCCGACCTCGGCATCGCGATGGACTCCGCCGCGCAGGCCACCAAGGCCGTCGCCCGCCTCGTGCTGCTCGACGGCCGCTTCGACCGCATGCCCGGGGTCGTGGCCGAGGGGCGTCGCGTGATCGCCAACATCGAGCGCGTCTCGATGCTGTTCCTCACGAAGACGACCTACGCCTTCGCGATCGGCATCATCTTCGGACTGCTCGCCTGGGCGTTCCCGTTCCTGCCCCGCCAGCTGTCGATCACCGACGGCCTCACCATCGGCATCCCCGCGTTCTTCCTCGCGCTCATGCCGAACGCCTCGCGCTACCGCTCCGGCTTCCTGCGCCGCTCGCTGACGTTCGCGATCCCCGCGGGCCTCGTCGTGACCGCCGGGCTCATCGCGCTGCGCATCGTCGGCCACGACATCGGCGCGACGGTGGTGCAGATGCAGTCCGCATCGACGCTCGTGCTCGCCGGCATCGCGCTCTGGGTGCTGGCCGTGCTGGCCCGCCCGGTCACCGCGTTCCGCGCGGCCGTCGTGGTCGCCATGTACGCGGGCCTCGCGCTGATCTGGTGCATCCCGATCGTCGCGACGTTCTTCCGGGTCGAGTTCCTGCCCGCACCGCTCGCGATCGCCGTGCTCGTCGTCTCGCTCGTCGGCATGGTCGTCATCGAGGCGCTGCGCTTCTGGCACCGCCGCCGGGTGGAGTGAACCGGCCACCGGGCGTGGAACGGTCGGCTGCCTCGGGCCCTCAGGGCAGCTGGTAGATCGCCTCGGTCGCGAGCTCGGCCCGCACCGCATCGCCCTCCGAGATCGCCTCGGCGAGCCGGGCGATCAGTCGCTGCATCTCGGCCTGGTCGAACAGCTCGACGAAGAACTCCGGCGGGATCTTGAAGAAGAGACCCGACGTCGCATCGTGGTAGACGCCCTGGAGCAGCTGGTTGCCCGAGGCCTTGGCGAGACGATCCCACACGGCGAAGATCGTGTCGCGCGCTCGGCGCACGTCGCCTCCGGCGAGTCCCTCGGCGACCCGGTCGAGATCGGACGCGACCTTCGTCCGCGCTTTCGCGTCGAGGCGGGGGACGGCGAGGCGCACCACGCCGCCGAGCAGCACGCCGAGGGTCTGCATCGCCTCGAGCGTCTCCTCCTTGCGGGGCGTCGCCACGCGCGTGTAGCGGTTGGGCTCCATCTCGATCAGGCCCGACCGGGCGAGTTCGTTGATGGCGTCGCGGATGGGCGTGCGCGAGACGCCGAGCCACTCCTGCAGCTCCTTGTCGTGGAGGACCTCGCCCGGCTCGAGCGTGCCGTCCATGATCGCGTCTCGGATCCGCTCCTGCACCACATCGCGCAGGAGCACGCGCTGGTTCTGCGACTCGTTCTTCTTCGCCGGAACCGGCATGCGTCTCCCTCATCTGGTCTGTGGCGCTTCGCTATTCAGTATCGCAAATAGGATCCCCCGATAAAATGTTGGTATTCCCCCATCGCGCCGCTCAGTGAGGATCAGCATGCCCGTCCCGAAGACCGTCTCGGCCGCGACACCCGCACGCGTCCTGCTCCGCGACACGGTTCGCGAGCGCCTGCGCGAGGGGATCATGGACGGGACCTTCGAACCCGGCGAGGCGTTGCACGACAAGGAGCTGCAGGAGTGGCTCGGCGTCTCGCGCACGCCCATCCGCGACGCCATCAACGAACTCGCCCGCATGGGCCTCGTCGACATGGAACCGAACCGCTACACCCGGGTCGCGAACCCCAGCGACGATGAGACGGTCGTCGCGATGCAGACCCTCGGCGTCATCTACTCCGGCGTGGTGCGCCTTGCCGTGCCGCGGCTCTCTGCGCGCACCGCCGCGCGGATCGCCGACCAGCTGGACCGATTCCGCGACGCGCTCGAGCGACGCGAGCCGCTCGAGGTCCGCAAGTACGGCTTCCCCACCTTCGAGCTCTTCGAGCGCGAGTGCGGCAACCCGCTGCTGGTCAAGCTCTGCCGCGAGTCCGTCGACGGCCTCGCCTTCAAGGTGCGGTCGCAACGCGTGCTCGAGCTCTTCGATATCGACCGGGCGGCCGAGCAGATCGCGGATCTCGCCGCGGCGACCCGCGCGCAGGACACCGCCGCGGCGGAGAACGCCACGTCCGCGGTGTTCCAGCTGCCGCCGCGATAACGCCCGGGAGGGGCGGGGATCCTCGGCCCCCGCCCCTCCGTCGGATCCGCTCCGGATCCCGCGCGGCGCCGCCTACGACCTCCGCCTGCGCAGCAGCAGCACCCCGCCGAGCAGGGCGATGAGCGCCGCGGCTCCGGCCGTGCCGAGCAGGGTGCCGAGCGGCGCGCCCGTCACCGCGATCCCGTTCGCGCCGCCGGTACCGCCCGGCTTCGGGGCCGGGAGCTCGAAGGTGTTGGTCGCGACGAGCGCGAGCGTCTGCGACGCATCGGAGCGCGCGATCACGGCCGCGTTCACGTAGTCGCCGTGGCTGACGGTCGAGGCGCTGGCCCCGCCGCGGTCGGTCTCGCGGATGAAGCAGTGCGCGCCGAACGGCAGCTGCACCGGGTCGCCGTTCGCGTCGGCCACGGGCAGGGTCTGGCCGCCACGGATCCGCAGGCTCGCCTCGTGCAGCGTGACGAGCGTGCCGTCGCGTTCCGCCTGGCAGGTGGCGAGGATCGTGAACTGCGCGTCCCGCGCGCTCGGCAGCTCGGCACCGGGCCCGTCGAGGCGTTTCTCGACGGTCATGGTGCCGGCCGAGAACTCGTTGAGGAATCCGGCGGTCACCACCGACTCCGCACCCTCCTGCTCGTCGGGAATCGTGATGCTCACGGGCGCCGGCGTCTCGTCGGCTCCGCCCGTGCCGGTCTCGGCGATCGCGCATTCCGCGCCGACGGGCAGCCCGCGTACCGCCTCGGACCGGAGCGGGTCGCCCGAGCCGTCGCCGCGCAGGGTCAGCGTGCCGTCGGCGATCCGTTCGCCGCCGAAGGTGCAGGCGTAGCCGAAATCGAACGGCCCGTCGGAGAACGTCGGCGAACCGGGGCCCGCGACCTCCTTGAGCACGTCGAAGGCGCCCGTGCGGAACTCGTTGACGACCGTCACCGCGGCCACGGGATCGTCCGCGTCGTCGCCGATCGTGACGCGCCCGCCCGCCGGATCCGTCGTGTGCTCGGTCGCGACGCCCGGATCCGTCTCGGTGACGGTGCACTCGGCGCCCGTGGGCAGGTGCTCGACCGTGGCGGTGGGTGCCGCGCGCGACACCTGCACCCCACCGTCGTAGACGGTCTCGGGCAGGGCCCCGGCGAGGGTGCACACGACCCGCACCGTGAACGGTCCGTCGCCCCAGCGCTCCGCGCCGGCTCCGGTGAGCTCCTTGGTGATGCTGAGCGTGCCGGTAGTGAAGCGGTTCACGAACTCGACCGCGACCTGCGGAGTCGTGCCCGAGACGACCCGGAAGCGGGCGATTTCGCCGGCCTCGGTGCGCGGCTCGGCCGAATCGCCCGTGACCGTCGTGCTCGTCCCCACCGCGGTACCCGTGTCGGTCTCGGTGACGCGGCAGTTCGCGTCGGTCGGGATCCCCGTGATCGTTCGGGTCTCGCCCGCCCGCAGCTCGAAGCCGCGCTGCGCCTGGGGCAGGACCTCCTGGCCGAGGTAGTCGCAGCTCGCCGCGAACGCGAAGCGCTGCGCGGTGCCGATCGGCGTGCCGTCCTGATCGACCGCGCCGCCCATATCCGCGACCTTGCGCACGGTGAAGCCGCCGGTCGTGTAGGTGTTCGTCACGGTGACGGCCGAGCGCTCGGTCTCGCCCCGGTAGGGGTTCCACACCGAGGCGTTCTGCGACAGATCCCGCTCGGCGACGACACCGTCCGCCGGATCCACCGACACCGTCGCCCCGGCCGGCGCCGGGTCCTCGGTGATGCCGCACTTCGCGAAGAGGGGCAGGTTCACCGGGCCGGTCTCGGCGTTGACGAACACTGGGGTCCCGTCGCCCGGCACCGTCGTCCGGCTCGCGTCGTCGCCGTTCGAGGCGAGGAGCGCTACCGGCGCGGTGCCGGAGACGCAGTCGGCGCGCAGGGAGAACGCGGCCGGCAGCTCGACCCCGGCGGGGAACCCGCCGCGCTCGACCGCCTTGCGCAGCTGGAGCTGCGCCGTGACGGTCGCGATGCCGACGCGCTGCGGCTCGAGCACCAGCTCGGAGCGCTCGGGCTGCGTCGCCGTCGAGACGGACCGGGAGGCGCCCGCGAAGGAGTTGTAGGCGACCGGCAGGCCGTCGGCGACGGCGCTCTCGACCGGCAGCACCCACGGGGTGCGCGTATCGAACTCGAGCCGCAGCGTCTCGCCCGGTCGCAGGCCCGGCTTCGTCGCGCGCGTCGGGTCGTCGAACCGGAGCACGACGAGCAGCGAGCGGATGCTCGACAGCTGCGTCTCGTCCATGCCGGCGGCGAGCGGCTGCCAATCGAAACCGCAGGCGGGATCGACGACCGCGCCCTCGGTGAAGTGCTCGATCGCGTTCTGGTTGCAGGTCTGGCTCTGCACGGAGGTCGAGCCGAACAACTCGAACTGACCGTCGGCGGCGTCCGCGAGCTCGCCCAGGTTGCTGCCCGCCGTCCCCGCGAGGGTGACGTGGAACTGCGACCCGCGCCCGCTCGACACGATCACGCCCTGGTCGCTCACATCGGGCAGCGTGTCGACCGCCGCTATGACCCGCGCGTTCGCATTGCCCGTGTTCTGGAAGTCGAGCCGCCAGGTCGCGAGTCCGCCGGGTCGGGTGATCGGCGCGCAGGGGTACGAGGTGAAGCCCCGATCGGTGAGGCCCGGCGTCGACGGATCGCACTCGGTGCCGTCGCCGAGCACGTTGAGCACGCCGAGGTCGTCGGCACCGGTCGCGGGATCGCCAGCCCCGTCGCCCTTGACCCACTTCTTCAGCGCGACGGAGGCGCTGGCGCGCGCGCCGATCTCTGTCTCCGCGGCGCAGGTCGCGACCTCGTGGGTGTCCGGGTTCGGCTTGAGGTCGGTCGTGGTCGACTGGCAGGTGTCGAACAGGCGATCGGAGGTCGCCGAGACCCGGTTGTCGATCGTCACGTCGGGCGAGACTCCGGCGCGGAACTTCAGCGGGGTCTTGACGGTCAGGGTCCATCCCGCCTTGAACACGAATCCGGGATCGGCGTTGACGATGTCGAGGATCCCCGTGCTCTCGTCGAGGCTGGCCGAGAATCCGGTTGCGCCGGACGGGGCGCCGGGGCCGCTGACCGCGAAATCATACGCGGCCGGGGTCGGCTCGACCAGCGGCGAGCGCCCGTCGATCAGCCCGATCCGGTCGCTCACGCGGAAGCCGGTCATGTCCCACTGACCCGTGTTCGCGACGGTGATCACGTAGGGGATGGTGGCGCTCGGGCTGACCAGCGGGTTGGTGCCGCGGGTCTTGGTCACCCTGATCGCGTTCGTCAGGTGCGTGACCGTGGTCGTCGCGGTGTCCGTCTTCTGGTCGGTGAACCGCTGGTCCGCACCGAACTGGGCGGTGCCGTCGGCGATGACGGTGTCGCTGATGACCCCGCGCTCGGTCTCGCCCGGATTCGGGTCGAGGCCCGGTCGCGTGGTCGAGACCCGCCGCATCGGCTCGCTGCGCAGATATTCGAGCCGCTCGGTCTGCAGCTCGTAGTTCAGCGTCGGGTTGAAGGGACGCTCCCACTGCGCGGGCGCGCCGTTCTCGAGGTCCCGCGCCGAGAAGCGCACGCCGACCACATCGCCCGCCGGGACGCCGGCCGGCAGGTCGAGCTGGGCCGTGCTTCCCGGTTGCACGTCCACCCAGTCGCCCGTCTTCCAGCAGTCCGATGACGCATCGACGGGTACCCCGTCGCAGACGGCGACGAGCGCGCCGCCCTGCAGTTCGAAGTCGACCCCGATCAGCACGTCCATGCGCAGCTGGTTGACCGGGCGCGGCACCTGGATGCTGACGCCCGTGTACTCCATGGTGTTCCAGAAGGTCGGCGTCGCATCGGTCAGGGTGAGCAGCGTGGTGCGCGCGCTGCCGAGCGGCTGGCCGGTGAGCGTGGTGCGGTAGGAGGTCGAACCGTTCTCGGGAACCGTCCCGGGCGCGATCGTCTTCTTCGTGCGGATCGCGTAGTCGGCCTCGACCACGCGGAACTCGTCGTCGGCGGTCGCCTCTCCCGTGCTGCACCCGTCGGCGGGGCACGCGATCCTGCCGGGGCTGTCGATCGCGGCGTGCGCCTCGTTGAGGATCGACTCCCCCGCGGGGGTGATCCCGACCGCTCCGCCGGATCGCTTCTCGGCGCGCAGCTGCCAAGTGAGGTCGAGCACGCCCGTCGCGGCGGGCTCGATCACCGGACTGCCGTCGGACTTCGCGAACACGACCTCGACGCCGGTGACGTCGGCGAGATCGCTCGGGGCGAGGGCCTGCGCCGCGGCGACGGTGATCGGCGCGTCCGCGGTCGCGCCGCGGGTGAGCACGATGCGCGCATCGGCCGCCGCGAGTCCGGCGGGCGCGGTCACGCCGTCGATGGAGAACAGGTTCAGCGTGTCGAACGCCGTCGGCTGCGCCTGCGCGGACGCCGGGTCGCTGATCCGCATCGACGCGATGCGGACGGCCGAGTCGTTGCTCGCGGTGAGCTTCGCCGAGATCAGCGGATAGTCTGCCGGATCGGTGCCGGGCTGCGGCAGGCCGAGCTGGCTCTGATCGAACTCCTTCTGCAGCGACACGTTGAGCGGGCTGTCGATGATCGTGATGCGGTCGCCGTCGGTGCTCGTGCGATCGATGCCGGTCGCGGTGTTCACCCCGTGGGCGGCGACGGAGTTGTGCACGAGACCGGGCTCTCCCGTGTTGTAGCCGTACTCGTGGAACGTACCCAGCGCGTACGCGCTCGGGTCGCTGCGCAGCGTGTCCCGGATCCGGAACACGAGGTCCAGGGGGCGACGATCGTAGGATGCGCCGACCCCGGCTTCCGCGACGCGTTCGGAGTACGTGACGCGGATTCCGAGGGTGTCGCTCTGCTCGGCGGGCAAGAGGGAATATCCGCCGAACCTCCCCTCGCATCCGTTGGCGCACGCCGCGGAAGTGATGTCGACCCAGTCGCTCGCGCTCGCCGAGTAGCGAAAGACGGCGGTGATCCGGTCGTTCGCGATCAGGGGATCGGAGGCCGGGGTCACGGGCGCGATGCGGACGAGGTCGAACGCGTCGTAGACGGACGTCGCGATGTCCGAGAGCTCGCCCGGTGAGGCCGGGTCGGTGATGGTCATGTCGGTGAGCTTGAGGCCCTGCGTGCTCCAGCCGATGCGCGCGGTGCGCTCCTCGCCGGACAGCGCGGGCACCGTGCCGTCGAGCCAGTGCTTGTCGACGAGGTCGGGGCCGGTACCGTCGAGCGGGTGCACGCCGAGCGGCGCCTCGGCCGTGTCGGTCGCGTCGGGCTCCACGGCGTCGTCGTTGTGCACGGACGACTGCACGGTGTTGGTGAAGGTCTCGCGACCGCTGTGCGCGGCGATCACCTCGACGTCGAGGTTCACGAGCGCGGTGAAGCCGGGCGGCAGCGTGCTCTCGCACGTCGGCCGGTACGCGAAGCGGATCCCGCCGGCGTCCGCGCGCACGCTCGCCGGGATGTCGACGCCCCACTTGGCCTGCGCACCCTGCACGTCGGTCGCGCCGGCGAGCGGCTTCCAGGCTCCGTCGGCCCGCGACCAGATGCTGACGCTGAGCGCCACGCAGTTGGGGATGTCGGTGTCGTGGATCCGCGCGGGCGCGAAGGCGTTCCAGAAGTCCCCGTCTGTCGCGGGATCCACCGGGTCGGTGAGGACGAGCTCGGTCGACCCGACCGTGGAGTCGTCGCTCACCTTGCCCGAGAGGGCCACGTTCGCGCGGGTGCCCGGGACCCCGTAGATGTCCGCGGGCGTGATCCGCTTCGACGCCTCGGTCCCGACGACGAGCGGTTTGACGGTGAACGACGCGTCGGTCTGGGCCGAACCGGTCTGGCCGAGCTCGTTCTCGACCTGCGTATCGACGAAGTTGGTGCTGTGCAGCTCAGCGGTGGTCGTCACCGGCAGCGCGGCCACGCGCAGGGGCAGTGCCGCGTACGCCTCCGGCTGGATCCCGTCACCATCGGCTTCGAACACGATGGTGAAGCCGTCGACGGTGCAGCCGCTCTGCGCGGCGGGCAGCGAGTCGACGCGAGTGGTGCGCTCGCTGGTCTCGGCGCAGTCGGTGTAACGGTAGGTGATGGTCGCGCTGCTCGCCGCGACCGGCCAGGCGAGCGCCTCGCCGAAACCGGTGAACTCGAGGCCCTGTGCCACGAGGCCGGGTTTGCCCGCCGAGGGCTCGGTGACGGTGAGGCGCTGCACGTTCTGCGCGCCGTTCGTCGCGGTGATCGTGGCGACGGTGGACTGGCCCGCGACCAGGGTGCTGTCGTCGAAGGTCTTGGTGATCGTCGCGTCGGGGCCGCTCGCCGAGATCGTGGTCTTCGCGTCTGCGGTGACGGGCTCGCTCGCCTCGCCGTTCTTCTCGACGGTGGCCTGCGCCGTGTTGGCGGCCTCGACCGATCCGCCCTCGGGGATCCCGGCGACGGCATCGGTCGTCTGCGTACGCAGCTTCACTTCGCCGGTTGCACCGGGCTTGAAGGATCCGGTGAAGGTGACGCGCACGCCTCCGGCGCTGCCGATCGGGTTCGGCGGCGCGTTGGTCCAGGTGCCGGTCACCCAGTACTGCACCTCGTGACCGGTGGCCCCCGCGGGTTCGGTGACGTCGACGCCGACGAGTTCGAGGTTCGGTGCGAAGGTGAAGGGCGGCGCGGTGGGATCCTGCATCACGATCGTGTCGACCGTCTGGTTCGAGGCGTTGCCCGGGGCGATCGTCCACTCGACCGCGCGACCCGGCACCGCCGGAACGGTCGCCGGCGAGACCCGCTTCGAGATGGACGCCGCCAAGGTGGTGTCGACCCGCAGGGTGATGTCGGCGGAGGACTGCACCTCGGCGGCGTTGCCGGCGTCCGCCTTCGCCGTGTTCGTGATCTTGGCGCCGTTGAACTCGCCGCTGGTATCGGCGGGGACCTGTACGTTGACCGTCACGGTCATGGTGCCGCCGGCGAGCAGGCCGGTGTTGCCGTCGGCGTCCTGCTGCTGTGGCGTGACGGTGAACCCGGTGGTGCCGTCGAGCACCACGTCCGCGGTGCCGCCCGGTGCGACCGACGCGGTCACGGGCTCCGGGTTCGCGGGGTTCAGCACGAGGGGTTCGGGCAGCGCGTCGGTGAGCGCGGCGTCGAGGCAGCCCAGGTCGAGGGTGGACGAGCAGCCCACCACGATCTCGTACTCGAAGGTGTCGCCCGGCGCGAACACCGTCTGCTCCCCCACGAGCGACTTCTTGAGCTGCAGCACCGCGTTGTCGGCGGCGGACGCCGCCGTCGCGCCGAGCGGTACCAGTGCCGTGAGCACCACGCTGAGCGCCGCCACGGACGCGAGCCATCGTCTACCGAGCATGTCTCCCCCAAAGAACTGCTGCCTGTTCAAGGGATCTTTCAGGAAGAACTCAGCTCCCGGATCGCGGTGTCACCCTGGATGTCACCCTTCGGTTCGACGGTGTTCCGGAGCCCCTAGCGTTTTCAGCATTCGGCCGATCCGCGGCCGACGAGAGGGGGCCAGGCAGATGTCGCACACCACTGGAGCACCGGCGAGCACGCCGGGAGCGGAATCCGAATCGAAGGGTCTCTCCGCCAGGAGCATCGTCGCGATCGTGCTGCTCGTGATCGCCCTGCTGTTCGTCTTCTCGAACCTGGGGAGCGCGAGCGTGTTCTTCCTCGGGCTCGCCCTCACCATGCCGGCCTGGATCTGGTTCCTGGTCGTGCTCCTCATCGGCGTCGCCGTCGGGTCGCTGTTCCCGTGGCTGCGTCCCCGGAGGTCGGGCACGGGCGGCAAGAAGCGCTAGCGGGGCCGGCGCGTGCCCGAGGCGCTCGAGGCGGGCGGGGTGCATGGTGATGCGCGAGCCGAGCGGGGTGGCGGACATCGACACGACTTCGGCGTCGGCTCTCACCTCGACGGGGTCGCCGGTACGGGCTTCCTGCACCCGGGCGGTCTTCTGCCAGCCGTTCTCGCCCATGAGGATACGGGCGAGCGCGGACCAGACGGCGGCGAAGGCGATGCAGTTCATGAGCGGGAAGCAGTGCGCGTGCAGGAGCGCCGTCCGAAACCGGTTCTCCTCGTCGCGTCTCCAGTAGACGAACGCGGAGACGAAGACGGGGCCGAAGGCGAGCACGTACCAGATCACGAGCCCGATGAGCAGCGTCGCGGAGCCGGTGACGAACGAGAAGAACGAGGGGCCGTCGACGATGAGACCGAAGAGGCCCAAGTGGAAGAGGATCGACCACGGCAGGATCGTGACCCACGGGGTGAGGATGTAGGCGGAGAGTTCGAGGACGCGCAGCTGCGACAGCTGCGCATCGCCCCAGATCTCGGGTAGGCGCTTCGCCAGCATCATGTGTCCCTGGAACCAGCGACGACGCTGCGTGAAGAGGGTCCTGATCTGCTCGACGCCCTGCTGCTCGACAGCCGCGTTGGAGGTGGTCGCGAGCTTCCATCTCTTCATCGCGAGAGTGACGGCGAGGTCGAGGTCCTCGGTGAGGGATTCGCTCCACGGCTTCTCGCCTGCCTCGTTGAGAGCGGACAGGCGCGAGAACTGGCCGTTGCCGCCGAGCGACACGGTCGAGGACTGGTGGCGCCCGAACTGGGTGACGGAGGTCATGGACCAGAAGTGGAAGTCTTGGAATCGGGTGAGGAAGCGCTCGCGGTTGCGGATGCGCACGGCGAGCTGGATCGCACCGACTTCGGGGTCGTCGAACAGCGGCAGAACGGCAGCCATCGCTCCGTCCGAGAGGCGGCCGTCGGCGTCCATGACGGTGACGAGCACTCGACCGAGGTCCTGTCCGCGTTCGGCGACGAGCTGCCGCACGAGGCTGAGCGCGTCGTTGAGCGCCTCGCCCTTACCCCGTCGGGCATCGGGCTTCTGGCGTTCGAGCACGATCACGTTGTTGCCGCCGTGCGCGTAGGCGGTGGCGATGGTCGAGTCGTCGGAGGCGTCGTCGATCACGATCGTGGTCGAGTACCGGGAGCCCGCGAGCGCCCTGACCGTGGCACCGATGACCGCTTCCTCGTTGAGGCACGGGATCAGGAAGTAGGTATGGAACGTGCCCGGCTCGCCCACGAAGGGGTTCTCGTACCTCGCTCCACGCAGCGTCGAGAGCGCGGCCCCCTGCTTCTTCATGGTGCGGAGTCCTGCGAAGAACAGAGCCCAGAGGTAGAGGAACGAGATGCAGATGACGACGAGGGCCGTGGCGGCGAGGGCCGCGATCACGCTCGGCGCTCCGAGCGTCGGATGCAGAGCGCGAAGAACACGGCGAGGGATCCGGCGACGCCCAGCATCATCATCGTGGAGCCGATCGGCCCATGCGCCCAGTTGAAGGCTTCGCGCCCGCCCTCGGCAAACATGACCCCGTTGACCAGCAGTCGTACCTGGTTGAGCAGGATGAGGCCAGAGCTCGTGACGGCGAGCGCCGTGAACAGGCGGACGGGGCGGACCCGAGGCGCCCGGATCAGGATCGCGGAAAGCCAGCACGCCGCTCCCAGGTACACGGCGATCGCGCACTGCGGAATGAGCCGGAGCGAGATCCAGGTGTCGTCCGCGTGGAAGGTGACTGCGGGGATGCCGTTGTTGACCGACGGGACCGCGGTTTCGGCGAGGCCCGTGCTGTTCATGATCCAGGCCTGGATCTCGGTCTCGGTGCAGCGCAGTTCGCGCTCGAAGACGAAGCAGAGGACCCCCGCGCAGGCGAGCAGGAACGCGATGAGCGCGCGGCCGCAGCGGTCGAGGAGCGAACCGGCACGACGCGCCTTCGAGCCGCTGGGCTGCTCGCCGGTCGCGGGTTCGGGGGCCGCGGCCCGCTCTCGGCGGGCACGACGGCTCAGCGGCTGAACGCCGGTGACGGTGATGTCGCTCATCGCGTGCCCCTGCCGTACCGCGCGGGTCACGCGGCCCGTGCACGCCGACGATTGAGCCAGCCGAGACGGGTGAGGACTGCGCCGCTGATCAGGAGCGCGATCCCGATGAGGATGACGCCGAGCTGCTCGCTGCCCGTGATGGCGAGGACGCCGGCGACGACACCGATGCCGGTGGGAGGTGCTGCGGTGTACAGGTCCGCCCCTTCCGTGAGATTGTGCGATAGCTCACGGTAACAGGTAACACCAATTCGGTTCGACGATTCGCTCCCGCTGTGGATAACTCCGTCGCAGGCCCGGACGAGGGCACGCGAAGAGCCCCGCCTCTCGAAGGGCGGGCGGGGCCGAAGGAGCGGGGGCTACTCCAGATCGCGAATGATCGCCGACGCGAACTCGCGCAGCAGCACCACCGCGCGGGCCGTCTCGCCGGCCAGCACCGCCTCGTGCACACTCACCACGGAGCCGTTCAGGCGTTCCAGGTC
This sequence comes from Leucobacter sp. Ag1, assembly GCF_000980875.1. GTDB lineage: Bacteria > Actinomycetota > Actinomycetes > Actinomycetales > Microbacteriaceae > Leucobacter > Leucobacter iarius. The sequence continues at coordinate 12,997 of NZ_LAYO01000108.1, read as the reverse complement.
GACGCTCGTGCCCGGAATGCTCAGTGCGCGCGACACGAGCGGCCCGCTCTGCTCGATGTAGTGCAGCAGCATCTCGTTCTCCGCCGCCCGCGCGAGCACGCGCATGTAGGCGCCGAGGCCCGAGATGTACACCGACGGGCGCCCACCCTCGGCCACCGACGTCGTCACCACGTCGGTGAGGCGCTGCAGCTCTGCGCGATGCTCATCGCCGAGGCGCGGCGTGCCCTCGCTGATCGCGATGCGGAAGAACACGAACTGCGTGACGAGCGACTGCAGCACGTCGTCGCGATCCACCAGGGCGACTCGCGTGAACTGGTTCGGCACCATCTCGACGAGGCCCTGGTCGCTGAGGCGCGCCAGCGCGTCGCGGATCGACGCGCGCGAGGACCCCAGCCACTCCACGATCTCGTCCTCGCGGAGGCGTTCCCCCGGCTCGAGCACGCCGTCGGCGATGGCGTCGCGGATCGCGATGTACACCTGATCCCGCAGGAACGTGCGGTTGGCGGTCTGCGGCATGGTCATTCGCCCCCTTCGGCTTCGAGCACGACATCGAACGCCTCGGCCACCCGCGCGAAGTGCGCGTCGATCGCGCGCTCCAGCTCGACGATGTCACGGGCCTCGGCCGCCGCGAGCACCGCGTCGACCTCGGGCCGATGCAGCGACGCGACGCCCAGAACGGCCGCCGCCTGCGTGAGGTGCGCCGCGATCTGCGTGTGGAAGGTGCGCAGCAGCTCGTTTCCGGTGCGCACCAGCAGCACGTCGTAGAAGGCGTCGAACGCGGCGACGCTCGCCGGCCCCGGCTGCGCCTTCCGCATGGCCTCTGCACGATCGCGGAGCAGCGCCAGATCGTCGTCGTCGAGCCCGGCCGCCACCATGAACGCCGTCGACTCGGTGATGCCGCGGTACAGCGCGAGCGCGTCTCGCGTGCGCTCCGGCGTAACCTCGCGCACGCGGGTGCCGACCTGCGGCCGCACGACCACGAGGCCCTCTCCCGCCAGACGGCGCAGCGCGGCGCGCACCGAAGCGCGCGTGCCGCCGTACTGCTCGGCCACCCAGATATCGGTGAGCGAAGCACCCGGCGCGAGTTCGCCCGAGAGGATCGCGTCTCGGATCGTCTCCGTGATCGCGTCCTTCAGCAGCACCCGTGCTGGAATGATCGGCGATGCGGTCTGTGGGATCGGCATGTCGTCCTCCTCGACTGCCACCCTAACAACTCAGCGGTCACCTGGAAGATGAGAGATGCATGATCCCGGGGCGTCCATGCACCGGGGATATGCACCCTATGGAGCCCGCGACTCAGCGAGCCCGATCGCGATCTGCGCGATCCTCGTCCCCGCGAGCCCGTCGCCGTACGGCGACAGCGTCTCGCGCAGGTGCACCCAACTCTGCCCCAGCGCCGAGCGGATCGCCGCCAGCAGATCCTCGCCCGGCGACACCAGCCGGGCGAATCCCGCGGCGATCGACTCGGGACGCTCGGTCGAGCGCCGCACCACGAGCAGCGGCTTCTGCAGCACCGTGGCCTCTTCCTGCACCCCGCCCGAGTCGGAGACCAGCAGGTCGGCCTGTTGCGCGAGCGCCAGGAAGTCGGCGTGCCCGAGCCCCGTGCGCACATCGAGCAACTGCATCATCTCGGTGAGCCCGAAGCGCTCGGCGGCGGCCACCGTGCGCGGATGCGCCGCGAGCACCGCGTTCGCCCGGCTCTCGACCAGCGCCGCGAGCACACGCTCGAGCGCTGCAGGGTCGTCGGTGTTCTCGGGGCGGTGGATCGTCGCGAGGATCCTGGCACCCGGCTCCGCGGCGAAGCGCGCGGCGGAATCGGCGTGCGCGATCGCCTCCATGGTCGCCTCCACCACGGTGTTGCCCGTCAGTGCGATGCGCTCGGCCGGGAGGTTCTCGTCGAGCAGATTCGCGACCGCCTGCTCGGTCGCTGCGCAGTGCACGTCGGCGATGGCGCCGACCACCAGCCGATTGATCTCTTCGGGCATGCCGCGGTCGCAGGAGCGGAGCCCTGCCTCGACGTGCACCACGGGGATGCCGAGGTAGTTGGCCGCCTGTGCGCCCGCCGAGGTGGAATTGGTGTCGCCCTGCACCACCACGGCCGCGACCGGGTGCGCCGCGAAGTGCGCCGCGAGCTCCGCGATGCCCGCCGAGATCTGCTCTGCCCGCCCCACCCCCGACATGCCTTCGAGCCGCACGTCGGGCTGCCCGATGCCCAGGTCGTCGAAGAAGTGCCCGGCCATCGCGTCGTCCCAGTGCTGCCCCGTGTGGATCACCCGAACGCGATCGCCGAGCGCGCGGATCACGCTCGCGAGCTTAATGATCTCGGGTCGAGTGCCGAGCACCACGGCGATTTCGGTCGGCTGGAAGGCCAAAGCAGATCCCCTCGATAACGTATTGACATGTTACCTTTCTCTCATGAGTGAAGTCAATCCCTCCATGTCAGAGCTCGGTAACAGAACGTCCGCCCGGCTCCGCTAGCCCTACAGTTGACCCGTGACCGGTTTCACCGACGAACCCCGCTCGCGGCCCGACGCCGCGCCGCTGCTGCGCACCCACCTGCTCGACCGCCTGGATTCGGCCGGGATCACCGTGCTCATCGCGCCGCGCGGCGGCGGCAAGACCGTGGTGCTCGACCAGTGGCTGCAGCACCGTCGTGCCCGCGGCGAACGCACCGCGTGGATCGACGCCCGCTCCTGGATCGAATCCCGGGCAGAGGAGCGACCCGACTCAGCTGCGGCGAGCGCGACCACGAGCGACACCACCATCCCGCCGTTCGTCGCCGACGCCGACGCCCTCGTGCTCGACGGGTTCGACGGATACGCTCCGGACGCCGCTGCGCGGCTGGCCGCCATCGTCGAGGCCGCCGGCCCCTCGGCCCGCATCGCGATCGGATCGCGCGCCGGACTCGGCCGCGCAACGGGCTCCCACCACCGGTTCTCGACGGCCTCGGAACTGCGGCTGCGCGACCTCCGATTCACCGCGGACGAGCTCGATGCGATCCTCCCCTCCGCCCACCCGGACGCCGGAGCCGAGACGACGACCCTCGTCGAGGAATTGACCGGCGGCCTGCCCGGACTCGTCGCCGCGACCCTCGACGAACTGCGCCACGCCGCTGCCCAGGACCGCCCGGTGCCGGGCCGGCTGCAGCTCGCCCGAGCGCTGCGCGAGCTCGTCGACGCCGAGCTCGACGAGGAACCCGGCGCGGATCCTGATTCGCTCCCCGGAGCGTCCCCCGAGTCGACTCCCGGCGCGGCCTCGCTGCGCGCGAGCCTGCAGCGGCTCGCGCTGCTGCCCGCCTTCAGCCCAAGCGACGAGGCCGCCCTCGAGCTGCCCGGCGGCTGGACCGAGCGGCGCATCGCCCGTGCGGGCTGGCTCGAGACGCTCTCGGGAACCGGCTCCCGAGGCGGTGCCAGCAGTACCCGCAGTCGGGTCCCCGCGGGCCTCCGTTCCGCACTGCCGCCCCTCGACGACGCGACCGCGCTGCCGCTGCTCGCCGCGTTCGCGCAGGATCGGATCGACGAGGACCGCCTCGACGAGGCCTGGGAGATCGCCTTCCCCCGCGCCGGCGCGCAGCTCGCGTGGCGCATCGGCGTCACCGCCGCCGCGCGGCTCAACACCCAGGTGCTCGATCGGATCGCTCGCGACTGCCTCGGCCAACCGCCGGCCTGGTTCGAGCCCAGCCCCTACCTCGGCTGGTTCGCCGCAGTCTTCACCCGCGGTGAGGGTCCCGGGATCACCGAGCGGATCCGGCTCATCGCCGCGATGGAGCCGACGCAGCTCGCCCTGCCCGGGCCGCCCGCCGACCGGCTCCTCTTCTTCGCGATCCTCACCGTCGCGTTCCGGATCCAGGGCAACCTCGAGCGCGCGACCGACTGCGCCGATCGGGTGCTCGCGATCTGGCAGGACCTCTCGCGCACCCTCGCCCCGCGGGATCAGGGCGTCGGCGCCTGGGGGCTCGACACCGCGGGGATGACCTACCTCGCGGCGAACCGCCTCACCGAGGCCGCGGCATGCATCCGCGCCTCGTGGGAGATCACTGTCGCCGCCGGCGATCCGCCCATCGGCGCCGTCTTCGGCGGCAATCTGGTCATGATCCAAGCGATCCGCGGCGACCTGGCCGCCGCCGAACGCACCCTGCGTGCACTGCGCCATGCGGACGTCGACCTCTCACCTCGGTTCATGACTGCGCCCGCTCCGCTCGTCGCCGGCATGATCGCGCTCGAGCACGGCGACCTCGACACCGCCCGCGCATCGATCACGACCGCGCGCACCTTGATCGGCGATGCCGAGCTGTGGCCCATCTACGAGAGCATCGCCGCGCTCGTCGATACCGTCGCCGGAGTCCCCGTCGCGGCGGCCCGGCTCGAACGCGCGCTGCGCGACCGGACCGAGCAGGGCGACCGGGTCGTGATCCCCCGCTACGTGCGCACCGCGATCGCCCTCATGCGGCTCGTCGACCCGACCGCGACGGGCGCGGAGATCACATTGGACGACACCGGGATCGCTCCGCCCCCGGGGATCGCCGACCCGCTCGAATCGGTGGTGCCCGCGCTCCAGCGGCTGCTCCGCTCCGACCCCGGCGGCGCCCTGCGGCTCTCGCGCGAGGCCGGCGCCTTCGACGGCGCCCGCGAGGTCCCGCGCACCGAGGCCTGGCGCACCCTCGTCGCCGCTGCCGCCGCGCTCGACAGCGGCGCCGCGACGAAGGAGGTCGCCCTGTATCTCGGGCAGGCCGCCCTGGCCGCGGAGAGCAGTCGATTGTCTCTGCAGGTGCGGTTCATCCCCGAACGGCTGCGCATCGACCTGGCCGGGATCGCGCGCGATCAGCAGTTCCCCGCGTTCGCCGAGCTGCTCGCCGACGTCGGATCCACCCCCTCGCTCGTCTCGGAGCTGCCGCGGATCCAACCGCCCTCGCAGCGCGAACGCGAAGTGCTGCACGCGCTCGCGACGCAGCAGAGTGTGCAGGCCATCGCCGACGAGCTGGGTATCTCGGTCAACACGGCCAAGACCCAGATCCAGCGCCTCTACCGCAAGCTGGGCGCTCACACTCGCGCCGAGGCCGTGCGCGCGGCGATCCGGCACGGCCTCATCGAGGCCGGCGAGGGGTAGGGCGGTGCGGCCGCGAGTCCTCGGCCGGGGTTCGCGTTGCGCCGTCCCACAACGCGGAGATCCGCACGATTTCGGACCTCCTGTGCGGAAGGGTCCGAGATCGCGCGGATCCCCGAAATGCGTACCGGATTGCCCAGGCCGCGGTCGGGCCCGGATCAGGCCGCGGTCAGGTCGCGCTGCGGCGCGTCAGCGCGCGCAGACCGACGGCAGCCGCGCCCGCGAGCAGCAGGGCGCCCAGTGCCGCGGTCGCCCACGACGCCCCGGCGCCCGTGGTCGCGAGCCCCGCGCCCGGCTTCGCCGAGGAACCCGACCCGCTGCCGTTCGATCCGCCATCCGCGGTCGATCCGCCATCCGCGGTCGATCCGCCACCGGCATTCGCACCGCCGTCGGAACCGCCGCCCGGTCCAGCCTTCGCCACGACCGTCAGCAGCGCCGACTCGCTCGTCACCGAACCCGCACTGTTCGTCGCAGTCGCGCGCACACGCAGTCCGTCGTGCACCGCGGTCGCGGGCGACACCGTGAGGCTCAGGCCGTCCGTCGAAACCTGCACGCCGGGGATCGACGACACCGGCTTCCACGTCTTGCCGCCGTCGGTCGAGACCTCCCACACCGTGCTCGGCGTGGGCGTGCCCGTCACCTCGACGGTGAAGGTCGCCGATCCGCCCGTCTCGACCGTGCGGTCCTCGGGGTCGGTGATGGTCGGGGCGACCGCCGGAGCGACGTAGGTGAAACCGTCCGTGTGCGTGACCACCGGGCGGGCATCACCGCCGAGGGTCCAGCTCAGCACCACGTCGACCGGACCGGCCGCGTGCGGCGGCGTCACGACCGACACCGTGCCGTCGCCGTTGTCGACGAGGCCGGTGCCCGCGATCCCGTCGAAGGTGACTCCCGTCACCTCGACCGGCGGGGTGAGCACAGTGGCCGGCAGCGGCTGGTTCGCGGTCGTGCCCGTACCGAGCTGCCCGGCGGCGTTCCGCCCCCAGCTGTACGTCCCGCCGTCGGAGCCGATGGCGAGCGAGTGCCCGAATCCCGTGGCGATCCCGGTGAACGGCGCCGATGCAGCGGGCAGCTGCACCCGCGCCGGTGCCGTGGCGGACGTCGTGCCCGTGCCGAGGCCCGAGCCGTTGGCGCCCCACGAGTACACGAACCCGTCGGAACCGAGGCCGAGCGACTGCCCGTTGCCCGCGCTCAGCTGCGAGAAGGTGACCCCTGTCGGGGCCTGGATCCGCACCGGCGCGTTCCGCTGCGCGGTGGTGCCGTCGCCCAGCTGGCCGTACTGATTGTCGCCCCACGCGTACCCGTTGCCGTCGGAACCGATGGCGAGCGAGTACCAGTAGCCGCCGGAGAGGCTCGTGAAGGTCACGCCGGCCGGCATCTGCACCGCCACGGGCAGGGCGCTGTCGAGCGCCGCGCCGTCGCCGAGCTGCCCCAGCCAGCCGCCGCCCCACGCGTACGCCGTGCCGTCGGAGGCCAGCGCCAGCGAGTGCCGTCCCGCGGACGCGACCTGGGTGAACGTCACGCCCGCGGGCGTGAGCACCCGCGTCGGCGTCGGCACGGCGTTGTCGCCGCCGTTCGGCCCGGCGGCGCCGTTGCCCACCTTGCCGTAGGTGTTGTCGCCCCACGCGTAGACGCCGCCGTCGGAGCCGAGCGCGAGCGAGGTGTACCAGTTGGTGCTGACCTGCGTGAACGAGACGCCCGCCGGGGCCTGCACCTTCACCGGAGTGCTGCGGTTCGTGCGGGTGCCGTCGCCGAGCTGCCCGTCCTCGTTGTTCCCCCACGCGTACGCGTTGCCGTCGGAACCGATGGCGAGGGTGTTGCCGCCGCTGCCCGCGGCGAGCTGCGTGAACGTCACGCCCGCCGGCACCGAGACCCTCACGGGTGCGCTGCTCGAAGCCGTCGAGCCGTCGCCCAGCTGGCCGGACGCGTTCTGCCCCCACGCGTAGGTGCTGCCGTCGGAGCCGAGCGCGACCGTGTGGTCGGATCCCGCGCTCACCTCGGTGTACGAGATCCCCGCGGGCGCCTGCAGCGTCACGGTCGTGCCGCCCGCGGTCGGACCGGAATCCGGGGCCACCGGCGGCGCCGGTGCGGCGAGCGCCGCGGCGGGCACGGCGAAGACGGCCATCGCCGCCAATGCGACCGCGCCGAGCGCGCGGGTGGTCAATCTGTTCATGGGGTCCCCTCGTGAGCGCGACGAGCGCTCACAAGGCGCCCATCCCCTGTAACACGGGGAATCGGGTGATTCATGACGCGGTTTTCCGAAACGCACTGTCGCGAATTACCGGACGGATGTCGCGTTACAGGCTCGGCAGACTCGCCGAACGACGCAGAGGGCCCGACCGGTCGACCGGTCGGGCCCTCTGCGTCACGCGGATCGCGTCAGCGCACGTCGGTGCGCATCAGCTCGCTCAGCGCACGTCCTCGTCGACCCATCCGGTCGACTTGGTGACGGCCTTGCGCCAGTTGCGCAGCTGGCGGTCGCGCTCGGCGTCCTCCATGGCGGGCTCCCAACGGCGATCCTCCTGCCAGTTCGCGGCGAGATCGTCGAGGCCGCTCCAGAACCCGACCGCGAGGCCCGCGGCGTAGGCCGCACCGAGCGCCGTGGTCTCGGCGACGACGGGGCGCACGACCGAGACGCCGAGCACGTCGGCCTGGAACTGCATGAGCGCGTTGTTCGCGACCATGCCGCCGTCGACCTTCAGCTCGGTGAGGTCCACACCGGCGTCGGCGTTGACCGCGTCGAGCACGTCGCGGGTCTGGAACGCGACCGCCTCGAGCGCCGCACGGGCGATGTGCCCCTTGTTCGAGTACCGGGTCAGCCCGACGATCGCGCCGCGGGCGTCCGGACGCCAGTACGGCGCGAACAGGCCCGAGAACGCCGGGACGATGTAGACGCCGCCGTTGTCGGGCACGCTGTCCGCGAGCTCCTCGACCTCGGGCGCGGCCGAGATGATCCCGAGCTGATCCCGCAGCCACTGGATCAGCGAGCCGGTGACCGCGATGGATCCCTCGAGCGCGTAGTGCGTGGGGCCGTCGCCAAGCTTGTACCCGACCGTGGTGAGCAGGCCGTTCTGCGAGTGCACGATCTCTTCACCGGTGTTGAAGATGAGGAAGCAGCCCGTGCCGTACGTGTTCTTCGACTCACCGGCGTCGAACGCCGCCTGGCCGAAGGTCGCCGCCTGCTGATCGCCAAGGATGCCCGAGATCGGGGTCCCGCGCAGCAGCGAGGAGTCCTCGGCCTCGCCGTACACCTCGGAGGAGGACTTGATCTGCGGCAGCATCGAGCGGGGCACGCCGAAGGCCTCGAGGATGTCGTCGCGCCACTCGAGCGTGCGCAGATCCATGAAGAGGGTGCGCGACGCGTTGGTGACGTCGGTGACGTGGACGCCGCCCTCGGGACCGCCGGTCAGGTTCCACAGCACCCAGCAGTCGGTGGTGCCGAAGAGCAGATCACCGGCGTCGGCCGCCTCGCGCGCGCCCTCGACGTTCTCGAGGATCCACGCGATCTTGGTGCCCGAGAAGTAGGTCGCCAGCGGCAGCCCGACGGTCTCCTTGAAGCGCTCGATGCCGCCGTCGGCCGCGAGGCGGTCGACGATGGCCTGCGTGCGGGTGTCCTGCCACACGATCGCGTTGTAGACGGGCTGGCCGGTCTTCCGGTTCCAGACCACCGCGGTCTCGCGCTGGTTCGTGATGCCGATGGACGCGATGTCGTGCCGGGTGAGGTCGGCGCGACCGAGCGCGATGCCGATCACCTCCTGCACGTTGCGCCAGATCTCCAGCGGATCGTGCTCGACCCAGCCGGCCTGCGGCATGATCTGCTCGTGCTCCTTCTGGCCGACGGAGATGATCGATCCCGCCTTGTCGAAGATGATCGCCCGGCTCGAGGTCGTGCCCTGGTCGATCGCGATGATGTACTGAGACATGTGGTGCTTCCTTTCGTGAAAGCGGCGTTGCTCCGGTGAGGAAATTGCTGGTTCGGGTGCTGCTGCGGTGAGCGCGCCGATCAGGCGGCGAGCCCCAGAAGGACGGGGGAAGCGAACGCCGCGATCGCTCCGCCGACGAGCGGGCCGAGCACGGGAACCCAAGCGTAGCCCCAGTCGCTGGAGCCCTTGCCCTTGATCGGGAGCAGCGCGTGCGCGATGCGGGGACCAAGGTCGCGGGCGGGGTTGATGGCGTAGCCCGTGGGGCCGCCGAGCGAGGCGCCGATGCCGACGACGACGAGCGCGACCGGCAGCGCGGTGAGCGGCCCGAGGCCTCCGGGCACGCCGACGTTGATGTCGCCCTGGTCGGCGAACGCGAACACCGCGAAGACCAGCACGAACGTGCCGATGACCTCGGTCATGAAGTTCCAGCCGTACGAGCGGATCGCGGGGCCGGTCGAGAAGACGCCGAGCTTGTTGGCCGCCTCGGGCTCCTCGTCGAAGTGCTGACGGTACGCGATCCAGCACAGGATCGCGCCGAGGATCGCACCGAGGAGCTCGGCGCCCGCCGCGACGAAGAACTGGACCGCGGAGATCTTGCCGGCGATCAGCAGGCCGACGCCGACGGCCGGGTTGAGGATCGCGCCGGAGTAGGCGGAGGCGAGCACGCCGATGAACACGGCGAGGCCCCAGCCCCAGTTCACCATCAGGGTGCCGCCGCCGTTGCCTTTCGTCTTCGCGAGCACGACGTTCGCCACGACGCCGCATCCGAGGAGGATGAGGAGCCCCGTGCCGACGAGTTCGGAGAGGAAATAGAGACCGAGATTGACTTCTTGCATGTCGTCATTGACCTTTCGGGTTCTCTCGCGCTGTACACGGGACGGATCGCCCGCGCATCGGAGAAGTGTGGGTGGGCCGGTGCTGCGGACCGGCGGGTGGAGGAGCGGACGCGCCGCTCGGATCGGGCTGCTCAGCCGCCGATGAACGCGCCTCCCTTCTCGGGATCGATGCGGTGCGCGGTGCGCAGCAGTTCGACGGTGCGGGCGACCTCGCCCGCGGTCCGAGCCTCGTCCCAGCCGAGCGTCGGCGCGATGGCCTCGGCAGCGGCGCGGATCCGCTCGGCGGTCACGCCGCCGACGAACGCGATCGACGTGCGGCGCAGGAGCAGGTCGTCGAGGTGCACGATCTGCTCGGTCCCGGCGAGGTGGGCGAGCTCGGACGCCGTGTAGCCCGGGATCCGCGTCAGCTCCGGCTCGTGCTCGGGCGCCGCGGCGAGCACCTCGTCGGCACGGGTCCCGTAGCGGTCGAGCAGCTGCTCGACGCGATCCCGGCCGTGTCCGTCGGCCCGCGCGGCCACCCAGGTGGTGCGCGCGGCCGGGGTCCGCGGGAAGTCGTCCCCGCCGCCGATGGGGAGCGTCTCGGTGTGCACGGTGCGGCGCTGGTGCAGGATCTCCAGCGCATCGTCGGCGAGGTGCGCGGCGAGCGCGCGGAAGGTCGTCCACTTGCCGCCGACGAGGCTCAGCAGGGGCACCCCTGCGCGCTCGGACGCGACGATGCGGTAGTCGCGCGACACGAAGCCGGGAGCGGTGTCGTCGTGGCGCGGGAGCGGACGGATGCCCGAGAAGGTGTAGACGATGTGCGAGCGATCGACCTCGATCTTCGGGAAGACGTGCGAGATCAGGTCGAAGAAGTAGTCGACCTCGTCGGGCGTGCACACCACGGGTTTCGCCGGATCCGCCTCGATGTCGGTCGTGCCCACGAGCACCCGATCCTTGAGCGGGTAGATGAGGACGATGCGGCCGTCGGAGTGCTCGAAGAAGATCTCACGTCCGCCCGTCGCCGCGAGGAGCTCGGGGTGGTCGAGGACCACGTGGGACCCCTTCGTGCCGCCCATGAAGCGGGTGTCCTCGCCCAGCGCGGCGTTGGTAAGATCGGTCCACGGGCCGCTGGTGTTGATGATCAGCTTGGCGGCGAAGTCGAACTCCTCGCCGCCGTTCGCCTCGTCGCGCAGCCGCACGGCGCCGTCCGAGAAGCCCACGGCGGGCAGGTAGTTCGCGGCGCGCGCACGGTCGCCGCCGGCCACGATCCCGTCGTGCAGCACGTCGAGGGCGAGCCGCTCGGGGTCGTGCATCGAGGCGTCGAAGTAGGTCGCCGTGTACGAGAGGTCGTCGTTCAGCTGCGGCAGCTCCGCCAGCGAGCGCCGGCGCCCGAGGAAGCGGTGCCGGGGCACCTGGCCGCCGTCGCGCGAGAAGGTGTCGTAGAGGGTGAGGCCCATCTTGATCAGCGCGGCGCCGCGCTCGCGGGGCTTGCCGCGGCCGTGCGTGACGAGCAGGCGGAACGGCGCGGAGAGGATCCCCGAGAAGGTCGAGAAGATCGGGATCGTCGTCTCGAGGGGACGGACGTAGTGCGGGGCGGTGCGCAGCAGGCGGTTGCGCTCGGTGACCGCCTCCTTCACCAGCCGGAACTCGCCGTTCTCGAGGTAGCGGATCCCGCCGTGCACCATGTGGCTCGACGCGGAGGAGGCGCCGGAGACGAAGTCGCCGCGCTCCACCAGGGCCACATCGACGCCCTGCAGCGCCAGCTCGCGAAAGGTGGCGATGCCGTTGATGCCTCCGCCGATGATCAGCACATCGGCGCTCGGGCGCTCGCGCAGAGCTTCGACGGCGGGGCGAGCGGGCGACGGGCGATCGTTCATTGGGTCCAGACCTTTCGAGATTCACGCACAGCCTGATCCAGCATTGAACGGGCTTGCAAGCGATCTGCACATATGTGCAGAATGGGTCGACTCGAAGGAGCACGATGGCAGATCCGGCGAACGCGACGAAGGCGCGGGAGGCGCTGCGCGCGGCGCAGCTGTACTACCTGCAGAACCACACGATGGAGGCGATCTCGCAGGAGATGCGGGTCTCCCGGTCCTCCATCTCGCGACTGCTGAGCTACGCTCGCGACACCGGACTCGTCGAGATCCGCGTCCACTCCCCGCAGGAGGCGCGCTCCCGGCTCGAGCAGCAGCTCTCCGAACGATTCGGGATCACCGCGCACGTCGCGCCGGCCCCCGCCCGCGCTTCCGAGAGCGCGCGGCTCGACCGCACCGCGCGCACCGCCGCCCACCTCGTCGCCGCAGCCGTCGACGACCGATCCACTATCGGCGTCGCCTGGGGCGCCACCACGACCGCCGTCGCCCGGCACCTCCCCGCGAAGCCCGTGCACGAGACCCGCGTGGTGCAGCTGAACGGCGCGGCGAACCTCCACACCTCCGGCCTCGCGTACTCCGCGGGCCTCCTCGGCGGATTCGGCGACGCCTTCTCGGCCACCGTCTACCAGTTCACGGTCCCCGCGATCTTCGACGACCCCGAGACGCGGCGAGCGCTGTGGCGCGAACGCTCCATCAGCCGGGTGCTCAAGCTCCAGGCATCCGCCAACCTGTTCGTGTTCAGCCTCGGTTCGCGCCTCGGCGACCGCCGCTCCCACATCTACTCGGGCAACTACCTGGAGCGCGAGGATCTGAAGGAGCTCGCGCACGCCGGCGTGGTCGGCGACTGCGCCACCCAGTTCTTCCGCGAGGACGGCAGCACCGACGGGATCCCCCTGAACGAACGATCGAGCGGCCCCTCGTTCGACATCGTGCGCCGGATCCCCCGCCGCATCTGCGTCGTCTCGGGAGCCGCCAAGCTGCAGAGCCTGCGCGGCGCCCTCGCGGCCGGGATCATCACCGAGCTCGTCGTCGACGAGGAGCTCGCGTGGCTCGCGCTCGAGGGCGAGCGGGGCGGAGCGGGGTAAGGGGATGGGCGTTCCTCCCGGGGAGGAACGCCCATCCGTGCCGGCTGCGGCAAGAAGGGGGGAACTGCGAGCCGGTGGGTGAAGAGCCGGGACTCGAGTAGGGGGACTCTCTGCCGTATTCGACTTCTTCGCATTGAGAGTGCCGGGGGCGGTGAAAAGGTGACGCGGCGCGGGAGAATTCGAATTCTCCCGCG
>NZ_LAYO01000088.1 GCF_000980875.1 Leucobacter sp. Ag1 | reverse complement strand
CGATGCCGCCGAACAGCAGCTGCCAGGAGGTGAGCGCGAGCACGGGAGTATCGTCGCGCCAGCGCTGGGTGAGGATCGAGCCGATCGAGAAGACGAGGAGCGCGGCCATCGAGGCTGCGACGCCCCAGCCGTCGATGCGCGCGGTCGACAGGCCGACGATGAGGATCACGCCGACGATGCCGCAGACCGCGCCGATGAGCGTGGGGAGGTTCAGCCGCTGCCCGAGCATGGCCCAGCCGAGCAGCCCCAGCACGAGGGGCGAGGCCGCCATGATCGATGCGGCCACGGAGGACGGGAGCAGCTGCGCCGCGACGTAGACGAGCACGAAGAACACGCAGAAGTTGATGAGGCCGAGCAGCGGGGCACGCCACCACCAGGAACCGGTGGGGAGCTTGCGCACGAACAGGAAGAGCAGGATCCCGGCGGGCAGCGCGCGGAGCGCGGCGCCCCAGAGCGGCGAGTCGGCGGGCAGGAAGTGGTGCATCACCGGGTAGTTCGAGCCCCAGGCGATCGGGGCGAGCGCGGTGAGCGCGATCCACTTCGCGTGCGATCCGCGGGTTTTTGCTTCCATGGAAGGGAGTATAGCTTCCGAGGAAGGTATGATCGACGCATGAGCGAGCCCGCGCCCGACCACGTCGACCGGATCCTGGCGCAGTGGAGCGTCGAGCGCCCCGACCTCGATGTTTCGCCCGTCGGCGTGATCGGCCGCCTGCACCGCCTCGCCGAGCGGCTGCGCGACGAGCTCGTCGCCCTCTACCGCGAGTACGGGCTGGGCGAGGGGGAGTTCGACGTGCTCGCGACGCTGCGCCGCACGGGCGCGCCCTACGAGCTCGCGCCCGGCGAACTCGCCGCGCACACCATGGTCACCACGGGGGCCGTGAGCAAGCGGCTCGACCGGCTCGAGGCGATGGGCTACGTGCAGCGGCGGTCGAGCGACCAGGACGGCCGTGGGCGAGTGGTGGGGCTCACCGCCGCCGGTATCGCGGCCATCGACGAGGCGTTCGCCGCGCACGTGCGCAACGAGGCCCGGCTGCTCGACGGCCTCGATCCCGAGCAGCGGGCGCAGCTCGTCGGGCTGCTGCGGACCTGGATGCGCGCGCTCGACGACTGAGCGCGTCTTCGACCTCATCCTGAGCGATGCGGTCACCGGCGTCATCCTGCGCGACGCTCTGCCACTCCCGTCATCCTGCGCGACGAAGGAGTCGCAGGATCCTGCGACTCGCAAGCTCGCGCAGGATGACGGGAGAAGCGGTCTCAGCCGAGCTTGCGCAGCGTGTTGATGTTGCGCGTCGTCGTGGAGGTCTTGAAGCGGGCCCGGGCGATGTGCTTCGAGAACGGCGTATCGGTGCTCCCGCCTCGCGGGCAGCGCCAGTAGACGACGCCGGGGCCCGCGGCGAACCGCTCGGCGTTCCCGGAAGCCTCGGCATCAGGATCCGCGGCGCCCGGATCCGCCCCGGGCGCGCCCGTGAGCACCGCGTGCAGCGCGTCGGCGTCGGCAGCGAACACGACGTAGGCGTGGTGCTCCGGATCCTCTGCGAAGGGGTAGCCCGCGATGATCCCGTCGAGCTCGGCCAGCGGCACGAGCACGATCCAGGCGTCGTAGCCGAAGCGTTCGCCCAGGGCCCGTTCGATCCTGGCCTTGAGCTCCGTGCGCGCCGCGTCCGACGAACCGTCGACCTCGTCGGCGTCGAAGCACACGTTCCCCGAGGCGAGCACGGTGCGCACCTGCCCGAAGCCGAGCTCGCGGAAGAGCCCCGCCAGTTCCGCGCTGCGCACCGTGATGCCGTTGACGTTCACCCCGCGCAGCAGCGCGATCCATCGAGCCATGCCGTCATCATAGGTGAGCTCTGTCTTGTGCGACTAGCTCCTTGCGTGGGGTTCTCTGTCGACTATTCGAAGGATGCGGAGGAGTCTCTCAACTGGCTCGATCTGGTCTTCTTCCAAAGGATCCTGGGAGAAATGCATGAGTTGGTTTCGGACATTTGCTGTCAGCTTAGTAAGCGAAAGGACGCGGTCCTGCTCAACCCCGACCCACCCGAGTTTCTTCCAGAGAGCTTCATCTTCGAGGAGGTATGGGTAAGCGCCGAGAGTGAGGTCCTTGAGCTTTGAGCCTCTTGCGGGCGAAGTTTCGACATCTGCGTCGGTTAGGTGCTTTTGTGTTGCCCGGCGGAGGCGAAGTTCCACTTCTTCGATCAGCATGATTGGACGACGATCGCGACCAAACTCCTGAGCTAGATCGCTGATTGTGATTATTCCGCCGATTTGTTGAGCTTCGTCGAGGACAAAAACGTATCCTTGCTGCTCTACAAGATCTACGACGTCGAGTACGTTTTGATGTAGGTGAATAATTGGGGGAGAATCGATCAATGCATCGGCGACAATTTGCGGTGTTCTTTTGAGGCCTGCGATCGCGATCGAAGTCCAGGTCAAAGCGCCTCGAAGCGCCCCATTGTCAACAACCGCAAGTTGAGAGTAGTTATTTTCAAGCATGATCGTTTGGGCGAAAGATAACTTGTCGCCTGAGGATACCGAGTCTGGTTCTCGGGTGGCGGATGGCACGGCCGAAACGGGGTGAGTCACGCTGCTGCTGTCCGCGACGGTTCGGTGGCTGCTTGGTGCTGATTCCGTGTCCACATCTGAGGCTGTAGAAGCGTCTTCCGCGGTCGCGACGTTGCGGATGATGATTTCATCATCAATGAGGCCCTCCTCGAATGGAGGTGTGGTTGAAAGTCCCAGCTCCGCAAGTTGGTCCTGGAGCGTGGAGACTGTTCCGCTGGTGCGGCGATGAAATCCAGCTATAGATAGAAGGGATCGTATTGTTGTTGTAACAGGGGCGGAGCCTGGGAGTTCTTCGAGTGTTCCGGGGAGGGAGGAATCTTTGCCGACTGGGCCCGGATCTGAGCCGTGAACAAGTATGTGATTGAATCGCTTTGCTGCAGAATTTCGTTCCAATTCGCAGACTGTTAGTAGGGAGCCGATCGATGCGCGGAGGTCGTGTTGGAGAATCTGCTTCTCCAGATTTGGTTTTTCCCAGTCCACCTTGCGAGTGTGGCGAAATCCGGGCTCATTTTCCGCGAGATATTCGTAGTCAGATTTGACTACTCCAAGAGCAAACTTTCCGTCTTCGAGCTTGCTGGGCATGACGATCAGATCGCCGATGTGAATCTTTGAGACAAAGCGATCAAGTTGCCCCGTCCAGTTGCCAATTACGTAGTTTGATTCTTCTGGATACGACTCCGCAACTATGCTTCTGATGCGTTCGCGCTTGGTCGCGTTTTTTAGAGACGGAACTTCTTCCCATCCCGCGACCGTTCGTCCTTCTGCGAGGGCAAACTTCTCTCGATCGCCTGAGGCTCCGGCGCGTACCATCCAAGCTCTCATTGTGGTCCTTGTTGTACGAAGATCTACAAAAATCGAATCGGCTGGGCAAAGGCAATTCTCACCCTATCAAACCGACGACTTGAAAACTGGGTCGCCCTGCGCCGCGTAGACTGGCCCGGTTATGGCGCATCTTCTGGGGGCTGAGGCCCTGCACCTCGAGGTTCCGGCCCGAATCATCTTCGACTCCGTCACGATCGGCGTCGCCGAGGGCGACCGCATCGGCATCGTCGGCCGCAACGGCGACGGCAAGTCGAGCCTGCTGATGATGCTCGCGGGGCGCCGCGATCCCGATTCGGGGCAGGTGACGTCGCGCGGCGGCACCCGCATCGGCGTGCTCGAGCAGTCCGACGCGTTCCCCGAGGGCGAGACCGTCGGTCACGCGATCGTCGGCGAGACCCCCGAGCACGAGTGGGCCGGCGTGCCCCGGGTGCGCGAGGTCATCGCGGGGCTCGTGACCGATCTGCCGTGGGACGGCCTGATCGCGGACCTGTCGGGCGGGCAGCAGCGCCGCGTCGCGCTGGCCCGGCTGCTCGCCGGCGAGTGGGACATCCTCGCCCTCGACGAGCCCACCAACCACCTCGACGTCGAGGCCATCGCCTGGCTCGCCGATCACCTGAAGCGCCGCTGGCCGGCGAACCAGGGCGCGCTGCTCGTCGTGACGCACGACCGCTGGTTCCTCGACGAGGTGTGCAACACCACGTGGGAGGTGCACGACCGCATCGTCGAGCCGTTCGAGGGCGGCTACGCCGCGTACATCTTGCAGCGCGTCGAGCGCGACCGCCAGGCGGCCGTGGTCGAGCAGAAGCGGCAGAACCTGGCGCGCAAGGAGCTCGCCTGGCTGCGCCGCGGCGCTCCCGCGCGCACGTCGAAGCCCAAGTTCCGCATCGACGCCGCCAACGAGCTCATCGCCGATGTGCCCGAGATCCGCGACCGGGTCTCGCTGCAGTCGATGGCCGTCGCACGCCTCGGCAAGGAGGTCGTGAACCTCCTCGACGCCTCGGTGAGCTTCGGCGATCCCGAGACGGGCGCCGAGCGCGAGGTGCTGCACGAGGTCGAGTGGCGGCTCGCCCCCGGCGAGCGCACCGGGATCCTGGGGCGCAACGGCGCCGGGAAGTCGACGCTGCTCGGCCTCATCGACGGCACGCTCGAGCCGACCTCGGGCACCGTGAAGCGCGGCAAGACCGTGCAGGTCGCGATGCTCACGCAGCGGATCGACGAGCTCGAGGAGCACTGGAACGACCCCGTGCGCGTCGTGATCGACGGGCTGCGCACGAGCTTCACGGTGGGCAGCGGCTCGAAGGCGCAGGACCTCACGCCGGGGCAGATGCTCGAGCGCATGGGCTTCACGAACGCGCAGCTCTCCACCCAGGTGAAGGACCTGTCGGGCGGGCAGCAGCGCCGCCTGCAGCTGCTGCTGATCCTGCTCGGCCAGCCGAACGTGCTGATCCTCGACGAGCCGACCAACGATCTCGACACCGACATGCTCGCCGCGCTCGAGGATCTGCTCGACTCGTGGCCCGGCACGCTCATCGTGGTGTCGCACGACCGCTACTTCCTGGAGCGTGTCACCGACCAGCAGTACGCGATCCTGCACCGGCGCCTGCGCCACCTGCCGGGCGGTGTCGACGAGTACCTGAAGCTGCGCGCGGCCGAGCGCGCCGCGGGGGAGCGAGCGGGATCCGCGCCGGCCGCGTCCGGCGGCTCGTCCGCGGCTCCGGCCTCGGCGGCGTCCGCCGCGGGATCCGCCGTCCCGGCGCTCGCGGGAGCGGAGCGCCGCACCGCCGAGAAGGAGCTGCAGTCGATCGAGCGCCGTCTCGCGAAGATCGAGACCGAGGTCGCCGCGGTGCACGCGCGCATGGCCGCGCACGATCAGAGCGACTACGCGGGGCTCGGCGCGATCGGCGAGGAGCTGAGCGCGCTCGAGGCCGAGGCCGCGGAGCGCGAGGAGCGCTGGCTGGAGCTGTCCGAACTGCTGGAGTAGCGGCGCGGCCGGGGCCCTCCGCGCACGGCTCCGGCGCACGGTCGCCTAGCGGCTCGCAGCCGGCGCCTGCTCGCGCACGAAACGCGCCAGCGCCTGTTTGCTCGTGGTCAAGCAGTCGATCCGAGACTCGAGCTCGGCGATCTGCTCGCGCACCATACTGGCGAGGATCTCGTCGCAGCGCTCGCTCCAGGCGTCGGGGGAGTCCTGCCGGTCGAGCACGATCCGGATGAAACGGGTCGGTACGCCTGCGGCGCGCAGGTCGCGGATCGTGCGGACTCTCGCGGCGTCCGATTCGCTGTACTCCCGGTAGCCGTTCGCGCGTCGTTCGGGCGTGAGCAGCCCCTCGTCCTCGTAGTAGCGCAGCATGCGCGCGCCGATGCCCGTGAGGCGCGAGATCTCGCCGATCCGCATGCGAGCCCTCCCTCCACCGGCACGGTGCTTGACCTTCACATTGATGTCAATGTTTAGCGTACTCTCATGCACTCCGAAACTGCGCTCGATCGCACGCGAACCGCCCCACCCAGCCTCCCGTGGGTCGCACTCGCGGCGCTCACCGCCGCCGCGTTCGGCACGGTCACCGTCGAACTCATGCCCTCCGGCCTGCTCCCCGAGATCGGGCGCGACTTCGGCGTCGATCCGGGCGCGGTCGGCGCGCTCGTCGGCGCCTGGGCGATCACCGTCGCGGTGACGGCGCTCCCGCTGGTGCGGCTGACGGCGCGGATCCCGCGCGTCCGCCTGCTCGGCGGAGCGGTGGCGGTGGTGGCCGTCGTCGCCCTGCTGACCGCGTGGGCTCTCGCATACGACTGGCTGGTGGCGGGCCGGGTGCTCTCGGCGGCCGCGCACGGCGTGTTCTGGGCGGTGCTCGTGCCGACGGTCGCCGGTCTCGTGCCCGCCGAGCGGCTCGGGCGGGCCCTGTCGTTCGTGCTGGCCGGTCCGACGCTCGCGGGACTGATCGGGCTTCCCGCGGTCGCGGCGCTCGCGGGCGCCATCGGCTGGCGGGCGGTCAGCGGGTTCCTCGCGATCCTGCTGGCCGCGGCGGTGCTCGGGATCCACCGGACCCTTCGCCCGGCCACGACCCGAACCGCGCCGAGCGAGGGGCCCGCCCGGTTCGACCGCAGCGCGGTGCCGGTCGGGCTGCTCGCGCTGGCCGGCGGCCTCGTGCTCGTCGGCCACTTCGCCGCCTTCACCTACGTGACCGCCCTGGTGGTGCGGCTCGGCGGACTCGGCAGCGGAGCGGTTCCCGCCGTGCTGCTGCTGTTCGGTGCCGCGGGTGCGGTGGGCGTCGCGCTCGCCGGCCCGCTCGCGGACCGAGTTCCGCGGGCGGCGCTGGTCGGGACCGCGCTCGGCGTTGCGTTCGGGCTGCTCCTGCTGATGCTCGGTTCCGGGCGGTCGGCGATCTTCTGCCTTGGCGTCGGGGTGTGGGGCGTCGCGGTCGGCGCCTTCCCGCCGATCCTGCAGGCCGCGGTGCTGCGGGCCTCATCGGTCCGGTTCCGTCCGCTCGCCGGCGGGGTGCTCGTCGTCGTGCTGAACGCGGGGATCGCGCTCGGGGCCTGGGCGGGCGGCGCCTTGCTGGGCGGAGGCGTCGCGCAGCTCGCGCTCGCCGCACTGCTCGCGGCCGGTGCCGGAGCGCTCGCGCTCGCGGGCGCCCTGACCGCCGACCGGGGCGGGACGAGCTAGGGATCCGGATCCGCGCCGCTCTCAGCAGTGCTGCCGAGAGCAGCATCCGCTCCGCGGGATGCCGCGCCGGAGCAGGCTGACGGCATGAGCGAATCACCGAAACCACCCGTGTTCACCGAGCCGTTCCGGCGCGAGTTGTTCGAGCGCCGGATCCTGGTGCTCGACGGCGCCCTCGACGACGACAACGGCGTGCTCCTCGCGACGCAGATCGCGGCACTGTCGGCCGCCGATCCCGTCGCCGACATCGCCCTCTGGATCCACTCGCCGGGCGGGTCCGTTCCGGCCATGCTCGCGATCCGCGACATCATGCGGCTCGTGCCGAACGACGTCTCGACCCTCGCGCTCGGCATCGCCTACAGCGCGGGCCAGTTCCTGCTCACCTCGGGCACGAAGGGCAAGCGGCGGGCGCTGCCGCACGCGCGGATCCTCATGCACCAGGGATCGGCGGGGATCGGCGGATCCACCGTCGAGGTCGAACTGCAGGCCGGCGACCTGCGCCACACCCGCGACACGCTGCTGCGCCTCACGAGCGAGGACACCGGGCAGCCGGTCGAGCGGATCTTCGAGGACTCGCTGCACGACCACTGGTACTCGGCTGAGGAGGCGCGCGACTACGGCTTCATCGACGGGATCGTCGAGAGCTTCGCCGAGATCATGCCGCGCGGGGCCGGAGCTCCGGGGCTCGGATTCGGCGCACCGGTCGGGGCGGAGGTCGCGCGATGAGCGGCAGCTACACGATCCCGAGCGTCATCTCCGAGAGCCCCCGCGGCGACCGGATCATGGACGTCTACTCGCACCTGCTCACCGAGCGGATCATCTACCTCGGCACCCCGATCGACTCGGGCGTCGCGAACGCGATCATCGCGCAACTGCTCTACCTCGATTCGTCGAGCCCGGGGACCGACATCCAGCTCACGATCAACTGCGAGGGCGGTGATCCGAGCGCGATGCTCGCCATCGCCGACACGGTGCAGTACCTGCGATCCGATGTGACCACGATCTGCGTCGGGCAGGCGATCGGCGTCGGCGCGGTGCTGCTGGCGTCGGGCGCCGCGGGGAAGCGGCTGGCGCTGCCGCACGCGCGCGTGGTGCTGCATCAGCCCGGCAATCAGGGGCGTCGCGGCACGATCCCGGATCTGATCCTGCAGGCCGACGAGGCGGTGCGGATCCGAGCGGAGCTCGAGGCCGTGCTCGCCGAGCGCACCGGGCAGTCGGCCGGGCGGTTGCGCACCGACACGGATCACGACCGGGTGTTCACCGCGAGCGAGGCGCGCGACTACGGCCTCGTCGACGAGGTGATCACGCGGCGGTGAGGGGGCTCAGGCCGCGAGCGCGAATGCGGTCCGGACGGAGACTCCGGCCGGTGCGGTCTCGGCCGCGCGCAGGTTCTCGGCGACCGCGGTCGCGAGGTCGATGATGGTGACGCCCAGCGCGCCGGCGACGGCGGCGATCATCTCGCTCGACGGATCCTTGACGCCGCGCTCCATCTCGGAGAGGTACTGCGGCGAGACCCCGGCGTCCGCGGCCGTCTTCCCGAGAGTCTCGCCCCGCTCGTGCCGGAGCCGGCGCAGTTCATCGCCGAGCATGTGCCGCCAGAGCGGCAGCGGGGCGGTGCGTTCGCGGGTCTCGGGTGCGTCGTCGCTCATGCCTGGATGCTAACCGTGGCAGGTGCGCGGAGCGCTGGTGTTCTGCTCTGAGCAGAATCGCTCAGCCGAGCCCGCCCAGCACCTCATCGACGCGCAGCGGCTTGCGCGGCTTCTGCTTGCGATCCTTCTCGGGGATCCCGCCGACGTAGAGCCAGCCGAGCAGGTACTCGTCGGGGGCCAATCGGTGCGCGCGGTGCACGGGCTCGGTCCGAGTGAGCGTGCCGGTGCGCCAGATGACGCCCCAGCCCGCCTCGTGCAGCAGCAGCGACAGCAGGTGGGCGACGCCCGAGGCCACCGCCTCCTGCTCCCAGACGGGCACCTTGCCGCTCGGTCGCGGCTTCACGACGATCGCGAGCACCAGCGGTGCGCGCCGCGCCTTCTTCGTGTACTTCTCGAGCTCCTTCTCGCCGCCGCCGTCGGCCGCTGCGAGACCGGTCGCGATCGCGTCGCGGTCGTCTCCGCGCAGTTCGATCAGGCGCCAGGGGCGCAGCCCCGAGTGGTCGGCCACGCTCGACAGCGCGGCCACCAGCTCGGCCAGCTCCGCGGAGCTGGGACCTTCCTCAGTGACGCTCGAGTGCGAGCGTCGATTGCGCACTGCTTCGAGCGCGTCAGCGCGTTGATCCGACACGGTTCCTCCTCGGTTCGAACGCCCGTTCAGGGCTGATCAGGCAAGCCTTTCCTTGCTTGTGGCGGCGCGAAATCTGAGTAGCGTGGTGGGCAACGGAGGGATCCGGACCACCGGATTCCCGCCCCGTGCACTCGGAGAAGGAAAGGACCCCGATTTCATGACTCCCACCCAGAACCCCACCGTCACCGTCGCCAAGGGCGACCTCGACCGCGCGGCGGGTGTCGAGCGCTACCTCGGCCCGGTCGTCCGCGATCTCGTGGCACTCGCCGTCAACGGTAAGCAGGCGCACTGGCACGTGCGCGGCGCGAACTTCATCGGCGTGCACGAGTTCCTCGACGAGGTCGTGGCGCACGCGCAGGACGGCGCCGACACCGTCGCGGAGCGGATCGTCGCCCTCGGCCTGCCGGTCGACGCGCGCATCGGTTCGGTCGCCGCTCAGACCACCACGCCCGAACTGAGCGCCGGGTTCCAGCAGTCGGCCGACACGGTCCGCGCGATCGTGGCGCAGCTCGACGCGGTCATCGCCACGGTCTACGCCGCGGTCAAGGGCCTCGACGACATCGATCCCGTGAGCCAGGACATCGCGATCGCGGTGGCGCAGGAGCTCGACAAGGATCGCTGGTTCCTGTTCTCCCACTACGCGGACTGATCCTGATCGGTGCCGCTCGGGCACCGTGCGACCTCGGGTCGCGCACACCACCGGAACGGCGGTCGATGCTTCACAGCGTCGGCCGCCGTTCTGCTGCGGAGGACCAGATCTCGGCGAGCTCGGCCTCGATGCGGGTCCAGAACTCGCGGACGTTCGGCAGGTCGCGACCGCCGGTCCACATGAGGAAGTGGCGGCCGCTCATCGGGTCGCCGCGCAGCCACTCGTCGAGCCAGGCGTCGACGGCGCCGGTGAGCGCAGCGCCGCGCACGGCCGCGGGGGAGAGACGGGTTACACCGACGCCGGAAGGAGCCGCGATGGGCTCGGCGAGGTCGGCGGGATCGGCCTCGACGAAGATGTGCCCGTAGCTGTTCTCGGGCAGCGCCGCGCACCACGCGCGGAGGCCGTCGAGATCGTCGCTGCCGCTCGCCCCGAGCACGCAGTCGAGGTAGTTGGGGTCGATGAAGATGAACTCATCGGAGGGCAGCGGGTCGAGGTTCACGTGTTCATCTTAGGTCACCCTGTACATCATCAGATGTTCTTCGGGCGAATGCCCAGTCAGTCGCTCCTCCCTACCGGCGCACCCTGCGCGGGAGTACGCTCCGAACAGGCCGCGATTCCGAAGGAGGATGCGTCATGCAGATCGAGAACGGGGTGGCGCTCGTCACCGGAGGGGCGTCGGGGCTCGGCCTCGCGACGACGCAGCGACTGCTCGCACAGGGCGCCCGGGTCGTGGTGGTCGACCTGCCCGGATCCGCTGGGGAGCGGCTCGTCGCCGAGCACGAGGGGCGCGTGCGCTTCGTCCCCGCGGACGTGCGCGACGAGGATCAGGTGCGCGGCGCGGTCGACGCGGCCGCCGAATTCGGCGCGCTCCGGCTCGTGGTCAACTGCGCCGGCGTCGCCGACGCCGCGAAGGTCGTCGGCCGCTCGGGTCCGTTCCCGCTCGAACTGTTCCGACGGGTCGTCGACATCAACCTGGTCGGCACCTTCAACGTGCTGCGGCTCGCCGCCGAACGGATGCGCGAGCAGGACCTCGCCGACGCCGAGGAGCGCGGGGTCATCATCAATACGGCCTCCGTCGCGGCCTTCGAGGGCCAGATCGGTCAGTCGGCGTACGCCGCATCGAAGGCGGCCATCGTCGGCATGACCCTGCCGATCGCGCGAGAGCTCGCGGAGCACCGGATCCGGGTTGTATCGATCGCGCCGGGCATCTTCGAGACGCCGCTGCTCGCCGGCCTGCCCGAGGAGGTGCGCGCCTCGCTCGGTGCCCAGGTGCCGCACCCCGCCCGGCTCGGACGGCCCGAGGAGTTCGCACTGCTCGTCACGCAGATCGTCGAGAACCCCATGATCAACGGCGAGACGATCCGGCTCGACGGCGCGATCCGCATGGCCGCGCGCTGAACGCGCCGCGCATCGCCTATTCCTCGATGATTCTCCGCGCGGTCACGTCGGCGGTGGGCAGGATCTCGACCTCGCGCTGCTCGGTGAGCACCTTGAGGAACCCCGGTTGCACCTCGAGCACCCAGCCCTCGATCGCACCGGATCCGGTTTCGATCCGCTCCTTCGACACCCACGGGGTGTCGACGAGCACGGCGAGCAGCAGCACGCCGATCACGGCGATGCCTCCCACGCTCCGCATGACGCCCGCGACGATCCGATGACCCACGCCCCGCGTCCAGATGAGCCGCGCGGCGACCAGGATCCCGCCGAAGGCGAGGGCTCCGATGCCCACCCACCACGAGTGGAAGGTGCGGATCCAGACGTAGGCCACGGTGACGAGCGCCACCGCCGCGAGCACCCGGCCGAGACTGGGGAGGCCGACACGGCCGCCGATCGGCCACAGCACGTGCAGCAGCGCGAGCGGGAGCAGGAGCGCGATGAGCGCCCCCGTCAACTCCGGACGTGCGAACAGCGTGCCGAACGCGATGGGCAGGGCGTCGCCGAAGTCGAAAGAATCGGCGACGGCACCCGCCGTGCCCCAGTTCCACTCCGAGACCGCGAGCAGGCGCAGCAGCAGGAAGAGCGTGGCGATGCCGGCCGTCGTGCCGACCACCGCCCCCGTCTTCGCGGCCGCGCTCGCCGCGGGCGATTCCGTCTCGGCCCGCGCCTCCGCCGCTCCCGGGTCGGCGGATTCCGTATCTGAGGCGGCCATGGGGGAAGCCTATCCCCGTCGATCCGTCGCCGAGGTGCGCAGCTGCACCCAGAGCGCGAGCGTGCGGTCGGCGTCGTCGAGGTCGAGCCCGTACCGGGCGACGGCCTGCCGCACCCGATAGCGCACGGTCTGCTCGTGCAGGTTCAGTCGCGCGGCGACCCGCGGGGCGCTGCCCTGCTCCTCGAGCCAGGCCAGCAGCGTCGTGCGCGCGTCGGTCGCATCGGGTTCGAACAGCGCGTCGGCGTCCTCCGTCGAGAGCCGGGCACCGCGCAGCGCCGTCCCGCACTCGTGCAGCACCAGCTGCGCCTGAACCTCTCGCGTGGTCGCGATCTCGAGCCCCCGCTCCCGGGCGCACTCCGCCACCAATCGCGCGCGCTCGTGACGCCCGGCGAGCGAGCGACGGAACCGGCGCGGCTCGTCGAGGCCGACCCGGCACTCCGCCCCCGTCAACCGCCGCAGCTCGGGCAGCAACCGCGCGAACGAACGCCCCACCTCCTCGGGCGATCCGCTCGGTACGAGCGCCATCACGGCGCCGTCGAGCGCGACGCACACGCTGCCGGGGAAGTACACCGAGAGGTGCCGCGCGGCCCCGGCCCGGATCTCGCCGAGTTCGGCATCGCTGGAGCGCGCACCGCTGGGCAGCAGCGCCGCGAGGACCACCTGCTGGGTCGGCCGGAAGCCGAGCACCGTCGGATCGTTCTCCTGCGGCGCACCGTGCAGCGCTCGCCGCAGCGCGGCCTCGCGCGAGCGGGTGTCGCCGTGGTCGAAGCGCCAGGCGTCGACGAGGTAGTCGGCCGCGAGCAGGGCGCCCTGCTCGAGCACCTCCTGCTTCGCCGGCGAAAGCGGAATGGAGAGATCCTCGCCGTCGGGGTCGATCGCCCAGATGGATCCGAGCGGGATGCTGCCCGCTCGGATCGCGATCGCCGCTCGCGGGGCCTCGGTGTCGCTGCGGGAGAACCTCGCGACGCCCTGCGCGGCGAACATCTGGCGGTAGCGCACCTCGTTGATCGACTTGTCGGGGACCCGGCGATAGAGGATCCCGTTGGCCCGCAGATCGTCGATGGCCTGATCGGGCATCGCCGAGTAGGCGAGGATGTTGCGCCGGTGATCCTCGATCGCCACCGAGCCGCGGAACACCCCGGCGATCGAGTTGGCGAGCGAGAAGAGCTTGTCGCCCGAGGTCGGGCCGAGCTGCAGGCCCGATCCGTGCTCACCGAGCAGGCGGCTCACGAGTGCATCGAACTGGCGCCAGTCGACCTGCGGGTGGAGCTCGAAGAGGGGGATCCCGTGGCGTGCGCACGAGGTGGCGAGCGGTGCATCGGCCGGGACCGTGCGGGCCACGATCCCGCTCGCGCGCGAAGCGGCGGCGGCGTCGCAGAGCTCCTCGACGCGGTCGTCGGGCAGCATCGCGTGCGAGGTGAGCAGGAGCAGCTGACCGGCGGACTGCTGCGCGACGGCGTCGGCGTCGAGGAACGCGACACCCTGCACGGGCGGGGCCGTTTCGCGTTCGGTGGGCTCCGGCTGGACGACCGGGCGCAGCGTCGCGGGCCCGAGCTGCGCGAGCAGCTCGGCGAGCGGCAGGCCGCTCGAGAACGGCGAGGTCGCGATGATGCTCGAAATCGATGATTCCACGTTCGTACTTTAGCGAATCCGATAACGAACCGACGGGTTCGCGCTCCTACATTCGTACCGTCACCGAAAACGAAGGAGTGTGGGGCGTGAGTGGTTTCTACGACCGGCGGATGGCGAGGATCTTCCCGAAGTTCTCGGAGGTACGCGTCGATGGAACGCTGGAGATCGGCGGTTGCTCCGTTCCCGAGCTGGCCGACGAGTACGGCACCCCGCTCTACGTCATCGACGAGCAGGGGCTGCGCGAGCGCATGCGGGAGTACCGCGACGGCCTCGCCGCGCGCTGGCCGAACAGCCAGGTCACCTTCGCCTCCAAATCGCTGCCGGTGCTCGCCGCCTACGGGATCGCCGAGGCCGAGGGTCTGGGCATCGACGTCGCCGGCGCGGGCGAACTGCTGCTCGCGCTCGAGGCGGGCGTCGATCCGAAGCTCATCCACCTGCACGGCAACGCCAAGAGCGACGAGGAGCTGCGGCTCGCGATCGAAGCCGGCATCGGTCTGATCGTGGTCGACGGCGAGGCCGACATCGAACGCCTCGACGCGCTGCTGGATCGGCCGCAGGACGTGCTCGTGCGCGTGATCCCCGGGGTGGATCCCCGCACCCACCGGTCGGTCTCGACGGGCGGCACGAAGTCCAAGTTCGGCCTGCCGATCCCGCAGGCGCAGGCGCTCATCGAGCGGCTGCGCGATCACCCCACGATCCGCGTCCGGGGCGTGCACATGCACATCGGCTCGCAGATCCTCGACCTCGAACCGTTCGCGCGGGCCGTCGAGGCCATCGCGGGGATCGGGGAGTTCGAGATCTACAACCTCGGCGGCGGGCTCGGCGCGGAGTACCACGACGGGCAGGAAGCCCCCTCGATCGACGCCTACCTCGATACGCTCACCGAGGTCGCGCGCCGCCTGCTGCCGGCGGAGAGCCGGATCCTGATCGAGCCCGGACGCTCGCTCGTCGCCCGCGCCGGCGTCACCGTGTACCGGGTCAACAACGTGAAGCGCACCGCCGCGACCTTCGTCGCGGTCGACGGCGGGCTCGCCGACCAGATGAACGCCGCGCTGACCGCGACGAAGTTCACGCCCGTCATCGCCGAACGCGCGGACCGGGAGCCCGACACGACCGCGCAGCTCGTCGGCCGGCAGTGCGAATCGGGCGACCTGCTGGTGGACGGTGCCCGCCTCGCCTCGCCCGAGACCGGGGACACCGTCGTACTCGCCGCCACCGGCGCCTACGGCTACACCCTCTCGAACAACTACAACGGCGCTCTCAAGCCCGCGGTCGTGCTCTGCCGGGACGGCGACGCACGCGTGGCCGTCCGCCGTCAGAGCTACGCCGAGTTCCTGGCCCCGCACCTCTCGGGCGGGCCCGGAGCCTGGGCCTGACCCCCTCCGATATTCATCACGCAACGATTCCCCGAGGAAGAGGAACCACCATGAAGAAGACCATGACCATGACCGTGATCGCCGCCGCGGCGGCCGCAGCCGCGATGCTCGGCCTCAGCGCATGCTCGGCGAGCGACGCGCCCGCCGCCTCCGCGAAGGCCGAGAAGCTCACCTCCGGTGTCGACCAGGCCGCCGCGAAGGCGCTGCCCGCATCGATCCGGAAGTCGGGCGTGATCCGCGCGGCCGCCGGGATCCCGTACCCGCCGTTCATCATGATCGAGAACGATCAGCAGGTCGGGCTCGATCCCGACCTCGCGCAGGCCCTCGGCGAGAAGCTCGGCGTGCGGATCCAGATCTCGCACCAGGCGTTCGAGACCGTGATCCCGTCGCTGCAGGCGAAGAAGTTCGACATCATCATGTCCGGCATGAACGACACCGTCGAGCGGGAGAAGACCCTCAACTTCGTCGAGGAGCTGCACGCCGGCTTCACGATCGTCGTGAAGAAGGGCAACCCCGCGAAGATCGGCACGCTGCTCGACCTGTGCGGGCACAAGGTCGCCGTGCAGAAGTCGGCGACGCAGGGACAGATCCTGCGCGACCTCGTCACCGAGTGCACCGCGAAGGGCAAGTCCGGGATCGAGGTGCAGGAGCTTCCGACCGCGCAGGATCCTCAGACCGCGCTCAAGGCCGGGCGCGTCGACGCCTACGTCACCGACGCGCCCGTCGCCGCCTACACGGTCGCGACCGCGGGCGACGGCAAGGACTTCGAGGGCGTCGCCGATCCCGAGAACCCGGCGGGCTTCAGCCCCGTCTACACCGGCATCGGAACGCTCAAGAGCAACACCGAACTGACCGAGGCGCTGCGCCTCGCCATGCAGGCGATCATCGACGAGGGCGTCTACCAGAAGATCCTCGACAAGCAGCACCTCGGCCACCTCGCGGTCGACCAGGCCATCGTCAACGGCGCCGGCGCGGAAGGCTGAACCGAGCCATGAGCACCCCCGCAACGACGGCACCGGAGCGCGACAGGAGCTTCGACATCGAAGCCCTGCCGCTCCGGCGGCCCGGCCGCTGGATCTGGGCGATCGTCCTGGTCCTCTTCGCCGCCTGGTTCACCCAGGCGCTCGCGACCAACAAGAACATCGACTACTCGGTCGTGGGCAAGTATCTCTTCGACCGCGACATCGTGCTGGGCGTCGGCCTCACGCTGGTCATCACCGCCGTCTCGATGCTGATCTCGACCGTGCTCGCCGTCGTGCTCGCCGCGATGCGTCTCTCGGGCAACCCGGTCATGGTCGTGTTCTCCTCGTTCTACGTCTGGCTGTTCCGCGGCACGCCGCTGCTCGTGCAGATCGTGATCTGGGGCTACTTCGGCCTCATCTTCGAGAAGATCTCGATCGGGATCCCGTTCACCGACGTGGTCTTCTGGCAGCAGGACACCAACACGCTGCTCACCCCGCTCGTCGCCGGCATCATCGCGCTGACGCTGAACGAGGCGGCCTACTCGGCCGAGATCGTGCGCTCCGGCATGCTGTCCGTCGACTCCGGGCAGAGCGAAGCGGCCGCATCGCTCGGCATGAGTCCGCTCGCCACGTTCGTGCGGATCCTGCTCCCGCAGGCGATGCGCGTGATCATCCCGCCGCTCGGCAACGAGCTCATCTCGATGGTCAAGAACACCTCGCTGCTGTCGCTCATCGCGGTCATGGAGGTCTACACGCGGGCCACCCAGATCTCCGCGCAGAACCTCAAGCAGGTCGAGCTGCTCATCGTGGTGAGCCTCTGGTACCTGCTCATCGTCTCGCTGCTGTCGATCCCGCAGTACTACTTGGAGCGTCATTTCGGCAGGGGAGTCGAGCGCAATGCACCCGCCACCCCGCTGCAGAAGGCGAAGGAGTTCACCGGTGCGATCGCCGTGCAGCTCCAGGGCAGGAAGAAGGGAGCGCGGAGCAATGGCTGAGCTCAACGATCAGGCGCTGGTGCAGCTGCGCGGAGTGCGCAAGCACTTCGGCCAGCTCGAGGTGCTGAAGGGCATCTCCATGGACGTCCACGCCGGACAGGTGACGGTGCTGCTCGGCCCGTCGGGATCGGGCAAATCGACGCTGCTGCGGTGCATCAACCACCTCGAATCGATCGACGGCGGCCGGATCACGGTCGACGGCGAGATCGTCGGCTACCGCGAGGCGGGGGACCACCTGCGCGAGATGCACCCCCGCGAAGTCGCGCGCCAGCGCCGATCCATCGGCATGGTGTTCCAACGCTTCAACCTGTTCCCGCACAAGACCGCGCTCGAGAACATCATCGAGGCCCCGCTGGTCGTCTCGCGGCGCGGTAAGGCGGAGGCGATCGCGAACGCGCGGGAGCTGCTGCGCCGCGTCGGTCTCGACGCCTGGGCCGACCACTATCCGTCGCAGCTCTCGGGCGGGCAGCAGCAGCGCGTCGCCATCGCCCGCGCGCTCGCCATGAAGCCGAAGCTCATGCTGTTCGACGAGCCGACCTCGGCGCTCGACCCCGAGCTCGTCGGCGACGTGCTCGACGTGATGAAGGAGCTCGCGGCCGAGGGCATGACCATGGTGGTCGTGACCCACGAGATCGGCTTCGCCCGCGAGGTCGCCGACGAGGTCGTGTTCATGGACGGCGGCGTGGTGGTCGAGAGCGGACCTCCCGCCCAGGTGATCGAGCAGCCCGAGCACGAGCGCACCCGCGGCTTCATCCGCAGCGTGCTGTAGTCGCGGGCGAGATCACGCCGCGAGAGGGGATCCCGCTCCGCACCGGAGCGGGATCCCCTTTGTCGGGAGTGCGACGAGGAATCGGGCGCGGAAGCACGTTCGGCAGTGCCGGACCTCCATCCCGCTTGCCCGGGCTCCTCGGGATTCGAGAGGCTGATCCCGTATCCGCGCCGCCGCGGGCGGCGCAGAAGGGAACACCGATGTCCGATCCGCGCCCCAACGCCCGCCCCGAACGCGTCTCCCTCGGCACCGCCGAGCCCGAGTACGACCTCTGGCAGCCGCTCGACCCCGACCAGGCCGGCGTCTTCACCGGGCTCTCCGCCGACGAGCAGTCCTACCGCGACCGCGCCCGCGCGTTCGTGCAGGACGAAGTGCGGCCCATCATCGACGACTACTGGAACCGCGCCGACTACCCGGTGCACCTGATTCCCCGACTCGGCGAACTCGACCTGCTGCGCGACGGCATCGACGTCCCCGGCTTCCCCGAGCAGAGCCTGCTCGCCGCCTGCCTGGTCACCATGGAGCTGAGTCGCGGCGACGGATCCATCGGCACCGTCGGCGGCGTGCAGGGCGGGCTCGCGCTGCGCTCCATCGCGATGCACGGCTCCGAGGAGCAGCGCGCGAAGTACCTCGAACCGATGGCCCGCGGCACCCTGCCCGGTTCGTTCGCCCTCACCGAGCCCACCCACGGCTCCGACTCCGTCAGCCTCGAGACCCGCGCGGTCTCCGACGGCGACGACTACGTGATCAGCGGCCACAAGAAGTGGATCGGCAACGGCAGCATCGGCGGCGTCACCATCACGTGGGCGCGCGGCGACGACGGCCAGGTGCAGGGCTTCATCGTGCCGCAGGACACCCCCGGCTACCGAGCCAGCACCATCGAGGGCAAGCTGTCACTGCGCGCCATCTGGCAGGCGCTCATCGAGTACGACGGCGTGCGCGTCGGCCCCGAGCTCAAGCTGCCCGGCGCCCGCTCGTTCCGCGACACCTCGAGCGTGCTGCAGGCCACGCGGCTCGGCGTCGCCTGGGCCGGGCTCGGCCACGCCACGGCCGTCTACGAGACCGCCGTCGCGTACGCCAAGCAGCGCGTGCAGTTCGGGCGCCCGCTCGCCGCGTCGTCCATCGTGCAGAACCGGCTCGCCGAGATGCTCAGCCAGCTCACCTCGCTGCAGACGCTGCTCGTGCAGCTCACCCGTGTCGAGGCCGCCGGCGAACTCACCGGGCCCAGCGCCTCGCTCGGCAAGTACACCTCGACCCGCACCGCGCGCTCCATGGCGGCGAACGCACGCGACCTGCTCGGCGGCAACGGGATCCTGCTGCAGAACCGCGTCGCCCGGCACTTCGCCGACATCGAGGCGCTGCACACCTACGAGGGCACGGAGACAGTGCAGGCGCTGATCCTCGGCCGCGAGATCACGGGGCTGTCCGCGTTCGCCTAGCCTCCGGGGCGCGATCGGAGTCCGCGGCAGAGCGGACTGCGTTCGCGCGCCGATCCATCCGCGTTCGAGCCCGGGCCCTGATGCTGGCGCATCGGGGCCCGGGCTCGAACGCTCCCGCCAGGCCCGGCCGGGCGCGCGACCCGCAGTCCGCTCCGCCGCGGACTCCGACCGCTTCAGCCTGCCCGTGTTACGCGTCCTCGCCCGTACCCGGGATCTCGACGGCTGCCGTCAGCGGGCGACCCTCGCGGGTGAGACGGCGCTTGGTGAGCTGCCACATCCCGGCGAGCACCACGAACCAGATCGGGGTGTACATCAGCGGCAGGCGTGTGTCGTCGGCGAGCGCGAGCGTCACGAGGATGAACGCGAAGAACGTGAGCACGACCCACGGCACCACGCGGGGGAGCGGCGTCTTGAACTTCGACGAGGCGTGCCGGTCGGGGTGCTTGCGCAGGTACTGGATGAAGCTGATCGCGATCATGCTCCAGATGAAGAGGATGAACGTCGACGCGACCGAGGTGACGAACGTGAACGCCTCGATGACGCTGTCGCCGAGGAGCAGGATCGGCACGGATGAGAAGACGAAGACGGCCGAGAAGAACACGGCGCGGCGGGGGACGCCGCGGTTGTCGGTGAGCGCGAAGGCGCCGGGCGCGTGGCCGTCGTGGGCGAGCGCGTGCATCATGCGCGTGCCCGAGTAGAAGCCGGAGTTCGCGCTGGATGCCGCCGAGGTGAGCACGACGAGGTTGATCGCGAAGGCCGCGGCGCCGAAGCCCGCGTACGCAAAGGTCGTGACGAACGGGCTCTTCTCGGGGTCGAGCTTGTCCCACGGGGTGATCGCCATGATCACGGTGAGCGCACCGATGTAGAAGATGAGCACGCGGACGACGATCGAGTTGATGGCGCGCGGCAGGTTGCGGTGCGGATCCTTCGTCTCGGCGGCCGCAGTACCGACGAGCTCGACGCCGATGAACGAGAAGATGCCGAGCTGGAAGCCGAGCAGGAAGCCGCTCGCGCCGAACGGGAACATGCCGCCGTGGTCCCAGAGGTGGGCGAGGGAGGAGCTGGTGCCGGTGTCGGGGTTCTGGAAGCCGGTGACGAGCAGGATGACGCCGGTGACGATGAGCGCGAGGATCGCGACGATCTTGATGATCGAGAACCAGAACTCGAACTCGCCGAAGAAGCGGACGGGCTGCAGGTTGAGGATCGTGAGCACGATCGCGGTGACGAGCGCGGGCACCCAGTTGGGGATGTCGGCGTTGATGTACGCGACGTAGCTCGTGATCGCGATGATGTCGGCGACGCAGATGACGACCCACGTGATCCAGTAGGTCCAGGAGACGAAGTAGCCGGCCCACGGACCGATGAGGTCCTTCGCGATGTCGCCGAAGGTCTTGTAGTTGAGGTTCGAGAGCAGCAGTTCGCCGAGGGCGCGCATGAGGAAGAACATCATGCAGCCGATCACGGCGTAGATGAACAGCACCGAGGGGCCGGTGAGGCTGATGACCTTGCCCGAGCCCAGGAACAGGCCCGTGCCGATGGCGCCGCCGATGGCGATGAGCTGCAGGTGGCGGTTCGTGAGCCCGCGTTGCAGGTTCTCGTGCCCGGCGCTCGTGGTGGTCTCCGACATTCGGTCGCTCCTCCGTGATCGGGTGGGACTCGGCCGTGCCCGGGGTCGGGGCCGGCGCCGGATCTGTTGGTACACGGATACCGGAAGTGGGCACGAGTGTACTCGGGGCCGGGGACATCGCCGACGCGACGGGCGAGGCGAGTCGAAATCGTTGCGGATCCCGACTCGCTCCGCCCGTCGCGTCGCGGGCCTGCGGCCTAGTGCTCTTCGTCGAGCGGGTGCGTCACCGTCGGAACCGACGCGGTGAGCGGGCGGCCTTCGCGCAGCAGCTTCCGCTTGCGCAGCTGCCACAGCACGGTGAGGAGCGCGAACCAGAACGGCATCGCGAGGAACGGCAGGCGGGTGTCCTCGCCGTAGAGCAGGGTGCCGGCGATGAACACGAAGAACGCGAGCACCATCCACGGGGCGACGCGCGACAGCGGCATCTTGAACTTCGAGGCCTCGTGGCGCTCGGGGAACCGGCGCCGGTAGACGATGTAGCTGACCACGATGGATCCCCAGGTGAAGAGGATCAGCGTCGCGCACATCGACGAGACGTAGGTGAACGCCGCCACCACGCCGTCGCCGGCGAACAGGAGGGGGATCGCGGCGAACAGGAATACGGCGGTGAAGAACACCGAGCGGCGGGGGACGCCGCGCGCGTCGGTGAGCGAGAAGCTCTTCGGCGCGTGCCCGTCCTTCGAGAGCCCGAACAGCATGCGCGTTCCGGAATACAGTCCGGAGTTGGCGCTCGATGCCGCCGAGGTGAGCACGACGAGCTGGATCGCGGCGGCGGCGATGCCGAAGCCGGCGAGCGCGAAGGTCGAGACGAACGGGCTCTTCGACGGGTCGATCTCGTCCCAGGGGGTGACGCTCATGATCACGGCGAGGGCGCCCACGTAGAAGATGAGGATGCGCACGACGATCGAGTTGATCGCCTTCGGCAGGGTCTTGCGCGGGTTCTGCGTCTCGGCGGCCGCGGTGCCGACCAGCTCGACGCCGATGAACGAGAAGATGCCCATCTGGAAGCCGAGCACGAAACCGCTCGCGCCCATGGGGAACATGCCGCCCCGATCCCAGAGGTGGGTGAACGACGCCTGGGTGCCCTCGGGCGAGGTGAAGTTCGTGAGCACGAGCACCACTCCGACGGCGATGAGGGCGAGGATCGCGACGATCTTGATGATGGCGAACCAGAACTCGGTCTCGCCGAAGTACTTGACCGGCTGCAGGTTGAGCACCAGGAGCGCCGCGGCCGCGATGAGCGCGGGGAGCCAGTTGGGGATCTCGGGGTTGAACCACTGCACGTACGCCGTGATCGCGATGATGTCGGCGACGCAGGCGATGACCCACGAGAACCAGTAGTTCCACGAGACGAAGAATCCGGCCCAGGGGCCGAGCATGTCCTTCGCGATGTCGCCGAAGGTCTGGTAGTGCAGGTTCGACAGCAGCAGCTCGCCGAGGGCGCGCATGATGAAGAAGACGAAGAAGCCGATCACCATGTAGACGAAGATGATCGACGGGCCGGAGACGCTGATCAGCTTGCCCGAGCCGAGGAAGAGTCCGGTGCCGATCGCACCCCCGATCGCCATGAGCTGCAGGTGGCGGTTCTTGAGACCGCGCTGCATCTCCTGCGGAGGCGGGTTCGAGGTGGTGGCGGACATGGCGGACACTCCTTTGTGATGGGGTGGGGAAGAGCGGTCGAGGGGTGGACCGTCCTTCCGGAGGTCCACCGGAGGGGTCAGCGGGCCACGACGCGGAAGGTGTCGAGCGCGGGGTCGTTCGCGCCGCGCACGTAGCCGGTCGGCGTGGCAGCGGTGCCGCGCAGGAACGCTACCGCATCCGCGCTCAGCACCTCGCCGGGGAGCACGTTCGGCACGCCGGGCGGGTAGGCCGCGAGCGAGTCGGCCGAGACGCGGCCGACGGCTCCGGCGGCGTCGACGACCTCGACGTCGGCGAAGAACGCCTCGTCGAGGCCCATGGCGCGCTCGCAGCTCGGCGGCAGCGAGATGGGGCGCTCCGGTTCGATCTCGGCCTCGGGCAGTGCCTGCAGCGCGGTCCAGAAGCGGTCCACGTCGAGGGGCGAGGTGGCGCCGACGAGCAGCAGCAGCGCCGACGGGGTCGAGAGCTCGCAGTAGATGCGGTGGTCGCGGAGCAGCTGGAAGTGGGCGTCGCCGCCCGTGATCCCGGCGCCGCGCGTGTCGATGGCGACCTTGAACGGATCGTTCGCGATCGCGTCGGGGCTCGCGAGGATGTCGGGCGTCGCGTCGCGGAAGCGGCGATCCGCCTTCACCAGGGCGCGCACGGCCTCGGCCGAGGCGATGGCCTCGGCGACCCGCTCGGGGTGGGTGACGATGTGGCGGCGCGCTTCGTCGAGCGAGGCGAGCAGCAGCGCGCTCGTGCTGGTCGACTGGTAGGAGCGCACGACGCGGTCGACGAGCGATTCGAGGGCCTCGGCGTAGGGGCCGTGGCCGAGCTGGATCATCGCCGACTGCGTGAGCGATCCCACGGCCTTGTGCGTGCTCGAGACGACGAGGTCGGCGCCGAGACGCGCGGCGTTCGTCGGCAGGCCCGGGTGCAGTCCGAAGTGCGAGCCCCAGGCCTCGTCGACGACGAGCGGGACGCCGTGGCGGTGGGCGACGTCGGCGATCGCAGCGATGTCGGCGACGGCGCCGAAGTAGCTGGGGGAGACGATGTAGACGGCGGCGCTCGCGGGGTTGGCGGCCAGCGCCTCCTCGACCTGCTGCGCGGTGACGCCGTGGTTGCAACCGAGGCCGGCGTCGACGGCTCCGTGCACGAAGTGCGGGGTGAGGCCGACGTGGGTGATCCCGTCGATCACGCTGGAGTGGACGCTGCGCTGCACGACGAGCTCGGTGCCGAGGCCGCGCACGACGGTCGTTGCGACGTGGTTGCCGCCGGAGGCGCCGGTCGTGATGAACCAGGTGCGCGAGGCGCCCCAGGCTTCGGCGGCCAGTTCCTGCGCCTCCATGATGGGTGTGCGGCGGCCGGGGGTGACGAGCTGCCAGGTCTGCTGGTCGACGCCGCTGAACAGCATCGGGAAGTCCATGCGGAGGGCCTGCTCTCCGACGATCGAGGCGACGCCGGGAGCGTTCTCGGCCCGCGCCTGGTGGCCGGGCACGTGGATCCGCTGCCAGTCGATCTCGGAGAGGCTGCGGAGCGCGTCGACGTAGGGGGCTCGCGACTGCCGTTCGGCGAACGACGGATCGACCGGCGCCTCTGCGGGGGCGGGGACGGTCGTGTCTGCGCCGGAATCGGCGGCGGGGGAGGTCGTGAGCATGATCTCGACCGTAGCCCCGCCGATGTCTCCGATGGAATATCAAGTATTCGCCCGCTGTGTCATAGTCTGTATGACATGCTGAGCCTCCAACAGATCCGGGTGCTGCTCGCGATCCGCGAGCACGGGAGCCTGACCCGTGCCGCCGAGGCGCTGCACTACGGCGTGCCGACCGTAGCGCATCACCTCGACGCGCTCGAAGCGCACCTCGGGCTCCGCGTGGTCGAGCGCCGGCGGGCCGGCACGGTGCTCACTCCGCTGGGCGTCGAGTACGCCGAGGAGGTCGAGCGCGCGGTCGTCCACCTCGATCGCGCCGAACGGATGGTCGCCGACCGGCGGGAGTCGGGCGTCTCGATCCTGCGGGTGGGCACGTTCGCCTCGGTCGGATCCCGACTGCTGCCGGCCGCGATCGCGCGCATGCAGCAGCGGCACTCCGTGCGGGTGGAGGCGGTCGAAGCCGAGCCGACCGAGGTCGTGCGCATGCTGCGCAGCGGCGAGGTGCACGCGGGGCTCATCTACGACTTCTCGGACGAGCCGGCGTTCATCTCGCCCGATCTGCGGCTCGAGCCGCTGCTGAGCGAGCCCTATCGCGTGATGGTCGGCCGGTCGAGCCCGTGGGCGGAGCACGCGGTGCTCGACTTCGCTGAGCTCGCCCAGGTGCCGTGGGTGTGCAGCCGCAGCAACGACGAGGCCCCCGACCGGGTGCTGCGCCGCACCTGCCGTGCGGTGGGGCACGAGGTGCGGGAGCTCATGCGCACGGACGACCTGTACATGATCCACGGGCTCGTGGCCGAGGGATTGGGGCTGGCACTCGCCACCGCGGCCGCGGTCGATGCGGACTTCGACGTCGCGCTGCGGCCCGCGGTGCAGGATCTCGGCGAGCGCCGCGTCTCCTTCGTGACCCGCAGCGAGCATCCGCCGGCGGCGACCGCGTGGCTCGGTGCCGAGCTCAAGCGCGTCGCGGCGCGGCGCGAGCACCCGGCCGGTCGGATCGCGTAGCGTCCCTCCGGCGGCCGCCGGCTCAGTCCGCGCGGATCCCGACCCGGGCGGCCGCGTCGCGCATGGCGTCCTGCGCCTGCGCGGCGGTGATCTGGCCGGTGAGCCAGCGCCCCGAGAGTCCCTCGACGAGCGCGGTGAGCAGCAGCGCGACGGGTTCCGGGTCGGCGCTCTCGGGTCCGAGCGATTCGCGCACCAGCTCGACGACGTGCTGCTGCCAGTCGGCGGTGGATCGCGCGACGGCGCGGGCCTGCCCGGCGTCGAAGACGGCGCTCGCGCGCAGTTCGTTCCAGGCCACGGAACCGTCGCGGATCCCCGCGTCGTCGCCGAACTCGGAGGTGAGCAGCGCGATCAGCCGCGCGGGGGCGGGCTGTTCACCCGGGGTCTCGGCGCGGATCGCGGCGCTCTCGTTGACGTGATCCAGCGCGGCCTCGAGCAGCCCGTCGCGGTCGCCGAAGTGGTAGGCGAGCAGGCCGATCGAGACACCGGCCTCGCGGGCGACCTCCTGCATGCGGAAACCGCGGAGCCCCGAGCGCGCGATGACCCGCTCGCAGGCGGAGAGGATCCGTTCGCGGGTGTCCTCGGCCATGATGCGCTCCTTCCGGTGCCCGGGACTTGACACGTTAGCAGCAGGAACTGAAAATGAATTCAGGACGCCCGGTGCGAAGCGCGGTGCGATCCGTCCGCACGTTCCTCCGCGGTGCCACCGCGGGAACCGACCGCAGAAACGAGGAAGTCATGCCGGCACCGTCGGACACGTTCGCCCTGCTCGAGGCCAGCATCGAGCAGGTGCTCGAAGCGCTCGCATCCGGGCGGATCACGAGCGTCGAGCTCACCGCCCGCTACCTGAGCCGCATCGGCGCCTTCGACCGCGACGGCGCGCGGCTGAACGCCGTCCCCCTGCTGAACCCCGAGGTGTTCGCGCAGGCGGCCGAGTCCGACCGCCGCCGCCGCGACGGCGAGGCGCGCCCGCTCGAGGGCGTCCCGTTCACCGTCAAGGACTCCTACATGGTCAAGGGACTCACCGTCGCATCGGGATCCCCGGCGTTCAAGGACCTCGTCGCCCAGTGGGACGCGTTCTCGGTCGCGAAGCTGCGCGAGGCCGGCGCCGTGCTCATCGGCAAGACCAACATGCCTCCCATGGCCGACGGCGGCATGCAGCGCGGCGTCTACGGCCGCGCCGAGAGCCCGTACAACCCCGACTTCCTCGCCGCGGCCTACGCGTCCGGCTCGTCC
Organism: Leucobacter sp. Ag1; assembly: GCF_000980875.1. Lineage (GTDB taxonomy): Bacteria > Actinomycetota > Actinomycetes > Actinomycetales > Microbacteriaceae > Leucobacter > Leucobacter iarius. The sequence continues at coordinate 30,464 of NZ_LAYO01000088.1, read as the reverse complement.
AACGGATCCGGGGTCTCGACCGCCGCCAATATGGCCGTGTTCGGCATGGGCGAGGAGACCGTCTCGTCGGGTCGCAGCCCCGCCTCCAACAACGGCCTCTGCGCCTACACCCCGTCCTGGGGCGTGCTGTCGATCCGCGGCAACTGGCCGCTGTTCCCGGCGCGCGACGTCGTCGTGCCGCACACCCGATCCATGCCCGACATGCTGCGCCTGCTCGACGTGCTCGTGCAGGACGACGACGTGACCCGCGGCGACTTCTGGCGCAACCAGCAGGTCGTCGAGCTGCCGAAGCCCAGCGCGCACCGACCGGCGTCCTACCTCGATGTGCGGGATCCCGACGCGCTGCGCGGCAAGCGCTTCGCGGTGCCCCGCATGTATCTGGGGGAGGACCCGAACTTCCCGATCGAGGTCCGCGCATCGGTGCTCGAGCGCTTCACGGCGGCCCGCGAGCGGCTCGAGTCGCTCGGCGCGATCGTCGAAACCACCGATTTCCCGCTCATCGAGCGCTACGAGGGCGACCGCCCCGGGCAGGAGAACGTCGGCGAACTCGGCGTGCTGCCCGAGGGCTGGATGGACACCGAGTTCAACCACTTCCTCGCCTTCGGCTGGGACGACTTCCTGCGCGCCAACGGGGATCCCGCGATCCCGTCGCTCGCGACGGTCGATCCCGACCGGATCTTCCCGCAGCCGGCCGGATCGATGCCCGACCGCTACGAGGAGGTCGAGGACTACGAGAACCGCTACCGCGTGACCGTCGGGCTCGCGAAGGAGGGCATCTCGGATCCGCGCGAGCGGAGCGACTTCGCCGACGGCCTGCGCGCCCTGGTGCGGCTGCGCGAGGACCTGTTCGAGAACTGGCTGACCGAACGCGGTTTCGACGCCGTGATCTTCCCGGCGAACGCCGACGTCGCCGCCTGGAACGCCGACATCGACCAGGAGGCAGCGGACCGCGCCTGGGCGAACGGCGTGTTCTTCTCGAACGGCAACTACGCGCTGCGCCACCTCGGCATCCCCTCGATCACGGTTCCGATGGGGCAGATGAGCGACATCGGCATGCCCATCGGCCTGACCTTCGCGGGGCGCGCGTACAGCGATCCCGTGCTGCTCGGCTACGCCGCCGCGTTCGAGGCGGCCGGGTCGATGCGGCCGGTTCCCGCGTTCGCGCCGGAGTTGCCCGCGGATCGGATCCCGGCGCGCGACGGCATCGACGCCGGCGCCTCGGCGCCCGAGTTGACGGTCGAGCTCGCGCTGGATCCCGAGCTCTACCACGAGGGCGCGCAGCTGCTGCTCGTCTCGGGCGAGGTCCGCGGTGCGCGCTCGATCGAGGCGACCGTCAACGGCCAGCCGGTGACCGTCGAGGTCTCGGGGGAGCGCTGGGCCGCCACCGCAGTGCTTCCCGCCGTCGTGCCAGTTCCCGAGATCGGCGGCAACCCGCGGGCCTCGCGCGCGCTCGTCGTCGCCGTCGCGCACGGTTCCGCGGGCGACGCCGCGGCCTACTCGGAGGTGTAGACCTCTCGGCGCGGAGCGCACAAGAACGGCATCGCCTTCGGGCGGTGCCGTTTTTTGCTGCGCCCGAATGCGGTGGGAGGTGTCGAGCGCGAGAATTCGCCAACATCGGATGTTTATTAGGTGAGCCTTATCTAGATATGATGAATCGCTCGCCACCGTCGGCCGAGCGAATCTGATCTCGAAGGAACCGGAAATGGTGAAGCTCCCAGGTGGTCGAGCGCGGCTGGAACGCCGCGAAGAACGGCGCGATCGGCGCAGAGCGATGCGGATCGCTCAGGGCCTCGTCTGCGCGTTGATCGCGTCGCTGATCGTGACGGTCGCGGTCCCTGTCGCGGCGAACGCCGCAGCTCGGCAGAGCATCGCCTCGATCAGCCCGACGGTGGGCTCGGATCGCGTCGTCGCGTTCACGATCACCTGCGGCGCCTCATCGACCTGCTCGGGCACCGCGACGGCGAAGCTCAGCACCGGAGGGTCGAAGCAGCTCTCGTACCGCATCGCGAAGAAGTCGTCGAAGACGCTCACGTGGACCCTCGGAACCGCGGACCATCGGAAGTTCGCGGCCAAGGGGCGGGCGACGCTCACCGTTACCGGACGCGCGGCGAAACCGGCGAAGGAGACCTTCTCGAAGAGCTCGACAGTGACGCCGGCGACCGCGCAGCTGACGCTGCTCAAGGCCTCTTACGACATCGCCGGCGATCGCGAGGTGCCCCTCGTGCTGAACTGCGCAGCGGCGACCGGCTGCACTGCCTCGGCCCGGCTCCTCCTCGGGAGCACGGAGGTCGCGCAGCAGACGATCCGGGCCAAGCGCGGTGCGGTCACGGCGAAGCTGCGCCTCCCCGCGACGAACTACGAGCAGCTCGCCGCCGACGGCGGACGGTACTCGATCCGAATCCTCGAGTCGGCGCCGAAACGGGTCGAGACGACTCGCGCGCTGTCGCTCCGCGTCGCTGAGAAGCCCGCACCCGAGCGCGGACTCTCCAAGGCCTACGTCGAGCGGAACTGGACCCCGACCGCCTACGACACCTGCCCGGCGAAGCTCCACGCCTCCTACCGGGTGGTCGGGCCCGACGGGAAGTACTACCCGACCTGGCACCCTGCTCAGGTGATCGACCCGGCCACGGGGCGGACCTGCACGTTCGGGCACGAGCACGGCGCCGACCCGGAATCGTCGGAGATCTTCGACTGGGTCTCGTCCTTCACCGCGCCGAAGGACGTCGTCCCGACCGAGCCGACCGGCCTGCCGTTCGGCTACACGAGCGAGGAGCTCGACAACTACGTGCAGCACGACCACGGCGACATGTCGATGCGCCACGAGGACAACGGCGGGCACAAGGTGTTCGTCGCGAACAACGTGAAGATGCTCGACGCGGATCGCAACTGGCTCCGTCTGGGTGACGGCACGCAGCTCACCTGCGATTTCCTCATCAAGCAGCACCAGGGGAGCTGGTCGCCCGACGCCATCTCGAACAACGCGCACGAGATCCTCTTCGCCGCGCGCTGCGACGACGGAACCGAGCTCATCACCTCGATGCTGTCGCGCTTCGGGAACGCGAACGAGATGTTCTCGACCTGCGCCCCCGACTCGCCGGTCCCGACCGTCGGCAGCACCCTTCCCGCCGGAGACGGCGGCAAGCGGATCATCCCGACGACCGAGTGCGTGAAGCGCAATCCCACGGACTGGTCGCTGTACGAACTCTGGGAGGGCGAGAACTCGCTCGTGACCGCTGACGGAGCGGTCCTCGCACGATTCGATCCCTGGTTCGGAGTGCGGAACCCGAGCCGCCTCTCCGATTCCCGGGTGAGCACGGCGACCTCCAACGGGATCAGCAGGCCGGTCGACCTCGCGTGGCTCACCGAGGGGGCGGTGACGGACTACCTCTGGGCCGGTCTCGCCGAGCAGGAGCGCTTCGATTACAGCGACCCGCGGTCGCCGTTCAACGGTGCGCGCCGAGATTTCTATCTCGGCGACCTGCAGGTCTCGGACCCCGGTACGAAGAACGGGATCGTGTTCACCGACCCCTACGGCGGATCGGCCGGTCCGGAGCGGCGGGTCGGGTCGATCGCTCAGCTGATCAAGCCGGGATCCGTGCTCGGAACCGTGAAGCTGTCCCGGCAGAAGTTCGACGTGAAGGCCGATTTCGGCAAGGACAACGGCGTTCACGCCCCCAACTGAACCGCGCAGCGCGCGGCCGGAGGGCCGCGGCGCGCCATACCCCCAGTACTACGAGAGGACCACTGTGGAAAGAACACTGACGAAGGCGGGAGCGTGTTTCAGCGCCGCCGCGCTGATCATCGGATCGGCGCTCGTCGCGACCCCCGCTTCGGCAACGGAACCCGCGTCGAAGGCGCCGGCCGTATCCGAACTGCGCTGGACCGGAGAGGCCGGCGGCGACTTCGGCGCGGCCGTCGGCCGGACGTCGTGCGACGTCAACGGGGACGGCATCGCCGATGCCCTGGTCGGCGACTGGTGGTGGAAGCGGGGGACGACCGCGAACGCCGGCGCCGCATACGTGCTGCTCGGCGGAGCCGCCCCCGTCGCCGGTCCTGTCGGCACCGGCGAGGCCGTCGGCGCGATCCGGATCGACGGCCCGAACACCGGCAACGCCTTCGCAGGAATGAGCGTCTCCTGCGCGAACGATGTGAACGGGGACGGGATCGACGACGTGCTGGTCGGATCCAACCGCACCCAACGTGTCTGGGTCGTGCTCGGCGCCCGCGACTTCGAGCCCGTCGACGTCGACGCCCTCGGAACACGAGGCTTCGAGGTCACCAATTCGGACGCCGTCGCCGAGAACCGCGCACCGGGAGGGAGCGCCAACTTCGGCTACGCCGTCACCGGCCTCGGCGACGTGAACGGCGACGGCCTCGCCGACTTCGCGATCGTCGACAACCTCTACGACCGCCCCGCGAACCCGGCGACCGGTGCGCCGGCGCTCAGCAACATCGGACGGGTCTGGGTGATCGCCGGCTCGCGGAACGTGAACACGATCGACGTCGCCGGTGAAGCGGCGGCCGGACGGGTTCTGCAGACGATCGACGGCAGCGGGGGACAGCTCATCTCGGCCGACGACGTCGGCGACGTGAACGGCGACGGCCTCGCCGATCTCGTGATCGGCAGCTATGGCGCGACCCCGTGGGGAGCTGCCGCGCCCGTGGCCGGTGCTGCGTACGCGATCTTCGGCTCCAAGGAACGGCAGCACATCGACGTCGGGGCTCTCGGCGGACACGGATTCGCGGTCTTCGGCGGGCAGCGGGGCCGCGACCGGCTCGGCACGTCCGTCTCGAAGCTCGGCGACCTGAACGGCGACGGCCTCGCCGACTTCATCGTCGGCGGCGACGGCGTTCCCAACGCCTCCACCGGGCCGCGCGCAGGCGGTGCCGCAGTCGTCTACGGCTCCGCGTCCACCCAGACGGTGTTCACGGCGCCGGGCGCTGCCGAGGGGGCCGTGTACAGCTGCTCCGACAGCGCCCCGAACACCACGGGGACCTGCGCTGCCGACCGGGTCGCGCGCGGGTACTGGATCGACGGCGCGGCCGACGGAGACAAGTTCGGCTGGTCGGTCGCCGGTATCGGGGATATCTCGGGCGACGGCGTCCCCGAGGTGATCATCGGCGCCTGGGGGCATGACTCGGGCGGATCCAACGCCGGGGCGATCTACGCCGTGTACGGCGCCCCCGGTTTCAACGGCACCCTGCGAGCGGGCTCGCTCGCATCGGCCGAGGGATTCCGCATCGACGGCGCGGTCGCCGGCGCCCAGCTCGGCCGGGCGGTCGGCAGCACGGCGGACTTCGACGGGAACGGCGTCCCCGACATCGTCGGCGGAGCCAACGGAACCGACTACGCCTCGGTGTTCCTGATCGGCGAGGCCGTCACCAAGCTCTCGCTCGAGGCCGGAGAGGCATCGGTCGCGTCCGGAGGGACGTTGACCGCGCGAGTCACCGCCCGGGCCGGCGCGGGCACGGTCGCCGGAAACGTGGCATTCACGCTCGACGGGACGGCGATCCCCGGGTGCGGTGCCGTTCCGGTGTCGGGCGGAACCGCGATCTGCGCGGCCGAGTCCTTCGCCGTGGGCGGATCCCGTACGTTCGGCGCGAAGTTCGCGGATCCGGACGGCGCGTTCCATTCCTCGTCCGCGGAACGCGCCGTCGACATCGCGAAGCTCGCGGCGAAGACGACGCTCGGCGGAGATAGGACGGGCGCGGTGCGCGACGAACTCGAGTTCACCGCGTCGGTGACTTCGGGAGCGACCGGCGAGGTGGCGTTCTTCGCCGGGAGCACCCGGATCGGCACCGCCGCCATCGAGGACGGCACGGCCACGCTCGATTACGTGCCGGAACAGACGGCGAGTTTCCTGCTGACCGCGAAGTACCTGGGCGACGATCGCTTCGCGCCGGCGGCCTCGAAGGCCAAGCGCGTCACAGTCTCGCCGGTTCCCGTGTACCTCGGTGCGGTGCGGCCGAGCCATTCCCGAGTCGTGTACGGGGTGCGATCCACGGTGACGGTGCAGGTCTCCGGCGCGACCGAGGGAACCGTGCTGTTCTCGGCCGGGAGCCGTGAGCTCGGCACGGCCAAGGTGCAGCGGAACGGCGCGGCAACGCTCGTGCTGCCTCGACTGAACGTCGGCGGCTATCGCGTCTCGGCGCAGTTCCTCGGGGACGACGTCTTCGCGGATTCCGCCAAGCGGACCGCAAGCCAGTCGATCGCCGTCGTGAAGGCATCGGTCTCGAAGATGACGGTCGTGACCAAGGCCGCGAAGAAGAAGTCGCGGCCCTCCGCCGTGATCACGATCGGCAAGCTGGACAACGGAACCTTCCCCTCGGGCAAGGTCGTCGTCGCGTTCGGCGCATCGAAGCGGACCGTCTCCATCGCCGCCGCTAACCGGGGCGTCGTCTCGGTGCAGGCTCCGAAAGCGCTGACGGCGAACACGAAGGTGACCGCGACGTTCCTCGGGAATGCGAATGTGAGCGCGAAGTCGGCGTCGACCACTCAGCGGGTCAAGTAGGCCGAAGGACGCGGGGCCGGTGCTCGGGAGTTCCCGGCACCGGCCCCGTCGTCATCTGCCGGCGGAACCGGCTGTCGCCGGCGGGACCGCGGTTCGTGGCTCCGTCAGACCGCGTCGCGCGCCGGATCCGCCTCGCCGCCCGCCGCGATCGGCCCGAAGCGGTCGACGCTGAGCGCGAGCCGGCGCAGCAGCGTCGCGAGCCGATCCCGCTCCGCGCGCGGCACGCCCCCGAGCAGCTGTTCCTCGGCGTCGCTCAGCCGGGTCATCGCCGCGTCGACCAGGGTCTGCCCCTGCGCGGTCATCTCGACGAGCACGCCGCGACCGTCGTTCGGGTCGGTGAGCCGGCGCACCAGGCCGCGCTCCTCGAGCCGGTCGATGCGGTTCGTCATGGTGCCGCTCGACACCATCGTGTGCTGCACGAGCAGCTTCGGGCTCTGCCGGTACGGGGCGCCGCTGCGCCGCAGCACGGCGAGCACGTCGAACTCCCAGGAGGCGAGCCCGGACCGCTCGAAAGCGTGCGCGCGGGCGCGATCCAAGTGCTTGGTGATGCGCGTCATCCGCGAGAAGACGGCCAGCGGGGCGAGATCCAGATCGGGGCGCGCCGACTGCCACTCGCCGAGGATGCGGTCGACCTCGTCCTGTTGCTTCATGGATCCATTATCGCGGTGCGGAGCCCGTGCGCCCGGCCGTCCGCGGGGCGTCGCCGCATCTGACAGAATCGAGGGGTGCCGCACGGCACGTTCCGCCTTGGTGTAATGGCAGCACGACAGCCTTTGGAGCTGTGAGGTCAAGGTTCGAATCCTTGGGGCGGAGCGGTGATTCGATCAGGAGGCCACCCATCTCATGACTAACCAACTCGCAGTCGTCATCCTCGCGGCGGGGCAGGGCACTCGCATGAAGTCCGCGACCCCGAAGGTGCTGCACCCGATCGGCGGCCGCTCGCTCATCGCCCACGTGCTCGACACCGCGGCGGGGCTCGATCCGCAGACGGTGGTCGCGGTGGTGCGGCACGAGCGCGAGCGCGTCGCCGCGGCGATCCTGGATCACGCGCCGCACACCCGCATCGTCGACCAGGACGCGATCCCCGGCACGGGCCGCGCGGTCGAGCAGGCGGTCGAGGCGCTGCCCGCCGACTTCGACGGCTCGATCGTGGTGCTCTCGGGCGACGTCCCGCTGATCGACGTGCCCACCCTGCAGCGCCTGGTCGACGGCCACGTCGGCGACGGCCGCTCGATGACCCTGCTCTCGGCCATCTACGAGAACCCGACGGGGCTCGGCCGGATCCTGCGCGGCGCCGACGGGCTCGTCACGGGCATCGTCGAGGAGAAGGACGCCGACGAGGCGCAGCGGCGCATCACCGAGATCAACGGCGGCATCTACGTCTTCGCGCGCCGCGCGCTCGAGCGGGCGCTCGCCGGCATCGACACGAACAACGCGCAGGGCGAGAAGTACCTGACCGACGCAGCAGCGGCGATCCTCTCCGAGGGCGGCGCGGTCGAGGCGGTCGCGACCGACGACCCCTGGCTCATCGCCGGGGTCAACGACCGGGCGCAGCTGTCCGACGCCGGCGTCGAGATGAACCGCCGCATCGTGCGCGCGCACCAGCGCGCCGGCGTCACGATCCAGGACCCGGCGACCACCTGGATCGATGCGAACGTCTCGATCGAGCCCGACGTCGAGATCCTGCCGGGCACCTTCCTGCGCGGAGCAACCTCGATCGCGACGGGCGCGATCGTCGGCCCCGACACGACCCTGGTCGACTGCGAGGTGGGCGAAGGCGCCCGGATCCGCCGCAGCGAGGCCACGCTCGCCGTCTTCGGCGCGGGCGTCGAGGTCGGGCCCTACTCCTTCGTCCGCCCCGGCACCGAGCTCGGTGCGAAGGGCAAGATCGGAGCGTTCGTCGAGACGAAGAACGCGAAGATCGGCGAGGCGAGCAAGGTGCCGCACCTGAGCTACGTGGGCGACGCGACCATCGGTCGCGAGACCAACGTGGGGGCGGGAACCATCGTGGCGAACTACGACGGTGTGAACAAGCACCAGACCGTCGTGGGCGACGCGGTGCGCATCGGATCGAAGAACGTGCTCATCGCTCCGGTTACGATTGAGGACGGCGTCTACACGGCGGCCGGCGCTCTGATCCGCAAGAACGTGCCCTCGGGCTCGCTTGCCATGACCGTGGCGCCGCAACGCAACATCGAAGGCTGGGTGGCGGAGCATCGCCCAGGCACGAACACCGCAGCAGCGGCTGAAAAGAACGGGGAACAGCAGGCATGAGCGCGATCGAGATGGCGGGGCAGAAGAAGCTCGTCCTCGTCTCCGGGCGGGCGCACCCGGAACTCGCCGAAGCGGTCGCCGCGGAGCTCGGGGCGAGTCTCGTCCCGACCGACGCGCGCACCTTCGCCAACGGCGAGCTCTACGCGCGATTCGATGAGAGCGTTCGCGGTTGCGACGCCTTCGTCATCCAGTCGCACACCAACCCCATCAACGAGTGGCTCATGGAGCAGCTCATCATGGTCGACGCGCTCAAGCGCGCCTCGGCGAAGCGGATCACCGTCGTCGCCCCCTTCTATCCGTACTCGCGCCAGGACAAGAAGGGCCGCGGCCGCGAGCCGATCTCGGCCCGCCTCGTCGCCGACCTGTTCAAGGCCGCCGGCGCGAACCGCATCATGACCATCGACCTGCACGCCCCGCAGATCCAGGGCTTCTTCGACGGCCCCGTCGATCACCTGTTCGCGATGCCGGTGCTGCTCGATCACTTCCGCAAGACCATCAACCGCGACGACCTCACCGTCGTCTCGCCCGACATGGGCCGCGTGCGCGTCGCCGACGTGTGGAGCGACAAGCTCGACGCGCCGCTCGCGATCATCCACAAGCGCCGCGACCCGCTGGTGCCGAACCAGGTGTCGGTGCACGAGATCGTCGGCGACGTGAAGGATCGCTGGTGCGTCGTGGTCGACGACATGATCGACACGGGCGGGACCATCGCCAAGGCCGCCGAGGCGCTCAAGAAGAACGGCGCGCGCGGCGTGACCATCGCCTGCACGCACCCGATCTTCTCGGGCAAGGCCGCCGAATACCTGTCGCAGGACTTCATCGATCAGGTCGTCGTGACCGACACGCTCCCCATCCCCGAGGAGAAGCGCTTCGAGAAGCTCACCGTCGTGTCGATCGCCCCGCTGCTCGCGCAGGCGATCCACGAGGTGTTCGAGGACGGCTCGGTGACGAGCATGTTCGAGGGCGCCGCCTAAGCGCCCCGAACGCAGAACGGGCCGGAACCCGCGAGGGTTCCGGCCCGTTCTGCGTTTTCGGGACGGTATTGCGCGCATTCAAGCCCGATCGCTTGACAGCTCAGAGCACACACCTGACATGCTGGCTGCGTACCCATCGAACCGAGGAGGAACGCATGACCGAACCCCAGCTCTGGACTCTCGCCGCCGGACTGCTGACGGCGCTGACGGCGATCGTCGGCTTCAGCGCGCAGACGATGCGCGCGATGTCGAAGACCGTCACGGTGCAGATGGAATCCGTGCGCGAGCTGATGGCCGAGCGCTTCTCGAACGTCGACCGGCAGTTCGATCAGGTCGACCGGCGCTTCGATCAGGTCGACCGGCGGCTGGAGCACCTCGACCAGCGCGTCGGCAGGGTCGAGACGCGCGTCGACGACATCGACCGCGATGTGCAGACCATCGCGAAGCGGATCTTCCCGAAGGACTGACGGGCGCCGGCCGATCCGGCGGAGGACGTCACTGTGCTCCGCCGGATCCGAGCCTCACTCGCCGGTCTGCGTCTCGCTGCGGTCGCCCGACCACTCGGTGTGGAACACCCCGGGGCCGTCGATGCGGCGGTAGGTGTGCGCCCCGAAGAAATCGCGCTGGGCCTGGATCAGCGACGCGGGCAGACGCGGAGCGCGGAGCGCGTCGTAGTAGGCGAGCGACGACGAGAAGCCCGGCGCCGGAACGCCCGAGAGCGCTGCCGTCGAGACCACCCGACGCCACGCCTGCTGCGCACGCCCGGCCGCTTCCGAGAAGAAGGGGGCGGTGACGAGCGAGACGAGCGACGGATCCGCCTGGTAGGCCTCGGCGATGCGTCCGAGGAACCGAGCGCGGATGATGCAGCCGGCGCGCCAGATCTTGGCGACCGCACCGCTGTCGATGTGCCAGCCGTACTGGGACGCCGCCGTGCGGATCACGTCGAAGCCCTGCGAGTAGGCGATGATCTTCGACGCGTAGAGCGCCTGGCGAACGTCCTCGACGAACGCGTCGCGATCCTCGAGCGCGATGGGGGAGCCGGGGCCCTCGAGGTGCGCGCCCGCGAGGCGCTGCTCGGGGTGCGACGACAGGCCGCGGGCGAAGACGGCCTCGGCGATCCCGCTGATCGGGGTGCCGAGGGAGAGCGCGGCCTGCACGGTCCAGGTGCCGGTGCCCTTCTGGCCGGCCTGGTCGAGCACGACGTCGACGAAGGGGCGCCCGGTGCGGGCGTCGACCTGACGCAGCACCTCGGCGGTGATCTCGATGAGGTAGCTCTCGAGCTCGCCCGTGTTCCACTCGGCGAAGATCTCGGCGATCTCCGCGGGCTCGAAGCCGGCGCCGCGGCGCAGCAGGTCGAATGCCTCTGCGATGAGCTGCATGTCGGCGTACTCGATGCCGTTGTGCACCATCTTCACGAAGTGGCCCGCGCCATCGGTTCCGACGTGCGTGACGCAGGGCTCGCCGTCCTCCTCGGCGCGTGCCGCGATGGACCTGAAGATCGGGCCGACGGTCTCGTAGGACTCGGCGGATCCGCCCGGCATGATGCTCGGTCCGTTGAGCGCGCCCTCCTCGCCGCCCGAGATGCCGGCACCGACGAAGTGCAGACCGCGCTGGCGGAGCTCGAGCTCGCGGCGGATCGTGTCGGTGTACTGGGCGTTGCCGCCGTCGATGATGATGTCGCCGGGCTCGAAGGCGTCGGCCAGCTCGGAGATGACCGCGTCGGTGGCCTTGCCCGCCTGCACCATGATGATGGCGGTGCGGGGCCGGGTCAGCGCGGCGGCGAAGTCGGCGACGCTCTCGGTCGCGACGAAACCGGCCTCCGGGTGCGCGGAGACGAGGGTACGGGTGCGCTCGGGGGAGCGGTTGTAGACCGCGACGCGGTTGCCCTCGCGGCTGGCGAGGTTGCGCGCGAGGTTGGCTCCCATGACCGCGAGGCCCACCACTCCGACGTTTGCCGATGGGGTGCTGGTCATCTTCTGGATCTCCATTCCGCGCGCGTACCCGACGCGCCGCGTTCGTCGCTCTACCGCCCGATCGGTCCGCGCTCGGGAGCGCGGAACCGGCTGCGCCGATGGTCCGTGGGCGGACTCCAGACTACAAGGCGCCCCGCGCGATGCCCCGCGCCGCGTGCGAATTCCGTGTAAACTGTGGAGCTGTACTTCGGCGAGGGATGCGCGAGCATCCGTGATCGACGCGGGACGGACTGCCTTGCGGGCCTTTCTGACGCGCCATTCGGCGAGACATGACCATTCCGGCGGCCCAGCCCGCCTCGAACGGGCGCGAGCCCGCAAAGGAGAACCACGATGACCGAGGCGAACGCCCTCGTCGGCACCCCCCGCGACAACTTCGGCAAGGGTGCGGCCCGCAAGCTGCGCGCTGCCGGCCAGACCCCCGCCGTGATCTACGGCCACGGCACCGAGCCGGTGCACGTCTCGGTCGAGACCCACCCGCTGAGCCTGATCATCCGCCAGGCCAACGCGCTCATCAGCCTCGAGCTCGAGGGCAAGAAGACCCTCGTGCTCGTCAAGGACGTGCAGAAGGATCCGGTGCGCCAGATCATCGAGCACGTCGACCTGGTCATCGTGAAGAAGGGCGAGACCGTCGAGGTCGAGGTCCCCGTGCACGTCGTCGGCGAGTCCTTCTCGGGCACCAACGCCCTGCAGGAGCTCAACACGCTCCGCCTGAGCGTTCCCGCGACCTCCATCCCCGAGAACGTCGAGGTCTCGGTCGAGGGTCTCGAGGCCGGCACCCAGATCCTCGCCGGTGCGGTCGAGCTCCCCAAGGGCGCCAGCCTGCTCGACGCTGCCGAGCAGCTCGTCGTGCACATCGTCGCACCGCGTGGCCCCAAGGGCGACGACGAGGGCGCAGACGAGGCCGCCGAGTAATCTCGGTCTCTCTCCAGAGCACTGCGAGCCCGCTCGGGCCGCCCGCGTACGCGCGGCGGCTCCGGCGGGCTCGCGCCGTTCTCCGCGACCGGCGGGGCACGGGACACACCCAGAACACCTAAGGAGCAGCAGCGGTGGCGCAGGACAACTGGCTGGTCGTCGGCCTCGGCAACCCCGGAGCCCAGTACGAGGCGACGCGCCACAACGTGGGCCAGATGGCGCTCGACGTGCTCGCCGCCCGCATCGGTGCGGGCTTCGGGTCGCACCGCAGCAACGCGCGCGTCGCCGAGGGCTGGCTGCGACCGGGCGGGCCGAAGCTGATCCTCGCGAAGCCGAACAGTTACATGAACACCTCGGGCGGCCCCGTCTCGTCGCTCGTCTCCTACTTCGGGATCGAGCCGGATCACGTCATCGTGCTCCACGACGAGCTCGACATCCCGTTCGACACCATCAAGCTCAAGCAGGGCGGCGGCCACGGCGGCCACAACGGTCTGCGCGACATCGCGAAGGCGCTCGGTACGCCGGAGTTCCTGCGCGTGCGCATCGGCGTCGGGCGACCGCCCGGGCGCCAGGATCCCGCCGACTACGTGCTGAAGCCGTTCGCCTCGACCGAGCGCGACGCGCTCGCCGTGCTGCTGGAGGACGCCGCCGACGCGGCCGAACAGCTCGCCGACGAGGGGCTGCTCGCCGCCCAGCAGCGCTTCCACGGGAGGGATGCGAAGTGACCCTGCACGGGATCGATCGGCTGCTCGAGCACGCGCCGTCGTTCGCGTCGGCGCTCGACGCGGCGAGCGGCGACGCCGAGTTCTCGGTGGTCGAGGGGCTGCGCGCCCCGCTGATCGCCGGACTGCTGCGCCGGCGCCGGGTCGCGGGCGACCGCGGCGCGCTGCTCGTCATCGCGGCGACGAGCCGCGAGGCGGACGCCCTGCGCACCGCGCTGCAGTCGATCGTCCCCGATGCGGTCACCGCGGAGTTCCCGGCCTGGGAGACCCTGCCGCACGAGCGTCTGAGCCCCAGCGTCGAGACGGTGGGGCGCCGGGCGCTCGCGCTGCGCCTGCTGCGCGAGCACGACGATTCGCGTCCCCTGATCCTGGTCGCGTCGATCCGCGCCGCGCTGCAGCCGGTCTCGCCGCACGCGGCCTTCGCCGAGCCCATCGTGCTGCGCGCCGGTGCCGAGCCCGAGGTCGCCGGTGCCCGCGGGCTCGAAGCCATCGCCCGCGAGCTCGTCGCCCGCGCCTACACCCGGGTCGACATGGTGACCCGGCGCGGCGAGTTCGCCGTGCGCGGCGGGATCCTTGACGTCTTCCCGCCCACCGCCGAGCAGGCGGTGCGCGTCGACTTCTTCGGCGACGAGGTGGATCAGATCCGCCGCTTCGCCGTGTCCGATCAGCGCAGCGCGGGCGACCCGCTGCCCGGGATCGAGCTCTGGCACGCGCGCGAGCTGCTGCTCACCGACGCGGTGCGCGAGCGCGCCGCCGAACTGCTGCCGAAGTTCCCGGCGCTCGGCTCGCTGCTCGAGAAGATGAGCCAGGGGATCGCGGTCGAGGGCATGGAGAGCCTGCTGCCGCAGCTGGTCGACGGGCTGCGTCCGCTGACCGCGCTGCTGCCCGAGGGCGGATCCGTGCTGGTCGCGTCGCCCGAGCGGGTCGCCGGACGTGCGGTCAGCCTCGCCGACACCAACCGGGAGTTCCTCGAGGCGGCCTGGTCGGCGGCGACCGCGGGCGCCGACGCCCCGGTCCCGGTCGAGGACAGCGGGATGCTGTCGGTCGCCGAGCTGCGGGCCGCGGCCGGGCGACGCCCCTGGTGGACGGTCTCGAGTTTCGTGCAGGGGCCCGAGGATCCGGGCGCGGGCGTGCTCGACGGCGGGGCGGCCGAGGCCGGCTCCGTCGATGGCGCCGATCCGTCCGTCATCGCCGTGCACGGAGCCCCGTTCCCGCGTGCCGCGGGGTCCGCCGATCCCACCGGCGCGGCGATCCGCCTGTTCGCGGAGCGCCTGCGGGACGGCTGGACCGTCGTCGTGACCGCGCAGGGTGTCGGCCTGGTCGAACGCGCGCGCGACATGCTCTCGGAGGCCGGAGCGGCCGCCCGCATGCTCGACGAGCTGCCCGAGCGTCCCGAACCGGGAGTGATCCACCTCGTGCCGGGCACCGCCTGGACCGGGTTCGAGAGCGCCGAGGCGAAGCTGCTGCTCGCGACCGAGGCCGAGTTCTTCGGTCGGGCCGTGTCGAGCCAGGCGGCGAGCGGGCAGAAGCTCGCGAAGCGGCGCGGCAAGAACGTCGTCGACCCGCTGAAGCTGGTGGCCGGCGACTACGTGGTGCACGAGACGCACGGCATCGGCCGGTTCGTCGAGCTGACGCAGCGCATGGTGCCGACCGGCATCGGCCGCGACGCGGTGAAGGCGCTGCGCGAGTACCTCGTGCTCGAGTACGCCTCGACCAAGCGCGGCATGCCGAAGGACAAGCTCTACGTGCCCACCGACCAGCTCGACCAGCTGTCGCGCTACGTCGGAGGCGAAGCGCCCCCGCTGTCCAAGATGGGCGGCAGCGACTGGGCCAACGCGAAGAAGAAGGCCCGCAAGGCGGTGCGCGACATCGCGGTGGAGCTCGTGAAGCTCTACTCGGCACGCGTGGCGTCGAAGGGGCACGCCTTCTCGCCCGACACCCCGTGGCAGCACGAGCTCGAAGAGGCGTTCCCCTACGCGGAGACCCTCGACCAGCTCACCACGATCGACGAGGTCAAGCGCGACATGGAGCGCGAGATCCCGATGGATCGCCTGGTCGCGGGCGATGTGGGCTTCGGCAAGACCGAGGTCGCGGTGCGCGCCGCGTTCAAGGCGGTGCAGGACGGCAAGCAGGTCGCCATGCTCGTGCCGACGACGCTGCTCGTCAGCCAGCACCTCGAGACGTTCCAGAACCGCTTCGCCGGCTTCCCGGTGCGGATCCGCCCGCTCAGCCGGTTCCAGAGCGAGAAGGAATCGAAGGACACCATCGAGGGTCTCGCCGCGGGCACGGTCGACGTCGTGATTGGCACGCACCGGCTGCTCGCCGAGGGCGTGGCCTACAAGGACATCGGCCTGCTCATCATCGACGAGGAGCAGCGATTCGGCGTCGAGCACAAGGACGCGCTGAAGAAGCTCAAGACCAACGTCGACATCCTCGCGATGAGCGCGACCCCGATCCCGCGCACGCTCGAGATGGCGGTCACCGGCATCCGCGAGATGTCGACCCTCGCGACGGCGCCCGAGGACCGGCACCCGATCCTCACCTTCGTCGGCCCCCGCAGCGACAAGCAGATCACCGCGGCGATCCGACGCGAGCTGCTGCGCGAGGGGCAGGTGTTCTTCGTGCACAACCGGGTGCAGTCGATCACCCGCGTCGCGGCGCAGATCTCCGAGCTCGTGCCCGAGGCGCGGGTCGCGGTCGCGCACGGCAAGCTGAGCGAGCACCAGCTCGAGCAGGTCGTGCAGGACTTCTGGGAGCGCAAGTTCGACGTGCTCGTCTCGACCACCATCATCGAGACCGGCCTCGACATCGCGAACGCGAACACGATCATCATCGACGCGGCCGACAAGTACGGTCTGAGCCAGCTGCACCAGCTGCGCGGTCGTGTGGGGCGCAGCCGCGAGCGCGCCTACGCCTACTTCCTCTACGATCCCGACAAGCCGCTGACCGAGCACGCCCATGAGCGCCTCGACACGCTCGCGACGAACAACGAGCTCGGTTCGGGCATGCAGGTCGCCCTGAAGGATCTCGAGCTGCGCGGCGCGGGCAACCTGCTCGGCGGCGAGCAGTCGGGCCACATCGCGGGGGTCGGCTTCGACCTCTACCTGCGCATGATCGGCGAGGCCGTGAACACGTTCAAGGGCGAGGAGACGACGGGGCCGAGCGAGCTGGTGCTCGAGCTGCCGGTCGACGCGCACATCCCCGAGGAGTACGTCGAGAGCGAGCGCCTGCGCCTCGAGGCCTACCAGAAGTTCGCGGCGTCGGCCCACCCGCAGGCCCCCGAGGACCACGTGGCGCTCGTGCTGGAAGAGCTGACCGACCGCTACGGCGCCCCGCCCGAGGAAGTACAGCGTCTCGCCTCCGTGTCCGCGCTGCGTCGCCGGGCCGCGAAGCTGGGCCTCGCGAAGGTTGTCGCGGCCGGTCCGAACCTGCGGATCGAGCCGGTCGAGCTCCTCGACTCGCGCCGCATGCGCATGAACCGCATGTACCCGGGGTCGCGCTACACCGAGTCGACCAAGACGCTGCAGATCCCGCTGCCCGGCGGGACCGCCTCCTCGCGCAGCCCGCTCGCGGGTGTGGGGCAGAAGCGCATGGGCGACGAGGGTGACATCGTCGCCTGGACGGGCCGCGTGCTCGGCACGCTGCTCGAAGCGGATCCGCCGGCCGCCGGCTGAGCGGGTTCGTTCGATCCGTCGGCTGAGCGAGCTCGCGCGTCGAAATCCGACTACGTTCGCCGGAAACGCGGAACGGGCGCCGCCGGGAGGAATCCCGTGCGGCGCCCGTTGCGGGTGCGGCGAGGCCGGGGCCTCGCTCGGCGGCCGGATCAGCCGGCGTTGCAGACCTTGTTGATCTCGGAGACGGCGCCGGTCATGTCCTTCTGCGAGGCCTCGAGATCCTTCTGGACCTTCGAGAACTCGGCCTGGGCGGCCTCGCTCTTCTTGCGGAGCTCCTCGATCTTCTGCATCGAGGCGGGGTCCGACATGTCGAGGTTCTTCAGGTCCGCCAGGCCGGCGAAGACGGACATGTCGATGCCCGCGAGCGACTTCTTCACGGATTCGAAGCCGGCCACCATCTTGTCGTACTGCGGCTTGACCTTGTCGTTGGTGATCTTCGACTGGGTGTCCTTGAGTGCCTTGGACACCGGATCGAGCGCGGCTGCGAAGTCGACCTTCTCGCCCTCGGTGAGCTTCGACATGCTGTTCGCGATATCCGAGTTCGACTCCGAGATCTTGCTGTCGGTGGTCTTCACCAGCTTGCAGGCGTCGGCAACGCTCTGGCCGCCGGCGCAGGCCGCCATGCTCACGGTGAGCGCGATCGCTGCGGCGATGCCGCCGATACGGGGAAGGATGGCCTTCGTCATCAGGTGACTCCTGTCTGGAATGTCTGCGGGGGGATGAGCGCGAGATCGCCTCGGCCCGGACCGTTTCCGGCCTCTGCGAGCCTAAGTCATGTGAAATCCCCGGATGTGGGATATCGCTGCTGGGGTCAGGGAATTGTGACCGCAATGAAATGTTTGTTTTCACATAAATGATCAATTGAATATTCAATCTTTTGTGGGCATGCCCTGATCAGTGCGAAGAATTCGGGACTCGGTGGCGCTCCGGTGCGCCGCGATAGGGTTCGAGCATGAGCGAGAGCGGAGCTGAGGTGTTCGGCACGGATGGGGTCGAGGCGGCGGAGGCAACGGTGCCGGTCCCTGCGTCGGATCCGGTGGCCGCGGTGCGGGAGACCGTCCGCAGGCTCGTCGCCGACGGCGGGTGCGCCTGGCACGGAGTGCAGACGCACGCCTCGCTCGTCCCGTTTCTCATCGAGGAGAGCGCCGAGGTCGTCGATGCGATCGAGCGCGAGCTGCCGGCCGACGAGGTCCGCGGAGAACTCGGCGACGTGCTGTACCAGGTGCTGTTCCATGCGGCGCTCGCGGAGCGGGACGGCGAGGGGTACGACCTGGACGCGATCGCGAGCGGGCTGAACGAGAAGCTCATCGCGCGGCACCCGCACGTCTTCGGGGATCGCGGATACCTGAGCGTCGAGGAGCTGCACGCCGAGTGGGAGCGGCTCAAGGAGGACGCCGCGGGGGAGCGGCGCGGCTCGCGCGGGGCGCTCGAGGGGATCCCTGCCGGGATGCCGACGCTGGCCCGAGCGGCGAAGGTCGTGGAGCGGCTGAAGCGCGCCGGTGCGCTGGATCCCGCGGCGGAGCACCCGAATGGTCGAGTGCGCGCGGAGGAGGCCGTGAACGGTGCCGAGGCCGAGGCGGAACTCGGTGATGCACTGATCGATCTGGTGGTGCGCGCGAACGCGCTGGGTGTGGATCCGGATCGCGCGCTGCGTCGCGCGGTGGACCGACTCGCCGCTCGGGCTCTGCCGGGGGAGTGAGGCGCGGACGCGCCTCCTCGTCGGCTCAAGCGTTTCCGGCGCCGGGTTCCTCGGGGTCGGCCCAGAGCGTGCGCAGCACCGCGACCGCGTCGTCGAGCGAGGTTCCCGCGCTCTGGCCGGCCTCGGCGAGACGCCGCGCCGCCTCGACCACGGGCTGCGGCGCCCGTGAGGCGCCCGGAGCGACGCGGGTGCCCGCGGCGGTGCGCGTGATGACCAGCCCCTCCGACTCGAGCTGCTTGTAGGCCTTCGCGGCGGTGGCCTGCGCGAGGCCGAAATCGCGCGCGGTCTGCCGCACGGTCGGCAGCCGCTCGCCGTCGCCGAGCCGGCCCGAGCGGATCGCTCCCCGGAACAGCTCGGCGAGCTCGTCGGCGGTTCCCGGCGCGGTCATCGCTGCTCGCCTTCCGCGCGGACGGTTCCTCTGTGGACGCCGACGGGGCTGCTGGCAACCGCCCTCGCTTCCGCTCGCCGCCCCGAGACGAAGGATCGAGCGAGGTCGACGGTGAGGCGCATGAGCACCGCCGCACCGATTCCCTGCACGATGTAGCCGGCCCAGTGGAGCGGTCGTGCGACATCCCGGTAGCCCGTGCCGATGGTGACGAGCTCTCCGGGGGAAGCCGCGAGACCATCGACGCCGACGATGATCTCGCCGACGAAGCCGACGAAGGCCCAGACTGCACCGAGCGTCAGAAGGATCCCGCCCAGCGCGAAGAGCGTCATGGTCCTGGCCGCGGCCTCGCGCGATACGCGAACTTCAGCAGCGAGGGCATCGACGGGAGCCGGACGGTTGGCCCCCGCGCCCAGTGCGAGCGGTAGCGCGATCGCGCAGAGCAGGAGGGCGACCAGGGTGAGCAGGTGGTTCGGCCAGCCGGCTCCCCAGTAATAGCCCATGCCATCCTGGAACCGGCCGAATGCCGGAAGATCGGTTGGGATGGAGCCGATGCCGTAACGGTCCCCGTCGCTCGGGACCGACACTCCGATCAGGATCTGCCACCCCGCGGTGAGGAATCCGAGCGTGCCCGTGATCGCCGTGATCCAGAGCAGGGTCCTCGGCGTGAACTCCCACCAGCGGCGGCGAGGGGTGATCGCGCGGTGGCCTGGCGCCGGCACTCCGGCCAGGCGGAGGGGGAGCACCACGACGAGCAGCAGGGCGGCGGTAGCGAAGAGCGGGAGCGGGCGCTGCCACCACGCGTCCCAGTCGACGTGCATCGGGTCGCTCGCGGCGATCCAGCTGGTCGTCGTTCCGATCCCGAGCACCAGGAGCGCTGAGACGATGCCCCACAGGAAGAGGGGCAGCGCCGCCTGCTTCCGGGAGGGGAGCTGGACCGTGCTGCGCGGGCGGATCCATGACAGGGCGAAGAAGGCGGTGCCGAGCGCGAGGGCGACCTCGACCGGGAAGAGTTCCTTGGCTGAGTGGAGCAGCTGGATGAGCGTGTCCATATCGGTCCTTTCGGGGCGGTCCGCGAGCCGGAGGTGCTCGTTGATCGTCTTGTGCTGAGAAAGTAGCACAACTTGTGCTGCCTGCGCAGATCAAGATTTCGCCCAGAGTCTCCTCGCGTCCCGACCGCCCGCAACACGCCGCGACGCGGAAGCCCGCGCCGAGATGGAAGAATGGTCCGTATGGCCTCACAGGTGAACCCGCCCCGCGGCATGCGCGACTTCCTTCCGGCAGACAAGGCGAAGCGCGAGCACGCCTTCAGCGTGATCAAGCGCGTCTACCGCGATCACGGCTTCGACGAGATCGAGACGCCCGTCGTCGAGGATCACGCGCGCCTGCACGCCGGACTGGGCGGCGACAACGAGAAGCTCAGCTTCTCGATCCTCAAGCGCGGCCTCGGCGCCGAGGCGCTCGCCGCCGCGGCCGAGACCGGCGACGCCGAGCAGCTGGCCGATCTCGGCCTCCGCTTCGACCTGACCGTGCCGCTGTCGCGCTTCTACGCGAGCCACCGCGCCGAGCTGCCTCCCGTGTTCCGCTCGATCCAGATGGGTCCCGTCTGGCGCGCCGAACGTCCGCAGAAGGGGCGCTACCGCCAGTTCGTGCAGGTCGACATCGATGTCATCGGCGAAGCCGGCCTGCTCGCCGAGGTCGAGCTGCTCTCGGCGACCTCGCGGGTGTTCGCCGAACTCGGCCTCACCGGCTGCGTGTTCCGCGTGAACGATCGCCGGATCCTCTTCGGTCTGCTCGACCACTGCGGCTTCGCGCCCGAGACCCACGACCGCGCACTGATCATCGTCGACAAGCTCGACAAGATCGGGGCCGAGGGCGTCATCGGCGAGCTCCGCGAACTCGATCCCGAGGCCGCCGAGCGACTCGGCGCCGTGCTGGCCGCGGTCGAGCCGCGCCTCGCGGGCGACGGGATCCCGCTCACCGCGGAGGCGATCTCCGCGGTCCTGCCCGCGGGAGCCGCCGCCGAGGGCGTCGCGAACCTCGCCGAGATCGGCGCCGCGCTCGAAGGCGTGCTGCCCGAGGGCGTCGAGCTGCGCTTCGACCCGACGCTCGTGCGCGGCATGGGCTACTACACGGGCACCATCTTCGAGGTGGCGCACCCGGGCTCCGGCAGCTCGGTCGGCGGCGGCGGACGCTACGACGGCATGATCGGCCGCTTCCTCGGCCAGGACGTGCCGGCCGTCGGCTCGTCGATCGGCTTCGAGCGGATCGTCGACCTCATCGAGCTGCCCGCGTCGACCGGCCCCGAGGCCGTCGCCCTCGTGCACGACGCCGACGCGGCTCCCGCCGACCTCGCCTCGCTCAAGGCCGCGCTCGTCGCGCGCGGCCACCGCGTGCGGCTCGAGCGCCGGCAGAAGAACATGAAGACGCTGCTGGCCCGCGTGGCCGAGCAGGGCTTCACCCGCTTCGCGAACGTCCGGGCGGGGGAGCGCGACGTCGACGCGCTCGAACTGCGCGAACTCTCCGCGTAGCCACAGCATCTCCGGCGCGTCCCGGCGGGGCTCGCCGGTAGACTCGATCCCGGTGCCGGCTCCCGGTACCGTTCAACCCCCACGGCGAATGCAAGGAGTGCATGGTGGCATTTATCGATGCGGTGATCGCACGCGAGATTCTCGACTCGCGAGGCAACCCGACCGTCGAGGTCGAGGTCGGCCTGACCGACAGCTCCGTGGGGCGCGCAGCCGTCCCGTCGGGCGCATCGACCGGGGCCTTCGAGGCCTACGAACTCCGCGACGGCGACGCCGATCGCTACCAGGGCAAGGGCGTGCTGAAGGCCGTCGACGCGGTGTTCGACCGCCTCGGCCCGGCCATCGACGACTTCGCCGCCGACGACCAGCGCCTCATCGACATGGCGCTCATCGAGGCCGACGGCACCGACAACAAGAGCGCCCTGGGTGCGAACGCGATCCTCGGCGTCAGCCTCGCGGTGGCGCACGCCGCCGCCGAGTCGGCCGGTCTGCCGCTCTACCGCTACCTGGGCGGCCCGAACGCGAGCACGCTCCCCGTGCCGCTCATGAACATCATCAACGGCGGCGCGCACGCCGACACCGGCGTCGACATCCAGGAGTTCATGGCGGTGCCGCTCGGTGCCGAGACCTTCTCGGAGGGGCTCCGCTGGGGCGTCGAGGTCTACCACGCGCTCAAGTCGCTCCTCAACGAGAAGGGCCTTTCGACGGGCCTGGGCGACGAGGGCGGCTTCGCTCCCGACCTGCCCACCAACGCCGAGGCGCTCGACCTGATCGTCGAGGCCATCGAGCGCGCCGGCTACGTGCCGGGCCGCGACGTGGCCGTCGCGCTCGACGTGGCGTCGTCGGAGTTCTACGAGAACGGCGTCTACAAGTTCGAGGGCCAGGATCGCACCGCGGCCGAGATGAGCGCGTACTACGCCGATCTGCTCGACCGCTACCCGCTGGTCTCGATCGAGGATCCGCTCGACGAGAGCGACTGGGACGGCTGGAAGCACCTCACCGACGAGATCGGTGCCCGCGTGCAGCTCGTCGGCGACGACCTGTTCGTCACCAACCCGGCGCGTCTCGCCGAGGGCATCGAGAAGGGCACCGCCAACTCGATCCTCGTCAAGGTCAACCAGATCGGCACGCTCACCGAGACCCTCGACGCCGTGCAGCTCGCGCAGCGCTCGGGCTACACCGCTGTCATGTCGCACCGTTCGGGCGAGACCGAGGACGTCACCATCGCCGACCTCGCCGTCGCGACCGACTGCGGCCAGATCAAGACCGGTGCACCTGCCCGCTCCGATCGCGTCGCCAAGTACAACCAGCTGCTCCGCATCGAGGAGGAGCTCGGCGGCGCTGCGCGCTACGCCGGCCGCGCCGCGTTCCCCCGCTTCACCGCGGACGCGAACTAAGCACCCGGACCGGATCCTTCCATGGCGAAGCGCGAAGCCCAGGGGGCCGGGGACTGGTCCTCGAGCCTCCGCTTCAGCGCCTTCACCGTGATCAACATCGCGCTCGTCGTCATCGGCGCGTTCGCGATCAGCCCCATCCTGTCGACCTTCGTGCAGCAGCAGCGCCAGATTTCGGAACTCCGGGAGAGCGTGAAGCAGCATCGCGAAGCGGTGAACGAGATCGATGCGGAGCGGGCCAAATGGAAGGATCCGGTCTACGTGCGCTCCCAGGCGCGCGGCCGACTGTTCTACGTGATGCCGGGGGAGACCCAGCTGAGCGTGATCAGCGACGTCGTGCTGCCCCCGGAGCGCACCGACGGCACCAGCTCGAAGCTCACCCGGATCGACCGGAACTGGGCGAAGTCGCTGGTGTCGTCGACCCTCGGGGCCGGAACGACCGCCGCGACCCCCGAGCAGCTGAGCCCCGATGCGCGGGCGCAGCAGAAGTCGGGCACCGGCTCGAAGCAGACCGCTCCGAGCCCGACCGCCAAGACCACCGAGACCCCCGAGACCCAGGAGAAGCAGGCACCGTGAGCAGGCCCCCGTACCCCGCACCGACCGAGGCCGATATCGCTGCGGTGAGCGAGCAGCTGGGCCGCGAAGCCCGAGGCGTCGTCGGCATCGCCGCGCGCGCGGCCGACGGCAGCCCCGCGGTCGTGGCCACCTCGCCGCGACTGCCCGACGGCTCCCCGTTCCCCACCTTCTACTACCTGTGCCACCCGGAGGCGGTCGCCGCGGCATCGCGTCTCGAGGCGACCGGCGTCATGGTCGAGTACAACGAGCTCCTCGCCGAGGACGAAGCGGTGCTCGCCGCCTACGGCGAAGCGCACCGCGCCTACATCGAGGATCGCGACCAGCTGGGCGAGGTGCCCGAGCTCGCCGGCGTCAGCGCCGGCGGCATGCCCAACCGGGTCAAGTGCCTGCACGCCCTCGTCGGCCACGCGCTGGCCGCGGGCAAGGGCGTCAACCCCATCGGCGACCTCGCGCTCGAGCGTGCGGGACTCGCTCACTGGCAGAACACCTGAACCTTCTGCGGCGCAAACGCTGATTCGCACCCGCTTCTGTGCCTTCCGCGCACGAAAACAGCAGAAAGCGCACCACCCACCCGTTTCCCGGGAGTAGACTGAAAACATCGGGCGGACGTCGCCCGGTTTTTCTGTGCCCGTTTCTACTCGGGTGCTCATCAGCTATGCGTCCCAAGGAGACTGCTTCGTGGCGAAGAAGATTCTGATCGTCGGCGGCGGCTACGCCGGGTTCTACACGGCATGGAAGCTCGAGAAGATGCTCCGTGCCGGTGAGGCCGAGGTCACCATCGTTGACCCGCTGCCCTACATGGCGTACCTGCCGTTCCTCCCCGAGGTGGCATCGGGCTCCATCGAGCCCCGTCACGCGGTCGTGGCGCGTCGCCGCCACCTGAACCGCACCGCGAACATCGCGGGCAAGGTCACGGGCATCTCGCACGCCACGAAGACCGCCACGGTCACGCCGACCGAGGGCGAGCCCTTCGAGTTCGCGTACGACCACATCGTGGTCACCACCGGTTCGGTCTCGCGCACCTTCCCGATCGCCGGCATCGCCGACAACGCGATCGGCATGAAGACCATCGAAGAGGCCGTCGCCGTGCGCGACCGCATGGTCGGCAACTTCGAGCGCGCAGCGTCGCTGCCCGCCGGCAGCCCCGAGCGCGCGAAGCTCCTCACCGTCACCGTCGTGGGCGGCGGCTTCGCCGGCATCGAATCGATCTCCGAGCTGCGCTCGTTCGCCACCTCGCTGCTGCGCCGGTACCCCGAGATCACCTTCGACGAGACGAAGTTCCACCTCATCGAGGCCATGGGACGGATCATGCCCGAGGTGTCGCAGGAGACGGCGAACTGGGTCGTCAAGGACCAGACCCGCCGTGGCGTCGATATCCA
This sequence comes from Leucobacter sp. Ag1, assembly GCF_000980875.1. GTDB lineage: Bacteria > Actinomycetota > Actinomycetes > Actinomycetales > Microbacteriaceae > Leucobacter > Leucobacter iarius. The sequence continues at coordinate 5,462 of NZ_LAYO01000088.1, read as the reverse complement.
CCTCGACACGCAGCTCAGCTCGGCCGTCGACGGCAAGATCGAGCTCTCGACGGGCGAGAACTACGAGTCCGACCTCATCGTCTGGACCGCGGGCGTCATGCCCCGCCCGTTCCTGCGCGGCACCGACCTGCCGATCGGCCCCCGCGGCCACGTGATCGCGAGCCCCAACCTGCGCATCACGTCCGAGGACGGCTCGGAGCTCGACGGCGCATGGACCGCCGGCGACACCTCGCAGGTCCCCGACATCTCGGCGACCCCCGGCCCCGGCGGCTTCTGCGTGCCCAACGCGCAGCACGCCGTGCGCCAGGGCAAGCTGCTCGCCAAGAACATCGTCGCCGACCTGCGCGGCGAGGGCGTGCGCGAGTACAACCACAAGAACGCCGGCGCGGTCGCGGGCCTCGGCCTGAACACGGGCGTGTTCCAGTCGGGCAAGTTCGCGATGAAGGGCTACTTCGCGTGGCTCGCGCACCGCTTCTACCACGGCCTCGCGATCCCCACGTGGGAGCGCAAGTGGCGCGTGTTCGGCGGCTGGGTCGGGCACTTCTTCCTGGGTCGCGATGTCGTGAACATCGAGGCCGTTCAGGAGCCGAAGGCGATCTTCCAGGAGTTCGCGAGCCGTCCGAAGCCCGCAGCAGAGTAATCCTCAGCTCCACCGCAGCGCCCCGCCGAGCCATTCGCCCGGCGGGGCGCTGCCGCGTCCGGGGGTGCTGCGCGGACTCCCTAGACTGAACTCATGAACCAGGCTGCCGGGGCACTGCTGGGCTCCGGGCGGTGGGTGCGTGAGAACGCCGCCTCGCGCACGATCGGCCGCGCGTACTTCGGGCTGCAGGCGATCGCCGGCGCGGTCTGGTGGATCGCGGTGTTCGCCGTCCCCGCGGTGCGCCGGGCGACGCTGGGCAGCATCGATCCGGTGCTCATGGCGGCGGCCGACGTGCCGCTGTTCGTGCTCGCCTCCGTGCTCGTCGCGCTCGGGGCCCGCTGGGCGGCCTCGGTCGCCGTTCCGTGGACCCTGTTCGTCTCGGCGGCGATGGTCATCATCGCGACGGCGACGGGAACCGCCGGATGGGGCGCGCTGCTCATGAGCGCCGCCGGGATCGGGAGCGTCCTCGCCTGGTTGCTGCTGCGCTTCGGCAGGATCCCCGCCGACGCCGCGCTCGCAGGTCCGCTCGGCTTCGGCACTGCGCGGCGCGGGACTCCGCCGCTCCGGCAGCTCGTGCGGACCCTGCTGCAGATGTCGGTGTTCTGGATCCTGTTCCTCGGGGTGATCCCGCTCGGGATCGCGCTGCTGGAGTGGCGCTGGGGGCTGCGGCTGGAGTTCCCCGTCGCCGTGCGCCTGCTCGGCGCCGGGATCCTGCTGCTGGCGAGCGCGCTCGGTGTCTGGTCGGCGTTCGCGATGGCGCTGCGCGGCGACGGCACGCCGCTGCCCTCGGCCGCGGCGAACCGGCTCGTGCTCACAGGTCCCTACCGCCTCGTGCGGAACCCGATGGCGCTGGCCGGGATCGTGCAGGCGTTCGGGGTCGGGCTCTGCGGCAGCTCCTGGCTGGTCGCCGTCTACGCGCTCTGCGGGATCCTCTACTGGAACGAGCTCGTGCGCCCGTTCGAGGAGGACGACCTCGCGCGCCGTTTCGGTGCGGAGTTCGAGGCGTACCGGGCCCGGGTGCGGTGCTGGGTGCCGCGGCTGCGCCCCGTCGGGTGAACGGGGCCGGGCTCAGCCCTCGTCGGAGTGCCGCGACAGGAACTCGTACATCTCGGTGTCGTCGACGCCGGGGAACGATCCGGTCGGCAGGGGGGAGAGCACGTGCGCGTGCATGCGCGCGCTCGGCCAGGCCTTCCCCTCCCAGCGTTCGAGCAGTCCGCCCTCGGCGGTGCGGCAGCACGACGGATCCGGGCAGGTGGACGAGGTCCGCGTGGTGGTCTCCCGACCGCGGAACCACTTCGCGTCGTCGAACGGCACCCCGAAGGTGATCGAGAACGGGCCCTGCTCGGCATCGCCGGTCTGCGCGCTCGCCCAGAACGTGCCCGCCGGGGTGTCGGTGTACTGGTAGAACTCGCTCGTGCGGTTGGTCCGGTTGAACGCGGTACGCCCGGCCCACTTGCGGCACAGCGGCTGCCCCTCGACCGAACCGGACTCGTCGGCGGGGAACGGCAGGCCGTCGTTCTCGTAGCCGCGCTGCAGCGTACCCGCGCCGTCGGCCCGGTAGAAGTGGACGCGCAGGCCGAGGTGCTCGGTCGCGAGGTTCGTGAAGCGGTGCGCGGCGGCCTCGTGCGTCACGCCGAAGGCGTCGCGCAGATCCTCGATCGCGAGGTTCCGCTCGCGTTTGGCCTGCTGCAGGAACTCGGCGGCGCGGGCCTCCGGGATCAGGCAGGCCGCGGCGAAGTAGTTGATCTGCAGCCGCTGCTCGAGGAACTCGGCGTAGCTCGCCGGCGGCCGGTGCCCGAGCACGCGGTGGCCCATCGCCTGGAGCGCGAGGGAGCGCAGCCCGTGACCGCCGGGGATCGAGGCGGGCGGCAGGTAGATGCGGCCGCCCTCGAGATCGGTGATGCTGCGCGTGTTCGGCGGTAGGTCGTCGGCGAAGATCAGGGTGAAGCCGAGCGACTCGGCGAGCACGGCCACCTCGCGGTGGCGCAGCGCGCCGTAGCGGGGGCCGAGGCGGCTCATCAGCTCGTCCGCGGCGCGCTCCAGCTCGGGCAGGTAGTTGTCGCGCTCGCGCATCTGCATGCGGATGCGCGTGTTGGCCCGGCGCGCCTCCTCGGGGGTCGCGGCCGCGGCGCGCGAACGGCGCAGCAGCTCCCGGTGCAGCCCGACCAGCGATTCGAGGGCGTCGTCGCTGAGCGACTTCGGCATGCGGACCCGGGGGAGCTGCAGCTGCGCGTAGAGGGGGAGTGCCTGCGCGCGATCCAGCTCGATCTCGAGCGCGCTGCGGCGATCCGGGGCCTCGGCCTTGAGCAGCTCGGCGGTATCGACCTCGAGGGCCTGCGCGATGCCCTGCAGGAGGGACAGCCGAGGCTCCCGCCGGCCGTTCTCGATGTGGGAGAGCTGGCTCGCGACGACCCCGACGCGTTCGCCGAGCTGATCGAGGGTGAGTCCGGCTGCGACGCGGAAGTGCTTGATGCGCTTGCCGAGCAGGAGGCGCTGGCTCGCGCTGTCGTCGGTGATGGAATCCGAGTGGGGGGCCATTCCTTGACTATACGGCAAGAAGTGCGATTCTTTACAGTCGAAAGTGACGGTTCGGTGTCCGAAGGGCGTCCGAGAATGGGTCTACCACCGTTTCTTACCCGAGGAGTACGACGTCATGGGCAGCGCCACGACTCTCGCGCCGGAAGCCACGATCGCCGAGCTGGTCCGCAGCAACGCGACCACCGATGTGGCCGAGGTGCTCACCTGGGTGACCGAGGTCGCCGAACTCACCCGTCCCGAGGCCGTCGTCTGGTGCGACGGATCCCAGGAGGAGTGGGCGCAGCTCACCTCCGAGATGGTCGAGGCGGGCACCCTGCTCCCGCTCAACAAGGATCTGCGTCCCGGCAGCTTCCTCGCTCGCTCCCACCCGGGCGACGTTGCGCGCGTCGAGGACCGCACCTTCATCTGCTCCGAGAACGAGGCGGATGCGGGCCCCACCAACAACTGGCGCGCGCCGGCCGAGATGAAGGCCGAGCTGCAGCCGTTCTTCGCGGGCTCCATGCGCGGCCGCACCATGTACGTGGTGCCCTTCTCGATGGGCCCCGTCGGCGGTGCGATCTCGCAGCTGGGCGTCCAGCTCACCGATTCGCCCTACGCCGTGCTCAACATGCGCATCATGACCCGCATGGGCCAGGACGCGCTCGACGGCATCACCGCCGGCAGCGAGTGGGTCCGCACCGTGCACTCGGTCGGCGCTCCGCTCGAGCCGGGCCAGCAGGACGTCGAGTGGCCCTGCAGCGACACGAAGTACATCACGCACTTCCCCGACACGCTCGAGGTCTGGTCGTTCGGATCCGGCTACGGCGGCAACGCCCTGCTCTCGAAGAAGTGCTTCGCGCTGCGCATCGCCTCGGTGATGGGCCGCAACGAGGGCTGGCTCGCCGAGCACATGCTGCTGCTCAAGCTGACCGACACCGCGACCGGCAAGGACTACCACCTGTCCGCCGCGTTCCCCTCGGCCTGCGGCAAGACCAACCTCGCGATGCTCCAGCCGACGATCCCCGGCTGGAAGGTCGAGACCATCGGCGACGACATCGCCTGGCTCCGCCCCGGCAAGGACGGTCGCATGTACGCGATCAACCCCGAGGCCGGCTTCTTCGGCGTCGCACCGGGCACCGGCGCGTCGACCAACCCGGTCGCGATGGAGACCCTCTGGGGCAACACCATCTTCACCAACGTCGCGCTCACCGATCAGGGCGATGTCTGGTGGGAGGGCATGACCGATGAGGTCCCCGACCACCTGATCGACTGGCAGGGCAACGACTGGACCCCCGAGTCCGGCCGCCCGGCGGCGCACCCGAACTCGCGCTTCACCGTGCCGATCCAGCAGACCCCGACCCTCGCCGACGACTGGTACGAGCAGGACGGCGTCCCGCTCGACGTGATCCTCTTCGGCGGTCGCCGCGCGACCAACGTGCCGCTCGTGGCGCAGTCGCTCAGCTGGGAGCACGGCGTGTTCGTCGGCGCGACCATGGGCTCGGAGAAGACCGCCGCTCAGGAGGGTTCGGTCGGCGAGCTGCGCCGCGATCCCTTCGCGATGCTGCCCTTCTGCGGATACAACATGGCCGACTACTGGGGCCACTGGCTCGAGATGGGCGAGAAGCTCGGTGAGAAGGCTCCGAAGATCTTCCAGGTGAACTGGTTCCGCAAGGGCGCCGACGGCCGCTTCCTGTGGCCCGGATTCGGCGACAACTCGCGCGTGATCGACTGGGTGATCCGCCGCATCGCCGGCGAGGTCGAGGGTCGCGAGACCGCGGTCGGCACCGTGCCCGCCGAGGGCGAGCTGAACCTCGACGGCCTGGATCTCCCGGCCGCCGACCTCGACGAGCTGTTCGCGATCGACCCGGCCTCCTGGCTGGCCGAGGCGGAGCTGACCGAGGAGTTCTTCGCGCAGTTCGGCGACCGCGTGCCGGCTCGCCTGCACCAGGAGCTCGAGACGCTGCGAGGGCGCCTCTCCGCCTGATGATTTCGGTCGGCCTCCGGTCGACCGCCACAGCTGTGGGGTTCGGGTTCTGCCCAGCTCGAACCCCACGACCTACCGTGAGCCCCGAGTTCTGCCCAGCTCGGGGCTCACTCTTTTGCGCGGGTGGGCGCCGGGCGGGCCCGGGTGACCGTGCGCCGGGCGCTCCCACGCGCTGTGGCACGATGGAGGTTCGCCCCCCGATAGCCCAACTGGCAGAGGCAACCGACTTAAAATCGGTTCAGTCAGGGTTCGAATCCCTGTCGGGGGACTCGTCTACCGCGCGAGTCCGCGCACGTACGCCGCGATCCGGGCGGTGCTGCG
>NZ_LAYO01000037.1 GCF_000980875.1 Leucobacter sp. Ag1 | reverse complement strand
GCGGCGATGACGACGAACACGATCCCGAATACGAACAGCATGGCGTATCCGCCGAAGAGCGTGATGATGAGCAGGGCGACGCTCGAGCTGAGCGCCTGCGGGATGTTGAGTCGATGCGCTGGGGCTACGCCGAACGCTTCGCCGCCACGAGCTCCGCGATCTGCACCGCGTTGAGCGCGGCGCCCTTGCGCAGGTTGTCGTTCGAGACGAAGAACACGAGGCCGCGGCCCGCGGGAGCCGACTGGTCCTGGCGGATACGGCCGACGAACGAGGGATCCTGGCCTGCGGCCTCGAGCGGGGTCGGAACATCGCTCAGTTCGACGCCGGGAGCCGCTGCGAGCACCTCGGTGGCGCGCTCGGGCGTGATGTCGTTCGCGAATTCGGCGTGCACCGACAGCGAGTGCCCGGTGAACACCGGCACGCGCACGCAGGTGCCCGCGACGAGCAGTTCGGGCAGCTCGAGGATCTTGCGGCTCTCGTTGCGGAGCTTCTTCTCCTCGTCGGTCTCGCCCTCGCCGTCGTCGACGATGGAGCCGGCGAGCGGCAGCACGTCGAACGCGATGGTCTTGGTGTAGACCTCGGGAGCGGGGAACTCGACCGCCGCGCCGTCGTGCACGAGGCCCTCGATGCCGCCTGCCTCGACGGCGGCGGTCACCTGCCCGGCGAGCTCACGGGCTCCGGCGAGACCGGAGCCGGAGACGGCCTGGAAGGTGGTCACGATGAGGCGTTCGAGGCCGGCTGCGGCGTCGAGCGCCTTCAGCGCCGGCATCGCTGCCATGGTGGTGCAGTTGGGGTTCGCGATGATGCCCTGGCCGGCCTCGACGATGCCGTCGACGGCGTGCGGGTTGACCTCGCTGACCACGAGCGGCACCTCGGGGGCGAGGCGCCACGCGCTCGAGTTGTCGATGACGATGGCGCCCGCCGCAGCGAACTGCGGCGCGTACTCGCGGGATGCGGCGCCGCCCGCCGAGAACAGTGCGATGTCGATGCCGCTCTTGTCGGCGGTCGCGACGTCCTCGACGGTGATCTGCTCACCGCGGAATTCGATGACGGTTCCCGCCGAGCGCGCGCTCGAGAAGAAGCGGATCGACGCGATCAGGAACTCCCGCTCGACCAGGAGCCTGCGCATGACCGCGCCGACCTGACCCGTGGCGCCGACGACGGCGACGTTGAAACCCTGCTGCTCTGCCATGTGTTCCTCTCGGGCCTATCGGCCGGTACCGGCGTAGACGGTCGCCTCGGTATCGGAGTCGAGACCGAAGGCGGTGTGGAGCACGCGCACGGTCTGCTCCATGAGGTCGGCGCGCGTGACGACGGAGATACGGATCTCGGAGGTCGAGATCATCTCGATGTTGATGCCCGCGTCGTAGAGCGCGCGGAACAGCTGAGCGGAGACGCCCGAGCTGGTGCGCATACCCGCACCCACGACGGCGACCTTGGCGATCTGGTCGTCGTACTGCAGGCTCAGGAACCCGACGGACTCGCGCTCGGCCTCGAGCGCCTCGACCGCGCGGCGGCCCTCTTCGAGGGGCACGGTGAACGAGATGTCGGTGCGGTTCGTGTCGGCGGCCGACACGTTCTGCACGATGATGTCGATGTTGGCGTTGGTCTTCGCCACGATCTCGAAGATCTGCGCGGCCTTGCCCGGGACGTCGGGCACGCCACCGACGGTGACCTTCGCCTCGTTCTTCTCGGCGGCGATCCCGGTGATGATCGGCTCTTCCACCTGTGCTCCCTTCGGATGCCCCTTCGCGGGGTCGTAGACGATGGTGCCCGTCTCGTTGGAGAACGAGGAGCGGACGTGCAGTGCGACACCGTGCCGGCGCGCGTACTCGACGGCGCGCAGGTGCAGCACCTTGGCACCGGAGGCGGCCAGCTCGAGCATCTCCTCCGCGGTGATCGCGTCGATCTTGCGGGCGCGCGGGACGATGCGGGGGTCGGTCGTGAACACCCCGTCGACGTCGGTGTAGATCTCGCAGACGTCGGCACCGAGCGCTGCCGCGAGCGCGACGGCCGTCGTGTCGGATCCGCCGCGGCCGAGGGTCGTGATGTCGCGGGAGTCGCGGCTGAAGCCCTGGAAGCCGGCGACGATGGCCACGGCCCCCTCGTCGAGCGCCTCGCGCACGCGGCCCGGGGTCACGTCGACGATCTTGGCGGAGCCGTGCTCCGCGGTCGTGATCATGCCCGCCTGGCTCCCGGTGAAGGAGAGCGCTTCGACGCCCATGCCCTTGATGGTCATGGCGAGCAGCGCCATCGAGATGCGCTCGCCCGCGGTGAGCAGCATGTCGAGCTCGCGCGGGGCGGGGATCGGCGTGCACGCGGCCGCCAGATCGAGCAGTTCGTCGGTGGTGTCGCCCATGGCGCTGACGGCGACGACGACCTCGTTGCCGGCGCGACGGGTCTCGACGATGCGCTTGGCGACGCGCTTGATGCTCTCGGCGTCCGAAACCGACGAGCCGCCGAACTTCTGCACGATCAATGCCACGTCGGAGACCTCCAGCAGTCAGGGACGGAATATATGCGAGCGTCCAGTCTATCGCGCCGACGCCTGCGGGATGCCTGCGTTACGCGGATCGGTGCGCTCCGAGGCAAGCGGGCGCTATTCGACCTGTCTGCGGCCCTCGAATGCCCGGCCGAGCGTGACCTCGTCGGCGAACTCGAGGTCGCCGCCGACGGGGAGGCCCGATGCGAGCCGCGAGACGGGAACGTCGATCGCGGTGAGCAGTCGCGAGAGGTACGCCGCGGTCGCCTCGCCCTCGAGGTTGGGATCGGTGGCGAGGATGACCTCCTTCACCTCGCCGTCGCCGAGTCGGCGCATGAGCGCGGGGATGCTGAGGTCGTCGGGCCCGACGCCGTCGATGGGGCTGATCGCTCCGCCGAGCACGTGGTAGAGGCCGCGGAACTGCCGGGTGCGCTCGATCGCGACCACGTCCTTCGGCTCCTCGACCACGCAGATGAGCGCCTGATCGCGACGGGGATCACGGCAGATCGAGCAGCGCGTCTCTTCAGTGATGTTGCCGCAGACCTCGCAGAACCGCACCTTCTCGCGCACCTCGCTCAGCAGCTCGGCGAGCCGGGACACGTCGAAGTTCTGGGTCTGGAGGATGTGGAAGGCGATGCGCTGGGCCGATTTCGGGCCGATGCCGGGGAGCCGACCGAACTCGTCGATCAGGTCTTGAACGATGCCGTCGTACATGGTTCAGCAGCTCAACTTTCGGGTTGTCCGGGGAGCGGGCGCTCCTCGACGAATCGGGCTCCGAGCACTTCGCGCACCACGGCTTCGCCGTAGCGGACGAGCTCGGGGCCGGTGTCGGGGTCCGCGATGCCCGGCCCCGGGATCGCCGCCTCGGCAGCGGGCGCCTTCGGGGCCGCGGCGCTCTGCCCTGCGGCGGCGAAACCGACGCGCGAGGGTGCGCGCTCCGGCGACCCGCTCCCGGCAGCTGCCTGCGGCTCGCTCGAGCGAACGGGCGGGGCCTCGACCCGGGCCTCCCGCTCGGGCGCGGCGGGAATCGGGGCCGGGGCCGGTTCGGCGGCCGCGGCATCGGGGGCGGAGGGCGCGGCCCACTCGGTCATGGGAGCGGGTCGCTCGTGCGCGGGAGCACCGTTCGACGGCGCGGGCGCCGTCGTGGGAGCGGACTCGCGGGCGGCCATCGCGGAGGCGAGAGCGGCGAGTCTGCTGGACGCACGATCCTCGGGGAGCTGCGCGGGTGCAGCGCCGGGGGCCTCGGTCGCGGCTGCGGGCGCAGCAGTCTGCGGCGCGGCGGCCGGGACCGTGCGGCGGTCGGCGTACGGATCTCCGTAGGGGTCCCCCTCGCCGTCGTCGTCGTCGCTCGGCATTCCGTCGTCGTTCGCGTAGGGGTCGTCGCCGTATCCGGGCGCCGGCGCCGGAACGACCGGCCCTGCGGCGGCCTGCTTCGCGGGAGTCGGGTCCGCGGCGGGCGTCGGCGCCCGGTCGATCGGTTCCGGACTCGGTGCCACATTCTCGGGGGCGGCAGCAGGAGCGGGCTCCGCACCCGCAGGGGCGGGCTCTGCCCCTGGTCGGGACGCTTCCGGTTCGGGTCGTGCGGGTTCGGCGCTGGGAACGGATCCGGCTCGGTGAGGGTCCGAATCGTCGGAGTCGGGCGTGCTCGAGCGCTGCGGGGCACCGCCTTCTCCGGTCGACGAGGGGGCGGATTCGCGCGGGCTCGCACCCGCGGGGAGCTGCTTCGGCTGGTAGCGCACCTGCACCCCGACCGCCGACAGGATCGCTTCGCGCAGCGGTCCGGCCCCGGCCGTCTTGAAGACGTCGAGGCTCGACTTCGACGGGAAACCGAGCGACAGCACATCGCCGTCCAGTCCGAGCGGCGTGATCTCGCGGACCGCGTTCCATGCGTCCCGGTCGCCCTCGAGCAGCTCCTCGAGCAGGTCGGGCCAGATCTCGGTGAGGTCGTCGAGCGTCGCCTCGCCCGATTCGTCCGCGGAAGCGTCGTCCGAGCCGGCCTCGGCAGCGTCGCCCACCGGGCCTTGAACGGGAGCGGGGGCGGCGGGCTGAGCGGGCCTGCTCGCGGCAGCCGGTGCGGTGGGAGCCGCGGACGGAGCGGGGGCGCTCGGCTCCGCGCTCACGTTGAGGGGCTCACGCGGGACCCCGGCGAGCACGTCGGAGACGGGACGACCGAACGGCGCGGCACCCGCCGAGTCCTCACGCAGGAACTCGCGCACCGCACGGGCGGTCTGGGCGGCGTTCGCCGGGGCCGCCGGAGCGGAGGGAGCGGCAGAAACCGGCGCGGGCTGCGCCGCGGGAGCCGGTGCCTCGGCGGTCTCGACCGGGGGCTGCTGCGCAGCGGTCCCCCCGTTCGGCTGCTGCGCGGGCCGGGCCCCAGTCGGGGCCGGAGCCGCCACCGGGGCCTGGGCCGTCGTCGGCGCGGAGGCGGCACGCTGCGGGGCCGCGGGTGCCGTCTGACCGGTGATCGCGGCCCGCAGCGACATCTGCGGCTCCGCCGCCTGCCCGGCCGAGTTCGTCGAGCCGGCCGCGGGTGCCTCGGCGACGAGGGCGCGGGCGATCATGAGTTCGAGGTGCAGTCGGGGCGCGGTAGCCCCGACCATGCGGTCGAGCGATTCGCTCACCGTGTCGGCGATGCGCGAGAGGCGACCCGGTGCGAAGACCTGCGCCTGCTCGAACATGCGCTGCAGCTGGTCCTCGGGCACCCCGCGGAACACGGCGGACGCGCCCTGGACCGTGGTGGCGCTGATGACGATGAGGTCGCGCAGCCGTTCGAGCATGTCCTCGACGAAGCGACGGGGATCCTGACCCGTCTGCACCACGCGGTCGACGGCGCGGAAGGCCGCAGCGGAGTCGGCTGCGCCGATCGCCACGACGACCTCGTCGATCAGTTCGCTCGGGGTGTAGCCGAGCAGACCCGTGGCACGCTCGGCGGTGACCCGGTTGCCCTCGGACCCGGCGATGAGCTGGTCGAGGATCGAGAGGGTGTCGCGCACCGAGCCGCCGCCGGCGCGCACGACGAGCGGCAGCACGCCGGGCTCGACCTCGACCTGCTCGCTGTCGCACAGCGACTGCACGTACTCGATGAGCGTGGCGGGGGCGATGAGCCGGAACGGGTAGTGGTGCGTGCGGGAGCGGATGGTGCCGATGACCTTCTCGGGCTCCGTCGTCGCGAAGATGAACTTCACGTGGGGCGGCGGCTCCTCCACGATCTTGAGCAGCGCGTTGAAGCCGCCCGCCGTGACCATGTGGGCCTCGTCGATGATGAAGATCTTGTAGCGGTCGCGCGCCGGCGCGAACACCGCGCGCTCGCGCAGGTCGCGCGCGTCGTCGACGCCGCCGTGGCTCGCGGCGTCGATCTCGACCACGTCGAGGGAACCGCCGCCGGCACGACTGAGCTCAACGCAGCTGGGGCACACGCCGCACGGGGTGTCAGTCGGACCCTCGGCGCAGTTGAGGCAGCGCGCGAGGATGCGGGCCGAGGTGGTCTTGCCGCAGCCGCGCGGTCCGCTGAACAGGTAGGCGTGGCCGATGCGTTCCGAGCGCAGCGCGGTCATGAGGGGTGCCGTCACCTGCTCCTGTCCGATCATCTCGGAGAAGGACTCTGGCCGGTAACGGCGATACAGTGCGGTAGCCACCCGTCCATGGTAGCGGCGGCCACCGACAACCGGCCCGGCCCGTCGCACAGGCTCCTCCGAGGCGGACTGCCGCAGGCTGGAGCACGGGAACCCGACACGACGCACACGAGGAGGACGCGATGAACGGCAGCGTGCTGGTCGACCTGCTCCTCGCGGCCATCGGGATCGGAGCGCTCGTCAACGGCTACCGGGCGGGACTGCTGCGCACCGCGGCGGGCCTGGCCGGCCTCGTCGCGGGCGGCGTCGCCGCCTTCTTCTTCGTGCCCTGGCTCACCGCGCAGGTGACGCAGCCGGAGTGGCGGATCCCCGCGGCGATCGGCGCGATCGTGCTGCTGCTCGGTGTCGGCACCGCGCTCGGCGGCGCGATCGGCAGGCTGCTCCGCCGCGGCGCGAAGCGGATCCGCCTCGGCTGGCTCGATCGCATCACGGGCGCCCTCGGCAACCTGGTGGTCGCGATCCTGATCGCCGTGCTGGTCGCCACGACCGTGCAGGGGCTCGGCGTCCCGACGCTCTCCCCCGCCATCGCCGGCTCGCGCATCGTCGCGGCCGTGGATCGTCTCACGCCGAAGCCCGTGCAGTCGTTCCTCGCCCAGGCGCGCGACACCGCGCTCGACGGCGCAGCCCCCTGGGTCGCCCGCGTCCTCAACGAGCCGGTCGACGTCGCCGCCCCGCCCGCCGCGTCCGAGACCGCCTCGGTGCAGCGCGCGCTGGGATCGGTCGTACGCGTCTCGGGCGCCGCGTTCCAGTGCGGCACCTCGCTCTCGGGATCGGGCTTCGTCGTCGCTCCCGACCGCATCGTGACCAACGCGCACGTCGTCGCGGGAGTGGATCGTCCCGTCGTCGAGGCCCCGAGCGGAGCCGCCGTCTCGGGCCGAGTGGTCGCGTTCGACCCCGAGCACGACCTCGCGGTCATCGCCGTGAACGGCTTCGACGTTCCCGCGCTGCCCGTCGCTCCGGTGCCCGCGCCCGCCACCACGGGATGGATCGCGGGCTATCCGTTCGGCGGCCCGCTCACCGTCGGCACCGCCTCGGTCATCGGCACGGCCTCGGCCGACATGACGATCGAGGGGCGCCGCTCGGTGCGCGAGGTCACCTCCCTCGCGGGGACGGTGAACCACGGCAACTCGGGCGGTCCGGTGCTCGGCGCCGACGGCAGCGTGATCGGCGTGGTGTTCGCGAAGTCCGAGACCAACGCGAACCTCGGCTATGCGGTGCCGACCTCGGTACTGGATCCGCTCGCTCGGCAGGCGCCCGCCCTCACCGCCCCGGTGAGCACCGGCAGCTGCGTCGCGCAGTAATCACCTCTGACGACGACGCTCAGGAAACGCGAAAAGCCCCGCCTGAGCGGGGCTTTTCGATGTGGTGGATCCTAGGAGAATCGAACTCCTGACCTCGTCATTGCGAACGACGCGCTCTACCAACTGAGCTAAGGACCCGTGAACCCGTCCAGCATAGCAGCGCGCGATCCGCAATGCGAAATCGCTCGGCCACGGCCCGGGATCAGCCGGCTGCGCGGCGGCGACGCAGCACCGCGTCGAGGTCGGGCATGCCCTCGGCGGTGTCGCCGATCACGCCCATGCTCCGCAGCCGATCCGCGGTGGAATCGACCGGCGCATGCGCGCGCACCGAGGCTTCGATGGTGCGCTGCGCGTCGACCGTGGCGTCCGCCTTGACCTCGGCGGTCCGGGCAGCGGCGACCTGCGCACGCGCCTCGTCGAGCAGCATCGAGTCGGCCTGGTTCGCGCGAGGCCGGGCCTCCGCGGCCGCAGCCTGCGCGGCAGCGGTGCGGGCCCGCTCGCGAGCGCGGGCGAGCGCCTTGGCGCGTT
>NZ_LAYO01000058.1 GCF_000980875.1 Leucobacter sp. Ag1 | reverse complement strand
GGCTGCCCGGCCCGCTCGCCCCCGGCAGGCCGATCAGCGACGCGGTCGATCGGCCCGCCTGGCGTTCGGCCTGGCGCACCGCCGCCGCACGCGCCCACCTGGCCGCTCCCGAGCTCGGCGATCCTCGGCTCCGCGCCGAGATAGCGGAGCACCTGCGCCGCATGCGCGGCACCGCGCGCGACGCCGAGGACGTGATCGTGACCGCCGGCGCGCGCGAGGGGCTGGGGCTCGTGCTCACCGCGCTCGGCACGACCCGCGGCCGGGCGCTCGCCGTCGGGGTCGAGGATCCCGGGTATCCCTCGCTCCGCGGGGTCGCGGCCCGCCACGGAGCTCAGGTCTTCGCGCTTCCCGCAGATGCCGACGGGCTCGACACCGCGCGATTGCCCGAGGGGGTCCTCGACGTGGTCATCGTCACGCCGAGCCACCAGTATCCGCTGGGAGGCTCGCTCCCGCTCGCGCGGCGGCGCGAACTGCTCGACTGGGCCCGGCGCCGCGGGGTCGTGATCGTCGAGGACGACTACGACTCCGAACTGCGGCACAGCGGCAGTCCGCTGCCGACGCTCGCGGCGCTCGACGATCCCGCCGCGGGGGCGGTGCTGCTGCTCGGCACCTTCTCGCAGACCATCGCACCGGCGCTCTCCGCGGGTTTCCTGCTCGCGCCCTCCGGCCTGCGCGGGGTCATCGAACCCGTGCGGGAGGAGCTGGGCGGGCCGGTCTCGACCGTCGTGCAGACGGCGCTCGCCGAGTTCCTGGCCACGGGCGAGCTGCGCCGGCACACCGCTCGGATGCGGCGCCGGTACGCGATCCGCAGGGAGCTCGTGGGCGAACGGCTCGCCGGCATCGCCGGGGTCCGCGTGCGACCCACGCACGGGGGACTGCATGCCGTGGTCGAGCTCGGGCCGGGACCCGGCGGCCGCGAGCGGGAGGCCGCCGCGGTGCGTCGGATCGAGCAGGCCGGGCTCGGCGGAGCCTCGCTCGAGCGGTACTGGCAGCGGCGGGAAGGGATCCCGAGCGCGCACAGCGCATCCGGTGCGCCGGGCGGATCGACCGCGCCGCAGCACGGGATCGTGATCGGTCTCGGCGGAGCCGACGAGGCCGAGTTCGATCGCGCACTGCGGCGCTTCCGCGAGATCCTCGAAGCGGACTAGCGCGCTCCGGAGGGATCCGGATCGGTCGCCTCCGCGCGGTCGCGCAGTGCGTCGCGCAGCACTATCGCGTGGTTCCGGACCGGATCCTTCGCGCCGTAGACGAGCGTGATCCGCGGGACCGAGCGGGCGAGGGCGAGCAGCCGATCGAGCGCCGCCAGCCCCGCGCCCTCGGAGAGCTCCGCGCGGTACCGTGCGGCGAACGCCGCGAAGTGCTCGGGGGAGCGCCCGTCGGGATCGTGGTGCCACTCCGTGCGCAGCTCGGCGCTCGGTGCGACCTCCTTCGCCCAGTCGTCGAGGGCCGCACGCTCACGGCTCACGCCGCGCGGCCACAGCCGATCCACGAGGACACGGGTGCCATCGGACGGTGCTGCGGGCTCGTAGGCCCGCTTCAGCAGGATCTCCACGGCCTCAGTCTTGCACGGACCCGCTCTCGACGTCCGCGGCCTTCCGCGGGGACGCCGGTGCGAACTTCAGCCCGATCACGCAGCCGACGATGCCGGCGATGAACAGGAGCTTCAGCACGGACACCGGTTCGGTTCCGAGCACCATCGAGGCGAGCACGGTCAGCGCCGCGCCGGTTCCGGTCCAGACCGCGTACGCGGTGCTGAGCGGGATCCCGCGCATCGCGTACCCGAGGCCGATCATGCTGAGCGGCGCGGCGACCGCGAACACGAGCGAAGGGGCGAGCACGGTGAACCCGTGCGAGGCGTGCAGCGCGAGCGCCCAGATCGCCTCCAGCACCGCGCTCGCGAGGAGCACGCTCCACGCGGAGGCCTGGCCCGGGGTGCGGCCGTCGCGGCGGCCCTGCCCGGTCATGCGCTCACCAGCTTCAGGCCGGCGACGCAGGCGATCAGGCCCGCGAGCAGCGCGATCCGCAGCACGGTGGCGCGCTCCTTGCGGGTGATCATCGCCCAGGCCGCGGTGAGCACCGCGCCGAGCCCGACCCAGACCGCGTAGGCCGTACCGACCGGGATCTCGCGCATCGCCCAGGCGAGCCCGACCATCGAGGCCGTGACCGAGACGACGAAGAGCACGCTTGGCCAGAGCTTCTTGAAGCCCTTCGACGCGTCGAGCGCCGAGGCCCAGACGGCCTCGAGCATTCCGCTGAGGATCAGGACGATCCATGCGACAGACATATCCACCTCCGTGGCAGTCTTGTCGCTGGGCGGGTACTGCTCCCTCGTCCGCGCTTCGACTCAGAGCGAAGCCCCTCCAGGCTCGCACACTCGGTGCGGGGTGGCAACCCGCGACTCACCGGATGCACAGGTGCATGATGCGCGAGGCGCCCCGGTTGCGGAATACTGGTCTGCGAGCGTCTGAGGAAAGGGGGCTGCGTGTTCGGTTGGTCGAAGAAGCGCAAGCGTCCGGGCTCGCGCGCCCCGCGCAAGCTGCCGCGCCGGGTGCTCGCCCCCGTCGAGGAGATCGTCGAGCAGGGTCTGCTCGTCGCCGATGTCGCCGTCCGCATGACGGTGAAGAACGACATCATCATGAACGCCCTCAAGAAGCACATGGACTACGACGAGACCAAGGTCGTCGACATGGTCCGCGAGGCCACCGAGGACCTGGCCGCCGAGCGCGAACGCGATGCGAAGCACATCAGCCGTGTCCGCGGCGAGATCCGCGACACCGGTCGCAGCGCCTGGAGCGAGTCCGAGTACGGCAACGAAGACAACCGCACGCTGCGGCACCGTCAGGAGGTCTACGAGAACATCGCGGCCGAGCTGCGCCGCCGCGCGGCCGATCCCGAGTACCTCTCGGAGACCGCCACGCGCGCCCGCGCCGCCGCCTGGGAGGAGATCGGCGACTCGCTGAAGGAGCGCGCCACGCACCCCTACTACAGCGGGGGCGCGAGCGCGGAGTACCGGGAAGCCCGGGACTCCCGGATCCAGCAGCTCATCGAGAAGGACCTGACGGCGCTCGTGCGCGAGCACGCGGAGCCGAAGGCCGGTCTGTTCAAGAAACGCCGCGCCAAGAAGGGCGACGACGAGGAGGACTAATCCTCCGAGCCGGTCGCGGCATCCGCCGCCGCACCGCCCGCGAGTTCGGGATGCCGCTGCAGGTAGCCCGCGATGAACCAGCAGGAGGCCTCGATGCGCCGGCCGGTGGTGACCGGATCAGTCAACGCGCGCTGCGCGAGCACGCCCGCGAGGCCGGTGCCGCGCAGCGACGGATCGACGACCGTGTGGTCGAAGTCGATCGCCTCGTCGCCGAGCAGCGTGTAGTGCGCTTCGCCGATCTGCGCTCCGTCGCGTGTCAGCACGAAGCGGTGCCGCTCCGGTTCGTGGGTGAGCAGGATCCCGTCGGCCGCGGCCGACGCCTCATCGAGATATCTCGCCATGGGATCAGGGTACGCCGCGGATCGCAGACCGGTGTCGGAGGCGCCCGCTACCCTGGAACTCCCGGAACACCGCCCCGCGCAGCGCCGCTCCGCGCCCGTCGTCGCATCCCTCGAGGAGCCCCGTGACCACCGCTCAGGCCCCCACGCCGCCGTCCGCCGCGCTCTCCGCGGCCCAGGCCCGACGCGTGGCGGTCGCCGCGCTCGCCGGAACCGCCATGGAGTGGTACGACTACTACCTCTTCGGACTCGCCGCCGCACTGGTGTTCAATCGCCTCTACTTCACGACCCTCGACCCCCAGGCCGCCGCGCTGGCCGCCTTCGCGACCTTCGGCGTCGGCTTCGTCGCGCGCCCGCTCGGCGCGATCCTGTTCGGCACCCTCGGCGACCGCATCGGTCGGCGCCCGACCCTCGTCCTCAGCGTCGTGCTCATCGGCACGGCGACCGCGCTCATCGGCCTGCTGCCCGACTTCGCATCGATCGGCATCGCGGCACCCGTGCTGCTCGTGCTGCTGCGTCTGGTGCAGGGCGTCGCGGTCGGGGGCGAGTGGAGCGGCGCGATGACCATCGCCGTCGAGCACGCCCCCGCGCGGCTGCGCAACCGCCTGGCGGCGCTCGTGCAGCTGTCGTCCCCGATCGCGACGCTGCTCTCGAGCGGAGCCTTCTCGCTCGTGCTCCTGCTGCCGGCCGCTGACTTCGACGCCTGGGGGTGGCGCGTGCCCTTCCTCGCGGCGATCCCGATGCTGCTCGTCGCGGTCTGGCTCCGCCGTCGCATCGAGGAGTCGCCGGCGTTCGTCGAGCTCGTCGGCTCGGGGCGGCGCGCCCGGATCCCCGTGCTCCAGGTGATCTCGCGGGCCCCCGGTCGGCTCGGCATCGCGATCCTGGTGTCGCTGCTCGGGGTGGGCGGGTTCTACTTCATGAACACCTTCCTGGTGAACTTCGGCTCGGGCGCGCGCGGTCTCGACCGCCAGCTCATGGTCAACGCGACGCTCATCGCCGCCGTCGTGCAGGTGGGCGTCACCCTGCTCTCGGGCCGGCTCGCCGAGCGCTTCGGCCCGGGCCGGGTGACGCTCTGGGGCGGACTCGCGACCGCCGCGGTCGCGTTCCCGGTGTTCTGGCTCGTGGATTCGCGGCAGCCGGTCGCCGCAGTACTCGCGGTCTGCCTCGGCCTCGCCGCCGTGATCCTCGCCTACGGGGTCGCCGGACCGGCGCTCACCATGCTCTTCCCGTCCGAGCTCCGCTACTCGGGGGTGAGCCTCGGCTACAATCTCGCGGCCGTCGTCGGCGGTTTCCTGCCGCTGCTCGCGCAGGCCTCCCTCGGGTGGTCGGGCAACGCCTCGTGGGGGCCGGCCCTGCTGCTCGCCGTCTTCGGCCTGGCCACGGCGCTCGGCGGAGCCCTCGCGCACCGCATCATCGAACCCGCGTCGAACGCCGTCGACCCGGGCGACAGCCCCGAACCGGGGGAGCGATGACGCGCGCGGGCCGTCGCATCGCCGCGGTCGCCGCAGCGGGTGCGGTCGCGCTGCTGCTCTCCGGGTGCGGCAGCCCCGAGCCCGAACCCCAGAAGCTGACCCTCTCGGAGGCCGGAACCCACTACCTCAGCGCGGTCTGTCCGGTGAACGGGGCATGGGATCGGGCCGACGTCGAACTCGATCGCCTGCGGCTCGTGCTCGCGCGCGGCCCCGCCTCGGCTGGGAAAGCCGAGGTCGCGCCGTTCTCCGAGGCCATCGGCGAGGTCGGTGCGGCGAGCACGCGCGCCGCGGAGGAACTCGGCACGACCGCCATCGTCTGGCCGAAAGCCGCGGCCCCGACCATCGACGCGGTGCGCGATTCCCTGGCCGCCGACGCCGCGCAGGCGAAGCGCGTGGCGAAGCTCGACGCGGCCGCGGCGATCGCCTACCGGTGGGATCCGGGCGATGCGGCGGCGAGCGACACCCGGGCACGCGCCGCCCTCGGCCTGACGGGCGAACCGCAGGCCGCGTGCGCGCAGTGGCGGGCCGAACAGCAGAAGAAGCCGAAGTCGAAGTCGAGCGAACCGGTGCCGAGCACCGGCGCACCGAAGGAGCAGCAGTGACGGAGCACGGCGGAGCCGCGGACGCGGAGCGCGAACTCGAGCAGAGCACCGAGCGGGCGGTGCGCCTCGCCGCCCGCGCCGGCAACCGGCTGCTCGCCGGCGGCCGGGCCGAGGTCCGGATCGACGACCCCGTCCGCGCCGCCGCGATCACGGGCGTGCTGACGCGCATGGGGGTCCGCGTCGGCGCCGGATCCGGTGCCGGGCGACCCGATTTCGTGTTCGCCGCCCGCGACGGAGCGCGCGTCGCCGACGCGATCCGAGCGTTCGCGCGAACCGACAGTGCGGTGACCGGCCTGCCCGTCACCGTGATCCCCGTTCCGCTCGGTCCGTCGACGAGCGACATCGAGGGCGACCTCGACCTGACCGGGACCGTGCACGCGACCCTGGGCGCCGATTGGCGGGCCGAACCCCTGCGGCGCGACATCCTCGCCTTCCACGGACCCGAGGGCAGCGCGGCGGTGGCCCTGCGTACCGGCCTGGAACCCGAGGCCGATGCCGAAGCGCGCATCGCCTGGGCGGCGCTCGGCATGCCCGTCACCGCGGCGCTCGCCGCGGAACTGGCCGAACGCCGCAGCGTCGCGGGAACCCGGGTCGCCGTGAGCCTGGTGCTCGAACCCAAGACCAGCGCGCTCGCCCTGGCCCTGCAACGGGCGGGCGCCGAGGTCGCCGTGTTCAGCGCCGTGAGCGAGACGGATCCGTCGGTGGCGCGGGCGCTCGCCGCGGGCGGCGTCCGGGTGTTCGCTCCGCAGACGCAGGTGGCCGCGCACGAGGCCGCGGCGGTCGACGCCGAGCACGCCGCGGGGGTGCTCGACTGGCGGCCGCAGCTGCTCGTCGACGACGGCTCCCACCTGATCCGGCTCGCCCACTCTGAACGCCCCGAAGCGCTCTCGGGGCTGCGCGGATCCAGCGAGGAGACGACGAGCGGGGTGCGCCCGCTGCACGAGATGGCGGCCGCGGGCGAACTGCGCCTGCCCGTGATCGCGGTGAACGACGCGCGCACGAAGACGGACTTCGACAACCGCGTCGGCACGGGGCAGTCCTGCGTGCTCGCGGTGGCGGACCTGCTCGATCCCGACGACGCCCCGCCGCTCGTGCTCGAACGTCCCCTCGTCCCCGTCGCGGGCACGTCCTGGACCGTCGTCGGCTACGGGCCGGTCGGCGAGGGCGTGGCGCGCTTCGCGGCGGCGCTCGGCGCGCGGGTCACCGTGGTCGAGCGCGATGCCGTGCGCGCGCTCTCGGCGGTGCACGACGGCTTCGCGGCGGCTCCGCTCGCCGAAGCCTGCGCCTCCGCCGATGTGGTGATCAGCGCGACCGGCGTCTGGCACACGCTCGACGGGGCCGTGCTCGCGGCGCTGCGTCCCGGCACCGCGGTCGCCGTCGCCGGAGGCATCGACGACGAGCTCGGGCTCGACGAGCTCGGTGCGGCGGGCTGGATGGCACGGGAACTCGCGCCGGGCATCGCCGAGTGGAGCGAGCCCGGCAGCGAGGCGACGGAGCACGGGATCCTGGTCCTCGCCGATGGCGGCGGCGTGAACTACACGGCGGGGGAGGGGAACCCCATCGAGGTGATGGACCTCTCGTTCGCGACGCAGCTCGCGGCCCTCGACCGGCTCGCGCGCGCCGAGCTCGAACCGGGGGTGCACGCGATCGAAACCGCCGACGAGCTCCGGGTCGCCGCCGCCGCGCTCGCGGCGCGCGGGGACGGCGCGGACCCCGCGCCCGTCGGCGCGCGACCGGGCGGTGCTGCTCAGCCGTGGCGTGTGCACCGCTACCGCTCCGCCGGCTGAATCGGGCCGTGCCCGCCGCAGGCCATACACTCGACACCGTGACTGCCGCCCCCGAGATCGTCGTCCACAGCGCTGACCTGGTGCTGCCCGTGACCAGCCCCCGCATCCGCGACGGAGCCGTCGCCGTGCGCGACGGCCGGATCCTGCACGTGGGGGACCGCCGCTGGGTGCTCGACGCGCTCGCCGAGCGCGGCGCGGCGTTCCGCGAGGAGCACTGGACCGGCGCGATCGCCCCGGGCCTCGTCAACGCGCACACGCACCTGCAGTACACCCGCATGACCGAGGTCGCCGAGCGGCACTACACCGGCTTCGACGACTGGGGCGACGCCTTCGACGTCGCCTACGAGGCCGGCGACCACGACTGGGCCGGCGCCGCCGCGGACGGCGCGCGCATGTCGCTCGCCGCGGGTGTCACGGCCGCCGCCGACGTCGTCACCGACGAGCCCGCGCTCTCGGCGCTGCACGATGCCGGCATGCACGGCATCGCCTACTGGGAGGTCTACGGCGCCAGCAACGAGGACTGGACCCCGGAGGCCCGCGACGAGGTGCTCGAACGCATCCGTCGTATCCCGACCCCGCCCGGTGCGGGCGTCTCGCCGCACGCGCCCTACTCGCTCGACGTGCAGCCGCTGCTCGAGCTCCCCGACCTCGTGCGCGAGGAGGGCCTGCGCCTGCACATCCACCTGGCGGAAGCGCACATGGAGCGCGAGCGCGGCACGGGAACGCCGGGGCACGAGACCTGGCCGGAGCTCGGAGCCGACAGCTTCCGCGCGCTGCGGTCGCGGGGGATCGGGGTCTCCTCCACCCAGTTCGTCGACCATCTCGGCGTGCTCGGGCCCGACTGCCACATCGCGCACGGGGTCTACGTGAGCGCCGCCGACCGTGCCCTGCTCCGGGCGCGGGGCACGAGCGTCGCGCTCTGCCCGCGCTCGAACGAGATCATCGGCCTCGACATGCCGCCGGTCGCGGACTACCTGCGCGAGGGCAATGCCGTCGCGGTGGGCACCGACTCGCTCTCGTCCTCGCCCTCGCTCGACCCGCTGGCCGATGTCGCGCTGCTCTACCGCGTCGCCCGGCAGCAGGGCTACGCGGATCGCGATCTGCACCAGCGCCTCTTCTCCGCGGTCACCCTCGGCGGCGCGACCGCTCTGGGGCTGCACGTCGGCAAGCGCCGTATCGGTCAGCTCGGCGTGGGCGCGCTCGCGGATCTCGCGCTGTTCGACATCGATGCGCGGGATCCCGACGCCGCGCTCGCGCAGCTCGTCGAGGACGGTGCCGGTCGCTGCGCGCGCACCATCGTCGCGGGTGAGGAGCGCTACGCGGCGTCCTGAGCGAGCCGTGCGGCGGCGCTACCCGGCGCGTGTGACGTTCCGTGACGTCGGGTGTCCGGCCCAGCGGGCCCTGCGGATAGAATGTTCGCTGGCCGAGTCTGTCTCGATCCGGCCCGGACCCCTCGAAGGAGCCCCATGAACCGCCCGTCGCGCTTCACCCGCATCTCCGCCGTCGTCGCAGCTTCGGCCGCGATCGTGCTCGGCCTGACCGCGTGCGCCGGCGGCGCCGACTCCGGCGAGACCGTCACCCCGGGCAAGCTGACCATCGCCACGGGCGAGCCGGCCTACGCCCCCTGGGTGATCGACAACAAGCCCGAGAGCGGCAAGGGCTTCGAGGCCGCCGTCGCGTACGCCGTGGCCGAGAAGATGGGCTACGACAAGAAGGACGTCGTCTGGACCCGCACCAGCTTCGACGCCGCCATCGCGCCCGGCCCCAAGGACTTCGACCTGAACATCCAGCAGTTCTCCGTGAGCGAGGAGCGCAAGAAGGCCGTCGACTTCTCGTCGCCCTACTACACGACGACCCAGGCCGTGGTCGCTGCGGGCAAGACCGACGCCGCCAAGGCGAAGAGCATCGCCGACCTCAAGAACGCAGTGATCGGCGTCGCCTCGGGCACCACCTCGCTGAAGGTCGCGCAGCAGGAGATCGCCCCGAAGCAGGAGCTCAAGGTCTTCAACTCGGTCGACGACACCGTGCAGGCGCTCAAGAGCGGCCAGATCGACGCGATGGTCACCGACCTGCCCGGTGCGTTCTACGTGCGCGACGCGCAGCTCGACGGCGGCGTGATCGTCGGCCAGCTGCCCTCGGGCAGCGCCGGCGGCGACGAGTTCGCCTTCGCGCTGCCGAAGGGATCGAAGCTCACGAAGAAGGTCAGCGACGCCGTCGACGCGCTCCGCAAGGACGGCGAGCTCGACAAGCTCGCCGCCGAGTGGATCGCCGACCAGGGCGCTCCCGTCCTGAAGTGACCCTGCTGCAAGCCGAAGAGAGTGGGGTGACCCGGTGAGCACCACCGAGGTGAGCTCGATCGAGCTGGAGCGACGCGCCTATCGCACCGCCCGCGGACGCCGCTCGGCGCTGATCAGCGTCGTGAGCACCCTGGTGTTCCTGGCCGCGGTGGTGCTCCTGCTCGTCAACAGCCCGGGCTGGGACCGTGTGCGGGAGTCGTTCTTCGATCCGAAGACCGCGATCGATGCGCTCCCGAAGGTGCTCGTCGGGCTCTGGCTGAACATCCAGGTGCTCTTCTTCGCCGTGATCGGCGTCGCGATCCTCAGCACCCTCGTCGCGATCGCGCGCACCCTGCGCGGACCGGTGTTCACGCCGCTGCGGCTGCTCGCCGCCGGCTACACCGACGTCTTCCGGGGGATCCCGGTGCTGCTCGTGCTCTACCTCATCGGTTTCGGGGTCCCCGGACTCGGGCTCACCGGGCGCGTGCCCGTGCAGGTCCTGGGCACGATCGCCCTCGTGCTCTGCTACTCGGCGTACGTGGCCGAGGTACTGCGCGCGGGCATGGACGCCGTGCACCCGTCGCAGCGCCTCGCCGCCCGCTCGCTGGGCCTCAGCCACGGCAAGACCCTGCGCCTCGTCGTGCTGCCGCAGGCGGTGCGCAAGGTGACGCCGGCGCTCATGAACGACTTCGTGTCGCTCATGAAGGACGTCGGCCTGATCTCGGCGCTCGGCGCGGTCGACGCGATCCGCGCCGCGCAGATCGAGGTCGCCTCGGTCGCCAACTTCACCCCGTACGTGGTCGCCGGCCTGCTGTTCGTGATCCTGGCCTGGCCGTTCATCCGCCTCACCGACTGGATCTCGGCGCGGGCGCAGAAGCGCGAGCAGATCGGAGGCGTCGTATGAGCGCGGAACGGGCGACCCCGGTGCTGCGGGTCGAGGGCGTCGTCAAGCGCTTCGGCGAGCACCTCGTGCTGCGTGGAATCGACCTCGAGGTCGAGGCGCACGAGGTCGTCGTGCTCATCGGGGCCTCGGGTTCGGGCAAGTCGACGCTGCTCAAGACCGTTAACCTGCTGGAGCAGATCGACGACGGCCGCATCTTCCTGGGCGATGAGGACATCACCGATCCCCGTGTCAACGCCGATCGCGTGCGTGCGCGCATCGGCGTCGTGTTCCAGCACTACAACCTGTTCCCGCACATGAACGTGCTCGACAACGTCACCCTCGCCGCGCGCCAGGTCTTCGGGATCCCGCGTCCCGAGGCGGAGCGCGTCGGGCTCGGACTGCTCGAGCGCATCGGGCTCGCCGAGAAGGCGAAGGAGTTCCCGGATCGCCTCTCGGGCGGGCAGCAACAGCGCGTCGCGATCGCTCGCGCCCTCGCGACCGATCCCGAGCTGCTCCTGCTGGACGAGATCACGAGCGCGCTCGACCCGCAGCTCGTCGGCGAGGTGCTCGACCTGGTGCGCGAGCTCAAGGCCGGGGGATCCACGATCGTCATGGCGACGCACGAGATGTCGTTCGCGCGGCGCGTGGCCGATCGGGTGGTCTACCTGAAGGACGGCCGGATCATCGAGTCCGGGCCGCCCGAGCAGATCTTCGAGTTGCCGGAGCGCGAGGAGACTCGGGAGTTCCTCGCGCGGCTGCGCGAACCCTTCGCCTGAGCCGCTCGCGGAAGGGTCCCACCGGGGTGGGGCTCAGATCTGCGCCAGCAGTTCCTTCCAGTGCGCGCGCCAGGCCTCGATGCTGTCGGCATCGGGCAGGCCGTTGTGCTCGACCGCGACGACCGACCGTCCTTCGTCCTTCGCGACGGCGGAGACTTCGACCACGCCCGATCCCTCGAGGTTCGCGCGCCAGAAGGTGCGCTTCTCGGTGCGGGACCGGCGGCGCCCGGTGGTGAGGTGCCCGAGGTGGTGATCGAGTCCGGCGACGACTCCGGCCCAGGATTCGATCGCGGCGTCGCGATCCATCTCGACGGTGCGGCTCGCGCTCACGCGGAAGGACCCGGTCGAGGACTGGCCGGGAACCCGGAGGCCCGCGTACTGCTCGAACGCGATGGCGGCGCCCTGGGCCCACCAGTCGGGGTTCTCGACCGACGCGGGGATCTTCTCCCGTGCGATCCGCGCGATCTCGGTGTGGCCGAGGGTCTTCGCGCCCGCCGATTCGAAGAGCGCGACCCAGTCCTCCCAGGGGATGCTGGTCGCGCGTTCGAGCGCGGGGACGTTGCCCGGGCGGGTGCTGTTGCCTGCGGATTCGGTCACGTTCGCTCCCTTCGCCGCGCACCCCGTGCGGATGCGCCCTCGCACCGGCGCTGCCGACGGCGGAGTTCCTCCGTCGATGTCGGTGCCTCCCGTTAGCATAGAACGACTCCCTCGGAGGACCGAGTGAACACTCGTCCTCCGACCTATTTGAAAGCGATGTACCTGTGGCCGCCGCTTCGCGCCCTGATTCCGCCCTGCCCGATTCGACCGCTGAATCCGTTTCAGCTCCCTCCACCGCGACCGATCCCACCCCGTTCGGGCCGCGCGAGCAGCTCGCCGTCTGGGTGCTGCTCGGTTCCGCCTTCGTGGTCATCCTGAACGAGACGATCATGGGCGTCGCGCTGCCGCGCCTCATGGACGCGCTGCACATCAGCGCGTCCGCCGGGCAGTGGCTCACCACCGCCTTCCTCCTGACCATGAGCGTGGTCATCCCGATCACGGGCATGCTGATCCAGCGCATCCGCACCCGCACGCTGTTCATCGCGGCGATGGGGTTCTTCACCGTCGGCACGGCCATCGCCGCCGCCGCGCCCGGCTTCGAGATGCTCCTCGTCGGTCGCGTGGTGCAGGCCTGCGGCACGGCGATCATGATGCCGCTGCTGATGACCACGGTGATCACCGTGGTGCCCGAAGCCAGCCGCGGCCGGCTCATGGGGCGCATCTCGATCGTCATCTCGGTCGCACCCGCCCTCGGCCCGACCATCTCCGGCGTCATCCTCGAGCACTTCGAGTGGCGCTGGCTGTTCATCCTCGTGCTGCCCATCTCGCTCGCGGCGCTCATCATCGGCGCGCTCCGCATGCCGAACGTGGGCGAGCCCCGCAAGGCGCCCATCGACGCGCTCTCGGTGCTGCTCTCGCTCCTCGGCTTCGGCGGACTCGTCTACGGGCTCAGCGCCGTCGGCGAACTGGCGAGCGGCGGGTCCTCCGTGCCGCCGTGGATCCCGGTCGTCATCGGCGTCGTCTCGCTCGTGTGGTTCGTGCTCCGACAGCTCGGCCTCCAGCGGCGTGAGCGCGCGCTGCTCGACCTGCGCACGTTCCGCTCGCGGCCGTTCGCGTTCTCGGTGCTGCTGTTCGCCTGCGCGTCGCTCGCGCTGTTCGGCAGCCTCATCCTGCTGCCGATCTTCGTGCAGCGGGTGCTCGGACTCTCGGTGTTCGAAGCGGGCCTCTCGCTCCTGCCGGGCGGACTCGTCATGGGCCTGCTCGGGCCGATCGTCGGCCGGCTCGTCGACCGTCGCGGTGCGCGCCCGGTCCTCATCCCGGGCACGATCATCACCGCGATCGGCCTGTGGGGCATGGGGCTCTTCGGTGTCGGCACGCCGCTGTGGTTCGTCATCCTGACCCACGTGGTCATGAGCGTCGGCCTCGCGGCGACGTTCACGCCCCTGTTCACGGTCTCGCTCGGCTCGCTGCCGCACGAGCTCGCCTCGTACGGCAGCGCGATGATCGGCACCGTGCAGCAGGTCGCGGGCGCGGCGGGCACCGCGCTCTTCGTGACGATCATGACCCTGGTGTCGGTCGCGCACGCGGAGTCCCCGACTTCGGTCGGCGCTGCCGCGCTCGCGTCGGGCACGCACGTCGCGTTCCTCATCGGCGGGGCCGTCGCGACGCTCGGCATCGTGGTGGCGCTGTTCGTGCGCGATCCCGCGCCGCAGGCGCAGCAGGTCCCGGTCGGGCACTGACCGGCACCGCTCCCGCACTGACACGGAACCCCGCCGGCTCTGACCGGCGGGGTTCCGTGCGTTCGCGGGTACCGGTAGTTACTGCGTCGCCCGCGTGAGGTATTCGTGCGAAGCGTCCCATTTTTTTTTGGGGGGGGGGGCTCCGTGGGGCTCCGGTGCCAGCTGTTCAGCCGGGGCCGTTCGCTCCGCACTGCCAGTCGTGTTCCGCCGTGCCTGTTGTGTTCCGCCGTGCCGGTGGCGCTCCCGCGCTGTTCACTCAGCCGGATCTGAACGCTCAGCCGGATCCAAGGTGTCGAATTCGTCCGGCTGAGTGCTCAGATCCGACTGAGCGCACGGGTGAGAATCCTGCTGAGCGCACGGACTCGGCGGAGCACTCGAAGCCCCAGTCGTCTGGCTGCTTCCGCTCCGGATCCTGTCGAGTGAACGCGCGTACATGAAAAGCGGTCCTATTTCATGTACAAGCGTTCACTCGACGAACCCACGAACCCACGAACCCGTGAACGGCGCGGGGGCGCGAACGAGCCGGGCGCGGCTGGCGGAGCAGCGCTACGCCAGCGACTCGACCGTGCGGCGGAGCGCCTCGGCGAGCTGGCGCACCGCCGGGGGAGGCCCGCTCGCGGGGCCCTTCGCCGCCAGCAGGATCTCCCGCGCGAAGCGCGGATCCTCGAGCGGCCGGAGCGCGACGCCGGCCGGCGGATGCGCGGCCGCCAGCTTCGGCACGAGGCCGACGCCGAGCCCAGCGGCCACCATGCCGAGCACGACCGTGTAGTCGTCGGTGCGCAGCGCCACCTCGGCGGTGTGCCCGTCGGCGGTGAAGAGGTCCCGCACGATGTCGTCGATGGTGTCGCCCGGCGTCGCGCCGAACACCCAGGCCTCCTCGTGGAGCGAACGCAGCGTCGGCAGGTCGATGCTCTCCCGCTGCGCGGCCGAGTGGTGCTCGGGCACCGCCAGCAGCAGAGGATCGCGGAGGATGCGGGTCGTGTGGACCTCGGAACGGAACGGGAGGCCGTAGCCGCTCGCCGTGTACACCAGGGCGGCATCGATCGTGTTCTGATTCACCTGTTCGACGAGCGGCGCCACCTCGGTGAGCACCGCATCGAGGTCGATGCCGAGCTCGGTCAGCCGGGCCGCGATCCCGGGCAGCAGGTGCGCGGCCGCGGTGGGGAAGGTTCCGAAGCGCAGCCGGGTCCGTCCGAGCTGGGCGAGCTCCCGCACGTCGGTGAGCGCGCGGTCGGAGAGCGCGAGGATCTCGGATCCGCGCTCGAGCATGAGTGAACCGGCGGCCGTGAGCGTGCTGCCGCGCGTGCTGCGCGAGGTCAGTGCCGTGCCGACGAGATTGTCGAGGTTGCGCAGGTGGTAGTCGACGGTGGGTTGGCTCCAGCCGAGCCGCACTGCGGCTCGCGAGACGGAGCCCTCGGCCGCGACCGCGGACAGGGCCTGCAACTGTCGGAGGTCGATCATGCGTGCCCCGCAATCCTTGGACGCAGGCGAAGGATATCTCCGCTCTTGCTCCAGAGTGTATATGGTTCGACTGAGTGGATTCCGGGGTTCCACCGTTCGGCGGGAACGAGCACAGTTGAGAGATGCTGCGCAACGACGACATCACTCCCGCACCCACCTCCGCCTCCCGCGTCGAGACCGGTGCGAGCGAGCATCCGATTCGGGCGATCGCCCGGCTCGAGCGACAGCAGCACGCCCCCTACGTCGAGGCGGTGCAGCAGCACGCCGACGCCGGCCCGCTGCACGTCATGGTCCCCGGCCACGGGTGCGACCCCGTCGCGGGCGGCTCGCACCTCGCCGACATCTTCGGCGCGCGCACGGTCGAGCTCGACGTCCCGCTGATGCTCGACGGGATCGACCTCGGTCCCGGATCCCCGCTCGAGCAGGCCCGTGCACTCGCGGCCGAGGCGTGGGGCGCGAAGACCACCTGGTTCATGACCAACGGCGCCTCGCAGGCGAACCGCACGGCGGCGCTCGCGGTGCGCGGGCTCGGTGAGCGCGTGCTCGTGCAGCGCAGCTCGCACTCGAGCTTCAGCGACGGCGTGCTGCTCGGCGGGCTGATCCCGTCGTTCGTCGCCCCCAACGTCGACCACGAGAACGGCATCGCGCACGGACTCACCCCCGAGATGCTCGAGACCGCGCTGCGCGAGGAGGCCGAGGCCGGCCGCGAGGTGTCGAGCGTCTACGTCGTCTCGCCGAGCTACTTCGGCTCGACCGCGGACGTCGCGGGTCTCGCCCGCGTCGCGCACGAGGCCGGCGCCGCGCTCATCGTCGATGGCGCCTGGGGCGCGCACTTCGGCTTCCACGAGGACCTGCCCGATTCGCCGGCGCGACTCGGTGCCGACCTCGTGATCTCGAGCACGCACAAGCTCGCCGGATCCTTCACCCAGTCCGCCATGCTGCACCTGGGCGACACCGAGTTCGCCGAGCGGCTCGAGCCGCTCGTCGCTCGCGCCTACACGATGACCTCCTCGACCTCCGCGAGCGCCCTGCTGATGGGCTCGCTCGACGCGTCCCGGCACGCGCTCGTGCAGGGGCACGACGAGGTCACTCGCGCGGTCGCGGCGTCCGAGGACTTCCGCACCCGTCTGCGCGCCGACGACCGCTTCTCGGTGGTCAGCGACGACTTCGGCGACTTCGCCGACATCGTGGCGATCGATCCGCTGCGCGTCCCGATCGACGTCTCGAAGCTCGGGCAGAGCGGCCACTGGGTCCGCAACCGACTCATCGACGACCACGGGGTCTACTTCGAGATGTCGACGGCGACGGTGATCGTCGCGGTGATCGGCGCACGCGCGGGGCTCGACGTCGACCGGCTCATGAGCTCGCTCGACGCCGTCGCCCGCGAAGCCGAGGCGCTGCGCGCCGCGGGTGAGATCGCTGCGGTCGAGGCGTTCCCCGCGCTGCCCGAGGCGGGCACCCTGCGCATGCTGCCGCGCGCCGCGTTCTTCGGCGAGAGCGAGCTCGTCGCCGCCGAGGACGCGATCGGGCGCGTATCGGCTGATACGCTCGCCGCCTACCCGCCCGGGATCCCGAACCTGGTGCCGGGCGAGGAGATCACGCCCGAGACCGTCGCGTTCCTGCAGGCCGTCGCCGCGTCTCCGACCGGCTATGTGCGCGGTGCCGCGGATCCCGAGGTGCGGAGCTTCCGCGTGGTGCGGGACCCGCTGACCGCGGCCCAGTCCTAGCACCGATCCGGGGCCGCCGAGCGCGGTCCGGAGAGACGACGAAGGCGGTGCGATCCATTTTGGATCGCACCGCCTTCGTCGTCTGCGGGCTGCGGGGCCGTTCGGCTAGGCCCCGGTGAACTCGGGTCGGCGCTTCTCGACGAACGCCGCAGTGCCCTCGAGCATGTCGGGAGTGCCGAAGCGCGCGACGAAGGCCTCGCGCTCGATCGCGAGCCCGGCGTCGGTCGGGTGCGCCTGCGCGGCACGGACGGTGCGCTTGGCCGCAGCGACGGCGGTCGGCGATTGCCGGGCCGCGAGCGCGATGACCTCGCGGGCCGCCGCGAGCAGCGCGTCCTGATCTTCGAGCACGCGGGAGACCAGGCCGAGGCGCTCGGCCTCCGCGGCGGAGATGCGTCGGCCGGTCAGGATGAGTTCGCGCGCGGCGGCGATGCCGACGTACTGCTGCAGGCGGACGCAGCCGCCGAAGCCGGGGATGAGGCCGAGCGCGACCTCGGGCTGCCCGAAGGCCGCGTTCTCGGAGGCGAGGATCACGTCGCAGGCCATGGCGAGCTCGCACCCGCCGCCCAGGGCGAAGCCGTTGACGGCGGCGACCACGGGCACGGGCAGGGTCTCGAGCCAGCTCGTGAGCTCCTGCGCTTCGGCGGTGTAGGCGTCGGCCTGCTCAGCGGTCATCTCGCGCATCCGCGCGATGTCGGCACCCGCGACGAAGGCCTTCGGACCCGCGCCGGTGATGACGACGCCGCGGACCGACCAGTCGGGATCCGTGCCTGCGCCGATGCCGTCGCGCAGGATGCCGACGACCTCGCGCAGCTCGGCGATCACCTCGGGGGAGAGCGCGTTCAGCACCTCCGGCCGAGTGATGGTGATCGTGAGGATCGCCTCGCGCACGTCGAGCGCGAGCGTGCGGCGGTCGAGGGCGGCGAGGCGATCCGCGACGGTCATCGCTTCGGCTTCTCGAAGAGGTTGCCGACCAGGGTCGAGGTGATCAGCACGACGGCGAGCAGCACGACGCCGACGATCAGGATCGGGACGACCTGCAGCGGCTCGCCCGCGTGGGAGAAGTTGTCGTGCGCCTCGTCGCCGTGGGCGAACGCCGGGACCGCGACGAACACGGACATGAGCGCGGTGGTCACCGCGGCTGCGATGCGGGTACGGATCTTCACTTCGGTCTCCTCGCAGGATC
Source organism: Leucobacter sp. Ag1 (assembly GCF_000980875.1). Lineage (GTDB taxonomy): Bacteria > Actinomycetota > Actinomycetes > Actinomycetales > Microbacteriaceae > Leucobacter > Leucobacter iarius. The sequence continues at coordinate 2,568 of NZ_LAYO01000058.1, read as the reverse complement.
GGTGCGGCTGCCGCCGCGGACCCCTCTATTCTGCCGCTCCTGAGCGTTTCCCGCGAACCGGCGCGACGGCGGCCGCAGGAAGCGGCGGCCGCACGGCGATCCCGCAGCCCGGACGAGACTCCGGATCGTTAGCATCGACAGCATGACCACTGATCAGACCGCTCCGCGCCCGAACCGTCCGCAGACCGAGATCGACCGCATCGCCGAGCGCTGGGTCGACGACGTCGTCGCCCTCGACCCGATCACCGGAACGTATCTCGGACGGTCCGCGTCCAATCGCCTGCTGCCCGACTTCTCGCCCGCGGGAGCGGACGCGGTCGCGACGGCGCAGCGCGCCGTCCTCGCCGCGGTGGAGGCCCAGGCCCCGGTCGACGCCGTCGACGCGGTGACCCGCGCCGATCTGGCGTCCGAGCTGCGGCTCTCGCTCGCCCAGCACGAGGCCGGCGAGGCTCTGCGCGATCTCAACGTCATCGAGTCGCCGGCGCAGCAGGTGCGCGACAGCTTCGATCTGATGCCGAGCGAGAGCGAGTCCGACTGGGCCGATCTCGCCGAGCGCATGCGCGCCGTTCCCGCGGCGCTTTCCGGCTACCGCGAGTCCCTCGACCTCGGCGTCGAGCGCGGGCTCGTCCCCGCCCGTCGCCAGGTGCTCGAGGTAGCGGCGCAGCTGCGCCGCACCGCGGGTGTCGAGGGATCCGCCGAGGGATTCTTCCAGGCGATCGCCGCCCGCGGCGCTGCTGCGGGCGGAGCGGTGCCGGCCTCGCTCGCGCAGGAGCTCTCGGATGCGGCGTCGCTCGCCGGCCGCGCGTACGCCGACCTCGCCGATGCGCTCGAGGGCGACCTGGCCCCGCGCGCGTCCGAGACCGACGGCTTCGGGCGCGAGCGGTACGCGCTCGCCTCCGAGCGCTTCGTCGGGGCGTCGGTGGATCTCGACGAGACCTACGAGTGGGGGATCGAGGAGCTCGCACGCATGCGCGACGAGCAGGAGCGCATCGCCGCCGAGATCGTCGGAGGCTCGGTGCGACCCGGCATCGTGGCCGAGGCGATCGCGAAGCTCGACGCCGACCCCTCGCGCAAGCTCCACGGCACCGACGCGCTGCAGCGGTGGATGCAGGAGACCAGCGACCGGGCCGTCGCCGAGCTCGGCGCGACGCACTTCGACATCCCCGCCGAGATCCGGACCCTCGAGTGCCGCATCGCGCCCACGCAGGAGGGCGGCATCTACTACACCGGCCCCAGCGACGATCTCTCGCGTCCCGGCCGTATGTGGTGGTCCGTGCCCGAGGGCGTCACCGAGTTCGACACCTGGCGCGAGCTGACCACCGTCTACCACGAGGGAGTTCCTGGCCACCACCTGCAGATCGCGCAGGCGGTCGTGAACCGCGGTCTGCTGAACGGTTGGCGGCGCCAGCTCGCCGGCACCTCCGGTCACGCTGAAGGGTGGGCGCTCTACGCGGAGCGCCTCATGGAGCAGCTCGGCTACCTCGACGATCCGGCCGATCGTTTCGGCATGCTCGACGGGCAGCGCATGCGCGCAGCCCGCGTGGTGCTCGACATCGGCGTGCACCTCGGCAAGCAGCGCCCCGACGGGCAGGGCGCCTGGACCGCGGAGTACGCGTTCGAGTTCATGGGCGAGAACGTCAACATGAACGACGGCTTCGTGAAGTTCGAGGTGAACCGCTACCTCGGCTGGGCGGGCCAGGCCCCGTCCTACAAGATCGGTCAGCGCATCTGGGAGGAGCAGCGCGACGAGTACGCGGCGCGGGAGCGCGAGGCCGGGCGCGAGTTCGACATCCGCGACTTCCACCGCGACGCGCTCGAGCTCGGCGTGATCCGCCTCGACACCATGCAGCGGACCCTGCGCGGCGAGCTGTGAGCGAGGCCTCGGCCCTGCCCTGCCCCTGCGGGCGGGGCCAGAGGTACGCCGAGTGCTGCGAACCGCTGCACGCGGGGGAGCCCGCGCCGACCGCGGAGCGGCTGATGCGGTCCCGCTACAGCGCCTTCGCGCTCGGCCTGGTGGCGTACCTGCTCGACTCCTGGCACCCGAGCACGCGACCGGAGTCGCTGGAACTCGATTCCGAGGTGGAGTGGCGCCGACTGCTCGTCGAGACGACCGAGCGCGGCGGCCCCTTCGACCGTGAGGGTTTCGTCGTCTTCACCGCGATCGGACGCACGCCCGAGGGGCGCTTCGAGCAGCGCGAGCGCAGCCGGTTCCTCAGGGATCGCGACGGTCTCGCCGCGACGGCCCCGGAGCGCTGGCGCTACGTCGACGGGGATCCGCTCTAGGGCGAGACCGCATCGTCATCCTGCGCGACGGAGGAGTCGCAGGATCCTGCGACTCGCACGCTCGCGCAGGATGAAGGCGCGGAGCGTCGTCAGTTCTTGAAGACGCGCTCGGTGGTCGACTTCGAGCCGCGCCCGATGGCGATGAGGCTCGACTGCGCGATCTCCTTGATCCCGTAGGGCTCGAGCACCTTGAGGAACGCCTCGATCTTGCCCGTGTCGCCCGTGACCTCGATCACGAGCGCGTCGGTGACGACGTCGACGAAGCGGGCGCGGGGCAGGTTGACG
>NZ_LAYO01000036.1 GCF_000980875.1 Leucobacter sp. Ag1 | reverse complement strand
GGAGCGGCCGGAGCCGCGGGCTTCGAGGGTGCAGCGGGAGCCTCGGGCGCAGCAGCGGCGGGTGCCGCCGGGGCCGGCTCGGGCTTCGCGGGCGCGGCGGGCTTCACCGGGCCGGGACGCGGACCCGCAGCGGGCTTCTTCGGCGCGGGCTTCGCCGCGGCCGGAGCAGCGCCTTCGGCGCCGGGCTTTGCGACGCCGTCCGCCTCGAGGGCGGCCTTGACCTTGCGCGCCACCGGGGGCGCGACACTGGACGAGGACGCCTTGACGAACTCGCCCATATCCTTCAGCTTGGCCAGGACGACCTTGCTATCGACACCGAGCTCTGCAGCGATCTCGTGTACGCGTGGGTTTGCCACTTTTCTCCTGTCTGGGTTCACGCCAGACAGGCGAGAACCATGATTATCGGACGGGCCTCATCGTGAGCCGCTCATTAGTTGTCCATGAGTGTTTTCAGCCTGTTCTCTAAGGGGCTGGCATCGGGTTTCCCCGATGCCCTGAGTGCACGCGCGAATGATCCGCGCGACACCGCGAGTTCGAGACACCTGCGCGTGGGATGCACCCACGCACCGCGCCCGGGAAGCACCGCGCGCTCATCGACCATGAGCCGACCCCCGCGCAGCACGACTCGGAGCAACTCTGCACGTTCCGCACGCTGGCGGCACGCAACACAGGTCCGAACCGCAACCATCTTACCAGCTTCCCTCTTGCACGTCTCCCCCGGCGCGTTGCGCCCCGGAGCGGAGGAGCGCCCGCCATCCCGCGCCGAGAACGAGTCGCGGGGTCTCGCCTCGGAAGCGAGATCCTGCGACTCCTCCGTCGCGCAGGATGACGGGCGTTGAATCAATCGACTCAGTCGTTCATGATCGAAGTGGGATGGACGCTGCGATCCGGACGTTCCGCGTCGGGCTTCGCCGCTCCGCGAAACGCGCTCAGATCGACATCCACCCCGATCGACTCAGTCGTTCATGATCGAATCGGGCTGGATGTCGATCTTCGCGCCCGTCAGCTTCGCGGCGAGACGGGCGTTCTGGCCCTCCTTGCCGATCGCGAGCGACAGCTGGAAGTCGGGCACCAGCGCGCGCACCTGCTTGAGCGACTCGTTCAGCATGAACACGTCGGTCACCTTCGCCGGCGACAGCGCGTTCGCGACGAACGCGGGCAGCTCGGGCGAGTAATCGACGATGTCGATCTTCTCCTCGCCGAGCTCGCTCATGACGGCGCGCACACGTCGCCCCATCTCGCCGATGCACGTGCCCTTGGCGTTGATGCCGGGCTGCATCGCGCGGACCGCGACCTTGGTGCGGTGCCCGGCCTCGCGAGCGAGCGACACGATCTCGACCAGGCCGGAGGCCAGTTCCGGGACCTCCAGCTCGAAGAGCTTGCGGACGAGCCCGGGGTGGGTGCGCGACACGACGACCTGGGTGCCCTTGAGGCCCTTGGAGACGCTCGTCACGTAGACGCGGATGCGGGCGCCGTGCGGGTACTCCTCGCCGGGAGCCTGCTCCTCGGGAGGCAGGATCGCCTCGACGTCGCCGAGCGACACGTGGATCATGCGCGGGTTCGGGCCCTGCTGCACGACACCGGAGACGATCTGCCCCTCCTTCTCCTTGAAGGCGAGGAGCACGGCGTCGTCCGACAGATCGCGGAGGCGCTGGCCGATGACCTGCTTGGCCGCGCTCGCGGCGATGCGGCCGAACTCGTCGGTCGTGACGTAGGCCTCGCCGATGACCTGGCCGTCCTCGTCGAGCTCGGGGACGAGCACGGAGATGTCGCCGGTCTTCCGGTCGAGGGTCGCGCGCACATCTTCAGCCCGGGGCACGGTGATGTTCTGATTCTCGGCGTGGCGCAGATAGGCGGACTGCACCGCCTGCTCGATGATCTCCACCAGCTCGTCGAACGGGATCTCCCGCTCACGCTCGATCTGTCGAAGCGTGACAAGTGGAATCTGCACGGTGGCCTCCTTATTCAGCTGTACGATCCGCAGCTCGCGGATCAAACGCCTAGGATACCGCATCCGTCCGAAACGCCGCAGGCGGCGGCCCCGAGGGGCCGCCGCCTGCGGGAGAACGCGGAGGGATCAGGCGCCGAAGAGCGCGGGCACGTCGGCCAGCGCGACCTTCTCCTTGGTGCCTGCGGCGCGATCCCAGACCTCGGCGAAGCCCTCGGTCGCGTCGCGGCCGACCACGACCACGCGCGGCACGCCGATGAGCTCGGCGTCGCCGAACTTCACGCCGGGCGACACCTTGGGACGGTCGTCGAACAGCACCTCGACGCCCGCCGAATCGAGATCGGCGGCGAGCTTCTCGGCGAGGGCGAACACCTCGGGATCCTTGCCGGTCGCGACGAGGTGCACGTCGAACGGAGCGATGGCGCGGGGCCAGATCAGGCCGCGGTCGTCGTGGTGCAGCTCGGCGAGGATCGCCATGATGCGGGTCACGCCGATGCCGTAGGAACCCATGGTCACGGTGACGAGCTTGCCGTTCTCGTCGAGCACCTTGAGGCCGAGCGCCTCGGCGTACTTGCGTCCGAGCTGGAACACGTGGCCGATCTCCATGCCGCGCGCGGTCGAGATGGGCCCCGATCCGTCGGGAGCGGGATCCCCGTCGCGCACCGCGGCGACCTCGGCGGTGCCGTCCGCGGCGAAATCGCGGCCGGCGACGAGGGAGGCGACGTGCTTCTCGTCGGCGTTGGCTCCCGTGATCCACGAGGTCCCGGGCACGACGCGCGGGTCGAGCAGGTAGCGGATCCCCGTGGCGGACTCTTCTCCGAGCACGGGCGCGTCGAGCGTGCCGGGGCCGATGTAGCCCTTGACGAGGCCCGGGTGCTTCGCGAAGTCGGCCGCGGTGGCGGGCTCGACCTCGAAGCCGCCGAAGGCGACCTCGGCGCGCTTCAGATCGGCCTCACGGTCGCCCGGAATACCGACGATCACCAGCGACCGCTCGCCCTCGGGCGAGGTCACGGCGAGCACCACGTTCTTGAGCGTGTCGGCCGCGGTCCACGCGCGTCCGTCCTCTCGCGGGAGCACCGCGTTCGCGTGCGCCACGAGCGTTTCAATGGTCGGGGTGTCGGGCGAATCGAAGACGCGCGCTTCGGGCTGCCCGTCGAAGGGGATCGCCTCGGGCGCGGGCGTGACGTACGCCTCGACGTTCGCGGCGTAGCCGCCGTCCGAACGCACGAACGTGTCCTCGCCGATCCCGATCGGCAGCAGGAACTCCTCGCTGCGCGAGCCGCCCATGGCCCCGGCGTCGGCCGAGACGATGACGTACTCGAGGCCGAGCCGCTGGAAGATGCGCTCGTAGGCGTCGCGCTGCTTCTGGTAGCTGGCGTCGAGGCCCGCGTCGCTCACGTCGAAGGAGTAGGCGTCCTTCATGGTGAACTCGCGGCCACGCAGGAGGCCGGCGCGGGGGCGCGCCTCGTCGCGGTACTTGTCCTGGATCTGGAACAGCATGAGCGGCAGATCCTTGTAGGAGGCGATGATGTCCTTCACCATCACGGTGAAGGCCTCCTCGTGCGTGGGCGCGAGCAGGTGGTCGGCGCCGTGCCGATCCTGCAGGCGGAACATGTTGTCGCCGTACTCCTCCCAGCGGCCCGTCGCCTCGTATGCCTCGCGCGGCAGCATGGCCGGGAAATGCACCTCGTGGGCGCCCGCGGCGATCATCTCCTCGCGCACGATCTGCTCGATGCGGCCCTTGACCCGCAGGCCGAGCGGCAGCCAGGCGAACACGCCCGGCGACTGGCGCCGGATGTAGCCGGCGCGCACCAGCAGCTTGTGGCTCGCGACCTCGGCGTCGGCCGGGTCCTCGCGGAGCGTCTTCAAGAAGTAATTGGACAGACGAGTCAGCACACCACCATGCTACCCGCGGGGGTCACCCCGGCGCGCGCACCGTAGGGTGGAACCATGTCGAGCACCGAGCGGCTTCTCTTCCGGTTGCGCCGGCTGGCGCCCGTGCTCGTGCTGCTGCTCGCGGCGGCGCTGCGCCTCTGGGCGCTCGCCCGCCCCGGCAGCCTCGTCTTCGACGAGCTCTACTACGTGCGCGACGCGATCAGCCAGCTCGCGCACGGATATCCGACCACCTGGCCGAACGACGACCCCGCACTCACCTCGGCGAACGCGCACGCGTTCACCGATGCCGCGTCGAACGCCGTGCATCCGCCGCTCGGCAAGTGGCTGATCGGACTGGGCGTCCTGCTGTTCGGCCCCGACAACGGCTGGGGCTGGCGCATCTCGGTCGCGGTCGCCGGCGTGGCGACGGTCGGGGTGACGATGCGCCTGGCCTGGCGCATGAGCCGCAGCATCGCGATCGCCTGCATCGCGGGCCTGCTGCTCGCGCTCGACGGCGTGCACGTGGTGCTCAGCCGGGTCAGCCTGCTCGACGGTTTCCTGGCGCTCGCGATCGTGCTCGGCGCGCTGTTCATGTGGCGGGACCATGAGCAGACGGGGCGCGTGCTGCGCGAATCCGCGCTGAGCGGCGCCCGCTTCGCCCCGCTGGTCTGGCGTCGACCGTGGCTGCTGGCGGCGGGGCTCGCCTTCGGGGCCGCCGCGGGGATCAAGTGGTCCGGGCTCTACCCGCTCGCGGCGTTCCTCGTGCTCGTGGTCGTGCAGGATCTGCTGCGCCGCCTCCGACTGGGCGCGAAGACGCCCCTGCTCGACGCGCTCGCGCAGGCCTTCATCACGGGGCTGATCGCGCTGCCCGCCGCCGTCATCGCGTACCTCGCGACCTGGATCGGTTGGATTGTGACGCCGGGCGGCTGGGACCGCACCCCGAAGGGATCCTGGTGGGCGGACCTGCTCCGGTACCACTCCGACATGCTCGCCTGGCACGGATCGCTCTCGGCCCCGCACCCCTACGCCTCGCACCCCATCACCTGGCCGCTCGACCTCCGGCCGACGGCGATGTACCTGCAGCAGATCCCGCAGGGGTCCTCCTGCCCGTGGGCCGGCGGATGCGTCTCGGTGGTGTCGCCGCTGCCGAACATCATCGTCACCTGGGGCGGGGTCCTCGCGCTGCTCGTGCTGATCTGGCTCGTGCTCCGCACCGCGATCGGCGTCGCCAGCCCGGTCCGAGCCGCAGGGCGGCTCGCCGCCCGAGCGGCCCGCGTCAGGCCCGCGGCGGATCCCTCGTTCGTGCCCCCAGCCCCGCGCCATCGCATCGCCCGATCGCTCGTCGCGAGCCCGCTGATGCCGGCGGCCGCCTTCGTGCTCGTCGGCTACGCCTCGGGCTGGCTGCCGTGGCTGGTCACGGTGAAACGCAGCGCCGTGTTCGAGTTCTACGCCGTCGTACTGACCCCGTTCTCGGCGATCGGTCTCGCCCTGGTGCTCGGCATGCTGTGGGGGATCCCGATCCGCTCGGAGCGCACGTCGGCTCGCGGCATGCGGCTCGACGGCAGCCGGGAGTCGCTGCTCGGGCGCCGGTTGACCGTCGCGCTCGTGCTGGGGTTCGCGCTCGCTCTCGCCGCGTTCTTCTTCCCCGTGTGGTCGGGGATCCCGATGACGGAGTGGTTCTGGCAGTCGCACCGCTGGCTGCCCGGCTGGGACTGAGGGGGGGGGCGCGGTCGACCGCTACAGCAGCCGGCGACTGAGCGCCCAGGCGGTGAGCTCGTGCCGGTTCGACAGCTGCAGCTTGCGCAGCACGTTCGACACGTGGGTCTCGACCGTCTTGACCGAGAGGAACAGCTCGGCCGCGACCTCCTTGTAGGCGTAGCCGCGCGCGATCATCCGCATGACCTCCTGCTCGCGGGCCGACAGCCGGTCGAGCTCGTCGTCGGCCAGCGCCGTCTCCCCCGTCCCGGCGCCGAAAGCGTCGAGCACGAAACCCGCGAGCCTCGGCGAGAACACCGCGTCGCCGCCCCGGACCCGCACGACCGCGGCGGTCACTTCCGCGCCCGAGGCCGTCTTCGTGAGATAGCCGCGCGCGCCGGCGCGGATCACGCTGACGACGTCGTCGGCCGCGTCCGACACGCTGAGCGCCAGGCAGCGCACGCCCGAGATCCCGGCCGTGCGCCGCAGCACCTCGGCGCCTCCGCCGCCGGCGCCGCCCGGGAGGTGCACGTCGAGCAGCACCACCTCGGGGCGCTCCCGTTCGATGATCCCGACCGCCGCATCGACGTCGGCGGCCTCCCCGATCACCTCGAGCTCCGGTCCGAGCTCGGCGCGGAGTCCCGTGCGGAAGATCTGGTGGTCGTCGACGATCACCACCCGGATCGCCTGCTCCTGCGTGTCCATCAGCGTTCCGCCCTCTCGTTCGTGTCGTCCTGCGCGGCGGCCATCGGCATCGCGAGCCGCACGGAGGTGCCGGTGCCGCCCGGCCCCGGCACGATCCGGGCGGTGCCGCCCGCGCGCTCCATGCGTCCCAGGATCGATTCGCGCACGCCCATGCGGCCCTCGGGCAGCGCGTCGGGATCGAGGCCGGGACCGCGGTCGGTCACGTCGACCGAGACCCGATCCTGTCCCGTCTCGATGTAGACGGTCGCCTCGCCGCCGGCGTGCCTGGCCGCGTTGAGCATCGCTTCCTTCGCCGCCGCCACGATCGGGTCCGGTGCGACGCCGCCGGAGCCGACCACGACGAGTTCGAATCGCACGGGGTGATCCGCTTCGAGCGCCGTCGCGTGCGCCCGCAGCGAGGCCGCGATCTCGGTGCGCTCGTCGGGGCCGCCGCCATCGGCCGTGCGGAACAGCCACTCCCGCAGCTCGCGCTCCTGCCCTCGGGCGATTCGCGCGACCTCGCTGCCCGGCTCCGAGCGCTGCTGAATCAGGGCCAGCGTCTGCAGCACGGAGTCGTGCAGGTGGGCGGCGATCTCGGCGCGCTCGGCCTCGCGGGCACGGCCGGAACGCTCGGCGATCAGCTCGCGGTTGACCCGGAGCACCCACGGCGCGATGGCGAGCGCGACGCCGATGAGCACCGCGATCGCCGCGGCGATGACGGTCCAGGCGCTGGGCTGCTTGGCCGTGACGAAGAACATGAGCACGCCGACGGCGACCAGGGCGAGCGCGCCGAGCACCCGCGGCACCTGGTTGCGTTCGGGCCGATCCCGATCGGCGATCTGCCACCAGGCGAGGCCGACGCCCACGAGCACGGCGAGGCCCGGCAGGATCACCTCGAGCCGCAGGTCGACTCCCAGCTGCGTGAGCACGAGCGCGAGGCCCGCGATCAGCAGGCTCGCGCCGAGCACGATCTCGGCGATCGGCCGCCGCGCACCCGGCTCGCGCGCGGGCGCCGACGTTTCGCGTTCCGCGGCAGGAGCCGAGGCCGCCGCCCGGGCGGT
>NZ_LAYO01000051.1 GCF_000980875.1 Leucobacter sp. Ag1 | reverse complement strand
CACGACGCCTGGCGACCGCGGCGACGTCCTCGCGGAACTCGCTGGGATAAGGACCGGGCATGATGACATCCTCCCCGCCAGCGCCTCCCGGCACTAACGATCAGTTGTCAGCGGTTCGTTCCTCACGCCCGCCTGAATGAGAACCCTCTGTGAGATCGCGCACGCCTTGCTCTTAGGGGAGCCTCCGAAACTGCAGCGGGGAGACCCCGTAGCGGCGCCGGAACCATGCGGCAGCGATACGCCGATCTTGCCAACCCACTGTCCGTGCAGCGACAACCACTGGCAGAGCTGTTTCCTCAAGCAAACGGGCAAACTCCGTCAACCGAGTTTCAGCGAGCCAGCGCATTGGCGCTACCCCGAATGCGGTCGTGAACTGTCTTGTGAGCTGCGACTTTGACATCGCGACCGTTCGGGCAAGCTCGTCCATCGTCCAGGGATGTGCCAACCCTGCTCGTAGCAGTCTGGCTGCACGTTGCGCCTCGGCAGCAGGAATCGGGCCAGTGAGCTTCCCTGCTGGTATCAGCGTCATAGGGTGGGGCGGATTGCTTCCCAAAACGAGCACGGGAACGATGTGCTCGGCGGTCTGAGCGAATAGTGACATCAGCGCGGCCACTGCGGCTGCTCCTCCTCGCTGAGGGATCACGCTCATTCGCCGCAATAGGGGCTCCAACCGGGCGAGCCGTTCGCGACCGGCCCGGAAGACGAGCGCGCGGCCATCCCATCCCGCAGGATGAAACCCGGGCCGTACGCGGTCCGGTTCAGGCAGCGCCCACATCATATGAGATCGCAGGAACTCTTGGTCAAGGTAGATCGTCCATGTTCGCACCCGAGGTGCGGGCACAGCCGAATACCATACTCCGGCACCAAGTACTAGTACGTCACCCGTAGTGAGCAAATGCTCACCGGTCGGGGTGACGATACGGGATTGGCCGGCCATGACATGCACCAGCTTCGCGTGCCCGAATGCGACAGGCCCCACAGGTGCGCTCCGCACCGACTCGATAGCAGCCAATGGCCCGAGCAGCGGCGCAAGCTCCCGCAGGCGAGGCTGAACCATGTTCGCTGTGCGGTTCACGTCAGCTCCCCCCCCCCCGAACACCGGCAAGACAATTCCGCGTACGACAGTCGCGAGAAGACCAGAATGAACGCTGAGGGATTCAATCAATGATCATCCCCAGCAGGCCTCCAACACCTGCGAGCCGCGCTGCTCGATGCAGGTATGGTTCTTCGCGTGGCAAGCCCGATCGCGTCAAGTGGGATCATCTACGGTCCTTAAGCAGCAGCATTCGTAAGATGAAGCCGTCAAAGATCGCAGCGGTTAAAAAAATACCGAGAGAGCGGATCATCGCCCTATCGCTGGATATGGACCTCTCGAAACCGGAGATGATCAGGCTGGCGACGCTCGCAAGTATGCTCCGGAAATACTGACAACTGACGGCACCGCTTCGGACGCGAGGCTGTCGCTGGCGAGATTCTGAACCCACTCGCGAAACGTTCGCCTGTGGGGCGTCAATCGTTAGACCGAAGATGAGGCTCATGATGATTGGAGCGAAACCGTGCACAGACACATGGCCCTTTTTAAGAAGACGTGACTGCGTATTCGACAATTGACGAGAGCTACAGGTGACTGAAATGCAAATCTGGTCAGTACACAAGAAAGCGTTGTGTGGGTGCCAGTTGATCGAGCACCCACACAACGCTTCGCATTCGGTTCTAGCTAGCGTGGCGTGACCGTCTCGCATGAACGAGCACCAGTGATGCGCCAGCAAGGAGCATCAGGAGCGCGGCCCCTCCCAGACTCCAGAACGCTTCGCCGCCGGTGGTCGGCAGGTTGCTTTCAGGGTTCTTCGCGTCAGCGTTGCTGACCGCCATGCTCCGGTTAGTGAGCGTTGCTTCGCCCTCGCTGTTGGTCGCGGTCACGGTGAAGATGAAGGTACCCGCCTGGGTCGGGGTGCCTTTGATCCTGCCCGTGCTGCTCAGTGAAAGACCGTCCGGCAGTGCGCCCGCGGTGACTTTCACAGTCGGGACCGGATTCCCGGTGACGGTGAACGCATAGTCGTATGAGGCGCCGACGACCCCAGCACCCGGCTTGCCGGCAATGGTTGGTGCGGTCGCACCAGTCTCGGCTGATGCGACCGTGATGCTCTGGTCAGTAAGCGTTGCTTCGCCCTCGCTGTTGGTCGCGGTCACGGTGAAGATGAAGGTGCCCACCTGGGTCGGCGTGCCGGAAGTCACATCGTCATTGCTCAGCGTGAGCCCGTCCGGCAGCTTCCCGTCGGTGATGGTCACCTCCGGCGATGGAGTCCCAGTCACCGCGAAGGCGAAATTATATGGAGTACCCACAACTCCATTCCCTGGCGTGCCGGTGATCGCGGGGATTTCTGCGAACGGCACTACGGTGTAGGCGGCTGTTCCCGAAAACATGCTGATTCCTCCGCTGGGAAGCGAGATAGTCTCGCTCCAGGCGAGATTCCAGGTCCCAGGCTCGGTCCAAGTTACGTCAGTCCCGGAAAGAATACCGACGCCGCCCACCACCCATACGGGCACGAGTGCTTGGTTAGAATTGATTACCGCGATTGCCTGAGGAACGTTCACCACTGCGGAACGAGCAGGATGCTGATCCCAGGCGGTTGCAAAATCCAGGCTCGACAGGCCGGCGAGCGGGTACAGGTCGGAAACTTGGTTGCCGTCAAGATGCAAATCTTCCAAGTTCGTGAGACCAGCGAGCGGGGTAGTATCGGAAATCTGATTGTAGTCGAGATCCAATTGTTCGAGATCCTCGAGACCCGCGAGCTGAGTGACACTCACAATCTGGTTGGTGCTGAGATCGAGACCAACCAGATCGGTGAGACCGGCGAGCGGGTCGATGTCTGCGATTTGGTTGTTGTCGAGGGTGAGTGCTGTCAGGCCAGTCAGTTCTTCCAGCGGGGAAACATCAGCGATCTGTTTATGTGACAGGCCCAAGCTGGTGAGGCTCGTGAGATCGGCCAGCGGTGAGATGGCGGAGATCTGGTTGTCGGAAACGTCCAGGCTGTCCAATGCTGTGAGGCTGGAGAGCGGTCCGAGATCGATGATCGCATTGCTGGACACGTCGAGATAGTCCAGGTTTGTGAGTTCCGTCAGCGGGCCCAGATCGGAGATCTGGTTGTGGTCCAGCTCAACCCATTGCAAGTCGGTCAGGCCCTCGAGCGGCCCGATATCCGTGACCTGGTTGGTTCCAAGCTGCAGAACCAGCAGGTTGGTTACGCTCGCAAGCGGAGTCACGTCTGCGATCTGGTTCTCGCCCAAGTAGAGATCTGTCAGCCCTGTGGCGTAAGCAAGGGGACTGATATCGACGATCTCGAGCCCTTCGCATATCAGTGAAGTCACCGTCGCCATATCGCCCTCAGTCACAGGGGCGGGATCAGCGATATCGAGGGCATCCCTCACGCAGGATTCCAGGTTTGCGTCTGGAAAGAGCACGGTATCACCCGGATCTGCCTGGGCGGGAGCAACTACGCCAAACAACCGGCACCGACGCAACCGCGGCCAGAGCCAGGCCTCGTTTCCACCAGCTCCTGGCTCCTGCCGCTGATCGATCTGGCCCGGACAGGCCTGGAAGTCTTGAAGGGTGCATAGTGGATATGTTCCTGCTCGCTGATAGAAGATCATACATCGTGGCCGCGTGGGCACGATTGAGTTCGATAGTACGGGGTGATGGGTGAGATTGAGTGGGGCAGGAAGCGCTTTGCGTGCTGATCGGTTCGAGATTCAGAATGATCAGTTGTTGGATCCGTGACTGCGTACCCAGGGCGCAGTATCCAGGGGTCTGCTCCAATTCTCGTCGACAGTCTGACGTGAGCTTTCAGTCTTGGTTCCAGGAGGGGCGGCTAGTGAGTATCTCCTATAGCTGAGTGAGGACGGCGGCTGCGCGGTACATTATGGTGAGTTCGTCGTAGCGGGTGGCGATCGCCCGCCATTGCTTGTTCCGGCCGAAGCCGCGTTCCACGACGTCACGGCGCTTGTACACGGCGGTATCCTGGCCGGGTGGTCGGACGCCGCGCCGTCCTCGCCATTTGCGGGCGGCGATCTGGTTGCTCTTCTCGGGGTCACGGCCTCGATGCCGCGGGCGTGTAGGCCCTTGCGGATGACTTCGGCGGGGTGGGCCTTGTCCACGATGACCGGCGGAGGATGCGAGATCCTCGAACCGCCAAGAGGTTCGCTCGGGTCCGGTGGATGTCACGGTGTTCTCCCTCCGCGTCGGTGCGCGCTTCAGCCGATCCGGGAAGGCGCGGTTTCGATCAGGTGCGGCCGATCGTGGTGGGCTCCCACCGAGGAGATATCGGGGAGAGGGGCGCGGCCGCCGAGCGAGACCGCGCGCCCCAGCCTCACGCCTGGGTCTTGGCGAGCGCGGCCGCCTTGAGCGACGCGTACTCCTCGTCGGTGATCGCCCCGGCGTCGAGCAACTGCTTCGCCCGCACGATCTCATCGGTCGGCGTGGCCTCGGCCGCCACCGAGCGGATGTACGACTCCGCCGCATCCTGCGTCTGCTGCGCCTGAGCCTCCGCGCGCTCGCCCATGCCGCGCCCGCGAACGATGAGGTAGACCAAGGCGGTGAGGAAGGGCAGGAAGACGAGGAAGAGCAGCCAGACGGCCTTCGCGAAGCCGTTCAGCTTCCGATCGCGGAAGAGATCGCCGATGATTGAGAAGAGCGCCATGAGGTAGGCGATGAACACGAATATCGTGAGCATCCACCAGATGGCGTCCCAGATGTTGGAGAGGAATGACATGGGTTTTCCTTTCGCTGCACGCTGCAGAGCAGATTGAATGGCTTGTCGGAAACAGACGGTCAGGTCAGATGGAGGCCAGGAGTCGCTGCTTCTGCGCATCGAACTCCGCCGGAGTGAGTACCCCGGCATCGCGCAGTTGCCCCAGTTGGGCCAGCTGGTCGATGAGGGCCTGCGTGTCGGGTGCGGCTGCCGGCGCTGTGGGCGGCGCTGCCGGTTGCGCCGGGACGTTCTGCGCCGGTGCGCTCTGCGCCCGGGCCGCGTCTTGGGCTGCCCACTGCGTCTGCTGGCGTCGCTGCACGTTCCCGACGACGCGGGCGGCGACGGATGCGCGAGCGGCGGTGCGGAGAAGACCCATGATGCTCCCTCAGTTCTTCGCGTCGGGGTCGGCGACCTCGACATCTGCGTTGTCTGTATCGAGATCCGCGGCGTCGATGCCGCCGGACCAGAGCTCGCGACCTGCGACGGCCGAGACGCTGCCCGCCACCGTGGCGAGTGTCCGATCCTCGTAAACCACGACCAGAGCCATCTCGTCATCGCCGAGATCCGCGGCGATCGTCGTCAGGTCGTCGGGCCGCAGGAGGTCGGTCTCGGCGGGGGCGAGGTCGTCCGGCAGTGACTCGAGCTGCGCGTGGCCGGCGGCGGCGCGCGAGACCAGCTCCACATCGAGGATCTCGGCCCGGCCTCCGCGGGCGAGCTCACGAATCTCGGTCGCGATCTCCGCGAGCCGCGCTGCGCGTGGGAGCGCGAACACCGCGAAGTTCAAAGGTCCGGTGTACTGGGCGTCGGACATATGGTTCTCCTTCTCCAGGTCAGGCCGAGCTCGCCGGGAGGCCGGCGAAGTCGCCTGCGAGATCGAGCAGCAGGCGCGCGCCGAAACCGGTCGCGCCCTTGGTGCGCCATGAATCATCGGCGTCCACCTGCATCGTGCCCGCGATGTCGAGGTGCGCCCATGGGGTGCCGGCGGTGAAATGGTCGAGGAAGAGCGCCGCGGTGATGGTGCCGCCGAACGGGCCGCCGAGGTTCGAGATGTCGGCGATGTCCGAATCGAGCTGCTTCCGGTACTTGCGCACCAGAGGCAACTGCCACACCTGCTCGTCGGTCGAACTCGACGAGCGGTTCACTGCGTCGATCACCCGCTCGTCGTTGCCGAGCAGCGCGGCCACATGGCCGCCGAGCGAGACGAGGGCGGCTCCCGTGAGAGTCGCGATATCGATGATGGCGTCGACCCCCTCCTCGTTGGCGAACGAGAATGCGTCGCTCATCACGAGGCGACCCTCGGCGTCGGTGTTCTTCACCTCGATCGTGGTACCGCCCCGTGCGGTGAGCACGTCGCCGAGCTTGTACGAGGTGCCCGAGGGCATGTTGTCGGTGCACATGAGCCAGCCGAGCACTTCCGCGCGCACCCCCGCATCCCGCAGTCCCGTGAAGGCGCCCAGCACCGCCGCCGCACCGCCCATGTCCATCTTCATGAGCAGATGCATCGGGTCGGACGGCTTCAGACTGATACCGCCGGAGTCATACATGATGCCCTTGCCGATGAGCCCGAGCCGGCCGGCCGGCTCGCCCTCCGGGCGATAGCGCAGCACGATCATGCGCGGTTCCTCGACCGAGCCCTGATTGACGCCGAGCAGGCCACCGCAGCCGAGCTCGATCAGCTGCTGCTTGTCGAACGTCTCGACGTCGAAGCCGAACCGGTGACCGAGCTCGACGGCGATCTCGCCGAGATCGGTCGCGGTGAGGTGGCCCGGCGGTGTATTGGCCAGGTCGCGCGCCACGACCGCTGCGCGCGCGTTGATCCGGGCGGCTTCGACGGCCGGCCGATCCTCCTCGGAAGTGTCATCGATCGCCAGCTCCACGAGCGGTGCGTGCTTCGGCTCGCTCTTCAGCTCGGTGTACCGGTAGCGGGCGAGCAGCGCACCCTCCACCAGCGCGGTGATCGCGGTCGATCGGTCGTCGCTCGGCAGGTCGAGGCTCAGACCGACGCGTTCGCGCGAGGCCGCCGCGCGCACGACCGCGGCCGCCGTATCGCGCAGCTCAGCCGGGGTGGCGGCCGAGGAGTCGCCGAGGCCGACGGCCAGCAGGTCGGGGCCGCTCGCCCTGGGCAGCAGCAGCGTCTGGCCGGGCTTGGCCTCGAACCCGGCGGCCACGAGCGCGTCGCGTTCGAGGCCGATCAGGACCGGTACGTCGCCCGACTCCGGGATGCCGACCGCGATGAGGTCGACATCGGACGTGGAGTCTCCGAGGCTGATCCGAGTCGCTTCTACCGCGGCCAGACCAGGAACGGTGGCGAAGTCCTCGGGAATGAGTTTGTTCGGACTGCGGGTCATGATCCGGTTTCCTTTCACGGGAGGGGAGAGAGAACGAGCGCTACCCGATTTGCACGGGCGATCCCGGCCCCCACGGGATGCCGGTGAGGAACCAGACGACGTAGAGCGCTGTCCATGCCAGCAGCATCCACAGCGCGTACGGGATCATCAGGGCGATGATCGTGCCGATGCCCGCGTCTTTCTTGTACCGCTGCGCCACGGTGACCATGAACGGCAGATACACCATGAGCGGCGTCAGCACGTTGACCGGCGAATCACCGACACGGTAGGCGGCGAGCAGCGTCTGCGGGGCAACGTCGAGCGACGCGAAGATGGGGATGAACACCGGCGCGAAGATCACCCACTTCGGCACCAGCCCGGGCAGGATGAAGTCGAGCACCAGGATCACCAGGATGAACGCGAGCAGAAGAACGATGGCGGGCACGTTCGCATGCTGAAGCGCCTCCGCGGCGGAGATCGCCGCAACGGTGGGTAGATTCGTCCAGTTGAAGAGGGCGATGAACTGGGCGATCATCAAGAACATCACCAGCAGCCCGCCCAGGCTCCCGAAGGTCTTCGCGATCGCGGCGACGGCAGCCGAACCGCCCTTCAATGTCTTCGCTCCGGCCCCGTAGGCGACTCCGCAGACCAGGAAGGCCAACGAGATGATGAACACCAGGCTCGCCATGAACGGCGAAGTCCCTACGATCTCGTCGTTCGACGGGGCGCGCAACGGAGCCCCAGGGGGCAGCGTGAGCGCCAGGATCACGACGACGAAACCGAGCAGGGCCCAGCCGGAGAACTTCAGTCCGCGCGCCTCGGCATCGTGGTCGATGCTGTCGCCATCGTCGGCGACGGTCATCTCGGACTTGTCGTAGCCGCCGAGTCGTTTCTCGGTGACGAACATGGTCACGAGAAGTGCGACGAGTGTGAGTAGGAACGTCGAGACGATGCCGAAGTAGAGATTATGGGTGACCTGCAACGGCTTCATCCCCGCAGCGGCCAGCACGCCGTTGGTCACCTCGGTGAGCATGCTGTCACTCGGAGTGATGATGAGGTTCGCCCCGAATGCCGCGCCGACAGCGGCGAACGCCCCTGCGAGACCAGCGAGCGGGTGACGGCCGACGGTGAGGAAGGCGGCGGCGGCCAACGGCACCAGGATCAGGTAGCCGGCATCCGTGGCGACCGAGGAGAGCACACCGACGAAGAGAAGGATGGCGGCGAGCCAGCGCCTCGGAGCGACCTTCACCACGCGGCGGATCAGCGCACCCATGAGACCCGCATGCTCGGCGACGCCCACGCCCGCCATGGCGATCAGTACGGTGGCGACGACACTGAATCCGGCGAAATTGTCCACGAACGACGTGAAGAAGAAACGCAGGCCATCGACCGAGATGAGGTTCTTCACCTCGAACGTACGGGTCTCGACGACGTACTTCGGAACATCGGCGGGCTCGCCCGTCGCGGTGTCGTAGATCTGCCAGTTCGTGCCGAACTGGTCGTTCAGCTGCGAGACCTGATCGGTGTTCACCGGAGTCGCGACCTCGTCGGAGACCGAAACCCCCACCCAACTGAGAATCGCCGAGAGCACGGCGATGAACCCGATCAGATACAGGAACATGATCGTCGGGTCGGGAACCTTGTTCCCCACCCGCTCGATCCAGTTCAGAAACCCCTTCTGGCGCGGCGCTGGAACAACGCTGGCAGCTGCTTTCATGTCTGACACTCCATACGTTCGCGAAAACGACACTGACGTCGCCGAGGAACAGACCTATAAAACCCGGGGCGAGTCATCAACAATGACATCCTAGCCAGATTTTATCGCTTTTCCTTGCCCACTCTATACGAGAATCCGCGCGCGGACTACGCTCGCTTATATGGATCCGATCGTCATCGTCTTCATCATCCTGTCGGTGGCCGTCGTTGCATTCGTGACGAACCGGATCCCGCTGGGCGTGATCGCCATCGGGGTGTCTCTGGCGCTGTTCCTCTCTGGCGTGCTGGATCTCGGCGAGGCTCTCGCCGGCTTCGGGGATCCCACCGTGCTGTTCATCGCCTCGCTCTTCGTGATCAGCGAAGCGCTCCAGTCCTCGGGCGTGATCGCCTGGGCCGGCCAGCAGGTCGTCTCGCGGGCCGGCACCAGGCGCGTGCCGCTGATCGTCGTGCTCTGCCTGCTCACGGCGGTCATCACCTCGCTGATCAGCGTGAACGGCTCGGTCGCGGCGTTCCTGCCCCTGGTGGTGGTAGTAGCGATGCGAGCCGGCATCGCGCCGTCGCAGATGCTGCTACCGCTGGCGTTCTCGGCGCACGCCGGATCGATGCTCGCGCTCACCGGCACCCCGGTGAACATCCTCGTCTCAGACGCGGCGGCGGATGCCGGCGCGCGACCGTTCGGGTACTTCGAGTTCGCGCTGGCCGGGCTCCCGCTGCTCGCCGGCACGGTGGCGATCGTGGTGCTGCTCGGTCCGCGGCTGCTGCCTGAGCGGCACGCGCCGTCGGCGCCCATGGACGTGCTGCGGCTCGCGGAACTGCTGCGCCGCGACTACGACCTGGCACCCGCCGACATCGCGGTGAGCGCGAGCCGCGGGGTGACCGAGGTGATGATCCCACCGCGTTCGCAACTGATCGGCATGCACGTGTTTCCCGGCATGTGCACGCCCAGCGGCGACCTGGTGATCCTCGCCGCGCGTCGTG
Source organism: Leucobacter sp. Ag1 (assembly GCF_000980875.1). GTDB lineage: Bacteria > Actinomycetota > Actinomycetes > Actinomycetales > Microbacteriaceae > Leucobacter > Leucobacter iarius. Next base: position 3,573 of record NZ_LAYO01000051.1, on the reverse strand, counting down.
GCGATGAACATCTCGACGGGCCGAACTCGACGCTGCAGGCGGGGGACGCGCTGCTGCTCGACGGCAGCTGGGACGATCTCAGCCGGCACACCTCCGACGACCGCGAGGTTCTGGTGGTCGATCGCCCCGATCTGCTTCGCCGCAGCATTCCGCTGGGGCAGGGGGCGAAGCGCACACTAGTCGTCACCGCCACGATGCTGGTGCTGCTGGTCACCGGAATCGTTCCCGCAGCGGTCGCCGGCCTGCTCGCGGCATGCGCGCTCATCCTCATGAAGGTCGTCTCTCCCACCCAGGCCTACCGCTCGATCTCGTGGACCACCGTGGTGCTCGTCGCCGGCATGATCCCGCTCTCGACCGCATTCCAATCGACCGGAGCCGCACAGCTGATCGCCGATTGGCTCCTGACCGCGGTCGGAGGGTTCGGCCCCACCGCGGCGCTCACCGCGATCGCGATCGTCACGCTGATCCTCGGCCAACTCATCAGCAACACCGCCACCGTGCTGATCATGATCCCCATCGCGCTCGCGCTCGCCGACGCCATGCACGTCTCACCGCTGCCGTTCCTGATGGGACTGACCGTGGCAGGTGCTGCGGCGTTCCTCACCCCGGTCGCGACTCCGGCGAATCTCATGGTGATGCAGCCCGGTCAGTACCGCTTCGGCGACTACGCGAAGTTCGGGCTGCCGTTCGTGGCGCTGTTCTTCGCGGTCGCCGTGTTCTGGGTGCCCCTCATCTGGCCGTTCACAGCATAAGAGAGCAAAACTTCCGCGGTCTCCTAATTTCTCGTGCAATGCTCTCCATGAATTTTCATTCTGCCCGATGACCGGCATATTTGAACACGCGAGTAGCCCAGGCGAAAGCGATCGCGAACTTCTCTTCCCGGCACCCAGAGCAATCCCTAACTGTCCCGGCCTTGTGTAGTCAAGGTCACCCAAGCCGACCAGGGGCGACCGCGAATTGAGACGATCGGAAATGACCGCAAGAGCGAGAAGTCCACTCCTGCTGCTATCGATTCTGCACTCTTCTGCGCAACACCAGGAGAGTGCCTGCGGCTGTGCCGAGCAGTCCAAGACCGGCCAAGATACCCAGGCCTTGTCCGCCGGTCACGCTCAATTTGTCGTCACCTTTTCCATCGTTAACCGGAGGCGGAATTATGGGCTTCTTAGAAGCCACAACGCTTGCGGTATACACGCGGACGAGGGGATCGACCCCGAGCTCATCCGTGCAAGTTCCTAGTGCCTCTTCACCGGTGCAGCGCATCGCGATTCCGCTGGCGCGCGCGGTGTTAACGAACTTCTCGGCTTGCTCGGCCTTCCATGTGCAGGAGCTGGTGCGCGTCTCTCCCGGCGAAAGAGTGCCAATCTGCTGGGAGCAACTGGTGACGTCGAGGTCTTCGAGTTTGACATGGTCGAGGCGAACGTTGCCGTCGTTCGTGACCCTGATCGTGAAGGTTACGGTGTCTCCTACGTGAACTTCTTTCTGGGAGACGGACTTCTCGATCTTGAGTGAAGGGCGAGCTGCCTTCGCTGGGGCCGTGCTCTCTTCCTCAACGGTGTTTCCGAGCGGGTCGGTTCCGGTGATCGTCGCCGTGTTCTCGTTTCCGGCGATCGGCGCAGTCGCAGAGCAGCTGAGCGAGTGCTGTGCTCCGGCGGCAAGCGTTCCAAGTTCCGCGGAGCAGCCCGGCACCTTGGGATCCTCGACATGGACATCGCTCAGTTCGACGTCGCCGGTGTTCTCGACGAGGATTGCGAAGTTCACCGTCTCCCCGTCCAGATACAGGGCCTTGTCCGCGGACTTGGTGATCGACAGTGCCGGATGGATGACCTCGACCGTGGCGCTATCCTCGTCGCTGAGTTCAGTGCCGAGTTCGGTACGAGCCGTGACGGTAGCGGTATTGGTCACAGTCTGCTCCGGGAGCACGCCCTGGCAGGTGTAGGTATAGCTATCGGATACCAGGAAGCTCGATGGAATCTCGCGGTCGCAGCTTGCTTCTTGCGGGTCGGTAACAGTAACGTCGTGGATCTCAGCAGGGCTGGGATTTGATACGGTGATCGTCCAGACCACCGGGTCTCCAGGTCTGCCCATAGAGATATCCGCGGTCTTCTCGATATGCACGCTCGCAACGGGCGCCTCCAGCCAGGCAGACTGCAGCCAGTAGCCATCTCCATTCGTCCGGAACCCCAGCGTCGCCTGCGTATCGCCAGCATGGATGAGGTTAGTCGTGAAGTCGTTCACGTCAACGCTGAAGTTCACACCCCAGGCCGGATCACTTGCTCCGGTCGCGGAAGAAACGAAGAAATCGTTGAGGGTGCCATAGCCAGTCGGCTCAGGAACATCGGTCCCGTTGATTGAGAAACGGTCCCCGACGGTGCCTCGATCGCCTTCGTAGGCGACGAGCCCGACCCTATTGGTCGATGAAACCGCTTCGAATCCGGTAAATACGGCGGTAGAGGGAAGATCGGCCGAGCCCTGCCGGACGTGTCCCTGAGAGATATTGATGGCGTTCTGGTATTCGGCGACCCCGGCAACGGGGCCGTCGAAGGCCCATACCACCGTGAGACCCCAGCCTGCGGTGCAGTTCACGCCAGCGGGTGCCCAGATGTTCGAGACGGTCACGGTTGTGACGCCGGAGAGCCCTGAACTCTCCAGCAAGCCGGTCACGTCCGACCAGCCCGTGTACATGCGGTCGCTGTTGTTGGGCCAGCCGGCTCCGGTGTCGCGGGTCACATGTGGCGTCACCCAGGTGGGTGCTGAACCGTTGATCTGGATGCCAGGAGACTGAGCCTCAGGAGTCGCCGCCGCCGGCGATGAAGGCATTGTCGTGGGGAACTGCGTCGCATACTGCTGCCCCACGATGTTGCACGACCTGATCGATGAGGTAGTACCCCCGGAGGTCCTGAACTCTCCCGTATGGCCCGCCCATTCGAGCATGGCGTACTTGATTGAAGCTCCGGCAGGTATTGTGAACTGCGCAGACGAATTGTTAAAGGTATCGCTTCGCCCGTCGGTGTCGTTCCAGCGCATTGAGTAGTCGTTGTTGTTCGTATAGGTGCCGGCAGGGACCGTACCGGCTTGTGCTTGGGCGCATGCCTCGAAACTCGTGCCAGCTCGCAGGTTGACTCCATCGGACGCCGTCGGGCATCGCATGTTCCCGTTGCCCACTGAGAGCACTGAACCGTAGACCGTGTCGGAGTACACGGATTCGAGAGGCAGGACGACCGACGCCTGAGCAGCCGCGGAGGGGACCGATAGGCCCAGGGCAACTCCAGCGAGGACCAACAGGGTCGAGACGAAGCTTCTCTTACGGCGGGGCAAAGAGGATTCGGGTTTCATGTGCTGCGTAGCTTCTTTCAAGTCAGGGCTGAACTCGTGTGCAGCGCCGGACCGCCACTTAGTGGGAGTGATCATAGTTCACTCAGGCGCATGAGGCTAGAGCTGCCATGGCATTGCCTCGCGCTTGAGGTCGGCCGGACCATCGTCACGGGTCCTCTTCCCCGACGTCGAGGTTCCTATCTTGTGATGGCCCAGGCTCAAGGGGAAGTTACGCGCGCACGGGGGGGGGGGGGGGGGGGG
>NZ_LAYO01000047.1 GCF_000980875.1 Leucobacter sp. Ag1 | reverse complement strand
CCGCCCCGCCGGTGCAGCCCCCCGCGGCCGCGGCCCCGGTTCCTCCGTCAACGGCACCGCCTGCCCTGACCGCGCCCCCGGTGCCGACCGCACCCTCGGTGCTGCCCGCTCCGGTGGCGGCGACCCCGGTATCGGCACCCTCGGCGACCGCAACGCACGGACCCGCGCCCGCTCGGGCGCGGCCCCCCGAAGGCGGGCCGAAACCCGCAGCGACGGCGAACCCGATGAAGATCGTGGGCTGGGTCGGTATCGGCGTCCTCGTCATCGGCGCGATGTCGCTGATCGGCAGCCTGACGAACGACGACGGGGATCCCGGCGCCGATGATTCGTACACCGCCATCGGGGCGGACACGCCCGAAGGCGCGGTGCAGGAGTACCTGGAGGCGCTCCGAGACGGCGACACCGTCCGTGCCGCCGAGCTGCTCAGCTCCCCGGATCCCGGAGTCTTCGAGCATCCTCCGCTCGATCCGTCCGAGCATCCCGAGAGCAGGATCGACGATGTCGAGGCGGACACCACCGTGCAGGAGGGTGACTCGGGAAGCGTCTCGGTCCGGTACACGATGGGCGGCGAAACGGTGTCGACGGCCATGCAGGTGGAGCGCACCGGCGACGGCTGGTTCATCACCGAGGGCGGCACCGTATTCCCCGAGGGGCAGGTGCTCGCGGGGTTCCCGACGACGCTCAACGGCGAGCCGATCGGCGGAGCGACCCCGGCTCTGATGCCCGGCGCCTACGAGCTCGGGTTCGAGACGAGCGACTTCTCGCTGCCCGATGATGAGCGCACGATCGTGATCCGGCTCTCGGACGCCGAGGTCCTCTCGCGGATCGAGGCGACCCCGCAGCTCACCGAGGCGGGCACCAGGCGGTTCACCGAGGCGCTCCGATCCGAGCTCGACGACTGCCTCGCCGCGGGTACCCCGACCACCAACTGCGGCATGGACGTGCCGGAGGAGGATCTCCCCGACGGTTACGCATTCGAGGGCGAGCTGACCCGCTCCCTGTCGCAGGGGTTCGAGGCCGTGCTCACGGCGCATCCGCCGGATCTCGAGCGCGTCGACGGGCGTCTGACCGGCAAGATCGTGCTCCCCGCGGAGTTCAGCGCGAACATCGAGCTGAGCATCCGCAGCACTGCGGACGGCACGGTCCGCGACGGGCACCTGCGCGATCCGGTTTCCTCGCTCCGGCCGAGCGCCTACCTGGCTCCCGGGCCGGTGCAGCTCGACTGGACCGAGCCCGACGCCGCCTAGTCGATCCGTTTCGGATCACGCCCCTTCGGCGACGACCGGCCCGACCGCGGGCGCCTCGGCGTAGCTGCGGGAGAGCCGTCGATAGGACCGGGTCAGCGCGGCACCGCCCGCCAGCAGGACCGTGACGAGCCCGGTCGCCACGAAGATGAGGGCGATCCCCCGCGCGTCCCCGGTGCCGAGGAGCCAGCTCCAGTCAGCCTGCCCCTGCGGCGTCTCGAGCGCGGGGACGATCCACAGCGCGGCGACCGGGGCGATCGCGAAGGAGGTGATCGGCGCGGTGCCCGCTTCGAAGGTCATCGCGAACCCGAATGCGCGCCCCTGGGAGGCGAACGGGACGACGCGCTGGATCACCGTCTGCTCGGCGGCCTCGATCGCGGGCATCAGGATCCCGAACAGCCAGAGCCCGAGCACGAACAGCCAGGGCGCGTCGCGGATCGTGAACACCGCGCCGAGCACGCCGCTCACCGCTACGAGGATCAGCATCGTGCGGATGGGGTTCGCACCGAGGCCGCGCGCAGCGACCAGCGCGCCGCCGACGAGGAAGCCGGTCGAAGCGAGCCCGAACAGGATCCCCCAGGTCTCGACGCTGAAGAGCGTGAGCCCGTAGGGGTCGAGCAGCGCCATGAACACCCCGCTCGCGAGGTTGTTGAAGGTCGTGAAGATGATCAGCGCCAACAGTCCCGGCACCGCGCGCACCGCTCGGAATCCGCCGCCGAAGTCGACCGCCCGCCGTTCGGGATCCCGCTGGATCGCGGGCTCCGAGACGCGCAGCAGGTGCAGGTGCAGCAGCGGGATCGCGGTGCACGCCGTCGCGATGAGGATGGTCGGACCCATGCCGAGGAACCCGACGGAGAGACCGCTGAACACGCTCGTGGCGATGAATGCGAGCCCCTGCACGGTCCCGACCAGGCCGTTCGCGTTCGCGTGCCGTTCGGGGGCGACGAGCAGCGTGACCGTGGTCGAGAGGGCGAGATTGCGGAGCACCTCGACCACGCATCCTGCCAGCAGGATCGTCGAGAACACCCAGAACCACGGGGCGCCGAAATCGAGCAGGGTCGCGCGCGGGATGCTGAAGAACATGGCGCAGACGATGAGGAACGCGCCCAGCGAGGCCCAGCCCGAGAGACGCATGACGAAGAGCTTGCGGTAGCGGTCGACGAGGCTGCCGAAGTACATCGAGCACGCCGATGATGAGCATGTACGCGCCGCCGAGCAGGCCGTTCACGAGGATGCTCTGCGTCTCGACGTACACCCAGAACACCAGGGCGAACCAGAGGAAGTTGGAGGTGAGGTTCGCCACCGCGGTGTTCACCAGCAGGTGCAGGAACGTGCGCATGGATCCACAGTACGCAGGACCCCCAGAATCTGAGGATCCCCGGAGCTACAGGGAGTTCCAGCAGTACAGCCCCGCGCCGCGCTCCCGCGCGGTGCGGGCGAGCGCCCGCCAGTCGCGGAGCATCGGCAGGAGGTACTGCGGATCGCCCGCGCCCCAGAACTCCTCGGTCTCGGACCAGGGGTCCACGACCTCGGCCAGGCGTTCATCGCTGGCGCCCGCGAGCGCCTCGGTGAAGGTGCCCGGCAGCGAGACGACCCACGCGGAGTCGTGGTCCGGCTCGCTCACCAGGCGCGCCCAGGATCGTTCGCCGGTGATGGTGTCGTACGGTTCGCCGGTGAGGAGCTCCTGCAGCGTGCCCGCCTGCACGGTCGGGTCCACCGCGTCGAGCACGGGCCCGTGCGCCGCGTCGGGTCCCGTTTCGACCACCGATGCGGCCGCAGCATCGTCGCTCGCGATGAAGTACGTGTTGATGACACCCATGACGTCATCCTGACAGGGTTCGCGCCGCCGGTCCACCGTCGCGCAGTCGGGAGACGAGCGTTCGATCCGCGTCGGCGTCGAACTCCGGAACGAGAGCCGTCCGTGCTGCGCGGCCGTCACGCGTCCGCCCCGTCGGGGAGGCCGATCCGCCAGAATCCGTCGGGCGACCCGGGCGATCCGGGCGACCCCGGCGGGAGGAGCGGCGAGAGCCACTCGGCGACGGCGTCGAGCACGGCCCGTTCGAGATCGTCGCGCGTCCACCCGCGCGGGCGCGGCGGCACGTCCGGCTCCCAGCCGTCCTCGCCCCACTCGACGCCGAAGAGGTGCCGGTCGTCGTCGAAGCGACGGTCGAGGACGAACGCTCCGCTGCCCTCGAACCGGGCCCAGACATCGAACGGGCCTTCGGCGTCCTGGTCGACGAACACATCGATCAGGACGCCGTCGATGCCCGGTCCCGCTTCCTCGGCGGCGCGGCGGAAGCGTTCGAGCCGCTCGGCCGCGTCTTCCGTGCGCGCGGCGAGCAGCGGCCGCAGTGCGTCGACGTAGTCCTGTGCGTCCATGCCTCCAGCGTATGGGGACTTCTCGCGTCCGGTCAGGGGTGCACGCATCGGAGGTCGCCGAGATGACCCGAGTGCGGGTTATGAGCCTCCAAAACCCGCACTCGGGTCATCTCGGCGAGGCTCTACCGCGTCAAACCGCGGTGCGGCCAAGGATCGCGGACTCGATCTCGCGGTATCTCTGCTCGGCCGGGCCTTTCGAGATCTCCAGCGGACGGAACACGACCGTCCGCACGAAGCCCAGCTCGAAGACCGATCCCGCGCTCTCGAACGCGATGCCGGGAACATCGCCCGCGTAGATCCTGACCCGTCTCCACTCGATTCCGGTGATGCCGGCGTACGACAGCACCATGCGCGGTCCCGAGTACTCGCTCAGCCCCGCGTAGATCTCGATGCGGTCTTCGCGCAGCGCCAGCAGGACCCCCTGATGCTTCGCCGGCAGGAACACGGCATCTCCGACGAGGTCGAAGGCCTGCTGATAGCTGTTCACCGTGAGCTGCATCGGGACCAGGTGCCGCACCCCCGAGGCGTTGCGCGCTCGTGAGTATGCGACGAGTTCCAGTATTGCCCCGATGATTCCCATGAGTGCGGCGCAGCCCCCGACGACGACCATGACCGTGAGCAAGGCGTCGGCTCCGCCCTCCGGGGACTCCGCAAAACGCTCTGCGATGTGCATGACCATTTTGAGCAGGCCAGCTAACGCAACGGGAAGGAGGAGCCAGAAGTATGCGCGAGAAGGGCCACGCCGGCCTCGCAGACGGGGAGCTTCGGCGGGGCTCGATCCGCCTTCGCCCGAGCTCATCACGGCACCGGCTCTCCACTCACGGTCACGAACTCCTCCCGCTCAGGTTCCGTCTCGCGGAAGAACGGGATCGCCATCACCGGCCGGAAGATCCGTCTGCCGGCGACAACGATCCCGATCGCCGTCACCACGAGGTGCACGACGGCGATGAGACATGCCAGGCACATCAAGATGATCGCCCAGGTGAACAGCTCATCGATGAGGAACACGAACGTGATGACCCCGAGCCACATACTCGCAACGGAGAGCGAGTGGAAGAGAACAAAACAAGTGAGGTTCCAGTTCGCCGCCCACCGCGCGTTCTCGCGGACCAGGCGTGAGGGATTCGAACGCGCCTGTTGTAGCAGGATCGCCGGGAGCACCAGCTGCAGAATTCCCCCGAGATACGGCATCAACAGCGAGAGGCCCGCCGCCCAATAGGCCTGACCGGATTCCTGCCCCGGGTTGCCATGTTCATTCATCACTCATACTCCTTTCCTTACGGAGCGCATCGAGTTCAGTGGCGAACCGAGCGGATGCCTGTGCTCCCGCGCCGAATGCGCCGAACAGCGCTTTCGAGCGCAGCTCCAGTCCGATCCCGCTGCCGGCCTCAGCGCTGCCGCCCGGGATCGGGCTCAGGCGAATGCCGGAGCTCTTCCAGATGGCAGTGCCGACTCGCGCGGGCTGAACGGATCCGATCGAGTCCCAGGCGAGATTGCACTCGATCTCGCGGGTCCGGCAGTTCCAGATCGCGAGGCCTTCCGCCGACACGGTGACGATGCCTCGCGTTTCTCCATCGGTGAACACCGGTCGACCGCAGAACTTGCTCAGGTCATGCGCTCCACGAGTTCCCAGACGGACGTGACGCGTCAGCCCTGGGCGTTCGACTCGGTGACTCCCGCCGATGTGTCGTGAGGCACGGACGTCGTTCGCCCAGGAACGCGCCGGCTCGAAGAGCAGGACGAGCGGTGGAAGCACCACCCAGAGGATGTCGCCGAGGTTCTTGACCGCGCCGTCCTCGATCATGCGACGCACGGAGCCGATCATTCCGGGCAGGATCAACAGCCCAAGGACGAACATGCCGACATACGTGGGTCGTTTCCATGCGCGCGGCTCAATCCGCGGGACTTGCTCAGCCATCCCACTCCTTATCCCGGAGCGGAATGAAGAGTACGTTCGGGGACCGGCCCTGATCTCCCGGATCCGGACGATGCGCGCTCATCCGACGAGGCCAAAGGCGCGCACAACCGACCAAGCGCCCAGTGCGACGGCGAACAGCGCAGTCACCACAACGCTCCTGACAGTCGCATACCTCGAGACCTTCTCACCGCCGCCGCCCGGAGCCTCTCGATGAAACCAGGCCTCGACCTTGGCAATGCGTACCCTGAACTTGAAAGTCAGTATCCCCGCAACGATGGAAATACAACCGAAGACGAAAGGATAGACGTCCATTCAGCGCCGGTCATCCTTCGGCTCAGACGCAACGGGGGCGAGTCTGCCGAAGCCAGTGGTGTTCCGACGCGAGGAACACGAGCAGAGAGAACCAACACGGCGCAGCAGCAACGCGACTCCAGAAGGTGAGAAATGTACGGGCGGGCAAAATCGTCCCCCGCGCATCCCCCATGCGCTCGATTCATAGTGACCATACTGGAATAGCTATCAGAACTCAAGTTCGGATCTGAGATACTACTTATGCGATTCCCGGGCGCCGCCGCTCGTCGCCCTCAGGCCCGCCGGCGCAGCAGCGCGATGAACATCGCGTCGGTGCCGTTGCGGTGCGGCCAGAGCTGCGCGCTCAGCGCGTCGCCCGCGAGATCCAGGGGTTCGCGCGCGATGCGGTTCAGCACCGCCTTCGTGTCGAGCTCCTCCAGTTCGGGACGCTTCGACAGCAGCCGGTCGAGCACGACCCGGGTCTCGGCGAGGTGGGGCGAGCAGGTCACGTACGCGAGCAGGCCGTCCTTCGCGAGGTGATCCGCCGCGGCGTCGAGCAGCTCGGCCTGGAGGCGGGTCAGCTCGGGCAGGTCGCTCGGCGCCTTCCGCCAGCGCGCCTCGGGGCGTCGACGCAGCGCGCCGAGCCCGGAGCAGGGCGCGTCGACCAGGATCCGGTCGTAGCGGCGGGTGCCGCCGTTCGCGGGTCCGCCGTCGCCGAACGCCTCGGGCTCCCGGCCGTCGTGCGACACCACGCGAACCGCGTCCGAGGAGGCCACGACCGCCCGGCGCACGAGCTCGGCACGGTGCTCGGCCACCTCGTTGGCGCGCAGCTCGGCGCCCATCAGTTCGGCCTCGGCCGCGAGCACCGCGGTCTTGCCGCCCGGCCCCGCGCACAGATCCAGCCACTGCTCCCCCGCACGGATCTCGCTCGCGCGCAGCAGCGCCAGCGCCGCGAGCTGCGAACCCTGATCCTGCACGCGGAGCGTGCCCTCGGGGAGGTCGAGGCCGTCGATCGCGCGCCCGGGATCCCCGCCGGCGAGTTCGAGGCCGAGGGGAGACGGACCCGCGACCGCGATCCCGGCCTCGCCGCCGAGCGCCTCCGCGGTGTCGACGTCGATACCCGATCCCGGAAGCAGCGCGAGGCTGACCCGCGGCGCACGGTTGTCGGCGGCGAGCAGATCGTCCAGTTCGTCGGCGCGCCCCTCTGCGGCGAGCGCATCGCGCAGCGCGCGCAGGATCCAGCCCGGGTGGGAGGTGCGCGCGGCGAGCGCGGCGTCGGCGGAAGGAGCTTCGGCCTCGATCCGGTCGTTCCATTCGGCGTCGGTGGATCGGCTGATGGTGCGCAGGACCCCGTTGACGAATCCGGCGCCGGCGGCGTTCGCGACCAGGCGCTGCAGTTCGACGCTCTCGTTGAGGGCGGCGTGGTCGGCGGTGCGCATCGCGAGCAGCTGGTGGGCGCCGAGGCGGAGCACGTTGCGGGTGCGCGGGTCGATGCGATCCATCTCGCGCGAGGAGGCGATCTCGATGATGCGGTCGTAGCGGCCGCGACCGCGCAGGGTTCCCGAGACGAGCTCGGTGACGAACGCCGCGTCGCGGGGGTTCAGGCCGGCCTCGCGGATGCGGGCGGGCAGGGCCAGGTTGGCGTAGGCCTCCCGCTCGTCGACGTCGCGGAGCACGTCGTAGGCGGCGAGGCGGGCGGCCGACACCCGGCCGGCGGGCCGATGCTCCCGCGGGCCGGATCGTCCGCGATCGCCTCCGGGGTTCCCGCGGCCCCGTCCGCCACCGCCACCGCCTCCGTTCGGGCGTCCGGCGTTCCGGTGCTGGCCTCCGCGGTTCCCGCGGCTGCCGCGGCCGCCCTGGTTCGCGTGCTCCGCGCTCATGCGAGCACCGCCGATCCCCCGCGGCCGCGCAACCAGGCGGCACCGTCCATCGCGGCCTTGCCCGCGGGCTGCACGCGCACGAGTTCGAGGGATCCGTCGGCGAGGCGCAGGATCGCACGTCCGTCGAGGAGTTCGACGGCACCGAAGCCGTCGGCTCCCGCAGCCGCGTCGTCGGCGGCTCGGCGCACCTCGTGCAGCTTCAGCGGCTGCCCGTCGTAGTGGGCGTAGGCGCCCGGCTCGGGGGTCATGCCCGCCCACTTGGCGAGGACCTCCCGAGTGGGGCGCGAGAGGTCGAGGCGGCCGTCCTCGCGGCCGAGCTTGTGCGCGTAGCTCGCCTCGCCCGCCTGCGGTTCGCCGCTGAGGGATCCGTCGGCGAGGCCGGCGATCGCCGCGACGAGCGCGCCGGTGCCGAACTCGGCAAGATCGGTGAGCGCGGCGCCTGCGGGAGTGCCCGCGGGGAACTCGCGCGCATCACGGGTCAGCACGTCGCCGGCGTCGAGCGCCTCGACCAGGCGGAACACGGTCACCCCGAGGTTCTGCTCCCCCGCTTCGAGCGCGCGCTGCACCGGCGCCGCGCCGCGCCAGCGGGGCAGCTCCGAGAAGTGGAGGTTGATCCATCCCTGCGCGGGCAGCGAGAGCAGCGGTTCGCGCACCAGTCCGCCGTAGGCGACGATCACGCCGAGATCCGCCTCGAGCGATGCGGCCCACTCGGTGGCCTCCGCCCCCAATCGGTTGGCCTTCAGCACGGGCAGGCCGAGCTCCTCGGCGGCGAGCGCCACGGGCGAGGGGGTCAGCACACGCTTGCGCCCTAGGGGCGCGTCCTCCCGGGTGATCACGCCGACGACCTCGTGCCCTGCGGCGACGACCGCTCGAAGACTGGGCACGGCGAACTCAGGAGTTCCGGCGAAGAGGATGCGCATCCCCCCATTCTCGCACCCCGGTGGGCGGCGAGCCCGCGCACGAGCCCGCGCGCGGGCGCTCGCCCCGGCCGCTCGGGCTTGCCCGACAGCCTCGGAGTGCTCTACGATCGCCCCATGCATATCGCGAATCAGTGGTGGACCGCCTAGGCGGTCTCGATCTCGCGCATCTGCATGCACTTCCGACACCGTCTCTCGTAGGCGGTGTTTTTTCGTCTCTCGAGTGGCGCAATGACGCAAAGGACCTCTCCAATGACACACCCCACCACGACTTCCCCCGACGCCTCGCCCTCCCCGTACCGCGCCGACGGTTCCGGCTACTTCGGCGAGTTCGGCGGCGCGATCCTGCCCCCGTTCCTCGCGGGCCCCATGGCCGAGGTCGCCGAGGCCTACGAGGCCGCCCGGCAGGATCCCGAGTTCCAGCGGCAGTACCAGTCGCTGCTCGCGAAGTACGTCGGTCGGCCCTCGCTGCTGTACTTCGCCGAGAACCTGACGAACCGGCTCGGCGGCGCGAAGGTCTACCTGAAGCGCGAGGACCTCAACCACACGGGTGCGCACAAGATCAACCACACGCTCGGTGAGGCGCTGCTCGCGAAGCGGATGGGCAAGACCAAGGTGATCGCCGAGACGGGGGCCGGTCAGCACGGCGTCGCGCTCGCGACGGCCGCCGCGCTCGTCGGCCTCGAGTGCGAGATCCACATGGGCGCCATCGACGTTGCCAAGCAGCACCCCAACGTGGTCCGCATGGAGCTGCTCGGCGCCAAGGTAGCGCCGGTGGAGCGCGGCGGTCGCTCGCTGAAGGAGGCCGTGGACTCGGCGTTCGAGGTCTACGCCGCGTCCCCCGACGAGTACCTCTTCGCCATCGGCTCCGTCGTCGGCCCGCACCCGTTCCCGTCGATGGTGCGCGACTTCCAGTCGGTCGTCGGCCGCGAGGCACGTGCCCAGATCCTGGAAGCCGAGGGACGCCTGCCCGACGCGCTCGTCGCCTGCGTCGGCGGCGGCTCGAACGCCATGGGGCTGTTCGACGCGTTCCTCACCGACGAATCGGTGCGGGTCATCGGCGTCGAGCCCGCCGGCGAGGGCCTCGACACCGACCGGCACGCGGCGACCATGACCCTCGGCGTCGTCGGCGACCTGCACGGCATGCACACGAAGGTGCTGCTCGACGAGAACGGCGAGCCGGCGCCCGTGCACTCGATCGGCTCCGGCATCGACTACCCGGGCGTCGGACCGCAGCACGCCCACCTCGAGCAGCTCGGGCGCGGCGAGTACGTGACCGTGACCGACGCCGAGGCGCTCGACGCGTTCCAGCTGCTGACCCGCACCGAGGGGATCATCCCCGCGCTCGAGTCGTCGCACGCCCTGGCGCACGTCGTGAAGCTCGCCCCTGGGCTCGGCCCCGACGCGATCATCATCGCGAACCTCTCGGGTCGCGGCGACAAGGACGTGGACTTCGTCGCGGAACGGCTCGCGCAGGCGTGAACTACGACGCGGGGTCGGCCGGCTGCCGGCCCCGCGCGACCTCCGCGGCCAGCACCTCGGCACCGCTCGTGAGCGCCGCGCGCCTCCAGGGCGCGACCCCGTCGATCTCGATCTGGATCGACATGCTGAGCACGGTGCGGATCAGCACGATCAGGCCGAGCACCGCCGCGTCCTCGAGCGACGGCGTCGAGATGGTGCGGATGATGTCCGCCGCGACGAAGATCTCGAGGCCGAGCAGGATCGAGCCGCCGATCGACGTGCGCAGCGTCTGGAACGCGGCGCGGCCTCCCCGACCGCCGAACAGCGCTCGCGCGGACAGTACCAGCGCGATCGCGAAGCCGGCGATCATGGCGACCACGCCGAGCACCTCGACGACGGTGACGACTCCCCCGAACCAGGCTTCGATGCTCATGGCCTCAGCGTAGCCCG
>NZ_LAYO01000067.1 GCF_000980875.1 Leucobacter sp. Ag1 | reverse complement strand
CTTCGCCGGGCCAGACGGTTTGCCGTGAGGGGCGGTCGCGGTCGAGGCGGGTGCCGGCGATCTGTACCCATTCGCGTAGCCGGGTCCGGGCGGCGGCGAAGTCGGTCATGAATGAGATGGCTCCGGCGGCGTCCTGCTCTGGGTCGTAGCAGCCCAGCCACCGGGTGTAGAGAGCGGAGAGCTCCCACACGAGTTCCGGGTGGCGGTGCCACAGGGGAGGGACGATCTGCGCGGGGAGGGCGAACTGCATCCCCGTCGAAGTCGCCCGATCGGAAGCCCACCGATCAGTCGACGACCTCCCCGACGCCGACCGGCGGCACTGCGGCGGAGGCCGTCGCAGCCGCGCGCGGCACGGGCGACGCGGACGGGCAGCAGCCCGCCCCGAGTCCGTCGCCGTCGCCCGGCCCGTCGCCCTCCCCCGGGCCGACGCCCACACCGAGCCCGACTCCGACGCCGACGCCCCCCACGCCGAATCCGACGCCGTCCGCGGGCTACGCCGGGTGCACGCTGACACCGTCCGCTCCGTCGGGTTCGATGGCCCAGCTGGTCGGCAACGCGTCCATGCCGGGAACGGTGTTCTTCACCGTGCAGGTCCCGGGTCGTTCGCCCCAGTCGATGTCGGTGGGCACCTACGGCTCGTCGAACTCCTGGACCTCGCCGAGCCTGCTCGGCGGGACGACGACCCAGCTGCCCGCGGGTGTCACGCTCGCGGACGTGCAGGTGCGCATCGGTTTCACCGGCTCGACGGGATCCGCGGCGGCGCTCGACGTCACGCTCGCCGGCTGCTCCTGAACCGCAGGAGGTGCCGGTTCATTCCTCGGAGCGGACCGGTTCCTCCTGCGGCAGGCCCAACGAGGGATCGAGCCCGGTGGCGATCCACGACGAGGTGAGCAGTAGGATCCGGCAGACGATGTTGAACCACAGCAGCAGGCCGACGAACACCGCGAAGGTGGCGATCACCGGGTTGCTCGTCGCACCGCCGAGCAGCGCGGAACCGAGCACCTTGATCCCGAAGAGCGCCACACCGCCGAGCGCGGCGCCCCGCAGCAGCGACCAGAACGGCACCGACACCTCGGCGAGGAACCAGTGGATCGCGACGAGCACCAGCACGTCGAACAGGTAGAGCGCGCCGTAGCGCGCGAACGCGCCGAGCCAGCCGAAGAGCCAGCTGTCGGGATCAGCCCCGAAGAGCGAGAACAGGAAGTCGGTGAGGCCCGAGCTCATCACGGTGAGCGCGGCCGAGACGAGCAGCGCGATGAAGAAGCCGATCGCGAGTACGAAGTCGCGCAGCTTCAGCAGCAGCGCGTTCCGGTACTGCTTGACCTCGAGGCCGAAGATGAGCCGGATCGAACGCCGCGTGCTCGTGAACCAGCCGAGCACGACCCAGAGTAGGGACGCACCCGCGACGACGCTGAGCCAGGTGATCGAGCGCGATTCCAGCAGCACGTCGATCTTGACCGCGGCATTGGTCTCGTCGCCCGTGCCGACGAGCCCGGGGACGAGCGTGTTGATCTGGGTGACGATCGTGTCGAGCAGCTCGGTGTGCCCGCGCAGCGTGATCCCGAGCACGCCGAACCCGACCCAGAGCGCCGCGAACACGGCGAACAGGGCCTGATAGCTCATTCCAGCAGAAAGGGTGCTGCCGCCCACGTCCGTGAAGTGCGAGAACGCACGGTACGGACGCAGGCGGAGCACCCGCTGCCAGAGCTCCTGCATAGCGCCGATCTGCTTAGGAGGTCTTCCCGGTGCGGATCGCGGCCTTGACCTCGGCGATGGCCTTGGTCACCTGGATGCCACGGGGGCACGCGTCGGTGCAGTTGAAGGTGGTGCGGCAGCGCCACACGCCCTCGGTGTCGTTGAGGATGTCGAGGCGCACCTGGGCGTTCTCGTCACGCGAGTCGAAGATGAAACGGTGCGCGTTGACGATCGCGGCCGGGCCGAAGTACTGGCCGTCGGTCCAGAACACGGGGCACGAGGTCGTGCACGCCGCGCACAGGATGCACTTGGTCGTGTCGTCGAAGCGCTCGCGGTCGGCGATGGTCTGCTTGCGCTCCTTGCCGCCCTCGGGCGCGGTGCCCGAGACGAGGAACGGCTGCACCTGACGGTAGGCCGCGAAGAACGGCTCCATGTCGACGATCAGGTCCTTCTCGAGCGGCAGACCCTTGATCGCCTCGACGGTGATCGGCTTGGTGATGTCGAGATCCTTGACCAGGGTCTTGCACGCCAGGCGGTTCTTGCCGTTGATGCGCATCGCGTCCGAACCGCAGATGCCGTGCGCGCACGAACGGCGGAAGGTCAGCGTGCCGTCCTGATCCCACTTGATCTTGTGCAGCGCATCGAGGATGCGGTCGGTCGGGTACATGGGGACGTCGAAGTCCTCCCAGTACGCCTCGCGGCCCGACTCGGGGTCGTAGCGGCGGACCAGCAGGGTGACGTTGAACGGCTTCAGCCCGGCCTCTTCGGCGGGGGTGCCGGGACCGTTGGAGGTGGCGCTCATGGGTTAGTACTTCCTCTCCATCGGCGGGTACCGCAACTCGCCCTCTTCGTTCTTGGTGAAGACGACCGGCTTCCAGCCCAGCGTGATGTGGTCCTCGGGGTTCGGCGAATGCGGGTCGCCGGTGAGGTACGCCATGGTGTGCTGCATGTAGTTCTCGTCGTCGCGGTTCGGGTAGTCGTCGCGCATGTGGCCGCCGCGGCTCTCCTTGCGGTTGCGCGCCGCGAAGACGAGCACCTCGGCGAGGTCGAGCAGGAAGCCCAGCTCGATGGCCTCGAGCAGGTCGGTGTTGTACCGCTTGCCGCGGTCCTGCACGCCGACGTTGACGTAGCGCACGCGCAGGTCGTGGATCACGCCGAGGACCTCGGTGAGCGACTCCTCGGTGCGGAACACCTGGGCGCCGCGGTCCATGGCCTCCTGCAGCTCCTTGCGGAGGTCGGCGACGCGCTCCGTGCCCGTACCGTTGCGGAAGTTGTCGACCATCTCGCGCACGTTCTTGGCGGGGTCCTCGGGCAGCGGGACGAACTCGGCGGTGACCGCGTAGTCGGCCGCGTTGTTGCCCGAGCGCTTGCCGAACACGTTGATGTCGAGCAGCGAGTTGGTGCCCAGGCGGTTCGAGCCGTGCACCGAGACGCAGGCGCACTCGCCCGCGGCGTACAGGCCCGGGACGACGGTGTCGTTGTCGGACAGCACCTCGGCGTTGTTGTTGGTCGGGATGCCGCCCATCGCGTAGTGCGCGGTCGGGAACACCGGGACCGGCTCGGTCACGGGGTCGACGCCCAGGTAGGTGCGCGCGAACTCGGTGATGTCGGGGAGCTTGGTCTCGAGCACCTCGGCGCCCAGGTGGGTGCAGTCGAGGTAGACGTAGTCCTTGTGCGGGCCGGCGCCGCGGCCGTCGAGCACCTCCTGGACCATGCAGCGCGCGACGATGTCGCGGGGTGCGAGGTCCTTGATGGTGGGGGCGTAGCGCTCCATGAAGCGCTCGCCGCTCGCGTTGCGCAGGATCGCGCCCTCGCCTCGGGCGCCCTCGGTGAGGAGGATGCCGAGGCCCGCGAGGCCCGTCGGGTGGAACTGGTAGAACTCCATGTCCTCGAGCGGGAGGCCCTGGCGCCACACGATGCCGACGCCGTCGCCCGTGAGGGTGTGCGCGTTGGAGGTGGTCTTGAAGATCTTGCCGAAGCCGCCCGTCGCGAAGACGATCGACTTCGCCTGGAACACGTGCAGCTCGCCGGTCGCGAGTTCGTAGGCCACGACGCCGGACGGCTTGCGGTCCTTGCCCTCGCCGGTCATGACCAGGTCGAGCACGTAGTACTCGTTGAAGAAGTTCACGCCCAGCTTGACGCAGTTCTGGAACAGCGTCTGGAGGATCATGTGACCCGTGCGGTCGGCCGCGTAGCAGGCGCGGCGAACGGGCGCCTTACCGTGGTCGCGGGTGTGGCCGCCGAAGCGGCGCTGATCGATCTTGCCCTCGGGGGTGCGGTTGAAGGGCAGGCCCATGTTCTCGAGGTCGATGACCGCGTCGATGGCCTCCTTCGCGAGGATCTCCGCCGCGTCCTGGTCGACGAGGTAGTCGCCGCCCTTGACGGTGTCGAAGGTGTGCCACTCCCAGTTGTCGTCCTCGACGTTGGCGAGCGCCGCAGCCATGCCGCCCTGCGCGGCACCGGTGTGCGAGCGGGTCGGGTACAGCTTCGTGATGACCGCGGTCTTGGCCTTCGGGCCGGCCTCGATCGCCGCGCGCATACCGGCGCCGCCGGCGCCGACGATGACCACGTCGAACTGGTGGTAGGTGACGCCGTCCTTGACGGTCACGTCCTCGCCCTCGTGGGTGTTGGTAGTCACGTGTAGCTACTCCGTTCGAAAACTGTTACTTGGCCGTGCAGAAGGAGGCGACCAGCGAGGGGTCGGCTCCGGCGGGGCACGGATCGAAGGTGAAGACGACCAGGGTGCCGAGCAGGATCAGCAGGGCGGCCGCGAGGAACAGTGCGACCTTGAGCGCCTTGGCCACGCCGGGCTTCGACACGTAGTCGTTCACGATGGTGCGCATGCCGTTGGCGCCGTGGATGAGCGCGAGCCACAGCATCAGGAGGTCCCAGACCTTCCAGAAGGGGCTCGACAGCTTGCCGCCCACGAAGGCGAAGTCGATGGCGTGCACGCCGTCGCCCACCATCAGGTTGGAGAACAGGTGGCCGAAGATCAGGACCACCAGGAGCACGCCGGAGGCGCGCATGTAGATCCAGCCCCATTTCTCCCAGTTGGTGCGCTTCTTGGCCGCAGGCTGCGTGCGGGGAGCTTCGATCGTCGTCGTCATCTCTCGTCTCCTCGCCTCAGTGACCGAACACGTTCATCAGGTGGCGCGGCGCGAAGCCGAGCATCGTAATCGCCCACAGCACGACGACGACCCAGAACAGCACGCGCTGGTACTTGGTGCCCTTGCTCCAGTAGTCGACCAGGATGATGCGCAGGCCGTTGAAGGCGTGGAACACGATCGCGCCCACCAGACCGAGCTCGCCGAGGCCCATGATGGGGGTCTTGTAGGTGCCGATGACGGCGTCGTACGCCTCGGGGCTCACGCGGATGAGCGCCGTGTCGAGCACGTGCACGAGCAGGAAGAAGAAGATGGCCACGCCGGTGATGCGGTGCAGCACCCAGGACCACATTCCGACACTGCCGCGGTAGAGCGTGCCGCCCACGCGTTCCCGCTTCTTCGCCGCTGGCGCGACCTCTGCCGTTTGGGCTGACACGTGCACCCTCCTCGAATCGTGGGCCGTAGGCGATCGCCTACGGCAACATCACACGGGTTCACGGCAGCGCGGACGGGCGAATGGCCACGAGCGTGCTGCACTGCTGAGAATCCGCCGCGAAACCATTATGGCACCATTCGATAGCGGATCCTGACGCGCCATCCACGGTGCGTCGAGGCGCGGGTCGTTAGTCTTGAGGCATGACCGATCCCTCCCCCGTCGACGCGCGCACCGTCCCCGCGATCGAGCGCCTCACCTGCGTGATCCCCGCCGGCGGGGTCGGCTCCCGCCTCTGGCCGCTCTCGCGCGCCAACGCGCCGAAGTTCCTGCTCGACCTCACGGGCAGCGGCGACTCGCTGCTGCGGGCCACCTGGGACCGCCTCACCCCCATCGCTCCGGCCGATCGCATCATGGTCGTCACCGGTAGCGCGCACCGCGAATCGGTCGAGGCGCAGCTGCCCGAGCTGCTCGTCGAGAACCTCGTGACCGAGAGCGAGCCGAAGGATTCCTCGGCCGCGATCGGCCTCGCCGCCGCGATCCTCGAGCTGCGCGACCCCGACGCGATCCTCGGATCCTTCGCCGCCGACCACGTGATCCGCGGCAACGTGCTCTTCGAGCGCGCCATCCGCACCGCCGTGCAGGCGGCCGACCAGGGGTACATCGCCACCATCGGCATCCACCCCTCGCACCCGGCGACCGGCTTCGGCTACATCGAGAGCGGCGCCGCCCGCGGCGACCTCGCCCCCTTCGACGTCTACGACGTCACCTCCTTCGTCGAGAAGCCCGACGAGCAGACGGCGCGCGACTACGTCGAGCACGGCGGCTTCCTCTGGAACGCCGGCATGTTCATCGCCCGGGCGACGGTCCTGCTCGATCAGATGGCGCTCGCCGAACCCGACCTCGTGCGCTCGCTGCGCGAGATCGCGGCCGCGTGGGGCACCGATCAGGCGGCCAGCGTGCGCGAGCGCCTGTGGCACGGCCTGCCCAAGATCGCGATCGACTACACCGTCGCGGAGCCCGCTGCTGCTGCGGGCAAGATGGTCTGCGTCGCGGCGCACTTCGAGTGGGACGACGTCGGGGACTTCGCGTCGGTCGCGAACCTGCTGACCCGCGGCCGCGGCAGCGACCTCGCCGTGCTCGGCGACGGCGCGCAGGTGCTGTCCGACGCGTCGAGCGGCATCGTCGTCTCCGAGAGCGACCGCCTGGTGGCCCTCGTCGGCGTCGAGGACGTCGTCGTCGTCGACACGGCCGACGTGCTGCTCGTCACGTCGAAGGCGCACGCGCAGGACGTCAAGAACCTCGTGACCCGCATGCGCGGCACGGGCGGCGGCCACCTGCTCTGAGCCCTCGGGCCGGCGACGGGGCTCCGGGCGGGCCGGGTCCGGATTCCACTCCCGGCTCGATCCCGACCCGGTCACGGGCCCCGCTCCCGATCCTGATCCTGATCCCCACGAGTGGATGCCTTCCCGATGAGTGGACGGCGAGCCGACCGCCGCTTTGGCGTCCGATGGTCGGGACGGCGTCCAACCGTCGGCTTCGCGTCCGAACGTCGGGACAGCGTCCGACCGTCGGCTTCGCATCCGAACGTCAGGACGGCGTCCATCGGTCGGCGCCACGCCCGTTCACCGAGCGGTACCCGCCCGCCGGACCAGTCGGCGACCCGGCGTAGCATGGGCCGCATGAGCGATCTCGAGCCCGTCCTCCGCACGCTTCCCGCTTTCCCCGACGAGCTGCCGACGCTCGATCCGGCGCAGCTGCCCGACGACCCCGAGGAGCTGTTCCGCGACTGGCTGGGAGCCGCGATCGACAGCGGCGAGCGGCAGCCGCACGCGATGACGTTCATCACGGTCCGCCCCGACGGGGTTCCGGTGGGACGGACGCTCATCGTCAAGGACATCGACGACGCCGGGTTCCACTTCTCGACGCACCGCAGTTCGCGCAAGGGTGCTGAGCTCAACGCGCATCCGCAGGCGTCCATGCTGTTCTTCTGGCGCGCGTCCGGCCGCCAGGTGCGCGTCACGGGTACCGTCGTCGCGCTCGACGAGACGATCTCGCAGCGCGACTGGGCCGACCGCCCGAGCTACACGGGCTCCCCCAATCCCGATTGGCAGCGCTACGCGCTCGTGCCGAGCGAGTACGAGTTCATGCAGGCGCAGCACGATCGCAATCACCCGCGCATCGAATACCGGCGCGACGGCGCAAACGCGTGGTCGCACGGCCGGATCGAGACTCCCGCCGGCTGAGCCGGTCGATCCCGCCACCGGGCCGGGTCCCCCGCTCCTCGGCCCGCTCAGCGCGTCGAGTCGCCCGGCGCGATCGGCCCGTTCAGTGCACGAACAGCAGCAGCGCGGCGACCCCGATGAACAGGCCGCCGAACACCGAGTTGAGGGCGCGCTGCCCCCGCGGATTGCGCACGACCTTCGCGAAGGGGCGCGCGGCCGTCGCGAAGACGCCCCACATCACCACGACGTCGACGCCGATCACCGTCACGGCCAGCAGCAGGTACTGCGGCAGCTGCGGGAGGTCGAGCCGGATGAACTGCGGGATGAACGCCAGGAAGAAGACGATCGCCTTGGGATTCAGCAGGTTCACCCAGAACCCGCGCCGCACGATCGACCACGCCGACTCGCCGCGGGTGATCGTCGCCCCGGCGGTCGCGTCCTCGTCCTCGTCGTCCGCGACGGTCGGCTTCGCGAGGATCAGCCGGATCCCGAGGAACACGAGGTAGGCCGCGCCCGCGTAGCGGATCGCCGAGAAGATCAGCGGCGAGCGCGAGACGAGCAGGCCGACGCCCGCCGCGACGATGATCACGTGCACGACGAGCGCGAGCTGCTGACCGAGCACGCCCCAGCCCGAGCGGCGCCATCCCACGAGCATCGAGTTCGACATCGTGTTGATGGCGCCGGCTCCGGGCGTGAGGCTGATCACGACGGTGGCGGTCAACAGGGAGAGCCAGGTCGCGAGGGTCACCAGGCGAGTGTACGGGATCCGCGCCCGATGCCTCGCCCGGGCACCCTCGTCCCCCGTGCCCCGCCCACGGCCTCAGTACCGCAGGCCGTGCCCGAACCGGAAGGTCGGGTTCTCGGTGTCGAACGCGACGTCGGAGCGGCTCGCGATGACCGCGGCGTCGGAGCGCGGCAGGTCGAAGGGCAGGGCGCCCTGCGGGCCGCGGTCGCCGAACAGCACCGCGAGAACGGCCTCGTCGCGAGCGCCGTAGTCGACGAGCGCGGCGCGCGCCGACTCCTCGAGGCCGCCGAGGACTGCGGGGCGGTCGAGGTAGACGTCGAGCACGGTCGGCACGGTCTCGGCGATCCCGGTGAGGCGCGCGTGCTCCTCGGCCGGGAACTCGAGGGATCCCGAGTGGAACAGGGCTGAGAACCCGCCGCGGTCGCGCTCCTCGTAGGGGGCCTTCACGCGCAGGATCGCGACGTCCGCCTCCTCGGGCGTCTCGACGGCGGTCGCCCAGGCGGCGAGCGCCTCGGGCGCGACGCCCTCCGCGTAGACGCGGATCCCGCGCTGCAGCGGGAGGATCCTGTCGGTGTTGGTCAGCAGGGTGAGCGAGTCACTCTGGGTCGCGAGCCCCTCCTCGACGAAGTCGGCCCGGCCGACGATCGCCTCGGCGTGATCCTCGTCGACGAAGGGCGAGTCGAAGAGGCCCATACGGAACTTCTCGCGCAGCAGGCGGCGCACGGAGGCATCGATGCGGTCCTCTGCGACGCGGCCCTCGCGCACGAGATCGATCAGCACCTCGGTGCAGAGCTCGCCGCCGAACTGGTCGACGCCCGCGTCGATCGCCTTCAGCATGCGCTCGGGGCGCGACAGATGCTCGATGCCCCAGGCCCGCGCCGGCATGTCCGCGCCGAAGATCTGCACGTCGGTCAGCAGGCCCCAGTCGGTGCAGACGATCCCCTCGAAGCCGAGGCGGTCGCGCAGCAGGTCGGTGAGCACCCCCTTGTTGAACCCGAAGCCGACCTCCTCCCAGTCGGTGCCGACGGGCATGCCGTAGTAGGGCATCATCTGCGTCGCGCCGGCGTCGATCGCCGCGATGAACGGCTGCAGGTGGTACTCCTGCGCCCCGCCCGGGTACACCTGCTCGCGACCCCAGGCGAAGTGCGGATCCTCGCCGTCGAGCTGCGGGCCGCCGCCCGGGAAGTGCTTCACCATCGCCGCGACCGACTCCGTGCCGAGCGCCTCGCCCTGCAGGCCGCGGATGTAGCCGACGACGAGGCGGGAGGTGAGATCGGCGTCCTCGCCGAAGGTGCCGCTGATGCGCGACCAGCGCGGCTCGGTGGCCAGGTCGATCTGCGGGTGCAGGGCGACGCGCAGGCCGACCGCGAGGTACTCCTGGCGCGCGATGTCGGCGAAGCGCTCGAGGCGGTCCGGCGATCCGAGCGCGGCGAAGCCGAGGGTCTCGGGCCACTGCGAGAACGGACCGGCCATCATCGAGGTCAGCGGGTTGTCGCTGAACGCGTGCCGCGGATCGGTCGAGAACGTGATCGGGATCCCGAGCCCGGTGTCGAGCGCCATGCGCTGCAGCGCGTTGTGCCAGGCCGCGAACTCGCGTCCGTCGGGCGCCGCGCCGAGCAGGTTGAAGTGGGTCATGCGGCGCTTGCGCACCATCGACTCCGCCGAGGGGATCCCGAAGGCCGAGTTGCCCTCGCTCGGGTCGCCGTAGCCGACCATCGTGTGGAAGAGCATGCCGGCCTTGTCGGCGAGCTCCATTCGAACGAGCAGATCCTCGACCCGCTGCTCGACGGACAGCGAGGCGTCCTGGTAGGGGAACCGGGTCTCGTTCTCGGGTGTCGTCATTCTGCTGCTCCTTACTTGCTGGACTTGATGAACCAGACGCAGATAGCGCCGAGTACCGAAAGGATGATTCCGATCGGGAAGAGGCCGCCGTAGCCGAGCGCGAGCACGATCGCGCCGGCGATGCCTGGGGCGATGGTCTGCGGCAGCGTGGCGGCGATGTTGATGACACCGAGGTCCTTCGCGAACGACTTCGCCGACGGCAGCACCTGGCTGATCAGCGCGGTGTCGACCGCTTGGAACATGCCGAATCCGAAACCCATCACGAAGGTCATGATGAGCCACGACGGATAGCTCGGCCAGATCCAGGGCAGCGCGAGCGCGGCGGCCATGAGGATGGACGAGCCGAAGACGAAGGGCTTGCGGCGCCCGACCCGGTCTGACAGCGGGCCCGAGATCACGGTCGCGATGATGGTGCCGACGAGCCCCAGCACGGCGAGCAGCGGGATCACGGCGAACGGATCCTTCACCCCCAGGTGGTGCTTCAGGATGAGCACTTGGAAGCCGGTGACCATGAAGTAGCCCGTGTAGAGCAGCAAGCGGCCGGTGAAGGCCCAGAAGAAGTCGGGGTGCTTGACCGGGTTGACCCAGAAGGTGCGCAGGAACTCGCCGAAGTCGAACGGCTCGGAGACGTAGTTGGTGCTCGGCCGGTCGGGGTTCGCGAGCACGAAGCCGAGCAGCACGAGGGCCGCGAAGACGGCGAGCACGATGTAGGCGAGCGTGATCGAGCCGACGAGCTGCGACCCGATGCTCTGCCCGCCGAGGGCGCCCAGCATGAGGCCGATGCCCGAGAGCGAGGCGAAGGTGCCGCGGCGCGCGATGGGCACGCGATCGGGCAGGATCGCCGAGAGCGGCCCCTGCGCGAAGTTGTAGCAGATCTGCACGAGGCACCAGGCGACGATCACGCCGACGAGGGAGTTCATGAGGCCCAGCGCGATGAGCGCCGCTCCGCCGCCCACCGCACCCGCGATGATCCACGGTGCGCGCCGGCCCCACTTGGAGCGGGTGCGGTCCGAGATCTGACCCGCCGCGGGCTGCGCGATCAGGGCGAACGCCGATCCGATCGCCGCGACGATCGCGATGTTCGCGACCTGCTCCTGCTCGTCGGGGAACAGGCGCATCATCTGCGCCTGCAGCAGCACGCCGGGCACGGCGCCCCAGATGACGAAGATGGCGAAGTTCGCCGGGATGATCCAGGCGAGGAGCCGACGGACCCCCTTGAGCGGGGCCGGTGGATCGTCCTCGCCCGAGGCGGTCGCGACGAACGTGGTGGCGGTGGTCGGGGTGCGCACCTCTTCGGGTGCGCCGGGTGGCTGAGACGTCATTGTCTGTCCTTCGGGTAGCTGGTTCGCGAGGTTTCGGGACCCCGGGATCCGGATCGGATCGCCGCTCCGGCTCGCGAACACTCGCACGCTAGCACAAAAACCTGCACAGGTGTAGGTTTTGAGAACGCGGCCGCACGGGCCCGCGCAGGCGCATCGTCCCCCTAGGCTCGAAGCGCCACCACCCACCGCGACGGAGGTTCGATGACGACCGAACGGGGCTACGCGACCGGTCGCGCACGACGCGACCGGATCATCGCCGCGGCGACCGAGCTGTTCGGCCGCGTCGGGTACAACAGCGCCACGATGCTCGAGATCGCGCAGGCCTGCGAACTCACCCGAGCGGGCCTCTCGCACCACTTCCCTACCAAGGAATCCCTGATGGAGGCCGTGCTCGAGACGCGCGACCGCGAGGATCGGGAGCGATTCCGCCGCAACGGCTCCCCCCGCGCCGACGGGCTCGGCGTGCTGCGCGGCATGGTCGACCTCGCACGGCGCAACGCCGAGGTCCCGGGCATCATCGCCCTCTACGCAGTGCTCTCGGCGGAGGCCGCGGCCTCCGAGCACCCGGCTCACGACTACTTCGTGCGGCGCTACGAGCGGATCCGCACCGAGACCGCCCGCGCCCTCCGCGGCACCCGGGCGGCCGGCCTGCTCGGCGATCGCGTCGATCCCGACGCAGCGGCGGCGGAGCTCACCGCGCTCATGGACGGCCTCCAGCTGCAGTGGCTGCTCGACCCGAGCTCGGTGGACATGGCGGGAATCATGCGGCAGCGCATCGAGGAACTGCTCACGGCACCGCTCGACGCGGTCCCGTGAGCGCCGGCCACGGCGCGCTCAGCCCCGCGTGAACACGATGTGGGTGACCCCGCTCGGCGTCGTCTCCGATTCGATCCGGTACCCCTGTTCCAGACCTTCGAGCCCGTCCCACAGCCGCTCGCCACGTCCCAGCAGGATCGGCACCTGCGCCACGTGGAGCAGATCGACGAGGCCCGCGGCGAGGAAGGAACGGGTCGACGACGGGCCGCCGCCGAGGCGGACGTCGAGTCCGCCCGCGAGGTCCCGCGCCTCCGCGAGCACCTCCTCGGGGGATCCGCCGCGGAAGTGGAAGGTGGTCTCCCCCACTTCGAGCGACGGCAGCTCGCGATGCGTCATCACGATCACCGGGGTATGGAAGGGCGGCTCATCGCCCCACCAGCCCCGCCAGTCCGGGTCGTCCTGCCAGCCGGGCGGGCCGAACTTGTTCGCGCCCATGATCTCGGCGCCGATCCCGTCCCAGGCCCGCCGCGCGTACGCGTCGTCGGGCTCGGTGGCCGGATCGACCGCCTGCCGCTCGCGCGTACCCGTCAGCCCCTGGAAGGTCGCGGTCGGGAAGAACCACTCCATCAGGCGCGTGCCCGCGTGCCCGAACGGGGACTCGAGGCGCTGATCCGCCCCGGTGCCGAAGCCGTCGAGCGAGATCGCGAGGTTGTGGGCTCGCAGTCGTCCTCCGCTCATCGCGGGTCCTCCGTCTCTGAGGCTCCGGGCACCGGGATCGGCGACGCCTGCGGGCCGGAAGCTGAGGCCACCCTACTCCCGGCCCCGGGGAATCAGAAGTGGGTTCCGCCGTCGATCCGCACCTCGGTGCCGGTGATGAACCTGCCGTCGTCGCTCGCGAGCATCGCCACGACGCCAGCCACGGTCTCGGGTCCGGCGAAGCCCTGGCCGAGCGCCGGCTGCAGCTTCATGAAGAGCATCATGTCCGCGTCCTCCGGGAGGCCCGGACCCTGGCTCTGCTTGCTCGCGCCCGAGCCGTCGGTCATGCCCGACGAGATGGATCCGGGCTGCACAGCGGTGAAGCGGATCCCCTGCTTCGCGTACTCGGCGGCGAGCGCGTGGGTCATCGACTGCACGCCGCCCTTGCTCGCGGCGTAGGCCGCCATGTAGGGGTGCGCGAACATCGCCGACGTCGAGCTGAAGTTCACGACCGCGGAGCCGTTGCCCTCGAGGAGCGCGGGGATCGCCTCGCGGATCATGAGGAAGGTGCCGACGAGGTTGACCCGGATGACCCGCTCGAACGACTCGAGGGAGGTCTCGTGGGTGTGCGAGGAGCGAAGGATCCCGGCCGCGTTGACGAGGACGTCGAGGCCGCCCAGGCGCTCGACCGCGGTGGCGACCCCGGCACGGACCGAGGCCTCGTCGGCGATGTTGACGATGACGGTGTGCAGCCGGCCGGCGGCCTCCCCAGCCTTCGCGACCGTGTCGGCGAGGCCGGCCTCGCTGACATCCGCCGCGACGACCGTGCCGCCTTCGGCGAGCATGCGCAGCACGGTGGCCTGCCCGATCCCTGATCCACCGCCGGTGACGAGTGCGCGGCGACCTTCGTAACGGTTCATGATTCGACCTTTCGAGCGTTCAGATTCAGTGCATGTCATGCCAGCTTGGCACGTCGTGCCACTATTGACAACATGCACGGACCCGTCGGAATTCCCGTACGCTTCGAACCGTGGAATCCGCACTGTCCCTCACCGATCGCCGCAAGGCGGACACCCGCCTCGCGATCGCCCGAGCGGCCGCTTCGCGCTTCGCCGAGCACGGCGCGAACCGGGTCACCGCGGAGAGCATCGCGGACGCCGCGGGCGTCTCGCTGCGCACCTTCTACCGCTACTTCCCGACGAAGGAGGACGCGGTCGCGCCCCTGCTCGGCATCGGTGCCGCCTCCTGGCAGGACGCGCTCGCGGCGTCCCGGCCCGGCGATCCGCGCGAGGCGATCCCCGCGATCATCGACCGCCTGCTGGTCCCCGCCGACACCGCGGAGCGGGAGGGCCTGCGCTGGACCCGCGGTCTGCTGCGCGCCATGGCCGAGGATCCGGCGCTGCGCGCCGTCTGGCACCGGGTCAACCACGATTCGGAGACGCGCCTGCGCACCATCGTGGCCGAGCTCGAGGGCCCCGACTCCGACCCGTTCCAGGTACGACTGCTCGCGGCCGCGGCCACGGATGCGATCCGGCTCGGGCTCGAGCACTGGGCCGCGGGAGACCGGGATCCCGATGGCGCGGCGGGCGAACCCGCGCGGCTCGCCCGCCGCGCGTTCGCCGAACTGTCGCACGGGGTGTCCGCGGCCTGATCGGATGGGCGCCGACGGCCCGACGGGGCTCAGACCCTTCAGAACTCGCGACCCGGAAAGATTCTTTCGAATCTCGTGACACTTTTCCTCGATCCCGTACTCTCCTGAGAGAAACGACAGTTTTCGAACAGCGCCGCGACCCATCCGGGCCGGCGCGACGCGGGTCCGGGGGGACTGATGGAACGCATCGATGACGCTGCACCGGGGACGCTGAACGCACCGGAGACGCCGAGCGACGCCGAACTGCTGCTGCGGTTGCGGAGCGGGGACGCGCGGGCCTACGAGGCGCTCTGGTCGCGCCACATCGGCGCCGCGCTCCGACTGGCCCGCCGCATCGACCGCGACCGCGCGGAGGACCTCGTCTCGGAGTCGTTCCTCGCGGTCTACCGGCAGGTCACCACCACGGACGCCGGGCCCACCGAGGCGTTCCGCGCCTACCTGTTCACCGTGATCCGGAACACCGCCGCGCGCTGGGGGCGCGAGATGGAGCGCTTCCCGGTGCTCCCCGATGCGGAACCCGCGCACGCGGACGACGGCCTGAGCATCGTCTCGAGGGAGGCCGACGCGGCGGAGGTCCTGGCCGCGTTCCGCGCGCTCCCCGAACGGTGGCAGCGGGTGCTGTGGCTGTCGGAGGTCGATGAGGTGCCGCGTCCCCGGATCGCGGCCGAGCTGCGCATCCGCCCGAACGCGGTGTCCTCCCTGCACCGCCGCGCCCGCGCCGGGCTGCTGAACCACTGGCTCATCCGGCAGGTCCCCGATGCCCTCCGCGCCGATACCGCGCACCGTGCGGAGCTGCTGCCCGGATACGTCATCGGGAACCTCGCGGCAGCGGAACGCGTCGCCGCCGAGGCCCACATCGCCGTCTGCGCCGTCTGCGCCGAACTGCTGGGGGATCTCCGGAGCTCGGCATCGACGCTCCAGCGTGCGACGCTCTCGACGGCCGGCTTCGCGGCGCTGGGCTCGACGCTGCCCGCGGCTTCTCCCCTGGTGGCGCCGGCCGCCGCGGGCGGGGCCGCGCTGCTGCTCGGCGTCGCGTCCCAGCTCGGCCCCGCGGGCACCACCGTGCTCGGCGGGCTCGGTATCGCGGCCTGCGGGACCGCCATCGCCGTCGCTCTGGTGACGGGTTCCGTGCTGGGCGGCGGCGCCTCGGACGCTGGCGGTCGCGGTTCGGCGCCCGAGACCTCATCGACTGAACGGACCTCGGCGACGGAGGTCTCCGAAGCGCGGGATCCGGCACCTCCCCGCATCGCCGTCGAGGACGGCACGGAAGACTCCGACACGGAGCAGTTCCCCCGACCCGGAACCCCGACACCGCCGTCCGAGATCCGGACGGGCCGGCACAACACCGACGAATCGATCCCCGAGGTCCCCCTCGTCGACGGCTGGCCGCAACCGGAGGAGCCGGAGCCGGAGCGTCCGCGTCCGGACACCGGCCCGGGACCGCAGACAGAGACGCCGGCCCTGGCTCCGGGACTTCGGACTCCCGCGGACTCTACGGGATACTTCGCGCCCGTCATCGCGGGACGCACCTCTCCGGGCGCTCAGATCGCGGTCTCGATCGCGGGGCAGCAGTATTCGACGCCCGTGGATCCGGCCGGCGGCTGGTCCTTCGATCTGCGCACCTTCAGCGCGGCCGCTGGTACCACCGAGTACTCGGTCTGGGCGTACGCGGGAGACCGACGTTCCGCTTCGGTCCTCGGTCGTTACACGCTGCTCCCGGTCGCGGTCCGCGGTTTCGAGGGGTCTCCGACCATGGATATCTCGGAGGCGAGGACGACCGGGCTCGTGCTCCAGTTCCAGGGCGCGCCGAACGGCACCGTCTGCCTGCAGTCGATGACCGGGCAGGTGGCGTCCGTCCCGCTGGACGCAACCGGATCCGCCGTCCGACGGCTCCGTATGCAGTCCGGCGGCTTCTACATGTTCACGTTCCGAGCCTGCGACGGAGCGTTCCGCGGAAGCCCGGTCGAGACGTACGCGACCGTCGACGACCCCGACGCGCCGATCTTCGGCCCGTGGGGCCCGGACCCCGAGGAGCAGACCTTCGAGCTCTCCGAGCTCTGATCCCGCCCCGCGCGGGCGGCGGAGCCCGGGTGGTGGGGCGGGATGCCGGGGGCGGGAGCGGGGGCGGGAGCGGGACGCGGGGAGCCGCGACACTTTTCGCCTAGGTTCGACTCTCCCTCGGTGAGGGATGTTTCGCAGGGCCGCCACCTGGCGCACCGCGGGCCCTTCCGCCGCCGTGCATGATCGGCGGCGTCATCGGAGGGGGATTCCGGATGCTACCCAGGGGAACTGAGCAGGCGAGACGCGTCGCCGTGGTGGAGCCGCACGTGCTGCAACGGTATCGAGCGGCGGAGCTGCTGGGGACGCTGCCCGCGGTGCGATCGGTCGGCTCGTTCGCCTCGGTCGCCGAACTCGTCGCGCAGATGCGCGGCGCGGAGCGTTCGGCCTGGCCCCACCTGCTGGTCGTCGACCCTGCAGTGGGTTCGGGTGCGGAATACGATCTGGCCGCGATCGCTGCGTTCCGCGCTGCGGGGATGCGGGTAGTGATCCTCTCGGCGCTCGAATCGCGGCACCTGATCAGGCGGATCACGAGCGCCGGCGTCGACGTCGACGGCATCGTCTCGAAGCAGGACCCGGAATCGGAGCTCCTCCGCGCGGTCGTCCGGGTGCTCGCCGGGTCCGCGGCGATCACCGCGCGGGCGCAGGCCGTCATCGACGCGGACCCGGCGCCGAAGCTCTCCGGCCAGGAGGCGCGGCTGCTCGAGCTCTACGCAGCGGGTCGACCGCTGGCCTCGGTCGCGGATCGCCTCGGCGTGCGCGAAGACACCGCGCGCAAGTACCTGAAGCGGATCAAACTGAAGTACGACGCCCAAGGCCGGCCCGCCCGCTCGAAACTCGAACTCGCCTGGCGCGCCCGGGAGGACGGGTTCCTGGATCCCGCCGCGTTCGGATCCGTCGCGTTCTGAGCGGTCCTGCGCTGAGCGGTGCGCGCTGGACGGTTCGGCGGGCCAACAGTCGGACGCCGAACCGACGACTGGACGCACACCTGACGACTGGACGCCGAATCGGCGACCGACTCGCCGTCCGCTGGTCGCTCAGGCGTCCAACGGTGGGGTGCGCACCGCACGCGCGCGCCAGCGCCTGGTCGAGAATTCGGCCTGACCGGTCCGAACGACCTGAACAGCGCGGGCGACCTGAACGGCACGGGCGAACTGAGTGCCGGGACGCAAAAGACCCCCCACGCACCCGGTAGAGCCCGACTACCCTTGCTCCGTTTCCGTCCTGGGGGAGTTCGTCGAGATACCGCCACGTGGGGGGCCTTGAAGAGTCTACCGGATTCCGGGGCGACCGAATACCAGTCTCGGTCGCCCCGGGGCCCGGTCTAGGCGCGCGGGGTCTCCCCCGCGTCGTCGGCCGATGCGTCGCTCGCGGCGCCGGCAACGGGAGCCGCAGCCTCGTCCGAGGTCGAGGCGGTGCCGGCGTCGGAGGCGGCGGCCGCCGACAGGTCGACGGCCCCGGTCTCGACGGCAGCCTTCGTCTCGGCCTGCTCTTCTGCATCTTCGCCGGCGAACTGCGACTGGTACAGCGCGTAGTACGCCCCGCGCTGCGCGAGCAGCTCGGTGTGGGAGCCCTGCTCGACGATGCGGCCGTGCTCCATCATGAGGATGGTGTCGGCGTCGCGGATCGTCGAGAGGCGGTGCGCGATGACGAACGAGGTGCGGTCGGCCCGCAGCGCCCGCATCGCCTGCTGCACCAGCACCTCGGTGCGGGTGTCGACGGAGGACGTCGCCTCGTCGAGGATCAGCAGCGACGGGTTCGCGATGAACGCGCGCGCGATGGTGAGCAGCTGGCGCTCGCCCGCCGACAGCGAGGTCGCGTTCTCCTCGAGCACCGTGTCGTAGCCCTCGGGCAGCTGACGCACGAAACGGTCGACCATGGTCGCCTTGGCGGCATCGATCACTTCGTCGTCGGTCGCGTCGAGGCGGCCGTAGCGGATGTTCTCGCGGATGGTTCCGCCGAACAGCCAGGCGTCCTGCAGCACCATGCCGATGTGGCTGCGCAGCTCGGCGCGCGACAGCTGGGTCACGTCGACGCCGTCGAGCAGGATGCGCCCGCTGTTCAGTTCGTAGAACCGCATCACCAGGTTGACGAGCGTGGTCTTGCCCGCACCGGTGGGTCCGACGATCGCGACGGTGTGCCCCGGCCGCGCCTCGAACGAGAGGTCCTCGATGAGGCTCGACTCGGGATCGTAGCTGAACGACACCCGCTCGAACTCGACGTGTCCGTCGGTGCGCGCGGGCAGGTGCTCGTTCGCGGTCTCGGGCTCCTGCTCGTCGGCGTCCAGCAGCTCGAAGGTGCGCTCGGCCGACGCGACGCCGGACTGCAGCATGTTGGCCATGCCCGCCATCTCGCCGATGGGCTGCGAGAACTCCCGCGAGTACTGGATGAACGCGGTCACGTCGCCCAGCGACATCTGGCCGGCGGTCACGCGGAGCGCGCCGACGACCGCGATGAGCACGTAGCTGAGGTACGACACGAACTGCATGGCGGGCATGATCGTGCCCGACACGAACTGCGCGCCGAAGGCCGCCTTGAACAGCGACTGGTTGCGCGAGTCGAACTCCTCGATCATGACCTGGTCGCGATTGAAGATGCGGATCAGTTCGTGGCCGGTGAACGATTCCTCGATGTGGCCGTTGAGCGCGCCGGTGTGCTTCCACTGCGCCGCGAACAGCTTCTGCGACCGGGTGCCGACGACGCCGGCGATGATCGCGGAGAGCGGCAGCGCGATGAGCGCGAGCAGCGCGAGCTGCCACGACACCGCGAACATCATGATCGCGATGCCGATGACCGTCAGCGCGGACTGCACGAGCTGCGAGAAGGCCTGCTGCAGCGCCTGCTGGATGTTGTCGACGTCGTTGGTCACGCGGGAGAGCACGTCGCCGCGCTGGCCGGTGTCGAAGTAGCTGAGCGGCAGGCGGTTCAGCTTGTGCTCGATGTCCTGGCGGAGCTTGAACACGACGCGCATGACGAGCTTGTTCAGGATGTAGCCCTGGAGCCACATGAGCAACGACGCCACCAGGTAGAGCCCCAGCACCAGGAGGATCAGGTTGCCGAGCTTCTCGAAGTCGATGCCCTGGCCGGGCACCACGTCGGTGCCCGACAGCATGTCGGCGAGCTGGGTGTTCCCCGAGGCTTTGGCGCCTTCGATCACCTGTTCGAGGCTCGCACCCTTCGGCAGCTGCGCGCCGATGATGCCGTTGAAGATGACGTCCATCGCCTTGCCGAGCACCTTGGGCGCGATCACGGTCAGGACGACCGAGCCGATCACCAGGAGCACGACGAGGGAGAACTTCCCCTTCTCGGGAGCGAGCAGCCCGAAGAGCCGCTTCGCCGACGGCCAGAAGTGCTTCGCCTTCTTGGCCGGCGCCCCGCCGAACATGTCGCCGTCCATCTCGCCGGGAGTGAACTCCTCGGCGACCTCGGCTTCGATCACCGCTGCGGCCGAGGGCTCGGCGTTGCGGTCCTTGCGCGCTCCGCGCGCCTTGCGTTCCGCCATCAGACGGCCTCCGCCTCTTCGAGCTGGGATCGGACGATCTCCTGGTACACCGAGTTGTCGGCGAGGAGCTCGCTGTGCGTACCGCGGCCGACGATCTCGCCGTCCTCGACGACGAGGATCTGATCGGCCTCGGTGATGGTCGAGACGCGCTGCGCCACGATGATGGTCGTGGCGCCCTCGATCGCGTCGGGCAGTGCCGCGCGCAGACGCGCATCGGTGGCCACGTCGAGCGCCGAGAACGAGTCGTCGAACAGGTAGATCTGCGGTTTGGCGACGAGGGCCCGGGCGATCGAGAGCCGCTGGCGCTGACCGCCGGAGACGCTCGTGCCGCCCTGAGCCATCGGCTCGTCGAGCTGCTTCTCCTTCTCGCGGACGAAGTCCTCGCCCTGGGCGACGCGCAGCGCCTCCCAGAGTTCGGCGTCCGTCGCATCGTCCTTACCGAAACGCAGGTTCGATCCGATGGTGCCCGAGAACAGGTAGGGCCGCTGGGGCACCAGGCTGACCGCGCGGGCGAGCTGCCCGCGGGTGAGCGCCGAGACCGGCTGCCCGTCGATGGTGATGCTGCCGGACTGCGGGTCGAACAGCCGCAGCATCAGGTTGAGCAGCGTGGTCTTGCCCGAACCGGTCGATCCGATGATGGCCGTGGTCTTGCCGGGCTCGGCGACGAAGCTGACGTTCTTGATGACCGGCACCTCGGCGCCGGGGAACCCGAAGGTCACGCCGTCGAACGCGATCCGACCGACCGTCGGCGTCGGCACCTGCTCGGTCGCCGGGAACTCCAGCTCGGAGCGGGTGTCGAGCAGTTCGCGGATGCGCTCGGCGCAGACGACCGCGCGCGGGATCATCATCGTCATGAAGACGCCCATCATCACCGCGACGAGGATCTGGATGAGGTACTGCATGAACGCGGTGAGCGATCCGACCTCCATCGATCCCTCGTCGACGCGGTGGCCGCCGAACCAGAGCACCGCACCCGTGGCGAGGTGCAGGATCATCATGATCACGGGGAACATGAGCACGAACACGTTGCCCACCTGCACCGAGATGCGGGTGATGTTGCGGTTCGCGACCTCGTAGCGATCGGACTCGAAGTTCTCGCGCACGAACGCGCGGACCACGCGGATGCCCATGATCTGCTCGCGCAGCACGCCATTGATGTCGTCGACGCGGGCCTGCATGTTGCGGAACAGCGGGAGCAGCAGCCACACGAGGAAGCCCACGATCACGGCGAGCGCCGAGACCGAGACCCACACCAGCCAGGACATGCCCGCGTCCTCGCGCAGCGCCATGATGATGCCGCCGATGCACATGATCGGCGTGGTCACCATGAAGTTCAGGGTCATGAGGATGAGCATCTGCACCTGCTGCACGTCGTTCGTGCCGCGGGTGATGAGGGTGCCGGCGCCGAAGCGGGTGGCCTCGAGCGTGGAGAGCGAGTCGACCTTGCGGTAGACGCTGCGGCGCAGGTCGCGGCCCGCGGCCATGGAGACCCGGGCGCCGAAGTAGACGCCGCCGATCGCCGTGATGACCTGCATGAGGCAGACCGCGAGCATGGTGCCGCCGGTCGTCCAGATGTAGCCGATATCGCCCTTTGCGATACCGGTGTCGATGATCTGCGCGTTGAGGCTGGGCAGCCAGAGCGCCGCGATCGTCGAGAGGAGTTGGAGGATGAGCACGGCGAGCATGGCGGGCCAGTACGGCTTCGCGTGCTGCCAGGAGAGTCGGAGCAGAGCCACGGGATTCCTTCTTTCGGGGGTCGCGCGTCGCGGCGAGATCGATGTGCGATCAGACCGGGCCCACGACGACCAGCGTGCCACAGTAGCAAGATCCTGAACAGGATGCCAGGGGCTACCGACATTTCGGTAGGGACACAAAAAAGCAGGGGCGGACCCACCCGAAGGTGGCCCCCGCCCCTGCTGAATAGCGCGTTAGCGCGAAAAGACCTTAGACGAGCTTGACGCCCGCGCCGGCCTCCTCGAGCTTCGCCTTCGCCTCTTCGGCAGCATCCTTCTTCGCGCCCTCGAGCACGTTCTTGGGAGCCTCCTCGACGAGAGCCTTCGCCTCGCCCAGGCCCAGGCCGGTCAGCTCGCGCACGACCTTGATGACCTGGATCTTCTTGTCGCCAGCCGACTCGAGGACGACGTCGAACTCGTCCTTCTCCTCGACGGCCTCAGCAGCGCCGGCAGCCGGAGCAGCGGCAACGGCGACCGGAGCGGCAGCCGACACGTCGAAGGTCTCCTCGAAGGCCTTCACGAAGTCCGAGAGCTCGATGAGGGTGAGGCCCTTGAACTGCTCGAGCAGCTCTTCAGTCGAAAGCTTAGCCATGGTGTTTCTCCTTGATGTTTGCCCTCAGCGAGTGAGAGCGGGTCTGTGGTTTGTCGCGAATCGGCGTGAGCCGATCCTTATGCGTCCTGCTTCTCCTGCAGCGCACCGAAGCCGCGAGCGGCCTTGGCGGGCAGAGCGTTGAACAGCTGTGCCGCACCGACCAGCGAGGCCTGCATGACGCCTGCGGCCTTGGCCAGCAGCACCTCACGGCTCTCGAGATCGGCGAGCTTGCCTACCTCAGCGGCGGTCAGAGGCTTGCCATCGAAGTAGCCAGCCTTCACCACCAGAAGAGGGTGTGCCTTGGCGAAGTCACGCAGTGCCTTTGCGACCGCGACGGTGTCACCGTGCACGAAGGCGAGAGCCGAAGGACCGGCCAGCTCGTCGTCGAATGCGGTGACCCCGGCAGCGTTGGCCGCAATCTTGGTCAGCGTGTTCTTCGCCACAGCGTACGTCGCGTGCTCACGGATGCTGTTGCGCAGCTCGCGCAGCTCAGCAACCGTCAGACCGCGGTACTCGGTCAGCAGGACGGCGGACGACTCTTCAAACTTCTGCTGAAGATCGGCGACCGTTGCTTCCTTCGTAGCCATGGCGCTCCCTAATAATGTCTTCTCCGAGAACGGATGCTCTCGGAGGCCGGACCGCCGAAAAACGAGAAAAGCTCCGGCGCGCACGCACGGAGCTTCAGAATCTTGGAAACCAAGAAGTGGAGATTCGTACCTGCGCGGGTCTTCGCTCTCGCGATCGTTCCGGGATCCTTGCGGACCCTACCTGCGGTCTTTGGCCGAAGAGAACTCTATCCCATCGGGGCGGGATCGCGCAACACGCGCGGTCCCGCCCCGGTGGGAGCCGATCAGCTCGCCGGCTTGAGGATGTATCCCGCGCCGCGGATCGTGTGGATCATGGGATCCCGTCCCTCGTCGATCTTCTTACGCAGATACGAGATGTAGAGCTCGACGACCGTGGCCTTGCCCGTGAAGTCGTAGCTCCACACGCGGTCGAGGATCTGCGCCTTGGAGAGCACCCGCTTGGGGTTGCGCATGAGGTAGCGCAGGAGCTCGAACTCGGTGCTCGTCAGCTCGATCAGGTCGCCCGCGCGCTCCACCTCGTAGCTCTCCTCGTTGAGCGACAGGTCGCCGACGCGGATCACCGGGTCGGCGCTGTAGCTCTTCGAGTTCTGCGACCGGCGCACCAGGCCGCGCAGTCGGGCGATCAGTTCCTCGATGCTGAACGGCTTCACGACGTAGTCGTCACCGCCCGCGGTGAGCCCGTTCACCCGGTCGTCGACCGAGTCGAGCGCGGTGAGGAACAGCACGGGCACCATGTGCCCGGCCGCGCGCAGACGCGAGAGCACCTGCAATCCGTCCACGTCCGGCATCATGATGTCCAGCACCGCGACGTCCGGATCGAACGACGCGATCGTATCGACCACGCCGCCGCCCGAGCCGAGGGTCTCGACCTCCCAGCCCTCGTACCGCAGCGCCATCGCGACGAGCTGCGTGATCGACTCCTCGTCATCGACGACGAGCGCCCGCAGCTTGCGCCCCGAAGCCTCCGCGATGTCGGTCCCGTTCGTCTCCGCTGCCCCTGTGCTCATGTCTGGCATTGTTTCCGCCGCCGCTGGACGTGCGCTGTGCGCGAGCCGGTGCTCCCCTCGCACCGAGTGTCTGAATCGCCGCGCGGCTTTCCATGGGAGAATTCGAGCGATGTCTGTTTCGAGCCCCGAGTACCACCAGCGGATCGTGACCGACGGCAACGATCGCATGGCGTGGATGCGGGCGCGGGCCCGCGGGATCACCGCGACCGACGTCGCCAAGCTCTCGACCCAGCGCTCGATCGAGTCCGCCGCCCGCGAGAAGCTGCACGGCAGTCGTTTCACGGGAAACGCGTACACGGAGCACGGCAAGGCGCGCGAGCCCGAGATCGCGGCGTGGGTGCTGCGCGAATACGGGATCGCCCCGAGCCAGGCCCTGTTCCACGCCTGCGGCGACATCCGGCACCTCGCGACGCCCGACGGTCTCGTGCAGCGGGAGGCCGGGCCGCTCGAGCTGGCCGAGATCAAGACCACCAACAAGGAGTGGCGCTCGATCCCCCGCAACTACCTGCGGCAGATCTGGTGGCAGCAGTACGTGCTCGGCGCCGAACGCACGCTGATGGTGTGGGAGCGGCACGAGAACTTCGTGCCGGTCGGCGAGCCCGAGGTGCGCTGGGTGGATCGCGACGAGAGCGAGATCGAGCGCCTCGTGAAGCTCGCGGGAGACCTCATCGACGTGCTCATCGCCCGCACCAGCTGAGCCGCTGCCCGGCGCTGGAGTGCTGGGGCGCGGTTCTGCAGGGTTGCGGGGTGCTGGTTAGCGAGCGCCCGGGCTCCTCGGTTCCCCGTTTTCCGTGGGGTTCCCTGGTTCCCTGGTTCCCCGGTTCCCACCAGTGGACGCTTTCCCGACAAGTGGACGGCGAGCCGGACGCTGGTTCGACGTCCAATCGCCGATTCGACGTCCATTTGTCGGCACAGCACCCGATGGCCGGTTCGACGTCCGAACGTCGGCTCCGCGTCCAAACGTCGCACCAGCGTCCAGCCGACGGGACAGCTTCCAGTCGTCGCATCGACGCCAGGTCGTGGACCGCGCCTCCGGACAGCACCCCCCAGCCGCCGGTCGCGAATCCCGGGCTCACGTGTCGCGGGCCCACCAGTGGACGCTTTCCCGACAAGTGGACGGCGAGCCGGACGCTGGTTCGACGTCCAATCGTCAGCTCGGCGTCCATTCGTCGTTTCAGCGCCCAATGGTCGAGTCAACGTCCACTCGTCGGAGAGGCGTCCAACCGTCAGCGCAACGTCCACTCGTCGACGAGGCGTCCAATCGGCGGCGCGGCATCTGACGGGCGACACGGGATCCGGCCGGCGACACGGCGTCGAATCATCGACTCCCGCCCGGGACCGTCGATCATCGGGCGCACGGCAGTGGACGCCGCCCCGCAGCCGGTTCCCCACCGGGCCCGCGCCGGATCGAGTCCACGCCGGACCAAACCCACGCCGGGTCCATCCTCCAAAGCCGGGCCCGGAACCGGAACCAAGCCCAAGCCCCGGGTCAGGGGCCGGGGAGGATTCGCGTGGCCGTCGGGTCGAAGGGCGGGGCCGGACGCTGAGGCGGCTGCGCCGTGTCGAACCAGCCGAACGGGGCCTGCCCGGTCTCGCCACCGGCACCAGCGCCGCCGACACCGCCAGCGCCAGGGCCGCCAGCGCCGCCGCCGAGCCCGGCACGGTAGTTCTCCTCGATGAGCTCCTGCAGCGCATCGACCGCGCGCTCGACCGCGGGCAGATCGTGCAGGCGGGTCGGCGGCTCGGCCCCGACGAACAGTTCTATGTCGCCCGAGCCGATCATGCGCTGGCCGATGCCGCGGCGGCTGCGCACCTCGCGGATGCGGCTGAGGGGGATCTCGCTGCGCCGACGGATGAGCACGCCCCGGTGCATGATCACGCGCCGTGTGGTCACGGTGATGCGGTCGGCGAGCCAGCCCACGATGGGCCCGAGTCCGAGCAGCAGTGCGATGAGCGCTGCGCCCGCGGCGACGGCCAGGTTCATCCAGGCTTCGGGGAGCGCCCCCGCCCAGAAACCCGCCGCCGCGGCGACCGCGCAGAGCACGATCACGGGCAGCACGAGCCGTCGTCCGTGCCGGTGGCTGCGGAACACGACGGACTCGGGAC
Source organism: Leucobacter sp. Ag1 (assembly GCF_000980875.1). Lineage (GTDB taxonomy): Bacteria > Actinomycetota > Actinomycetes > Actinomycetales > Microbacteriaceae > Leucobacter > Leucobacter iarius. The sequence continues at coordinate 2,991 of NZ_LAYO01000067.1, read as the reverse complement.
GCAGCTGAGCGGCGGGCGCCGCAGCGCCCACCGCTCGATGCTCCGGGAAGAACTCGCTCATGCCTGCGAGTCTGCCCCGTTCGCCTGAGTACCGGGCTGCGCCGCGCCAGACTCGCCGGCGAGTCGCTCACCGGTCTGAGCGGCCCAGTTCTGCGCGGAGTCGATCGAGGCGTGCGCGGTCTGCTCGGCGGCGGAGCCGAGGTGCTCGGTCACTCCGGCGACGCGCGCGTCACGACCCGCCGCGGATCCCGCTTCGCCGGCCGCGGACCCCGAGGCCCCCGAGGACTCCGCGGGCGCCTCGACCGAGCGTGCGTGCGCGGCACGGCGCGGCTGCGCGGCCGATTCGTCGCGCGAGGCGCGGCCTGCGGCGGCACCGGCAGCGGCACCGCCGGCGACGCCGTTCAGCATCGCGGCGAGGTCGATGCCGACCGTGTCCTTGGCCATCTCGAGCAGGCCCTTGATGTTGCCCATCGCCTCGCCGGCCACCTTCGAGGTGCCGTCGGCCGAGACCACGGTCATGTGGTCGATCGCGCCGATGGCGCGCGAGTACTCCGCCGCGATCTCGGGCAGCAGGTGGATGAGCTCCTGCGCGAGCACGGCCTGCGACTGGGTCTCGAGCGCGCGGGCCCGAGCGTCGATCGCGGTCGCCTCGGCGGTGCCCTTCGCTTCGAGCGCTGCGGCCTCGGCGCGGCCCTCGGCCTCGAGCGCCTCGGAAGCGGCGATACGAGCGGCGCGGCTCGCGAGACCCTCGCGCTCCACCGCCTTCGCACGGCCTTCTGCAGCCGAGACGGCTGCGGCGGCCTCCGCCTTGGCGAGCGCCTCGACGCGATACGCCTCGGCCTCGGCGACGGCGCGCACGTCGGCGTTCAGCTTCTCGGTGCGGAGCGCGACCTCCTTCTGCGCGGTGATCTGCTGCTGCTCGACGATCGCCTGCTGCTGGATCGCCTGCTCGAGGGGGTCGGCGGCCTGCGCCTGCGCGTTGGCCTTGTCGGTCTCGGCCTGGATCTCGGCCTGGCGCAGCTTCAGCTCGCGGTTGCGGTCGAGCAGCACCTTCTCGGCCGAGATCTTCGCCTCCTGCGAGGCCTGGTAGGCGTTGGTCTCGGCGATGTCGGCCGCCTGGCGCACCTTTGCGGCCTCGGGTCGGCCGATGTTGGCGATGTAGTCGGCGCCGTCGCGGATCTCCTGGATCTGGAGCGTATCGACCACGAGGCCCTGCTTGGTCAGCGCCTCTTCGGCGGCCTCGAGCACGCTCTGGGCGACGACCGCGCGGTCGCGGATGATCTGCAGCACGGTGAGGCCGCCGATGATCGAACGGAGGGAGCCGGAGAGCACCTCCTGCGTCGACTCGTCGATCTCGTCGGAGTTCGAGAGGAATCGCTGGGCGGCCGCGCGGATCATCTCCTGCGTGCCGCCGACCTTGACCACCGCGACGGCCTGCGCCTGCATGGTGATGCCGTCGGTGGTCTGCGCCTCCGTGGTGATCGAGAGCCGGCGCGAGCGGAGCGAGATCGTGAAGGACTTCTGCACGAAGGGCACGACGAAGACGCCGCCGCCGGTTACGACCTTCTGGCCGGAGAGGTCCCGGCCCTTGTTGCCCAGAGCGTCGACGACCTCCTTGCCCTTGCCACCCGTCACGATGATGGCCTCGTCGGGCTTGGCGATGCGGTAGCGCTTGATGATGACGAGCGCGATCAGCACGAGCGCGATGACCGCGCCGAACACGCCGATGATGGCTGGGCTTGCGAGGAATGACATGTCGTCTCCGGTTGTATTCGGGGGCGGTCGGTGGGGGGATTACGTAGTGGGCGGGACCGTGTGGTCCGCGGCGAGGATCGGCTCGACCCGCACCGAGGTCGCGGTGAGGGTCTGCACGATGCGCACCCGCGTGCCGCGGGGCAGCGGTTCGCTCGCGTCGGCGGTCGCTGCGAGCGAGACCCGCTCGCCGTGCCGCACGAGGGCGACCTCGCCGAGACCGCCCACGGGGATCTGCAGCACGACGCCGGCCTCGGAGCCCACGAGCTCCTCGCCGCTCACCGCGGTCGAGGATTCTGCGCCGCGGATCAGCCGGGTCAGCCACCAGGCGAGGGCGCCGCCGAGCAGGCCGGCGAGTGCGCCGATGACCGCCGCCATCGGCGTCGAGAGCCCCGCGCCGACGCACGCGAAGGAGGCGAAGCCGAAGATCGAGGTGAACGCCGCGATGGTGGTGAGGCTCAGGGGGCCGTCGCCGAAGTCGAACGCGTCGAAGATGCCGTCGAGCACGAGCGAGATGACGAGCAGGATCGCGCCGAGGATGCCGATGAGCAGGAAGATGCCGCCAGCCATGATGGAACCGTCGAGCAGCCGATCGAACCACTGCATGATGCCGTCCATGCTGCCTCCTTCGGTCGCGAACCGGCCGGTAGTACGGGAGTCTACCGATGCTCGGGAAGCCGCGGTACCGCGGCGAGGAGCTCGCGGGAGTAGGGCTCGCGCGGCGCGCGGAAGAAGTCGGCTCCCCCGAGTTCGACGAGCCGGCCGTCGCGCAGCACCGCGACCCGATCGCAGAGCCGGTGCACCGCGGCGAGGTCGTGTGAGATGAACAGCAGGGCGAGCCCGAGTTCGCGTCGCAGGCGGTCGAGCAGCGCGAGCACTTCGACCTGCACCGCCACGTCGAGGGCGCTCGTCGGCTCGTCGGCGACGAGCACGCGCGGATCGAGCGCGAGCGCCCGGGCGATGGCGACCCGCTGCCGTTGCCCGCCCGACAGCTCGTGCGGGAACGCGTCGAGCAGCGCGGAGTCGAGCCGGACCTGCGCGAGCAGTTCCGCGGCGCGCGCTCGGACACCCGCGCGCGGCACGATCCGGTGCGCGCGCAGCAGCTCGCCGAGCGTCGCCGAGACCGTCATGCGCGGATCGAGCGACGAGCCGGGATCCTGCGGGATCAGCTGGATCGCGCGCAGCTGCTCGCGGGTGCGCCGCGCGGGCAGCAGCGCGCCGTCGAGCAGGATCTCGCCG
>NZ_LAYO01000105.1 GCF_000980875.1 Leucobacter sp. Ag1 | reverse complement strand
GGCAGCCCGTGCAACGCCTGGAACACCTGGCAGTCGCGGAGCCCGCACTGGTACTGAGCCGCGAAGCGGCCGAGCATCAGTCGGTCTCGTCGACCCTGCGCCGGCGCGCCCCGATGATCATCGCGGCGCCGAGCACTCCGCACAGCGGGCGGTAGAAGCGCCGATCCAGCTCGCGGAAGCGCTTGCCCGCGGGCGGCAGCCCCAGCACCGCGAGCGCCGCGTCGCCTCCGAACGCGGCCCGCGCCAGCAGCACCGCGCCGCCCGTGCGCCGCACCGCGACCGCGACTCCGCTCTCGCCCAGCGCACCGCCGGCGATCGCGCCCCCGACGAGCGCCGTCGCGCCGACGACCGCGGTGGCCGTCGGCTCGGGCAGCGCCGCGGCGTTGCCGACGACCGACTCGGCGAGGCGCTTGCGGTTCCTCGCGGGCCAGGGCGATCCGGAGGCCCAGGCGAGGTGGAGGGCGCCGACCGCGGTCAGTCCCGTCCAGGCGATGAGTCGTGCGAATCCCTTGAGAGCGCTCATGCCACCACCCTATCCCCCGTCCGGAAACGCAGGAGGGCCCGGCTTCCGCCGGGCCCTCCTGTCGGGGTGATGCGCGCGCATCGGTTCGGGATCGATCAGACCGCGAGGCGTTCCTTCACGACCGCTGCGAGATCGTCGGCGAGCTGCTGCGCCTGATCCACGTGCTCGGCCTCGACCATCACACGGACGACGGGCTCGGTGCCGGACGGCCGGAGCAGTACTCGGCCCTTGGCGCCCAGCACCATCTCGGCCTGCCGCACGGCCTGCTCGAGCACGGCGTCGCCGTGCACGCCCGTGCGATCGACGCCGCGCACGTTGACGAGCACCTGGGGGTACACGGTCATGCACTTCGCGAGTTCGGAGAGCGGCTTCCCGGTGCGCGCGATCTCGGCCGCGATGTGCAGACCGGTGAGGATCCCGTCGCCGGTCGTCGCGTGCTCGCTCATGATCACGTGCCCGGACTGCTCGCCTCCCAGCGAGTAGCCGTGCGCATTGATCGCCTCGAGCACGTAGCGGTCGCCGACACCGGTCTCGATCACGTCGATGCCGTTGTCGGACATCGCGAGCTTGAGCCCCAGGTTCGACATGACCGTCGCGACGAGCGTGTTCTGCTCGAGCTTGCCCCGGCCCGCCATCGAGAGCGCGAGGATCGCCATGATCCGGTCGCCGTCGACGACCGCGCCGTCGGCGTCGACCGCGAGGCAGCGATCGGCGTCGCCGTCGTGGGCGATGCCGAGATCGGCGCCCGTCGAGCGCACCGTCTCGATGAGCTGCTCGAGGTGGGTCGAGCCGATCCCGTCGTTGATGTTGAACCCGTCGGGATCGTTGCCGATCACCGTGACCTTCGCACCCGCGTCCGAGAAGACCTCGGGCGAGATGCCGGCCGCGGCGCCGTGCGCGCAGTCGAGCACCACGTGCAGGCCGTCGAGACGGACGCCCTCGAGCGTGCCGAGCAGGTGGACCACGTAGCGATCCTCCGCGTCGGCGAAGCGCCGGATGCGCCCGACCTCACGGCCGGTGGTGCCGGCGTGGGGACGCTGCATCGCGGCCTCGATCTCGTCCTCGATCTCGTCGGCGAGCTTGCGCCCGCCCGCGGCGAAGAACTTGATCCCGTTGTCGGGCGCGGGGTTGTGCGATGCCGAGACCATGACGCCGAAGTCGGCGCCGGTGTCGGCCACGAGGTACGCCGCAGCGGGCGTCGGGATGACTCCCGCGTCGAGCACGTCGACACCGGCCGACGCGAGGCCGGCGGCGACGGCCGCCGCGATGAACTCCCCGGAGACCCGGGGGTCTCGCGCCACGATGGCCGTGGCGCGACGGCTCTCGGTGCGCGCATCGCGCCCGAGAACAAAGGCTGCAGACTGAGCGAGGCCCAGGGCCAGCTCGGCGGTCACATCGACCCCGGCCAGACCCCGGACCCCGTCCGTGCCAAACAGGCGACCCATTTCGGGACCTTCGGCGATTAACGCTTCGAGTACTGGGGAGCCTTGCGGGCCTTCTTGAGACCGGCCTTCTTGCGCTCCTTGATTCGGGCGTCGCGGCTCAGGAAGCCGGCCTTCTTCAGGGTCGGGCGGTTGTGCTCGGCATCGATCTCGTTGAGCGCGCGAGCGATCGCGAGACGCAGCGCGCCGGCCTGGCCCGAGGGGCCGCCGCCGACGATGCGGGCGATCACGTCGTACGAGCCGTTCAGCTCGAGCGCGGTGAACGGATCGGTGATCAGCTGCTGGTGCAGCTTGTTCGGGAAGTACTCGGCGAGGTCGCGACCGTTGACGGTCATGGTGCCGGTGCCGGGAACGAGGCGCACGCGGGCGATGGCCTGCTTGCGGCGGCCGACGGCTGCACCGGGAACGGTGAGCGCGGGGCGCGGGGTGGAGGCGACGGCCTGCGAGGCCGGCGTCTCGGTGGTGTAGCTCTCGGGGGCCACGGTCTGCTCTGCAGTGGTCACAGTGTGATGTCCTTCTCTAAAACTCTGGTCCGCGACTACTGCGCGACCTGGCCGATGGTGTAGGCGGTCGGCTGCTGGGCCGCGTGCGGGTGCTCGGCACCTGCGTAGACCTTCAGCTTGCGGAACTGGTCGCGGCCGAGCGAGTTCTTCGGGAGCATGCCGCGGATCGCCTTCTCGACGGCGCGCTCCGGGTTCTTCTCGAGCAGCTCGGTGTAGCTGACCGAACGGAGGCCGCCCGGGTAGCCCGAGTGGCGGTAGGCGCGCTTCTGAGCGGCCTTGTTCGCGGTCAGGACGACCTTGTCGGCGTTGATGATGATCACGTGATCGCCCATGTCCATGTGGGGGGCGAAGGTGGTCTTGTGCTTGCCGCGGAGCAGAGCTGCGGCGTGCGAGGCGAGGCGGCCGAGGACCACGTCGGTGGCGTCGATGACGAGCCAGTCGTGCTTCTGCTCAGCTGCCTTCGGCGAGTAAGTGCGAGTCACTGTCGTGCTGCTTTCTGTCGAAATGGAGGTGTTCGTGGATCCCGCTCCGGACGGTTCGCGGCGTGCCGCGAGCCGGAAATGGAGGGCTCACATTCGGGGACGCACTGCAGGCAGCGCGCACCAAGGGTCTACTTTAGCACAGGCCTTCGCTTCGAGCGGCTCGGATCAGTCGAGGGCGTCCCGCTTCGCACGCGTCTGCTCGGCCCGATCCGCGAGCAGACCGGCCTCGGGGTACGCGATCTCCTCGAGCGAGAGGCCGTGCGCCGGCATCACCGTGAACCGGCTCGACCGCTCCCGCGCGTCCCTGAGGCGCACGAGCTCGGCCAGGTCCATGCGCCCGTGCCCGACCGCGACCACCGCTCCGACCAGCGCGCGCACCATCGAGTGGCAGAACGCGTCCGCCTCGATCCGGGCGGCGTAGGCGCCGTCCTCGGTCTCGCGCCACTCGAACGAGAGCAGATCGCGCACGGCGGTCGCTCCCTCCCGCGCCTTGCAGAAGGTCGTGAAGTCGTTCAGCCCGAGCAACTCGTCGGCCGCCATCTGCATCGCCGCGAGGTCCAGCTCCCTGGGGATCTCGGCCGTGTACCGCGCGCTCAGCGGATCGCGCCGGGCGTTCGCGCCGCGCACCCGGTACTCGTAGCGCCTGCGCAGCGCCGAGAATCGCGCATCGAACCCGTCGGGCGCTTCGTGCACCGAGTGCACCACCAGATCCGGCGCGCTCCGACGCAGCACGCCGTTGACCTTGCGGGTGCGCAGCCGCGAATCCCCGTCCCACTTCGCGACCCCGACGGCATCGACGTCGAGGTGCGCCACCTGCCCGCGCGCGTGCACGCCCGCGTCGGTGCGGCCGCCGACCGTGAGGCGCACCGCGGCGGGATCGACGTGCAGCAGCACCGCGATCGCGGACTCCAGCTCGGCCTGCGCGGTACGCAGTCCCGGTTGGGTCGCCCAGCCGTGGAAGTCGGTGCCGTCGTAGGCGAGGTCGAGACGCAAACGCATGCTCCGATCCTGCCAGACGGTTCCCGCCGCGACTGCGCGCGGACGGCTGTCGGCGCCCTCGCGTAGACTGAGGGCGACTTCGTCGGGCGGCATCGGTTCGCCCGTCAGCTCGGTATCGATGACTGCACCGCCCACTGCCTCCGTTTCCGCGCGCCCCGGCGCGCGGGTCGGCGCTCCCCGCTCCAGCGGCTGGTTCGGCGGCCTCGACGGACTCCGGGCGCTCGCGGTGACGCTGGTCGTCGTCTACCACCTGTTCCCCGGCGCACTGCCCGGCGGGTTCATCGGTGTCGACGTCTTCTTCGCCATCAGCGGCTTCCTCATCACCTCGCTGCTGCTGCGCGAGGCGGATCGCAGCGGGACGATCCGCCTGGGCCGCTTCTGGCGCAGACGCGCCAGAAGGCTGCTCCCGGCGCTCGGCGCCACCCTGCTCATCTGCACCGCCGCGGCCCTCGCGGTCGGGCGCGACGCGCTCGTGGGCATCGGCGGGCAGCTCCTGGGCGCTGCGTTCTTCGTCAGCAACTGGGTCTATACGGCGACCGGGGTCGACTACTTCGCGAAGGACGCCCCTGAGCTGTTCCGCAACACCTGGTCGCTCTCGATCGAGGAGCAGTTCTACGTCGTCCTCCCCCTCCTGCTGCTCCTGCTGCTCCTGCTGCTCCGTCGAGCGAAGCGCAGCACGGCGGTCGTGCTGCTGCTCGCCCTCGGGATCGCCTCCGCGATCTGGATGGCCGTCCTCGCACTCGGCGGAGCACCGCCCACGCGCGTCTACTTCGGTTCCGACACCCACGTCTTCGGTCTGCTGCTCGGCGCCGCGCTCGCGCTGCGGATGTACCGGCCCGAACAGCTCGGCGTGGTCGCGAGCGTCCCCGATCGACCCGCGCAGCTCCGCCTGCTCGCGATCTCGGGAGGCGGGATCGCGGTGCTGCTCTGGCTCGCCTGCGTGCTGCGCGAGGGCTCGGTCGAGAGCTTCGCGGGCGGCATCCAGCTCGCCACAGCGGCCTCGCTCGCGGTGATCGCCGCGGTCACCCGCCCCGGCGCCTGGCTCGGCCGGGCGCTCGACGTCGCCCCGCTGCGCTGGATCGGCGCGCGCTCGTACGGCATCTACCTCTGGCACTGGCCGGTCTGGGTGTTGGGCGCCGAGTTGATGGGCCCGGAGGGCCGAACGGGTGTCGGAGCCTGGACGCTCGGCGTCGGCGTCCTGCTCATCACGATCGCCTGCGCGACGCTCTCGTACCGCTACCTGGAACTCCCGGTGCGGGCGCTCGGCCTTCGCCGCTCCCTCGGCCTGCTGCTCCGCCCCGCCCAGGGCACCCTGCGCCGACGAAGGATCGCGTCCGCCGTGCTCGTGCTGCTGCTCCTGACCGTGCCCGCCGTCACGATCGCGGTCGCCACCGCCCCGAGCCGCAGCAGCTCCGCGGAAGCGATCCTGCGCGGGCAGGAGGCCCTGCGGAAGAAGCAGGCGACTCCCCCGCCCGCGGCGGCCGCCTCGTCGAAGCCGACCGGCGGCGACATCACGGCCGTCGGCGACTCGGTCATGCTCGCCAGCTCGCCCGAGCTCGAGACGCGGTACCCGGGGATCTCGATCGACGCGGAGGTGTCGCGCGGGCTCGGCGCCGGTCTCGGCATCGTCGAGGACCTCGCGAAGCACGGCCAGCTGCGGCACGTGCTCGTCATCGGCCTCGGCACCAACGGCCCCGTGCTCGATGACGATCTCGCGCGGCTGCGGGCCGTCGCCGGTACCCGCCAGCTTGTGCTGGTCAACGCGCACGCCGACCGGGACTGGATCCCCGGCGTGAACGCGGACCTGCAGAAGTTCGCCGCACAGCACCGCGGGGTCGTCGTCGCCGACTGGAACGCCGCGATCACCCCGCGGCCGGACCTGCTGGCCGGCGACGGGATCCACCCGGAGCCCGAGGGCGGTGCCCGCTACGCGGATGCCGTGTCGAAGGCCGTCGCCGCCCTGCAGCAACCCGACGAAGCGATCGGCTTCGGCGCACCGCGACGCTAGCGCCCGCCGGCACGTCCGTTCGGCCGCCGGCCCGGGCGCTCGACCGCCGGCGAGGCGAACCCCGGAAACGCGGAAGCGCCCCGCCGTGCGAACACGGCGGGGCGCTTCCGAGAAGCAGAGGGCCTTACTCGGCCTTCTCCTCGGCAGCCTCGGCGGCGGGCGCCTCGGCCTCGACCTCAGCGGCCTCGGTCTCGACGACCTCAGCAGCGGGCTCCTCGACCTTGGCAGCCTTCTTGGCGGCCTTCGGCTTCGGGTTGACGGGCTCGAGAACGAGCTCGATCACTGCGAGGGGAGCGTTGTCGCCCTTGCGGAAACCGGTCTTGATGATGCGGGTGTAGCCACCCTCGCGGTTCTCGACCTGCGGCGCGATCTCGGTGAAGAGCTCGTGGACGACCGACTTGTCGAGGATCTGACGCATCACGCGACGGCGAGCGTGCAGGTCGCCGCGCTTCGCGAAGGTGACCAGGCGCTCGGCGACCGGCTGCAGGCGCTTGGCCTTGGTCTCGGTCGTCTGGATCCGCTTGTGCTCGAAGAGCTGCGAAGCGAGCTGGTTGAGCATCAGGCGCTCGTGGGTGGGTCCGCCTCCGAGGCGGCGGCCCTTGGTGGGCTTAGGCATTGGTTACTCCAGTGGAAAAATGAACGGTCGGGCGAACGCCGGCCGAATTAGTTGGCGTCGTCTTCGTAGCTGTAGAACTGTGCGCCGTCGAAACCGGGCACGGCATCCTTCAGCGAGAGGCCCATCTCGGTGAGCTTGTCGCGCACCTCGAAGACGGACTTCTGACCGAAGTTGCGGATGTTCATGAGCTGCGCCTCGGAGAGGGCGACGAGCTCGCTGACGGTGTTGATCCCCTCGCGCTTGAGGCAGTTGTAGCTGCGCACCGAGAGATCGAGATCCTCGATCGGGATCGAGAGCTCCCCGTCGGAGACCGCGTCGACCGGCGCGGGGCCGATCTCGACGCCCTCGGCGGCGGTGTTGAGCTCGCGAGCCAGGCCGAACAGCTCCACCAGCGTCGAACCGGCGGACGCGATCGCGTCGCGCGGGCTGATCGCGGGCTTCGACTCGACGTCGACCACGAGGCGGTCGAAGTCGGTGCGCTCACCGGCACGAGTCGCCTCGACGCGGTAGGTCACCTTGAGCACGGGCGAGTAGATCGAGTCGACCGGAATACGGCCGACCTCGGCGTCCTCGTTGCGGTTCTGAGCCGCCGAGACGTAGCCGCGGCCACGCTCGATGGTCAGCTCGAGCTCGAACTGAGCCGTGTCGCTGAGCGTTGCGATGACGAGCTCGGGGTTGTGCACCTCGACACCGGCCGGAGCCGAGATGTCTGCAGCGGTCACCTCGCCGGCGCCCGTCTTGCGGAGGTACGCCGTGATCGGCTCGTCGTGCTCGCTCGAGACGACGAGATCCTTGATGTTGAGGATGATCTCGGTGACATCCTCGGTCACGCCGGGGATCGTCGTGAACTCGTGTGCAACGCCCTCGAAGCGCACGCTGGTCACAGCGGCACCCGGGATCGAGGACAGCAGGGTGCGACGCAGCGAGTTACCGAGCGTGTAGCCGAAGCCCGGCTCCAGGGGCTCGATGACGAAACGCGAACGGAACTCGGAGATGGAATCTTCAGTCAGAGTGGGTCGCTGTGCAATCAGCACTGTGTGTGGTCCTTTCGCTGGAGTCCGCTATATGACTCATGCGGGATCTGGTCTGAGCCAGGGGGATGGGGTGCCGCCCGTCGGGCGGCAGTCGCGCCGGCCGGAGCCGGCGCGACTGTCGACTCAGACGCGGCGACGCTTCGGCGGACGGCAGCCGTTGTGCGTCTGCGGGGTCACGTCGTTGATCGACCCGACCTCGAGACCGGCGGCCTGCAGCGAGCGGATCGCGGTCTCGCGACCCGAGCCCGGGCCCTTGACGAAGACGTCGACCTTCTTCATGCCGTGCTCCTGCGCCTTGCGGGCAGCGTTCTCGGCGGCGAGCTGTGCGGCGAAGGGCGTCGACTTGCGCGAGCCCTTGAAGCCGACGCCACCCGAGGAGGCCCAGCTGATCACGGCACCGGTGGTGTCGGTGATCGAGACGATCGTGTTGTTGAAGGTCGACTTGATGTGGGCCTGGCCCACGACGACGTTCTTCTTGTCCTTGCGACGCGGCTTACGTGCCGCGGACTTCGGTGCAGCCATTGACTGTTCTCCTGAAACCTATGTGTGTGGTCGCGCTGACCGGGATTACTTCTTCTTACCGGCGACGGTGCGCTTCGGGCCCTTGCGGGTACGAGCGTTCGTCTTGGTGCGCTGACCGTGCACGGGCAGGCCCTTGCGGTGGCGGAGGCCCTGGTAGCTGCCGATCTCGACCTTGCGGCGGATGTCGGCGGCGACCTCACGGCGGAGGTCGCCCTCAACCTTGTAGTTGCCCTCGATGTAGTCGCGGAGCAGGACGAGCTGATCGTCGCTGAGGTCCTTGACGCGGATGTTGCCATCGATGCCGGTGTCGGCGAGGGTCTTGAGCGCGCGGGTGCGGCCCACGCCGTAGATGTACGTGAGTGCGATCTCAACGCGCTTTTCGCGCGGGATGTCGACTCCTGCGAGACGTGCCATTCTGGCTCTCCTTGCGGATCGTGGAGGTGTGGTGCGCATCGGGGGTTCGGGCCTCCGACCCGAGGTGTCCCCCGCACCGCGACCGGCTTGCTGCCGACCGTCGCGCGGGATCTTCGATGCGCTTGTGGGTCCTCCTGCGAACCGGTTCGGTCGCAGGATTCGTATTCAGTTGCGTGTGATCGGGGTCCGGGACCCCGGAGCAGCCCTGCCGGGCGCCGGGACTAGCCCTGGCGCTGCTTGTGGCGGGGGTTCTCGCAGATCACCATGACGCGGCCGTGGCGACGGATCACGCGGCACTTGTCGCAGATCTTCTTGACGCTGGGCTTGACCTTCATGATGTTTCCTTTACGTGGTTCGCTGTCCTCGTGCTCGCGGGGTGCCGCGAGCCGTTACTTCGGAGCGATCCTCAGCGGTAGCGGTAGACGATCCGGCCGCGGGTCAGATCGTAGGGGGTCAGCTCAACGACCACGCGATCCTCGGGGAGGATGCGGATGTAGTGCTGACGCATCTTGCCCGAGATGTGGGCGAGAACCTTGTGCCCGTTGGTCAGCTCAACGCGGAACATCGCGTTGGGCAGAGCCTCGATCACCTGGCCCTCGATCTCGATGACGCCGTCTTTTTTGGCCATAGCCTCACTATCGCTTCGGTGGGTATTCACTCGTCTTGCGAATGCCGAACGCCCCCTCTCAGGCCCTCGAACGAGAACGCGAAATGGGGCGCAAGGCACCAAAGAGAAATCCTAACCGAACTCGCCCGGGATCACAAGCGAATCAGCGTGTCGGCTTGACGCCCGCCGACCGACTACGGGATGGGGACGGGCGTGACGCCGAGCGGCTCGAGGCCGGCGGCTCCGCCGTCCTCGGCGGTGAGCACCCAGATGCCGCCCGGGTGCACGGCGACGGAGTGCTCCCACTGCGCGCTGAGCGATCCGTCGGCGATGGTCACGGTCCAGTCGTCGTCCTGCACGACGGTGTCGATGCCGCCGGCGGAGATGATCGGTTCGATCGCGACGACGAGCCCGGGACGGACCTCGGGCCCCTTGCGGGACACCGGCACGTTGAAGACGGGCGGGTCCTCGTGCATGCGGCGTCCGATGCCGTGGCCGATGTAGTCCTCGAGCACGCCGTAGTCGCTGTGCTTGCGCACGTAGCTCGAGACGGCCTCGCCGATCTCGTTCACGTGCTTCGCGCTGGCGAGTCGGGCGATGCCGCGCCACATGGCCTGCTCGGTCACGTGGCTCAGCTTCTCGATCTCGGCCGTATGATCGGGCCGCGTCGGATCGGGCAGCGCGACCGTGATGGCCGCGTCGCTGTTCCAGCCGCCCAGAACGGCGCCCACGTCGAGGGAGACGATGTCGCCGGGCTCGAGCGCGTGATCGGTCGGGATGCCGTGCACCACGTGCTCGTTCAGGTTCGCGCAGATCGTGTGCCGGTAGCCGGGCTCCAGCATGAAGTTGGGCGCTCCCCCGAGCGAGCGGATCGCGTCCTCGGCGATCGCGTCGAGCTCGAGCAGCGTGATCCCGGGCCGCACTGCCTCGCGCATCGCCCGCAGCGCAGCCGCACCGGCAAGGCCGGGCTCGCGCATCAGGCGCAGCTGCGCGGGCGACTTGTAGATCGAACGGCGCAGGATCCCACGGCTCACTTGACGGCGCTCAGCTTCCCGTCGAGAGCATCGGCGATGCGCGAGGAGACCTCGTCGATACCGCCGAGACCGTCGACCGAGACGAGGATGCCACGGGCCGAGAAGAGTTCGATGAGCGGAGCCGTCTGGGCCGCGTAGACCTCCTGGCGGTGCCGGATGACCTCTTCGGTGTCGTCTGCGCGTCCTTCGACGGCCGCGCGCTTGAGCAGGCGGGAGACGACTTCTTCGGTGTCGGCCTCGAGGAGCACGACGGCGTCGAGCGATGCACCCTGCGCGTCGAGCACGGCGTCGAGCGCGTGCACCTGGTCGACCGTGCGCGGGTAGCCGTCGAGCAGGAACCCGTTCGCCGCGTCGCTCTGACCGAGCCGATCCGCGACGATCTCGTTGGTGAGCTCGTCGGGCACCAGCTCGCCGGCCTCGATGATGGCCTGGACGCGCTTGCCGAGCTCCGTGCCGCCCTTGATGTTCGCGCGGAAGATGTCTCCGGTCGAGATCGCGGGAACGCCGTAGCGCTCCACGATCCGCTGCGCCTGCGTGCCTTTGCCCGCCCCGGGAGGTCCGACGATGAGCAGTCGGGCGATGCGGTGGGATTCGGTCACTTGAGGAGCCCTTCGTAGTGCCGCTGCTGCAGCTGTGCGTCGATCTGCTTGACGGTCTCAAGGCCGACGCCGACGATGATGAGGATCGAGGATCCGCCGAACGGGAAGTTCTGGTTCGCGCCGAAGAACGACAGCGCGATGAGCGGGATCAGTGCGATGAGGCCGATGTAGAGGGAGCCTGCGCTGGTGATGCGGTTCAGCACGTAGTTCAGGTACTCGGCGGTCGGACGGCCCGCGCGGATGCCCGGGATGAAGCCGCCGTACTTCTTCATGTTGTCCGCGACCTCCTCCGGGTTGAAGGTGATCTGCACGTAGAAGAACGTGAAGCCGATCACGAGGAGGAAGAAGACCAGCATGTAGAGCGGCTGATCGCCCTGCACGAGGTTGTTCGAGATCCAGACGACCCAGGGCTTCGGCTCTTCGCCGATGCCGGGCTGGTTGAACTGCGCGATGAGCATCGGCAGGTAGAGGATCGCCGAGGCGAAGATGACCGGGATCACGCCCGCCATGTTCACCTTGATCGGGATGTAGGTGCTCGAGCCGCCGTAGGTGCGGCGCCCGACGACGCGCTTGGCGTACTGCACCGGGATGCGGCGCTGCGACTGCTCGACGAACACGACCGCGGCGACCACGACGAGGCCGACGCCGAGCACTAGGAAGAAGACCTCCCAGCCCTTGGCCTGCTTGATGGCCCAGAGCGAGTTCGGGAACTGCGCCGCGATGGAGGTGAAGATGAGGAGCGACATGCCGTTGCCGATGCCGCGCTCGGTGATGAGCTCGCCGAACCACATGATGAGGCCGGTGCCGGCGGTCAGGGTCAGGATCATGATGAGCACGGCCCACCACTCCTGCGAGACGAGGTTCTGGCAGGCCTGGTTCGCGGACGCGCCGAACAGCAGACCCGAGCGCGCGACGGTGACGAGCGTGGTCGACTGCAGGATCGCCAGGGCGATGGTCAGGTAGCGCGTGTACTGGGTGAGCTTGGCCTGGCCGGCCTGGCCCTCCTTGTGCAGCGCCTCGAAGTGCGGGATGACGACGCGGAGCAGCTGCGTGATGATCGACGCCGTGATGTACGGCATGATGCCCAGCGCGAAGATCGACAGCTGCAGCAGCGCGCCGCCGCTGAACATGTTGATCATCTCGTAGAGCCCCGAAGTGCCCTGGTTTGCCGCGAGGCAGGCCTGGACGTTGCTGTAGCTCACGAAGGGTGCCGGCACGAAGGAGCCGACGCGGAACAGGGCGACGATGGCGAGCGTGAAGAGAATCTTCCGCCGCAGATCGGGCGTCCGGAAGATCCGGCCGATGGCACTGAACAAAACCTTGCCTCCTGAGGGCGTCGTCGAGGGCTTCGCCGTCACGACGAGAACCGATACTCCAGCCTACACGTGACGTGCAAGTCGGGAAAATACGAACGGGGGCGGAAGGCTTCGACTGCGTCGAAGTCCCCCGCCCCCGGGCGCTGTGCCGACCCGAAGGTCGACGGACTTACTTGATCTCGCCGCCGGCGGCGACGATCTTCTGCTCAGCGGAGCCGGAGACCTTGTCGACCGAAACGGTGAGCTTCACCTGGATGTCGCCGTCGCCCAGGACCTTGACCGGCTGGTTCTTGCGAACCGCGCCCTTGGCCACGAGATCCTCGACGGTGACCTCGCCACCCTTCGGGTAGAGCTCTGCGAGCTTCGCGAGGTTGACGACCTGGTACTCGGTGCGGAACGGGTTCTTGAACCCGCGCAGCTTCGGGGTGCGCATGTGCAGCGGCATCTGCCCGCCCTCGAAGCCGACCTTCACCTGGTAGCGGGCCTTGGTGCCCTTGGTGCCGCGACCAGCGGTCTTACCCTTGGACGCCTCACCACGACCCACGCGGGTCTTGGCCTTCTTGGAACCGGCTGCCGGGCGCAGGTGGTGCGCCTTGAGCACGTCGCCGCGCTCTTCGTTCTTCTCGGTCATGCGTCGATCTCCTCAACCTCGACCAGGTGAGCGACCGCGCGGATGTAGCCACGGTTGGCCTGGGTGTCCTCACGAACGACCGACTGGCCGATCTTGCGGAGACCGAGGCTGCGCAGCGTATCGCGCTGGTTCTGCTTCTCGCTGATAACGGACTTCGTCTGCGTAATCTTCAGGCTCTTCGCCATTACGCACCTGCCTTCGCCTTGGCGGCAGCGTCGGCCGCGGCCTTCGCCTCGGCGCGCACGATGCGGGCCGGAGCGACGCGGTCGAAGTCGAGACCGCGGCGAGCTGCGACGGAGCGGGGCTCCTCGAGCTGCTGCAGCGCCTCGACGGTCGCGTGCACGATGTTCAGGGTGTTCGACGAACCGAGCGACTTGCTCAGCACATCGTGGATGCCGGCGCACTCGAGCACGGCGCGGACGGGGCCACCAGCGATAACACCGGTACCGGCAGCAGCCGGGCGGAGCAGCACGACGCCGGCAGCGGCCTCGCCCTGCACCGGGTGCGGGATGGTGTTGCCGACGCGGGGCACGCGGAAGAAGTTCTTCTTGGCCTCTTCGACACCCTTGGAGATGGCGAGGGGCACCTCCTTCGCCTTGCCGTAGCCGACACCGACGGTGCCGTTGCCATCGCCCACCACGACGAGCGCGGTGAAGCTGAAGCGACGGCCGCCCTTGACGACCTTCGAAACGCGGTTGATGGTGACGACGCGCTCGAGGAACTGGCTCTCGTTGCGGTCGCGGCCGCCGCGCTCGCCACGGGTGCCGCGGTCGCGGCTCCCCCGGCGCTGCTCGCGGGGCTCGTTGCGGTGATCGGTGGCCGGGGCCTCAGCAGTCTGAGTCTCAGCCTGCGCCTCTGCGGACACTTCCTGCTCCTTCGTTTCGTTGCTCACAGCGTCAGACCTGCCTCACGGGCGCCGTCAGCGATCGCTGCGACACGGCCTGCGTACTTGCTGCCGCCACGGTCGAAGACGACTGCCTCGACACCGGCGCTCTTCGCGCGCTCGGCGACGAGCTCGCCGACGCGGCGAGCCTTGGCGGTCTTGTCGCCCTCGAACGAGCGGAGGTCCGCCTCCATCGTCGACGCCGAAGCCACGGTGTGGCCCTTCGAGTCGTCGACGATCTGGACGAACACGTGACGCGACGAGCGGGTCACGACGAGACGGGGGCGAACCTCCGTGCCGACGATCTTCTTGCGCAGGCGGGTGTGGCGGCGGATGCGCGCAGCCGAACGGCCCTTGGCCCGGGAAATACTAGCGGCCATGGTTACTTACCAGCCTTTCCAGCCTTGCGACGGACGTTCTCGCCCGCGTAGCGGATGCCCTTGCCCTTGTAGGGCTCCGGCTTCTTCAGCTTGCGGATGTTCGCAGCGGCCTCGCCGACCGCCTGCTTCGAGATCCCGCTCACGGTGATCTTGGTGTTGCCCTCGACGGAGAGCGTGATGCCCGCGGGGGCGTCAACGTTGACCGGGTGCGAGAAGCCGAGCGCCAGCTCGAGGCCGGTGCCCTTCTGCTGCACGCGGTAACCGGTGCCGACGACCTCGAGCTGCTTCGAGTAGCCCTCGGTCACACCGATGATGTCGTTGTTGATGAGCGTGCGGGTCAGGCCGTGGAGCGCACGCGAGTCGCGCTCGTCGTCGGGCCGGGTCACCAGCACCTGGCCGTCCTCCAGCGCAACGCGGATGGGCTCGGCGACGACGAGCGTCAGCTCGCCCTTCGGGCCCTTGACCGTGACCGACTGGCCGTCGATCGAGACGTTGACGCTGCCGGGGACAGCAATGGGAAGCTTTCCAATACGTGACATGTCGGAATTACCACACGTAGGCGAGAACTTCTCCGCCCACGCCCTTCTGCTCGGCCTCGCGGTCCGTGAGGAGCCCCGAGGAGGTGGACAGGATCGCGATGCCGAGGCCGCCGAGCACGCTCGGGATCTCGGTGGAGCGCGCGTACACCCGGAGGCCGGGCTTGGAGACGCGCTTGATGCCCTCGATGGAGCGCTCGCGGTTGGTGCCGTACTTCAGCGACAGGGTCAGGGTGGTGCCGACGCGGGCGTCCTCGACCTTCCAATCCGCGATGTAGCCCTCGCGCTTGAGGATCTCCGCGATCCGCTCCTTCAGCTTCGAGCCGGGGAGCGACACGTCGTCATGGTGCGCAGAGTTTGCGTTGCGCAGCCGGGTCAGCATATCTGCGACCGGATCAGTCATCGTCATAAGTGACTCTTCTTTCTCGCCTGGTATCGCGCAGCCGGACACGGCTGGCGACCTGGGTGACGCGGCGAAGGTGCCCCGGAAACCGGGGCACCCGCGCCACTTGGACTATTCAGTTGTTATTCGGCCTTGAACGGGAAGCCGAGCGCCTTGAGCAGCGCGCGACCCTCGTCGTCGGTCTTCGCGGTGGTGACGACAGTGATGTCGAAACCACGCACCCGATCGATCTTATCCTGATCGATCTCGTGGAACACACTCTGCTCGGTCAAACCGAAGGTGTAGTTGCCGTTCCCGTCGAACTGCTTGGGCGACAGACCGCGGAAATCGCGGATGCGCGGCAGTGCGAGGTTGACCAGACGGTCCAGGAACTCCCACGCGCGGTCACCGCGGAGGGTGACGTGCGCGCCGATGGCCTGGCCCTCGCGCAGCTTGAACTGAGCGATGGACTTGCGGGCGGTCGTGACCTTCGGCTTCTGGCCGGTGATCTTGATGAGGTCCGCGATTGCGCCCTCGATCACCTTGCTGTCGCGAGCTGCCTCGCCGACACCGGTGTTCACGACGACCTTGACCAGGCCGGGAACCTG
The DNA here is from genome assembly GCF_000980875.1 of Leucobacter sp. Ag1. Taxonomy (GTDB): domain Bacteria; phylum Actinomycetota; class Actinomycetes; order Actinomycetales; family Microbacteriaceae; genus Leucobacter; species Leucobacter iarius. The sequence goes on along the minus strand of NZ_LAYO01000105.1, from coordinate 87,957 downwards.
CATGACGTTCTCGAACTGGAACTCCTCGCGGAGCGCCGGAACGATCTCGGCACGGTACTTCTGCTTGAGGCGCGGCTGGATCTTCGTTGCCGTCTCAGACATCAGAGGTCCTTCCCAGACTTCTTGGCGAAGCGGACGCGGACGGTCTTCTTCTTGCCGCCCTTCTCCACCTCTTCGGTGCGGAAACCGACGCGGGTCGGCTTCTTGGTCTCGGGATCGACGATCGCGACGTTCGAGATGTGGATCGGGGCCTCGACGGTCTCGATCCCTCCCTCGTTGGTGCCGCGAGCCGACTGGCCCTGCTTCACGTGCTTGGTGACGAAGTTGACACCCTCGACGACCACACGGTCGGTCTCGGTCAGGACCGCGATGACGTGGCCCTGCTTGCCCTTGTAGCCACCGCGCTCCTGCGACGGGCCCGAGATGACCTCGACGAGGTCACCCTTCTTGATCTTGCTAGCCATGGACTAGATCACCTCCGGTGCGAGCGAGACGATCTTCATGAACCGCTTGTCGCGAAGCTCGCGACCGACGGGTCCGAAGATACGGGTGCCGCGGGGCTCCCCGTCGGCCTTGAGGATGACGGCGGCGTTCTCGTCGAACTTGATGTACGAACCGTCTGCACGACGGGTCGCCTTCTTCGCACGAACGACAACAGCCTTGACGACGTCGCCCTTCTTCACGTTGCCGCCCGGGATCGCGTCCTTGACGGTCGCGACGATGGTGTCCCCGAGGCCGGCGTAACGGCGGCTCGAACCACCGAGCACGCGGATGGTGAGCAGCTCCTTGGCGCCGGTGTTATCGGCGACCTTGAGCCTGGATTCCTGCTGAATCACTTCTTACTCCTTACTCAGTAAGCCCGAGGGCTTACTTCGCCTTCTCGAGGATCTCGACGAGGCGCCAGCGCTTCGAGGCGCTCAGCGGACGGGTCTCGTGGATGAGCACGAGATCGCCGATGCCTGCGGTGTTCTGCTCGTCGTGGGCCTTGACCTTCGACGAACGGCGCAGGACCTTGCCGTAGAGCGGGTGCTTCACGCGATCCTCGACCTCGACGACGATGGTCTTGTCCATCTTGTCGCTGACGACGTAGCCGCGGCGAGCCTTACGGTAGCCGCGCTGTTCCTTCTCGACCTCAGCCATAATCAGGCCTCCTTCGTCTCAGCGGCGGCGTCCGCCTGCTCGGTCTTCTTGCTGCTCTTCTTCGCCTTCGCGGGAGCCGCGGGGGCGGGCGTGGCCCGGATCCCCAGCTCGCGCTCGCGGAGCACGGTGTAGATGCGCGCGATGTCGCGCTTCACCTGACGCACGCGGCCGTGGCTCTCGAGCTGGCCGGTGGCCGACTGGAACCGCAGGTTGAACAGCTCCGCCTTGGCCTTCTTGAGCTCCTCAGCCAGACGCTCGTCCTCGAAGGTGTCGAGCTCGCTGATGACCAGTTCCTTGCTTCCGATCGCCATTACGCGTCGCCCTCCTCGCGCTTGATAATCCGAGCCTTGAGCGGCAGCTTGTGGATGGCGCGGGTGAGCGCCTCACGAGCGAGCTGCTCATCAACACCAGCGACCTCGAAGAGGACGCGGCCGGGCTTGACGTTTGCGACCCACCACTCGGGCGAGCCCTTACCGGAACCCATGCGGGTTTCCGCGGGCTTCTTCGTCAGAGGACGATCCGGGTAGATGTTGATCCACACCTTGCCGCCACGCTTGATGTGGCGGGTCATGGCGATACGGGCCGACTCGATCTGGCGGTTCGTCACGTACGCGGGGGTGAGGGCCTGGATGCCGAACTCACCGAACGCGACCGTGTTGCCGCCCTTCGAACGACCGCTGCGCCCCGGGTGGTGCTGCTTGCGGTACTTGACTCGACGGGGAATCAGCATGCTTACTTCTCCGCTCCTGCTGCGACGGGCGCAGCCTCGGTCTGCGCGCCACGGGGCGCGCGACGGCGGTCATCGCGGCGATCGCGCGACGGCTTCTGGGCCGCCTGCTCGCGAGCGAGTTCCTTGTTCGTGAGGTCACCCTTGTAGATCCAGACCTTCACGCCGATACGGCCGAAGGTGGTCTTCGCCTCGTAGAAGCCGTAGTCGATGTTCGCGCGAAGGGTGTGCAGCGGCACGCGACCCTCGCGGTAGAACTCCGAACGGCTCATCTCGGCGCCGCCGAGACGGCCGGAGACCTGGATACGGATGCCCTTGGCGCCGGCGCGCTGAGCGCCCTGCAGACCCTTGCGCATCGCGCGGCGGAACGCCACGCGAGCAGCGAGCTGCTCGGCGATGCCCTGCGCGACGAGCTGAGCGTCGGCCTCGGGGTTCTTGACCTCGAGGATGTTCAGCTGGATCTGCTTGCCGGTGAGCTTCTCGAGCTCGGCACGGATGCGCTCCGCCTCGGCGCCGCGGCGGCCGATGACGATGCCTGGGCGAGCCGAGTGGATGTCCACGCGGACGCGGTCACGGGTGCGCTCGATCTCGACGCGGGACACGCCTGCGCGGTCCAGCTGCTCGGTCAGGTGCTTGCGGATGCGGATGTCCTCTGCGAGGTAGTCCGCGTACCGCTGACCCGGCTTGGTCGAATCCGAGAACCAACGCGAAACGTGGTCGGTCGTGATCCCGAGGCGGAAGCCGTAGGGATGAATCTTCTGGCCCATTTACTTGGCTCCCTTCTTCGCGGTCACGAGCTCATCGGCGGTCTGAAGCACGACCGTGATGTGGCTGGTGCGCTTGTTGATGCGGAACGCGCGGCCCTGGGCCCGCGGACGGAACCGCTTCAGCGTGGCGCCCTCGTCGACGAATGCACGAGCGATGACCAGCTCGTCCTCGTTGAGACGAAGGTTCTCGTTGTCGGCCTTCACGCGAGCGTTCGCGATCGCCGAGGCGACGAGCTTGAAAATCGGCTCCGATGCTGCCTGCGGGGCGAACTTCAGGATGGCCAGGGCCTCCTGCGCGTTCTTGCCGCGGATCAGGTCAACAACACGACGGGCCTTCTGGGGGGTGATGCGGATATGACGCACGCGTGCGATCGACTCCACCATTTCTCTTCCTCCTTCACGTCACCGCGTTAGCGGCGACGGCCCTTCTTGTCGTCCTTCACGTGACCACGGAAGGTACGGGTCGGGGCGAACTCGCCCAGCTTGTGACCCACCATGGTCTCGGTGACGAACACCGGGATGTGCTTGCGACCGTCGTGCACTGCGATGGTGTGACCCAGCATTGCCGGGATGATCATCGAGCGGCGCGACCAGGTCTTGATCACGTTCTTGGTGCCAGCTTCGTTCTGCGAAACCACCTTGCCGAGCAGGTGGTTGTCGACGAAGGGGCCCTTCTTGAGACTACGAGGCATCTTCTACTCTCTCCTACCTGCCGACTAGTGCTTACCGCGGGGACGGCGACGAACGATGAGCTTGTCGCTTTCCTTGTTGGGACGGCGCGTACGGCCTTCCTTCTGACCCCAGGGGCTGACCGGGTGACGACCACCCGAGGTACGGCCCTCGCCACCACCGTGGGGGTGGTCGACCGGGTTCATGACGACACCGCGGACGGTCGGGCGGACGCCCTTCCAGCGCATACGGCCGGCCTTGCCCCAGTTGATGTTCGACTGCTCGGCGTTGCCCACCTCGCCGACGGTTGCGCGGCAGCGCACGTCGACGTTGCGGATCTCGCCCGAGGGCAGACGCAGCTGGGCGTAGGGGCCGTCCTTCGCCACGAGGCGAACCGACGAACCTGCGGAACGCGCCAGCTTGGCGCCCCCGCCCGGCTTCAGCTCGATCGCGTGGATCACGGTACCGGTCGGGATGTTGCGCAGCGGCAGGTTGTTGCCGGGCTTGATATCGGCGGCCGGACCCGACTCGACGATGTCGCCCTGCTTCAGCTTGTTCGGCGCGATGATGTAGCGCTTGGTGCCGTCCTCGAAGTGGAGGAGCGCGATGCGAGCCGTACGGTTGGGGTCGTACTCGATGTGAGCGACCTTCGCGTTCACGCCGTCCTTGTCGTTCCGACGGAAGTCGATGACGCGGTACTGGCGCTTGTGGCCACCACCGATGTGACGGGTGGTGATGCGGCCCTGGTTGTTGCGGCCACCGGTCTTCGGCAGCGGACGGAGCAGCGACTTCTCGGGGGTCGAACGCGTGATCTCAGCGAAATCGGCGACGCTCGAACCGCGACGACCGGGGGTCGTCGGCTTGTACTTACGAATAGCCATGTGTGTCTTCTCTCTTCGCTTCCGAGCTACAGCGCAGCCGTGAAGATGTCGATGGAGCCCGACTTCAGGGTGACGATGGCGCGCTTGGTGTCCTTGCGCTTGCCCATGCCGAACTTGGTCCGGCGCGTCTTGCCCTTGCGGTTGAGCGTGTTGATCTTGTCGACCTTCACTCCGAAGACCTGCTCGATGGCGAGCTTGATCTCGGTCTTGTTGGCCGTCGGCTGCACCTCGAAGGTGTACTGGCCGTTGGCGTCGATGAGCCCGTAGCTCTTCTCCGAGACGATCGGTCGGATGATGACGTCGTGCACGTTCTTGTTCAGGCTCACTTCGAGACCTCCTCAGCGGCGCGTCCGTCGACGAATGCGTCGTAGGCGCCCTTGGTGAAGACGAGATCGTCGCTGACGACCACGTCGTAGGCGTTGAGCTGATCCCAGGCGATGACGTGCACGCCGGGCAGGTTGCGGACGCTCAGCACGGTGAGCTCGTCGTCGCGGCCGATGACCACGAGGACGCGCTTGCCGGGGGCGACGTTCGCGAGGAACTCGCGAGCGGCCTTGGTGCTGGGCTTGTCTGCGATGCCGAACGAGTCGACGACGTGCAGGCGGTTCGCGCGAGCGCGGTCCGAGAGGAGGCCGCGGAGTGCTGCCGCGATCATCTTCTTGGGGGTGCGCTGCGAGTAGTCGCGCGGCACGGGGCCGTGCACGACGCCGCCGCCGCGGTGCTCAGGAGCGCGGACCGAACCCTGACGAGCGCGGCCGGTGCCCTTCTGCTTGAACGGCTTGACGCCCGAACCGGAGACCTCGCCACGGTTCTTGGTCTTGTGCGTACCCTGGCGTCGAGCAGCGAGCTGCGCGGTGACGACCTGGTGGATCAGCGGGACGTTGGTCTCGGCGCCGAAGAGCGACTCGGGCAGCGAAACCTCGCCGGCCTTCTTGCCCTTCGCGTCGAGCACCTGGAGCTTGGTTGCGGTAGCCATGAACTACGCCCCCTTCACAGCGTTGCGAACGAATACGAGACGGCCGCGCGCACCGGGAACGGCACCCTTGATCAGGATGAGACCCTTCTCGGCGTCGACCGCGTGCACGGTGAGGTTCTGCACGGTGACGCGCTCGCCACCCATACGGCCGGCCATGCGCTGGCCCTTGAACACGCGACCGGGGGTCGCGGCGCCGCCGATCGAACCCGGCTTGCGGTGGTTGCGGTGTGCGCCGTGCGAAGCCGAGACGCCGGAGAAGTTGTGACGCTTCATGACGCCGGCGAAGCCCTTGCCCTTCGAGGTGCCGACGACGTCGATCTTCTGACCGGCCTCGAAGGTGCCATCGATGGTGAGCTCCTGGCCCAGCGAGTAGTCGGCTGCGTCCGCGGTGCGCACCTCGGTGAGGTGGCGACGCGGGGTGACGCCGGCCTTCGCGAAGTGACCAGCGGTGGGCTGGTTCACCTTGCGGGGATCGATCTGCCCGGCAGCGATCTGCACGGCGCTGTAGCCGTCGACCTCAGCGGTGCGGATCTGGGTGACCACGTTGGGGGCCACCTCGATCACGGTGACGGGAACGACCTTGCCGTTCTCGTCCCAGACCTGCGTCATGCCGAGCTTGGTGCCCAGGAGACCCTTGACGTTGCGATTCAGATGCGACATTCTCAGATCCCCCCCTTAGAGCTTGATCTCGATGTTGACATCGGCCGGAAGGTCGAGACGCATGAGCGAATCGACGGCCTTGGGAGTGGGATCGACGATGTCGATCAGGCGCTTGTGCGTGCGCTTCTCGAAGTGCTCGCGGCTGTCCTTGTACTTGTGCGGCGAACGGATCACTGCGATCACGTTCTTCTCCGTCGGGAGCGGCACGGGGCCGATAACGGTCGCGCCTGCACGGGTGACCGTGTCGACGATCTTGCGCGCGGAGCTGTCGATGACCTCGTGGTCATACGACTTCAGTCGAATGCGGATCTTCTGTCCCGCCATGTGACTCTCTACTTTCTACTTGCGTCGTACCGCGTCGCCTCTCGGCTGCGCGGCATTGGACGTCTTGCGTACCAGCGCCCTGGCACCCCGATCTGAACGAACGAATGCTGGGTCTCTGTTCACCTGTCAAAGCCCGCACACATGCGAAGACGGCCGGACTCTCGTCTGGCCGACGTGCGACATGCGGGCTGGTGTTCGCTCCCCGCGGCCTCACCGGACCCGCGGCGGACCGCGGTGGTGATGCACTGCCTGGCAGTGATCCCCGCACAGGCGGGGAATGCTGAACCTGTCTATTCTCGCACGGGCTTCATGCATCGTGCAACCCGGGCGTGTCGCGCCCGCGAGCCGCGTCCGGATCCTGCCCGGAACCCCTGCTGTCGGGCGCCTAGACCGTGCGCGCCGGCAGCAGTCGCGGAAGCGCGAGATAGACGAGCAGCACCGCGAGACCCGCCGCGAACAGAGCGATCGCTCCCCCGAATCCGACGAACAGCGAGCCCAGGCCGAGGAGCGAGGTGAGCAGCGTGCAGCCGGCGGCGAGCAGGGACGCCTGCAAGTGCGAGTAGCCCCGCTGCTCGATCCGCTGGTAGGTGTGCTCCTTGTGCGGCTCGTCCCAGCGCTTGCCCTCGCGGACGCGCTTCACGAGCGTGACCCCCACGTCGCCGAAGGTGATCACCATCGGACCGATCGTCGCGAGCAGCGGCACACCGGCGAGCAGCGCGGCGAAGCTCGTGATCGCGACCGCGCCGCCGAGCAGGTAGCTGCCGACGTCTCCGAGGAACGCGCCGGGCTTCGTGAGGTTCCACGGCAGGAAGCCGGCGAAGCCTGCGGCGAGCACCAGGCCCGCGAGCACCAGCCAGCCGAGCCCGGTCATCCACCCCGCGGCGGCGAAGGCGAGCCCTGCGATGACCCCGTGCAGGCCGCTGATCCCGTTCAGACCGTCGACGAAGTTCGCCACGTTGATGTAGCCCGAGACGAACAGCATCGCATAGAGCAGCAGGAGGATCGCGCTCAACCACTCGAGTTGGAGCGGCGACCCGGGCGTACCCGCGATCCAGGCGAAGCTCCCGCCGGAGGTCGGGCGCGTGGCGAGCAGCAGCAGCGCGCCCGGCCCTGCCAGCGCGATGAGGATGAGCCAGATGCTCCGTGCGCGCACGCTCACGCCGTGCAGGTCCTCGCCCAGGCCCAGCAGCCCGGCTGCGAGCGAAGCCAGCACGATGACCAGCAGCAGGTCCCACCGGTCGGGGAACCCCCCGTTCCCCCCGAGCAGCAGCACACCGAGCAGGCCGCCGACGAGCATGGCGATGAGCACCGCCAGACCGAGGCCGCGCAGCACGGGACGCGAGTGCGAGGATCGTTCGTTCGGGACGTCCATGATCCCGAGCCGGACCAGGAGCGGGCGCACCGCGAACGGCAGCAGCAGGCTCAGCAGCAGCGTGGCACCGGCGACGAGCGATGCGATGAGGGCGAGGCTCACTGGACCCGCTCCCCGGCCTCATCGGTGAGGTCCAGGCGCGCCACCCAGCCGTCGTGGTCGAGCCGGTCGGGCGCGAGCACATCGACGTGCGCGTGCGAGATCTTCGGGTGGAAGGGGCGCTCGTCGCCCTCGCCCAGGGCGACCAATTCCTCGTGCAGCTTCTCGCCGTGCCGCAGCCCGGTGAAGACGATCTCGATCGGCTTGCCCGACTGTGCGATCATGCGCTGCGCGACGTCGAGGATCCGCACCGGCTCGCCCATGTCGAGGATCAGCACCTCGCCCTGCCGACCGATGCCTCCAGCCTGCACGACCAGCTGGCATGCCTCGGGGATCGTCATGAAGAAGCGGGTCACGTCGGGGTGCGTCACGGTGACCGGGCCGCCGGACTCGATGAGCGCGGCGAAGGTCGGCAGCATGGATCCCCGGCTGCCGATGACATTGCCGAAGCGCACCGAGAGGTACCGCTCCCCCGTCTCCTGTGCCATCCACGCGGTGAGCTTCTCGGCGACGCGCTTCGAATGCCCGAGCACGCTCGTGGGGTTGGCCGCCTTGTCGGTCGAGATGTTCACGAAGGTGCCCACGCCGACCGACTGCGCGGCGCGCAGCACGTTGAGCGTCCCGAGCACGTTCGTCTTCCAGGCTTCCTCGGGGTACTGCTCCAGCATCGGCAGGTGCTTCAGCGCCGCCGCGTGGAACACCACCTCGGGCTTCCGCTCGGCGAAGATCTGGCGCAGGGTCTCGGCGTCCCGGATATCCGCGAGGACGACGTCGCGGGTGTCGAGCAGACCGTGTCCGCTGATGGAGAGCTGCGCGGCCTGCAGGGCCGTCTCATCGCGATCGAGCAGGATCAGCTCGCGCGGCGCGAATCGCGCCAGCTGCCGCGAGAGCTCCGAGCCGATCGAACCGCCTGCGCCCGTCACGAGCACCACGCGATCCTGCAGGTACTGCGCGATGGAGGACATTTCGAGCCGCACCGGGTGCCGGCCGATCAGATCCTCGATCGAGATGTCGCGCACGTCCGAGATCGCGGAGGCGTTCAGGAGCAGCTGCTCGAGCGAGGGCAGCACCATGACCCGGATCCCGAGCCGATCCGCCGCCTCGTCGATGCGCCGCAGCAGGCTCGCGTCGGCGTCGCCGATGCAGACCATGATCGCGGTCGCGCCCGTCTCCTCGACCGCACGGGCGAGGTCCGCGAAGCCGCCGTGCACGCGCACGCCGCGCACCTCGTGGTTGCGCTTCTCGACGTCGTCGTCGAGGAAGCCCACGGGAAGCAGGCTCGACTCGGCATCGGTGAGCAGCCGCTTGGCGGTCTGCGCTCCCAGATACCCGGAGCCGTAGAGCAGCACCCGCTCCGCACCCCGACTCGGCTTCGCGCGCTGCTCGGCACCGAGGCGCTTGAGATAGCGCAGTACGCCCATGACGCTGAAAGCGATCGGGGCGGCGATGATCATCGTGCTGCGCGGGATCCCGTTCGCGTAGCCCACCAGGTACGCGAACAGCCAGGCGACTACGGTGACCGCGGTGATCTCGAGCACGATGGCCCGGACCTCGTCGAAGCCGCCGATCTCGTACCGGGAGCGGTAGAGCCAGAACACCCAGCCCCCGATGAGCTGCAGCAGCGCCGTGACGAGGATCAGCACCGGTGTCCAACCCCAGTGGATCCGTGACAGATCGAAGTCGAAGCGGAGCACGAGCGCGGCGAGGATGCCCACCGCCCAGGCGAGGCAGTCCCCCAGGTAGAGCAGGCCGTACTGCTTCAGGAAGTGCGCGACGCGTTGGGTGGCAGTGAGCGGCACTTCGCCCCCTTCTCGATCGGACGGTCTGCGGTCCGGGCGGGTCCCGGAGTCCACTACGAGGATAGCGGCCCGGCCCTGGTGAGCCCGCTGCAACGCCCCACTGCGCGGTGTCTCGAAGCCCGCCCGGCGGCGGCGTTCGTCGAAGGACGAGTATTATCCTGCGGATTCCCTGAAAATACTCGGAGTGTTTCCAAGCGAATCCTCGGACAGAATGAGCGCGTGAGGTGTCCGCCTCACACCGGATCCAGCGCCGCGGGAGGGACCGCGGTCGCGGACATCGTTCGGAGGACGTGACATGGGTATCGAGGATCTCGGCAAGCAGGCCGGAGAATTCATCAAGGGCAACGCCGACAAGATCAGCGAGGCGCTGCACAGCGAGCAGGCCGAGGGCATCAGCGACAAGGTGCTCGACGGCGCCGCCGACCTGGCGAACAAGGTCACTGGCGGAAAGTTTGAGGAGCAGGTCGAGGACGTCCGCTCGAACGTCGACAAGCAGGTCGGCAACGAGTAGTCCGGACCCGTTCGCGGCGCCCCGCACCGCGCACGCCATGAACCCCCGCAGAGCAGGCTCTGCGGGGGTTCATGGCGTTCGGGGCCGCCGGTCCCGCGACACGGTCTCAGCGATCACGACGCGCGCGTTCCGCGAGGAAGTCGCGTGCGGTGAAGCGATGCTCCCGCTTTCCGTAGTCGTCGGCCGTGATCCCCTGCAGCAGCACGCCCGGGTCGACCTCGAGCGCGCTCGCCACACGGACGACGGTCTCGACGGAGGGGCTCTGGGCGCCGCGCTCCAGCTTGCCCAGCGTCGCCGCGTCGATCTCGGCGAGTGCGCTCAGGTCCTCGATGGTCAGCCCGAGCTCATGACGGGCTTCGCGGATCCGCGCGCCGATCTTCTCTGCGGCGAGGACCTTTCTGGGAGACATGCTCCCAGCCTGATCGCCCGGGAATCGGAGGACCAGGGTGTACACGCGCGAGTATTCACCGCATCGAACACATACGCACAGTGCGTTTGCGCCCGATATTGCGTACACGCGCGAGCATCCGGGAAACGACAGCGGGGCCGCACCCGAAGGTGCGGCCCCGCTGCAGGATCGAGTAATGCTTACTCGACGACCTTGGTCACCGTGCCGGCGCCGACGGTGCGGCCACCCTCACGGATCGCGAAGCCGAGGCCCTCTTCCATAGCGATCGGCTGGATCAGCTCGACCGACATGTCGGTGGTGTCGCCGGGCATAACCATCGGCTTGTCCTCGGGCAGGGTGATGACACCGGTCACGTCAGTCGTACGGAAGTAGAACTGCGGACGGTAGTTCGTCTCGAACGGGTTGTGACGGCCGCCCTCTTCCTTCTTCAGGATGTAGGCGGTGCCCTCGAACTTGGTGTGCGGGGTGATCGAACCCGGCTTCACGACGACCTGGCCGCGCTCGACATCCTCGCGCTTGGTGCCGCGGAGCAGCAGGCCACAGTTCTCGCCGGCCCACGCCTCGTCGAGCTGCTTGTGGAACATCTCGATACCGGTGACGGTGGTCTTCTGCGTCGGACGCAGACCCACGATCTCGACCTCGCTGTTGATGGCGAGGGTACCGCGCTCGGCGCGGCCGGTGACGACGGTTCCACGACCGGTGATGGTGAAGACGTCCTCGACGGGCATGAGGAACGGCTTGTCCTTGTCACGCACCGGATCGGGGATGCTCTCGTCGACCGCAGCCATGAGCTCGAGGATGGAGTTGACCCACTTCTCGTTGCCCTGCAGAGCCTCGTAGCCCGAGACGCGCACGACGGGAGCGTTGTCGCCGTCGAAGCCGTTCTTGGAGAGCTCCTCGCGGACCTCCATCTCGACGAGCTCGAGGATCTCCTCGTCGTCGACCATGTCGCTCTTGTTCAGCGCGACGAGCAGGTAGGGAACGCCGACCTGCTTGGCGAGGAGGATGTGCTCCTTGGTCTGAGCCATCATGCCGTCGGTCGCCGCGACCACGAGGATCGCGCCGTCCATCTGAGCGGCACCGGTGATCATGTTCTTGATGTAGTCGGCGTGGCCCGGTGCATCAACGTGCGCGTAGTGGCGCTTCTCGGTCTCGTACTCGACGTGCGAGATGTTGATGGTGATGCCGCGCTGGCGCTCCTCGGGAGCCGAGTCGATCGTGTCGAAGTCGCGCTGGACGTTCACGTCAGACGGGAACTTGTCAGCAAGAGTCTTCGAGATCGCCGCGGTAAGAGTGGTCTTACCGTGATCGACGTGACCGATGGTTCCGATGTTCACGTGCGGCTTGGTCCGCTCGAACTTGGCCTTCGCCACTATGGTCCTCCTCAGGACGTTGAGTACCGCTTCCCTCCGAAGGTTTCGGAGGTCACGAGTACGGGGTGTGTACCTATGTTACAAGCTCGCGCCGTGAAGATCGACCCGAGCGTTCCGGCGGTGGGGCTCAGCACCCCACCGCCAGGTGGGCGTTACTCGCCCTTAGCCTTCTGAACGATTTCTTCGGCCACGGCCTTCGGCACCTCGGAGTAGGAGTCGAAGGTCATCGAGAACACCGCGCGACCGCTGGTCTTCGACCGCAGATCGCCGATGTACCCGAACATCTCGGAGAGCGGAACGAGCGCGCGGATGACCTTGACGCCCGATGCATCCTCCATGGACTGGATCTGACCGCGACGCGAGTTCAGGTCGCCGATCACGTCGCCCATGTACTCCTCGGGAGTACGCACCTCGACCGCCATGAGCGGCTCGAGCAGCACGGGCTGCGCCATACGAGCGGCCTCCTTGAAGGCCATCGAACCGGCGATCTTGAACGCCATCTCCGAGGAGTCGACGTCGTGGTACGCGCCGTCGAGCAGCGTCGCCTTGACACCCACGACGGGGAAGCCGGCGAGGATGCCGTACTGCATCGCGTCCTGGATACCGGCGTCGACCGACGGGATGTACTCGCGAGGCACGCGACCACCGGTCACCTTGTCCTCGAACTCGTACAGCTTGTCGCCCGCGTCCTCGCCGACGAGCGGAGCAAGCGCGATCTGCACCTTCGCGAACTGACCGGAACCACCGGTCTGCTTCTTGTGGGTGTAGTCGTACTTCTCGACCGTGCGACGGATGGTCTCGCGGTAGGCCACCTGGGGCTTGCCCACGTTGGCCTCGACCTTGAACTCGCGCTTCATGCGGTCCACGAGGATGTCGAGGTGGAGCTCGCCCATGCCCGCGATGACGGTCTGGCCGGTCTCGGCGTTCAGGCTCACGCGGAAGGTCGGATCCTCCTCGGCGAGCTTCTGGATCGCGGTCGACAGCTTCTCCTGGTCGCCCTTGGTCTTCGGCTCGATGGCCACCTCGATCACGGGCTCCGGGAAGGTCATCGACTCGAGCACGACCTGGTTGTTCGGATCCGAGAGGGTGTCACCGGTGGTGGTGTCCTTCAGACCGATCACGGCGTAGATGTTGCCGGCGGTCAGGTTGTCGACCGGCATCTCCTTGTTGGCGTGCATCTGGAAGATCTTGCCGATGCGCTCCTTCTTGCCCTTGGTCGAGTTGATGACCTGGGCACCCGAGTCGAGCTGACCCGAGTAGACGCGCACGTAGGTGAGGCGACCGAAGAAGGGGTGCACGGCGACCTTGAATGCGAGCGCCGAGAACGGCTGATCCGCTGCGGGCAGACGCTCGATGACGACCGACTCGTCGCGCGGGTCGTGCGCCTCGATGGCGCCCACGTCGAGCGGGTTCGGGAGGAAGTCCACGACCGCGTCGAGCATCGGCTGGATGCCGCGGTTCTTGAACGCCGAGCCGCAGTACACGGGGTAGATCTCGTTGTTCACGACGAGCTTGCGGATGCCGGTCTTGAGCTCCTCGACCGAGATCTCCTCGCCGCCGAAGAACTTCTCGAGCAGCGCGTCGTCGGTCTCGGCGACGGTCTCGACGAGCTTCGCGCGGTACTCCTCGGCCTTGGCCTGGAGGTCGGCGGGGATCTCCTGGGTCTCGTAGGCAGCGCCCAGGGTCACATCGCCCTTGGCGTCGCCCTCCCAGACGAAGGCCTTCATCGAGAGCAGGTCGACGACGCCGATGAAGTCGCTCTCAGCGCCGATGGGCAGCTGCATCACGAGCGGCTTGGCACCGAGGCGGCTGACGATGGTGTCGACCGTGAAGTAGAAGTCGGCACCCATCTTGTCCATCTTGTTGACGAAGCAGATGCGGGGGACGCCGTACTTGTCGGCCTGACGCCACACGGTCTCGGACTGGGGCTCGACGCCCTCCTTGCCGTCGAAGACGGCGACGGCGCCGTCGAGGACGCGGAGCGAACGCTCCACCTCGACGGTGAAGTCCACGTGACCCGGGGTGTCGATGATGTTGATCTGGTTCTTGTTCCAGAAGCAGGTCACGGCGGCCGACGTGATCGTGATGCCGCGCTCCTTCTCCTGCTCCATCCAGTCAGTCGTCGAAGCGCCGTCGTGGGTCTCGCCCAGCTTGTGGTTGACACCCGTGTAGAACAGGATGCGCTCGGTGGTGGTGGTCTTGCCGGCATCGATGTGCGCCATGATGCCGATGTTGCGGACCTTGCTCAGGTCCGTGAGCACGTCTTGTGCCACAGGTGTCTCCTCCGGGTGGGGGTGGTGGTCTTCGGGAAGTTTCCGGATCGCGGGCTCAGGCCCGCGGGGCCGGGGCGGGTCGCGATCGGCGACCCGCCCCGAGCCGGATGGCTGCTACCAGCGGTAGTGAGCGAACGCGCGGTTCGACTCGGCCATCTTGTGCGTGTCCTCACGGCGCTTGACCGCGGCACCGAGGCCGTTCGAAGCGTCGAGGATCTCGTTGGTGAGGCGCTCGGTCATGGTGTTCTCACGACGAGCCTTGGCGTAGCTGGTCAGCCAGCGCAGCGCGAGCGTGTTCGCGCGGTGCGGCTTGACCTCGACGGGCACCTGGTAGGTGGAACCGCCGACGCGGCGCGAACGGACCTCAAGGGTGGGGCGCACGTTGTCGAGCGCCTTCTTGAGAACCGTCACCGCGTCCTGGCCAGACTTCTCGGCGACCTTTTCGAGAGCACCGTAAACGATGCGCTCGGCGAGGCCCTTCTTGCCGTCCAGGAGGATCTTGTTGACGAGCTGGCTCACCACGGGCGAGCCGTACACCGGATCGGCGACGACGGGGCGCTTCGGAGCAGGTCCCTTACGAGGCATTACTTCACCTTCTTTGCACCGTAGCGGCTACGAGCCTGCTGGCGATCCTTGACCGCCTGCGTGTCGAGCGCGCCGCGCACGATCTTGTAGCGGACACCGGGGAGGTCCTTGACACGACCGCCGCGCACGAGCACCATCGAGTGCTCCTGCAGGTTGTGGCCCTCACCGGGGATGTAGGCCGTGACCTCGGTTCCGTTGGAGAGCTTCACACGAGCGACCTTACGCATCGCCGAGTTCGGCTTCTTCGGGGTGGTGGTGTACACACGGGTGCACACACCGCGCTGCTGAGGGTTCGCCTTCAGAGCGGGCGCCTTGGTCTTCGAGACCTTCGGCGTCCGGCCCTTGCGAACCAGCTGCTGAATAGTAGGCACTGATTCTCCTATTTGCTCCTGCACGGTGACAGGAATGCTTACATGAACAAGCATGCGCGGCCGCTCTCGCGACCGCTGACCTGCTGCCGCTCGCGCGACGGGTGCAGGTATGCCGTGGGGGTTCCGCCGGGGCGGATGACCCAAGATGCCCTCCCCCGACACCCGCCGAGACCAGGCACGGCAAACGTCGGTGGAACACACCAAGAGTCAACTATACGCGCCGAGGAGCGCGAAACGCAAGGGATCGCGCGGGCGTCCAGCCGCCTACTGCGGCGGCTCGAGGTGCCGGCTCAGCTCGGCCAGCAGCGCCTGCACCTGCGGCTCGACGAAACGCTGGACCGCGGCCTCGATGCGGGGACGGTGGGCCACCAGCGCGAAGCAGAGGCCCTGCCCGGTATCGACCGCGCAGCGGTCGGCGAGTTCGATCTCGCGGCGGAGCCGCTGCTTCTCCTCCGAGCTCAGCGGCGGCCGCGGAAGCGGCTGCTCGGGACGGCTCTGCTCCGCGAGCTCCGTCATGGTGAACAGGAAGGGCTGTTCGGCGTCCTCGGGCTCGGGATCCGGGTCGACCCCCTCGTACTCCGGTTCGAGCCCGGCGACGGGGTCGAAGCCGCCGGACTTCCAGAGCTCGTCCCCGTCGAGCTCTGCCCGCAGCGCGGGGAGCTCCTCGGAGGTGAACTCGTCGACGGTGCGGTCGATGATGCGCTGCATGCGCATGTTCAACGCGTGCGCGACCTGGTGGGGGACGTCCGCGGTGAGACCCGCCGACGCCAGGATCGGGGACCCCATGCAACGACGGCAGATGCGGGATCGGGCGCGCTGGCTACCCGGCTGCCAGCTCGGCAGCCACCTCAGCCAGGCATCGACCGCGGCCGATACCCGGTCCTCGAGGCTCTCTCCGATCGCCATGCTCACTCCGCCCCGCCGTCGTCGTGCCGCTCCCAGGGCCACTTCGGCGTCGCACGATCAGTGTAGACGCGGCGCGCCAGTACCGCCCAGAAGAGCAGGGAGACGAGTACCCAGATCACGGCGAGCACCCCGGCGAACGGGCTCGCGAACGTGTCGGCGAGCGGCATTCCGACGATCAGCCCGACCAGGGACCAGGCGAGGTACGACAGACCGCCGGCGATCAGGATCAGGTCCCAGGATGGGGTCTTGCGCCCGCGCAGCAGCACGATCGCCGCACGCCAGAGCAGCCACCCGAGCAGCGCGAGCGCCAGCAGCACGAGCAGCGGGGCCGACGGCATCGGCACGCCGGAGCCGCTCACCGGCTCGCGATCCAGCGCCAGCGCGAGGCCGCCCCAGGCAGCGACCAGCAGGGCGACGGCGGTGATCAGCGTCGCGGCGAGGAGGCCGCCCACGTAGCCGCGGGTGACGCCGCGCCGGACGCCGTCGCTCACGGCTTCGCGGTCCGCGATTCCTCGAGCGCGGTTTCGTACTCGTCGATCGCAGCGCGGTTGCGCGCGGTCACCCGGCGGCCGCGGCTGCCGATCCACGCGCCGAACCAGACCGTCGCCTCACGGGCGACGAGCGCCGCTGCGAGAGCGGGAACCGAGAAACCGAGCGAACGGACGAGTTCGACCGGGTTCCAGCCCGGATCGCCGACGGGCTGCTGCCACAGCGGGCCCTGCACGGTGAGGTTCGAGTCGAGCACGAGGCGCAGCCCGACGACCGTCGCCGCCCAGACCAGCAGCGCCACGAAGAATCCGCCCAGCACGTAGGCCCACCAGCCGGCGCGACCCACCACCAGCACCACGATCACGAGGCCAACGAAGAACGCCGCGGTCGCCGCGATGAACGCCCACGACGTCAGCAGTGGCACCAGGCCTTCGGAGAAGTAGGTCGAGGGCGGGAAGCTGGGAGCGATCCAGAGCGCGAGCACACCGGCGTAGACGAGCGCGAACCCGACGGTGGCGACGAGCGCGATCAGCACGCCGGCGCCGCGGTTGCCGCGGATCTCGGGGGGCATCGGGGTCTGCACGTAGAGCGCGGCCATCGGGTGGTCCGCGCTGATGCGGATCTCGCCGTCCCGCTCGGGACCGAGGTCGCTCAGGTCGGATGCCTCGGTCTTCGAAGCCGCTGCCGAGGGCAGCTCATCGACCGCCGGAGCGATGACGGGGCGGGGCTCGGGGCGCTCAAGATCGAGCTGGGTGTCGACGAGCGAGGCTTCGCGACGGTGCTCGAGCTCGGCCTCGGCGGCAGCATCGGCGTCGGCCACGGATGCTGCGGAGGACTCCCCCGTCTCCGCGTCCGTGCCGGTCCCGGCTTCGACCGGGGCCGCGTCGGAAGCGGCGGACGCTCCGCCCTCGGTCGCACGCGCGATCGCGGCATCGACCTCGGCGGGGCTGGTCTCGGTCTCTTCGACGGGCGAACCGGCAGGCAGGGTCTCGCGCTCTTCGCTCATCGCTGCACCTCTCAATCGCGGCCCGCCGAGCGGGCGGGATCCGAACATGATCGTGGCAAATGTACAAGACCGCACCGACATCGCCGCGCTCCCGCGCGGCGGTGCGGAAAAACGGAACGGGCGCCCACCCGAAGGTGGACGCCCGTTCCGATGGGACTCAGCGCTTAGCTGTAGTTGCCCGGGTTGAACTCGTCAGCGGTGAAGCTGTCGAAGTCCACGAACGACAGGTCGTTCTCGTCGAAGGTCGTGTCGGTGGCGAACAGACGGTTCGGGTAGCGCTCCGCCTTCGCCTCCTCCGTCGCCTCGACGTCGACGTCGCGGTAGTTCTTCAGGCCGGTGCCGGCCGGGATGAGCTTACCGATGATGACGTTCTCCTTGAGACCGATCAGCGGGTCCTTGAGGCCCTCGATCGCCGCCTGCGTGAGCACGCGGGTCGTCTCCTGGAACGACGCGGCCGACAGCCACGACTCGGTCGCGAGCGAGGCCTTGGTGATACCCATGACCTCGGGACGCGCGGTCGCGGCGCGCTTGCCCTCGAGCAGCGCCTCGCGGTTGATCCGCTGGTAGCGCGCGCGGTCGACGAGCTCGCCCGGGAGCAGCTCGGTCTCGCCGTGGTCGACGACGGTGACCTTGCGCAGCATCTGGCGGACGATGACCTCGATGTGCTTGTCGTGGATCGGCACGCCCTGCGAGCGGTACACGCCCTGGACGCCCTCGACGAGGTACTTCTGCACCGCACGCTCGCCCGGGATGTGCTTGTCGCGCTCGGTGGAGCCGACCTGCAGGATGTCCTTCGGGTCCAGCGTTCCGGCGAGGAACGGCTGGCCGAGCTCGACGTGGTCGCCGTCCTCGACGAGGAGGGTGGAGCGCTTCAGGACCGGGTAGGCCTTCTCTTCGCTGCCGTCGTCCGGAACGAGCAGGATGCTACGTCCCTTCGGGGTGTCCTCGATGGAGATGCGGCCGGCGGCCTCGGCGATCGGCGACGCGCCCTTCGGGGTGCGGGCCTCGAACAGCTCCTGCACGCGGGGCAGACCCTGCGTGATGTCGTCGGCCGAGGCCGAACCACCGGTGTGGAAGGTACGCATGGTGAGCTGCGTGCCCGGCTCGCCGATCGACTGCGCCGCGATGATGCCCACGGCCTCGCCGATGTCGACGCGCTGACCGGTGGCCAGCGAACGGCCGTAGCAGGTCGCGCAGACGCCGACGGCGGACTCGCAGGTGAGCACCGACCGGACCTTGATCTCGGTCACGCCCGCCTCGACCAGCTGGTCGATGAGCACGTCGCCCACGTCGGATCCGGCGATGGCCACCACGGTGCCGTTCGCATCCACCGCGTCAGCGGCCAGGGTGCGAGCGTAGACCGAGTTCTCCACGTCCTCGTCGCGGACCAGCACGCCGTTGGCGTCGGCCTCGGCGATGGGCAGGTCCAGGCCGCGGCGGGTGCCGCAGTCGTCCTCGCGGATGATGACGTCCTGCGAGACGTCGACCAGACGACGGGTCAGGTAGCCCGAGTCGGCGGTACGGAGTGCCGTATCGGCCAGACCCTTACGCGCACCGTGGGTCGCGATGAAGTACTCCGCCACCGACAGGCCCTCGCGGTACGAGTTGATGATCGGGCGGGGGATGATCTCGCCCTTCGGGTCGCTCACCAGGCCGCGCATACCCGCGATGTTGCGGATCTGCAGCCAGTTACCACGGGCACCCGACGACACCATGCGGAAGATGGTGTTGTCGGCCGGGAACGCGTCGCGCATGGCGGCGGCGACCTCGTCGGTCGCCTCCGTCCAGATCTCGACGAGCTCGGCGTGACGCTCGGCATCGGTGATCAGACCGCGCTCGAACTTCTTCTGCACGGCGGCCGCGGCCTTCTCGTGCACCGCGAGGATCTCGGCCTTGTTCGACGGGGTCACGATGTCGGACAGCGCGACGGTCACACCGGAACGGGTCGCCCAGTAGAAACCGGCGTCCTTGATCCGGTCGAGGGTCGCGGCGACCTCCACCTTGGGGAACCGCTCGGCGAGGTCGTTGACCAGGCCGGAGAGGCTGCCCTTGTCGGCCACCCGCTCGAAGTACGGGTAGGTGGTCGGCAGCGCCTCGTTGAAGATCGCACGACCCAGGGTCGTCTCGACCAGCAGCGGGCCCTCGGTGACGTTGCCGTCGGCATCGGCGTAGCCGGTGAGGCGGAGCTTCACCTTGGCGCCGAGGTCGAGGGTGCCCTCGTCCATCGCGAGGATGGCCTCGGAGATCGAGCCGAACGCGCGGCCCTCGCCGGGCACGCCCTCCTTGACCGTGGTCAGGTGGTGCAGACCGATGATCATGTCCTGCGAGGGCAGGGTCACCGGACGGCCGTCCGACGGCTTCAGGATGTTGTTCGACGCGAGCATCAGCACGCGGGCCTCGGCCTGGGCCTCGACCGACAGCGGCAGGTGGACGGCCATCTGGTCGCCGTCGAAGTCCGCGTTGAAGGCGGTGCAGACGAGCGGGTGCAGCTGGATCGCCTTGCCCTCGACGAGCTGCGGCTCGAACGCCTGGATGCCGAGGCGGTGCAGGGTCGGTGCGCGGTTGAGCAGCACCGGGCGCTCGCGGATGATCTCCTCGAGCACGTCCCAGACCTCGCTGCGGGCGCGCTCCACCATGCGCTTCGCTGCCTTGATGTTCTGTGCGTGCGACAGATCGATCAGGCGCTTGATGACGAACGGCTTGAACAGCTCGAGCGCCATCTGCTTGGGCAGACCGCACTGGTGCAGCTTGAGCTGCGGGCCGACCACGATGACCGAACGGCCCGAGTAGTCGACGCGCTTGCCGAGCAGGTTCTGACGGAAGCGGCCCTGCTTGCCCTTGAGCATGTCGGACAGCGACTTCAGCGCACGGTTGCCGGTGCCCGTGACGGGGCGGCCGCGGCGACCGTTGTCGAACAGCGCGTCGACGGCCTCCTGCAGCATCCGCTTCTCGTTGTTGACGATGATCTCGGGCGCGCCGAGATCGAGCAGGCGACGCAGACGGTTGTTGCGGTTGATCACGCGGCGATACAGATCGTTGAGATCCGAGGTCGCGAAGCGGCCGCCGTCGAGCTGCACCATCGGGCGCAGCTCCGGGGGGATCACCGGAACGACGTCGAGCACCATCGCGGCCGGGCTCGCGCCCGTCGAGAGGAAGGAGCTGACGACCTTCAGGCGCTTGATCGCGCGGATCTTCTTCTGGCCCTTGCCCTCGGCGATCTGCAGGTGCAGCGCCTCGCTCTCGGCGGCGAGGTCGAAGGACTCGAGACGCTTCTTGATCGCCTCGGCGCCCATGTAGGCCTCGAAGTAATCGCCGTAGCGGTCCATGAGCTCCGCGAAGGTCGCGTCCTCGGGCTTGAGGTCGCCGACCTTGAGGTTGCGGAAGTCCTCCCACACGCGCTGCAGACGAGCGATGTCGTCGTCGAAGCTCTTGCGGAGGGCCGCCATCTCCTTCTCGGCCGACTGCTCGGCGCGACGGCGCTGCTCGGCCTTGGCACCCTCGGCCTCGAGCGCGGCGAGGTCGGCCTCGGCCTGCTGCTGGCGCTGGGCGATCTGGATGTCGCGCTGGTCCTCGAGCGTCTTGAGCTCCAGACGGAGCTCGTTCTCGAGCTCGCCCATGTCCTCGTGACGACCCTCGACGTCGACATCGATGATCATGTAGGCGGCGAAGTAGATGACCTTCTCGAGGTCCTTCGGCGCCATGTCGAGCAGGTAGCCGAGACGCGACGGCACGCCCTTGAAGTACCAGATGTGGGTCACGGGAGCGGCGAGCTCGATGTGGCCCATGCGCTCACGGCGCACGCTGGACTTCGTCACCTCGACGCCGCAGCGCTCGCAGACGATGCCCTTGTAACGGACGCGCTTGTACTTGCCGCACGCGCACTCCCAGTCGCGGCTGGGCCCGAAGATCTGCTCACCGAACAGACCGTCCTTCTCGGGCTTCAGCGTGCGGTAGTTGATGGTCTCCGGCTTCTTGACCTCGCCGAACGACCAGCCGCGGATATCGTCGGCGGTCGCCAGACGGATCTGCAGCTCGTTGAAACTCGTACCCTCGAGCAAAATGTTCTCCTTGAGAATCTGAAAAACGTATCTTGTGGGATCGGCCGGCGCCCCGCCGGAAGGCGGGGCCGCCGATCAGCTCAGATCTCGTCGATCGACGACGACTCGAAGCGGGTGGACAGGTTGATGCCGAGCTCCTCGGCGGTGCGGTGCGCCTCGTCGTCGTTGTCGCGCAGGTTGACGGCGTTGCCGTCGGCACCCAGGACCTCGACGTTCAGGCAGAGCGACTGCATCTCCTTCATGAGCACGCGGAACGACTCGGGGACGCCCGGCTCGGGGATGTTCTCGCCGCGGACGATGGCCTCGTAGACCTTCACGCGACCGAGGATGTCGTCGGACTTCACCGTGAGCAGCTCCTGCAGCGCGTACGCGGCGCCGTAAGCCTCGAGCGCCCACACCTCCATCTCACCGAAGCGCTGGCCGCCGAACTGGGCCTTACCGCCGAGCGGCTGCTGGGTGATCATCGAGTAGGGGCCCGTCGAGCGCGCGTGGATCTTGTCGTCCACCAGGTGGTGCAGCTTCAGGATGTACATGTAGCCGACCGAGATCGGGTACGGGAAGGGCTCGCCCGAACGGCCGTCGAACAGGCGGGTCTTGCCGCTCGAGCCGATGAGACGCTCGCCGTCGCGGGTGAGCAGGGTCGAGTCGAGCAGACCCGAGATCTCCTCCTCGGTCGCGCCGTCGAACACCGGGGTCGCGACCTTGGTGCCGGGGGCGGCCTCGAGCGCTGCCTCTGCGAGCTTCGCAGCCCACTCCGGCGAGCCGTCGACCTTCCAGCCCTGCTTGGCGATCCAGCCGAGGTGGACCTCGAGCACCTGGCCGAAGTTCATTCGACCGGGGATGCCCAGCGGGTTCAGGATGACGTCGACGGGCGTGCCGTCGGCGAGGAACGGCATGTCCTCGACGGGCAGGATCTTCGAGATGACGCCCTTGTTGCCGTGACGGCCCGCGAGCTTGTCGCCCTCGGTGATCTTGCGCTTCTGAGCGATGTAGACCACGACGCGCTGGTTGACGCCCGAGCCGAGCTCGTCGTCGTTGTCGTTCTC
The DNA here is from genome assembly GCF_000980875.1 of Leucobacter sp. Ag1. GTDB lineage: Bacteria > Actinomycetota > Actinomycetes > Actinomycetales > Microbacteriaceae > Leucobacter > Leucobacter iarius. Next base: position 65,516 of record NZ_LAYO01000105.1, on the reverse strand, counting down.
CGCGTCGAAGACCTTGACCGCGGTGACCGTGCCCGAGACGCCGTGCGGCACCTTGAGCGAGGTGTCGCGGACCTCGCGGCTCTTCTCGTTGAAGATCGCGCGGAGCAGGCGCTCCTCGGCCGACAGCTCGGTCTCACCCTTCGGCGTGACCTTGCCGACGAGGATGTCGCCGGGGCGGACCTCGGCGCCGATGCGGATGATGCCGCGCTCGTCCAGATCCTTCAGCGCCTCCATGCTGGCGTTGGGGAGGTCACGGGTGATCTCCTCCTTGCCGAGCTTGGTGTCGCGGGCGTCGACGTCGTACTCCTCGATGTGGATCGACGAGAGGGTGTCGTCCTTCACCAGGTTCTGGCTCAGGATGATCGCGTCCTCGTAGTTGTGACCCTCCCACGACATGAACGCGACGAGCAGGTTCTTGCCGAGCGCGAGCTCGCCGTTCTCGGTCGCGGGGCCGTCGGCGATGACCTCGCCGGCCTCGATCCGCTCGCCCGCCTTGACGATCACGCGGTGGTTGTAGTTCGTGCCCTGGTTCGAGCGGTCGAACTTGCGGAGGTAGTAGCTCTTCGTGCCGCCCTCGTCGAGCTGGATCGTGACGACGTCGGCCGAGACCTCGTCGACCACGCCGGCCTTCTCGTTGATAACGACGTCGCCGGCGTCGATGGCCGCGTAGCCCTCCATGCCGGTGCCGACCAGCGGCGACTCGCTGCGGACCAGCGGCACCGCCTGGCGCTGCATGTTGGCGCCCATGAGCGCGCGGTTCGCATCGTCGTGCTCGAGGAACGGGATGAGCGAGGTGCCGACCGACACCATCTGGCGCGGCGAGACGTCCATGTAGTCGACGAGCTCGGCGTCGACCATCTGCACCTCGGTGCCGCGGGGGCGGGCGAGGACCTGGGTCTCGGCGAACTTGCCCTCGGCGGTCAGCGGAGCGCCGGCCTGCGCGATGAGGAACTCGTCCTCCTCGTGCGCGGTGAGGTAGTCGACCTGGTCGGTGACCTGACCGTTCAGCACGCGGCGGTACGGCGTCTCGATGAAGCCGAAGGCGTTGATGCGTGCGAAGGTCGCGAGCGCGCCGATCAGACCGATGTTCGGGCCTTCAGGGGTCTCGATGGGGCACATGCGGCCGTAGTGCGACGGGTGCACGTCTCGCACCTCGACGCCCGCGCGGTCGCGGGACAGGCCGCCGGGGCCGAGGGCCGAGAGGCGGCGCTTGTTGGTCAGGCCCGCGAGCGGGTTGTTCTGATCCATGAACTGCGACAGCTGCGAGGTGCCGAAGAACTCCTTGATCGCCGCGAGCACGGGGCGCGTGTTGATCAGGGTGTTCGGCGTGATCGCCTCGATGTCCTGCGTGGTCATGCGCTCGCGCACCACGCGCTCCATGCGGCTGAGGCCGGTGCGCACCTGGTTCTGGATCAGCTCGCCGACCGCGCGGATGCGGCGGTTGCCGAAGTGATCGATGTCGTCGGTGTCGAGGCGCACGTCGATCGCCTGGCCGTCGCGGACGCCCGGCAGGGTCTCGGTGCCCGCGTGCAGGCCGACCAGGTACTTGATGGTCGCGACGATGTCCTCGAGCGACAGCACCGAATCGGTGATGGGCGCATCGATGCCGAGCTTGCGGTTGATCTTGTAGCGGCCGACCTTCGCGAGGTCGTAGCGCTTCGGGTTGAAGTAGCTGTTGTCGAGCAGAGCGCGCGCGGCCTCGATGGCCACCTGCTCGCCCGGACGCTGCTTGCGGTAGATGTCCTTGAGCGCTTCCTCCTGCGTGAGGATGCCGTCCTTCTCGAGGGTGAGCGCGATCGACTCGTAGCCGGCGAACTCCTCGAGGATCTCCTCGCTCGTCATGCCGAGCGCCTTGAGGAACACGGTGACCGACTGCTTGCGCTTGCGGTCGATGCGGACACCGACCTGATCGCGCTTGTCGACCTCGAACTCGAGCCACGCACCGCGGCTGGGGATCACGCGAGCGGTGAAGACGTCCTTATCGGAGGTCTTCTCCTGGGCGCGCTCGAAGTAGACGCCGGGGCTGCGGACGAGCTGCGAGACGATGACGCGCTCGGTGCCGTTGATGATGAAGGTGCCCTTGTCGGTCATGATGGGGAAGTCGCCCATGTAGACCGTCTGGCTCTTCAGCACCTGAGTCTCGGTGTTGTAGAACGCCGCCTCGACGTAGAGGGGCGCGGAGTAGGTCTTGCCCCGCTCCTTGCACTCCTCGATCGAGAACTTCTGCTCGTCGAGGATCGGGTTCTCGAACGACAGCTGCATGGTGCCGGCGTTGTCCTCGATGGGCGAGATCTCGTCGAAGATCTCTTCGAGGCCGCTCTTCAGCGCGATGTCGTCGCGCCCTTCGGACTGTGCCTCGACGACGCGCGTCTTCCACGCGTCGTTGCCGACGAGCCAGTCGAAGCTCTCGAGCTGCAGTGCCAGCAGGTTCGGCATCGACAGCGTGTCGGAAATCTTGGCGAAGGACAGTCGCGAGTGATCGCGACCGTTCTTCGGAGTGGGCGTGGAAGTTGCGTTGCGCGCAGCAGCCAAGGAAACTACCTCCGTGGGCCCCGTCGGGCCGGTTGACCAGGTCTCAGTGTGAGTCGCTTCGGAACACGCGGTGAGGCGCTCGAACTGGAGCTGACGGCCAACCGCTATATGAAGGCAGACTAGTGTCCGAAGTGCAACTATCGACTCTAACCGATATGCACGCGCCTGTCCAGCACTGTTTTTGTGCGCCTCATCGGGAGCAAATCGGCCGCCTCGGATGTCGGTCGGATCGCATACGCTGAATCCGACGCCGTTCCCCCTTCGGCGCACCACCGACCGAAAGGATCTCCCATGGGCTTCTTCACCAAGGAACAGACCCCCGCCGCCGGCGGCGGAGCGCTCGCTCCGCTCTCCAAGGACCGCGTCAAGCACGCCCTCGAGAACGCCGGCTGGCAGTACCGGGTCGATTCCGACGGAGACATCGGAGGCGGCTGGGAGAACGGCTTCTTCTACTTCTTCGTGAACGGCGAGAAGCAGGAGCTCTTCTGCGTGCGCGGCACCTGGTACGGCGAGCTCAGCCAGGCCGAGTTCGAGCGCGCGCTCGTGGCCTGCAACACCTGGAACACCGAGAAGCTCTGGCCGAAGACCTACGCCCGCCCCGACGACGAGGGCAAGGTGCGCGTGCACTGCGAGCTCAACGTCGATTACGAGCACGGCCTCACCGACGAGCAGCTGACGCAGCACCTGCTCTGCGTGATCAACACGGGCGGCGCCTTCTTCGAGTCGCTCAACGAGCAGTTCCCCGAGGCAGCGGCGGCGGTCGCCGCACGCAGCGCCGAGTAGGCGAGCGCCAGAGCCTCCCCCGACCGCTCAGCTCTCCTCTCAGAAAGACCGCATGTCCGAACGCTTCCAGGTCGACCTCACCGGCATGGTCGACCTGCTGTCCCGCCACCTGTACTCGGGACCGCAGGTCTTCGTGCGCGAACTGCTGCAGAACGCCGTCGACGCGCTCACCGCACGGCGCGAGCTCGATCCGTCCGCTCCGGCGACGGTCCGGATCACGACCGGCACCGACCCGGACGGCCGGGCGACGCTCAGCGTCGTCGACACCGGCATCGGGCTGACCGCGGCAGAAGCCGCGGAGCTGCTCGCGACCATCGGCCGGTCCTCGAAGCGCGACGCGGACCTGGGGCTCGGCCGTTCGGAGTTCATCGGACAGTTCGGCATCGGCATGCTCGCGGCGTTCATGGTGGCCGACGAGATCGAGGTCCGCTCGCGATCGGCACGGCCCGGCGCCGTGCCGATCCGGTGGACCGGCCGGGCCGACGGGACCTTCGACGTCGAGGAGCTGGGCGGCGAGGAGGTCGAGGTCGGCACCGCGGTGCGCTTGACCGCACGCAGCGATACCCGGCACTGGCTCGCGAACCGCACCGTCGTCGACCTGGCGACCGAATACGGCGGGTTCCTGCCGTTCGACGTCGCGGTCGAGGTGCCGGTCGAGGGCGTCGGCCCGCTCTGGCAGCGGATCACCGCACCCGAGCTGCCCTGGCGCGCGGAGTACCCCGTGCCCGGCGAGCGCGAGCGCGCGCTGGATCGGGCCTGCGAGTCGCTCTTCGGGTTCACGCCGCTCGGTCGCATCGACCTCGACCTGCCGGTCGCCGGCATCAGCGGCGTCGCCTTCATCCTGCCGCAGGCGGTGTCCCCCGGCAGCGGCCAGCACCGGGTCTACACGAAGCGCATGCTCCTCGGTTCGCGCGTCGACCGGATCCTGCCCGACTGGGCGTTCTTCACGCGTGCGGTCATCGACGCCGAGGGGCTCTCGCCGACGGCGTCGCGCGAGCAGCTGCACGACGACGAGGTGCTCCAGGCCGCCCGCGAAGCGCTCGGCGCCCAGATCATCGCCTGGGCCGCGCGCACGCTGACCAGTGGATCGCGGCTCGCCGCCGACTTCATCCGCACCCATCACCTCGCGCTGCGCGCGCTCGCGGTCACCGAACCCGACATGCTCGAGCTCGTCGCCCGCGTCCTCCCCTTCGAGACCACCGACGGCCCCCTCACGCTCGCCCAGGTCGCCGAGCGCGGCGAGGTCGTCTATTCGACCACCACCGAGTCGTTCCGGCGCGTCGCCACCGTCGCCCGCGCTCAGGGGCTCGTGGTGGTCAACGCCGGCTACGTCTACGATCTCGACCTGCTTCAGCAGCTGGCCGCGCGGCCCGGCTGGAAGGTGCGCGAGCTCTCGAACGCCGATCTCGTGCACGTGCTCCGCGTACCCGATCTCGAGCGCGAGCTCGAGGTCGCCGACGCCGTCGCCCGTTCGCGGGAGCTGCTCGAGAGCGCCGACTGCGACGTCATCGTGCGCAGCTTCGAGCCGTCGGCCGTTCCCGCGATGCTCCTCCGCGATTCCGCGGGCGAGCAGCGCCGCGACCTCGACCGCGAGCGCTCGGCGGCCCCCGGGCTCTGGAGCGGTCTCCTCGACGCGTTCTCCGACCCCGAGGTCAGCGCCCGCACGCGCACCCTCGTGCTCAACGACGACTCCGCGGTGGTCCGCAGGCTCCTCGCGGCCCCGGCCGGCGGCGTGTTCGACGCCGGGCTCAACTCCCTCTACCTCTCGGCGGTGATGCTGGCCGGTGACGACCTGCACTCGGCCGAAGCCGTCGCCCTCGGCGACGCGCTGAGCGTGCTGCTCGACGCGTCGCTCGGCGACGATCCCGACACCGCCTGACCGGGCACCCGAGAAAGGAACTCCGTTGGCCAAGGACATCGACCACGAACTCCGCACCCTCCGACGTCTCCCCTACGGCGTCGCCCGCACCTCGGCCACCGAGGCCCTGGTCCGCCGACTCGAGACCGACGGCCCCGAGCGCCAGCTGCCCCAGGCTCTGCTCGACCTCGTCGAGGCCTACACCTTCGCGAACCTGGGCAAGCAGGGTTTCGTCGCCTTCGCCCGTACGCTCCGCCTCTGGGACTCCCGCCCCGAACTGTTCGACGAGGCCGACGAGCGCAACCTGTTCTGGGAGTTCAAGTGGATCGCGGGCGACCTGCCCGACTACCCCGAGATCACGGCCGAGCAGGCCGACGCGTTCCTCGCCGATATGGCCCACCGCTTCGCGGTCGCGGGCAAGGGCGGATCCTCGGTCCGCATGTCGCGCTTCCGCTGGGCCTGGCACACCGGCAGCGCCGACATGGAGCGAGCGCGCATCGACTGGATCACGGGCGACCGCGACGAGCTCGAGGACTGCGCGACCTGCACCGTGGGCCAGCAGACCGACTACTTCACCGAGCTCGGCCGCTACGAGGAGGCCGTGGCGATCGGTCGGACCTCGACCGGCACCTGCAATCTCGAGCCCACCCGCACCATGCACGCGCTGGCCCTCGCAGCGCTGCGCGCGGGCGACGCCGAGCTCGCCACCCGCAGCTACCGCAGGGCGGTCGCCACGTACTCGAGCGCCGAGGGCAGCGATTTCGCCCCCGCCCACGGTCAGGCATTCGAGCTCCTCGCCATCGGCGGCGCGCTCGATCGGGCGCTGCAGCAGCTGCGCACCGACACGGGCCGCCTGCTGCTCGATGCATCCACCCCGCTCTTCCGGCTCCGGTTCCTGCTCGGGGTCCTCTCGGGGCTCTCCGCGAACCTCGACCGGAGCGAGCTGCCCACGGGTCTCAGCACCCCCGCCGCCCCGACCCTCGGTGAGCTCCACACGTGGGTGCGTGCCGAGACCGAGGCGCTCGCGGCGCAGTTCGACCGCCGCAACGGCACCGGCTACTACGCCGACCAGGTCGCCCGGGCCCTCGCCAGCCGGCGCGCGGAGCACGAGCTGCTGCTCGGCCGCCTCGGCGACCCCTCTCCTGAGGCATCCGACGGGGACTCCGACGCTCCGTCCGATGCCACGACCGAGGTCGACGGCGATGCCGGGGATCCGACCCGGCCGGACACCGACGACCTGCCGGCCGATGCCCGCCCGGAGCCCGCGAACGCCGACGAAGCGTACGCCCGCGCCGAGACCCAGGCCGGCATGCGCGCGTACCTGACCGCGTCCGACGACTACGCCCTCGCGGCGGCGCTCGCGCAAGCCGAGGGCCGGCTCGAGTTCGCCGGGATCTGCTGGGCCGAGGCGGCGAAGGCCGCGGAGCTCGCCGGCGATGCGAGCGCGGCGCACGAGCGCTACGCCGCCGCGATCCCCCGTCTGGAAGCCGCCGGCTCCGAGGACGGGCTGATCGCGCAGGTGCTCGTCGGCTGGGCCCCCGTCGCGGCGCAGGTGGCGGACTGCGCCGAGCTCGTCGCGCGCCTGCGCGCGGCTCTGGCCCGCACCGAGGAGCACGTCCCCGAGCCCGCGTTGACCGAGGAGCTCACCGAGAGCCGCCGGATCGAGCACCTGCTGACCCTGGCCACGCTGCGCGACACTCTCGCGCGGAGCCTCGGCGCCACGGGATCCGCGACCCGGGCGGATGCGCCCGAGCACGCGGAGGCGGTCTCGGCCGCGCAGCGCGCCGGCGAGGAGTTCGCCCAGGCCGGCCGGATCTCGGACGCCGCGCACGCGTTCTGGCTGGCGGGGCGCCTGCAGCGCTCCGCGGGCGACACCACGGGCGCCGTCTGGTCGCTGGAGTCGGCCTTCGAAGGCTTCGCGGTCGCGCGCCTGACGAACGAGCGGGCCCACGCCGCCGGCGAGCTCATCGAGGTGCTGCGCGAGACCGGGCAGAGCGATCGTGCCGACGCGGTGATCGCCGAGCTCGGAGCGTAGCCGGCCGACTGCCGGCCGCAGGCCACGGGCCACCGGGCCAACCGGCTCTGCGCCGCCGCCCAGGATCCGCCGCTCCGGCGTCGTTAGGGTGTGGGGATGATCGAGGCACGGAGCCCGCGAGCGCGGGGCATCAGCGGCAGCGCGATCGCGTGCGCCTGGCTCGCCATCGCGGTGGTCATCGCCTTCGGCGTGTACCTACTGGTCAGCGGGGGCGACCCCACGCCCGTCGACACGGCCTGGCACGATGCGATCGGGGCTGAGCGCGGCAGCTTCGCCGCGGTCCTCGCGACCGACCTCGCCGGCATCGGCGGCTGGATCGGAGTCGTCACCTGCGGACTCATCGCCTGCGCCGGGCTCTTCGCCGCGCGCCGGCCGCGCGATGCGGGGATCCTGATCACCGCGCTCGTGGTCGGCGTCGCCGCCTCCGAGCTGCTGAAGCTCCTGATCGGACGCCAGCGTCCCGCCGACATGCTGATCCACGCGGCCGGATCCTCGTACCCGTCGGGCCACTCCCTCTCGGCGGCGACCCTGGCGGTCGCCGTCGCGATCGTCCTGGCGCGCACCGCGCCGCCGACGATCGCGAAGCTGCTCTTCGCGGCAGCGGCGTTCTGGGTCCTGCTCATGATGTGGAGCCGCACCGCCCTGCACGTGCACTGGCTCACGGACACCATCGGCGGTGCGCTGCTCGGCACCGCCGTCGCGATCCTGTCGGCAGCCGCCTGGCAACGGCGGGAGCGTAGGATCGACGCATGAGCGATTCCACCGCATCCGCTTCCGCAGCACCGCAGATCCGCGTCTTCGGCGCCGACTGGTGCGGCGATTGCCGACGCGCCAAGCGCGTACTGAACGACCTCGAGGTGCCGTTCGAGTGGGTCGACCTGGTCGAGGATCCGGCCGCCGCCGACGTTGCGCGCGACATCAGCGGACGCACGAACATCCCGGTCGTGACGTTCCCCGACGGCACCCACCAGGTCGAGCCGAGCGACGGGGACCTGCGCTCCAAGCTCGCCGAGCTCGGCCTCACCGCACGCACCGCGTGAGCGAGCAGCCCGCACGGTCCCGGATCCTGTCCTCCGGGCTCGTGGCCGAGATCGAGGACGACCGCTTCGTGCCCGGCGCCGTGCAGCTCGTGGTCGACGGCACTCCGCAGTCGCACGTGAACCTCGACGACCCGTCGGACCTGTTCTTCGAGTACATCCGCCGCATCGGCCACGTCATCGACCTGTTCCGCCCGAGCGGCGCCCCCATCTCGGCGCTGCACCTCGGGGGCGGCGCCTTCACCCTGCCGCGCTACGTCGAGGCCACCCGCCCCGGCAGCCGGCAGCAGGTCATCGAGATCGAGGACGCGCTCGTCGATCTGGTGCGCGAGCACGCGCCGCTGCCGAAGCGAGCGAGCATCCGCGTACGTCGCGGCGACGCCCGCGCGGTGCTCGCGAAGCTCCCCGCCGGGATGCAGGGGGCGATGGACCTCGTGATCGTCGACATCTTCGCGGGCGCCCGCACGCCCGCGCACGTGTCCAGCCTCGAGTTCTACGATCTCGTCCGCCCGCTGCTCGCCCCCGACGGACTCGTGGTGCTCAACGCCGCGGACGGCACCGGCCTGCCCTTCGTCCGCGGTCAGGCGGCAACGCTCGCCGCCCGCTTCGCGAACGTGGCCGCCGTGGCCGAGCCCCAGGTGCTGAAAGGCCGACGGTTCGGCAACGTCGTGCTGATCGCGTCGAACGGCGACGTGAGCGAGCTGGACTGGCTGCCGCGCCTGCTGGCCGGCGGGCCGCACCCGGCGCGCATGCTGGAGGGCGCCGAGCTCTCGGAGCTCATCCGGGGCACCTCGCCCGTGACCGATGCGACGGCGGTGGACTCCCCCGCTCCCGCGCGCGAGCTGTTCGGCCGTGGCTGACCTCGAGCGCGTCCGCGTGTGGGCCGATGCGCTCATCCGCATGCACCTGGATCCCCGGGCCTGGAGCTTCGGCTTCGACCACGCCCGGCGCCGAGCGGGCCTGTGCGACTACACGAACCGGCGCATCACCGTGTCGAGGCATCTCGCGGCGAAGTTCGACGACGACGAGATCCACCAGGTGCTGCTGCACGAGGTGGCGCACGCGATGGCCGGCCCCTCGGCCGGCCACGGCCCGAAGTGGCGGGCGGTCGCGGCGGGGATCGGCTACGTCGGCGGACGGACGCACGACGGCGAGATCGCGCACGAGCTGGCGCCGTGGGTGGGCACCTGCCCCGCCGGGCACGAGCACTTCCGCTTCCGCAAGCCGACCCGGGTGTCGTCCTGCGCGCGTTGCGCTCGGGGGTTCCGCCCGGAGCACACGATCAGCTGGCGGCGGCGCGAGGACGCCCAGCGGGGCTGACCGTCGCCCAGCGGGGCCGCGACCGCCCGTCGCCGAGGCCGCCGACTCAACACCCGACGGTGGCGAGCACCTGCCGGAGCAGGCGGCCGCGCCCGCCGACCAGCTCGGCGAGCGTCTCGGGCGCGAGCGCTTCCTCCGGCGACATCCAGGTCACCTCGAGCGCGTCCTGACGCGGTGTGCAGCTGCCCGTCACCGGCACCACGTAGACGAGCGACACCGCGTGCTGGCGCTCGTCGACGTAGGGTGTGAGACCGGGCAGCGGGAAGTACTCGGCCACCTGCGCGGGCACCGGGGCCGCCGGGATCAGCGGAAAGGCCATGTGGCCGAGGTCGTTCTCGAGGTGCCGGAACAGCGCGTCCCGCAGCGCCTCGTCCTTCCGAACCCGACCCGAGACGAGCGCCCGGGTCATGCCGCCGTCGGCGGTGCCGCGCAGCAGCAGACCGACCTCGGTGACCCGCCCGACGCCGTCGACCCGCACGGGAACCGCTTCGACGTAGACGAGCGGCACCCGGCCGCGCACGAACGAGAGCTCGTCGTCGCTGAGCCATCCGCTGCCGTCCGGGCCGAACTGCGGACGGTCCTCGGGGTCCTGCGGTTCCGGCAGCTCGGCGGTGTCGATGCTCATGCGGCCCATTCTGCCCGACTCCGCTCGGGAACGCGCCGCGCCGGGAGGAATCGGCGCACCGCGGCGCCCAGGCGGTTTCGAACTACGCTGGACCCATGGCAGAGCTGCAAATCGACCCGGCCCGCGTTCGATGGGCCGTCGACGGTGCACCGGCGTCCGAGGCGGAGGCGCTCGCCGCACTGGCCGACCGCCCACTGCTCGTGCTCATGCACGGCTACGGATCCTTCGAGGGCGATCTGATCGAGCTCGCCCCGTTCCTGCCGTCGGCCGTCTGCGCTTCGCCGCGCGCACCGCTGGTCGCCCCCGCGCCGGTCGAGAACGGCTACGCCTGGTTCCCGCTGTCGTTCGGCGCGCAGGGCCTCGCGCACGATCCGACGCCCGACCGGTTCGAAGGCACGGCGCCCCACGCCGCGGCCGTCGCCGCACTCGCCTGGATCGACGGCGTCGTCGAGCGCGCGCTCGAGGCCGGGGCCGAGCGCCGCCCGTCCGTCGCGCTGCTCGGGTTCTCGCAGGGCGGAGCGATGGTGACCTCGCTGCTGCGACTGCGCCCCGGAGGTTTCGCCGCGGGTGCGATCTGCTCGGGCTTCGTCCCCGCCGGCGCCTACGACGGGGATCGGGAGCTCGCCGCCGCGCGCCCGCCGGTCTTCTGGGGCCGCGACGTGGAGGACCCCGTGATCGACGCCGCCCGCATCGCGCGCACCGCCGAGTGGCTGCCCGAGCGCACGTCGCTGGTCTACCGGGAGTACACCGGGATCCTGCACGGCATCGGTCGCGACGAGCTCGACGACATCGCCGCGTTCCTCCGACCGCTCCTCGCGGACGAGCGCGCTTCCGCGGCGGGCGCCGACGGAGCGGATCAGCGATGAGCGCGGATCCCCAGGCCGGTCCCCGCGACAAGACCAGGCGGGTCTACGACCATGTGATGGAGCGGATCGTGGCGGGCGACTTCGCCGCGGGCGACCCGATCCACATCGGCACGCTCGCGGGCGAGACGGGCGTCAGCCTGATCCCGGTCCGCGAGGCGCTGCGCCGCCTGGAGTCCGAGGGGCTCGTCGAGTTCGAGTTCCACCGCGGCGCCCGGGTCGCCGAGCTCGGCGCCGAGGGGTACCGCGATGTGATGCAGACGCAGGCCGTGCTCGAGGGGCTCGCGGTATCGCTCTCGGCGCCGCTGCTGACCGCGGAGGACCTCGACCGGGCTCGGGAGCTCAACGCGCTGATGGACGCGGCGCACGAGCGCGGCGACTTCCACGCCTACAACGAGGCCAGCCTCGAGTTCCACGGCCTCCTGCAGTCGCGCTGCCCCAACCATTACCTGCGCGACACGCTGCAGCGCGGGCAGCTGCGGGTGGCGGCCATGCGGGCCTCGGTGGTCGGGTACCGCGGGGAGATCAGCGAGCGGCTCTCGCACGAGCACACCGAACTGGTCGACCGGATCGCCGCGGGCGCGCCCGCCGACGAGATCGAGGCGCTCATGCGCGCGCACCGCACGGGCACGCTCGCGCACGACTCCGCCGGGATCGCGGAGCGCGCAGCGAGCGCGGATTCCGCGGTGTCGGAGGTCGACTCTAGGCTGAGGGCATGACCGTATCCGAGAAGGACCTGCTCCGCGCGAAGCTCGACGAGGTGCGCGGCGCGCTGCTCTGGAAGCTCGACGGGCTGGGCGAGTACGAGCTGCGTCGTCCGATGACCCCGACGGGCACCAACCTGCTCGGGCTCGTGAAGCACACGGCGAGCGTCGAGCTCGACTACTTCGGCCGGGTCTTCGGCCGTCCTTCGGGCATCGCGCTCCCCTGGCTCGCCGACGACGCCGAGCCGAACGCCGACATGTGGGCGACCCCCGACCAGACGAGCGCCGAGATCATCGCGCTGTCCCGCGCGGCGGCCGAACGCACCGCCGCCACCGTCGACGCGCTCGACCTCGACGCCGAGGGCACGGTGCCCTGGTGGACCCGCAACCCGGTCACGCTCCGGCAGATCTTGGTCCACGTGACCGCCGAGTACGCCCGCCATGCAGGCCACGCCGACATCGTGCGCGAGCTCGTCGACGGCTCGGCGGGCATGCGCCCGGGCGCGACGAACCTGCCCGCGGTGGACGACGAGTGGCTGACCGACTACCGGCAGCGACTCGAGGCCGCGGCGCACGAGGCGGCCCGGCGCAGCGACGCCCGCGTGAGGATCGACGCATGACCCGCGTGCTGCTCGCGCAGGTGGCGAGCCCCGACGATGAATCGCAGCCGGACCGCATCGCGCGCGTCGAGCAGCTGCTGCTGCGCGAGGCCCCGGGCGCCGATCTCGTCGTGCTCCCCGAGCTGTGGAGCGCCGGCTACTTCTCGTTCGACGCGTACGCCGATCGCGCCGAGCCGCTCGACGGCCCGACGGTGGCCATGGGCCGCCGCGTCGCCCGCGCCACGGGGGCCGCCGTGCACCTCGGCAGCATCGTCGAACGCGACGGCAGCGGCCGGCTGTTCAACACCGCCGTGCTGCTCGACCGCGACGGGCGCATCACGCAGACCTACCGCAAGATCCACGTCTTCGGCTACCGCTCGCTCGAGGCCGAGCTGCTGACCCCGGGCGACCGTCTAAGCGTCACGAGCAGCCCCGTCGGCGCGCTCGCCAGCACCACCTGCTACGACCTGCGATTCCCCGGGCTCTGGCAGCAGATCAGCTCCCGCGGCGCCGAGAGCGTCGTGGTGCCGGCGGCCTGGCCCGCCGCGCGGCGCGAGCACTGGCAGCTGTTCACCCGCGCCCGCGCGGTCGAGCACCAGCTGTTCGTCATCGCGGTCAACGCGTGCGGCACGCAGCGCGGCGTCGAGCTCGGCGGCAGCAGCCGGGTGGTCGATCCGTCGGGGCTCGTGCTCGCCGAGTGCGGCGCCGGCGAGCAGCTGCTCGCCGTCGACCTCGATCCGGCCCGCGTCGCCGAGGTGCGCGCGGAGTTCCCCGTCATCGCCGACCGGCTCGTCGACTATGCGGGTCTCTCCGCAGACGCGGGGGCCGAGCCCGAGGCCTAGCCCTCCAGCTCGCCCAGCACGGCGTCGAGCGCGGCGACGAACACGTCGGCCTCGGCGATCGTGAGGGTCATGGGCGGCTTCACCTTGAGCACGTTCTGCCGCTCGGAGGTCGCCTGCATGATGATCCCGTGGTCGAGCAGCCGCTCGCAGATGCGAGCGGTCTCCTCCTGCGCGGGCTCCAGGGTCTCGCGGTCGCGCACCAGCTCGACGCCGAGGTAGAGCCCGCTGCCGTGCACCCTGCCGATCAGGCTGCGACGGGCGGCCAGTTCCTCGATCCGCGCGCGCAGGTGCGCGCCGACGATCGCCGCGTTCCGCTGGAGCCCCTCGTCGCGGATCACGTCGAGCACCGCGGACGCGGCGATCGCACTCGCGGGGGCTCCCGCCGCGGACGAGAAGAACATGCCCTCGTCGCGCAGCGCGTCGACGATCTCGCGTCGGGCGATCACCGCTCCCACCGGGTAGGCGTTGCCCGCGGCCTTCGCGACCGCGATGATGTCGGGGACCGCGCCCTGCAGCTCGGATCCCCAGAAGGCGCCGCCCAGGCGACCGTAGCCGACCTGCACCTCGTCGGCGATCGCGAGCCCGCCGTTCGCCCGGATCGCGTCGTATGCGGCCGCGAGGTACCCCTCGGGCGGCATCACGCCCCCGGCGTTGCCGAGCACCGGTTCGCAGATGAATGCCGCGGCCGGCCGGCCCTCGTCGCCGAGGCGGGCGGCGACCCGGCCCACCTGCGCGGCATAGGCGGCGCCCGCACCCGCGCCCCGGTGCGGGCCGCGGTAGTCGTTCGGCGCGTCCACGAGGTGGACCCACTCGGGGCGGGAGGCGAGCGCCGACGGGTTGTCGAAGGCCGAGGTGCTGACGGCGTCCGCGGCCATGGTCCAGCCGTGGTACCCCTCGCGGGCCGCGATGAGGTCGCGCCGGCCGGTGGCCGCCTGAGCGAGGCGGATCGCGAGATCGACCGCCTCGGAACCGCTGTTGACGGGGATCACCGTGTCGAGCGAGGGATCCGGCGCGTGCGCGAGCAGCTTCTCGGCGAAGTCCGCGTAGGCCTCGTAGAGGAACCGGGAATTCGTGTTGAGCAGGTGCAGCTGCCGACCGACCGCGTCCGCGAGCCGCGGGTGCGAGTGCCCGATCGCGGTCACGTTGTTGACCAGGTCGAGGTACGCGCGACCGCGCGTGTCGATGAGCAGGGTGTTCCAGCCGCGTTCGAACCGGGGCGGGTCGAGGTAGTACCGCTCCGCGGCCCCGCCCATGGCGTGCTCGCGGCGGCGCTGCTCATCGCGCAGCTCGCGGGTGGGGTCCGGCACGGCGACGAGCCCCAGCAGCGCCGAGGGATCGGCGGCGCCCTCCGGCGCGTACTCGTCGAGCGCGCCCGCGAAGAGCGGAGCCGGAGCCGCATCGAGCATGCGGCGCGCGACCACGAGCCGGCCGAGGCCCGGGGCGTACGCTCCGACGCGTCCGAGCTCCGCCCCAGCGCGGACCTCACCGGAGGACGGGGACACCGCGGGGTCGATCCCCTCGATGCGCAGCACCACGCCGTCGGCGCGCAGCTCCGCGAACCCGGCCCCCGTCTCGATGCGCCCGGCGAACGGAGCGGTCACCGTCGCCCCGGGCCGGGTCCAGAGCTCCACGCAGCGGGAGCGGGTGTCGACGGGTTCGCGGACATCGGTCGAGACCCGGCTCAGGCGGGCCTCTCCGAAGCGCATGACGGCGACGGACGCGGTGCCGAGCGCCGCGCGGGCGAGCTCCTGCTCGACCCCGGCGTCGGTCCAGCGCCCGCGGTCGAGCGCCTCGCTGCGGATCCCGAGGTCGATGACCCGCGCGCGGTCGAGCCCGGGCACCAGATCCCGGTAGGCCAGGCCGGCCCGGTGGGTCAGTCCTGCGGCCAGCCGCAACTGCGCCTCGACCGGGTCGGGATCGAGCGCGGCGGCGCGTTCGAACACCCGCCACTCGTGCTCGAGGCGCTCGCGCGCGTACGCGTTGTCCGGATCGATGCGGATCTGGCTCCATCCGCTCACCGCGAGCACGGCGCCGCGGAGCGTGACGAGGGGCCAGAGCGCGGCGAGCTCCGCGTCGGTCAGCGGATCCTCGCACGTCGCGGCGAATCCGCTCACGGCGCGGGCCGCGGTCGCGAGGCTGCCCGTGCGTCCCAGCACATCGGCCACGAGCACGGCGAGCTCCGCGATGCGCCAGGAGCGGGCGGCGTCGCCCAGGTCGATGACCCACAGCGCTCCGGCGGCGTCGAGCATGATGTTGTCGCTCGTGAGATCCCCGTGGATCAGCTGGGCGCGCAGCAGCGGACGCACGGCATCGAGCCGCTGCAGCGCTTCGTCGACCGCGCGACGGCACGCGTCCCTTCGTTCCTCGGGCAGTTCTCCGATGAGCCGCTCGACCACCGCTGCCGCGTTGCCGAGCTCCCACTGGTGTCTGCGCCGCGCCGCGGGATGATCGACGGAGGCCAGCGCGTTCGCGACGCGCGCCGCCAGGGATCCGAGCTCCTCGGCGCGGGCCCCGTCGATCTCGTGGCGCTCGGCCAGCGCGACGCCCCGAACCGTCTCGTAGGCGAGGACGCGGGACTCGCCGCCCTCGCGGTCCGCGATCGCGAGGGAGCGCTGACCGGACGCGGCGGTGAGGATCCGCGGAGTGCGCACCCCGGCCTCGCGCAGCGCGTCGGAGACCCGGACCTGGAGCGAGACCTCGGCCTCGGTCACCGTGGGGTGGACGACCTTCAGCAGGATGCTCGCGTCGCCCGCCGGATCGCCGATCAGGAAGTTGCGGTCCTGCTGGCTGCCCAGTTCGCCGAGCGTACCCGTCGCACCGAATTCGGCCTCCGCGATGCGGGCGACCTCTGCGAGGTCCGGTTCCGGGCGCCGGAGCAGCCAGTCTTCACGCAACGCATCACCCATCGATCCCACTCCATCCAGTCTGGTCATTTTTCATTACCAAACAGAGCGTACCAGTAACTTTTCATCCTCGATACACTGGTCAGTGTTCGCCCGCGACTCCACGGAGGCCCCATGCACGACGCACCGCACGACACCCCGGACGTCCTCGACGACATCGATCGCGCCCTGCTGACCGCGCTGCAGGAGGACGGCCGACTCGGGTACGCGGAGCTCGGGCAGCTCGTCGGGCTCACCGCCGGGGGCGCCCGCAAGCGGGTCATGCGGCTCGAGGAACGCGGCACCCTGCAGATCGTCGGCGTCACGAATCCGCTCCGGCTCGGATACCGCAGCATGGCGATGGTCGGGGTCGTCGCCGACGGCGATCTCGAGGTCGTCGCCGAGGCGCTGAGCGAGATCGAGAACGTCATCTACGTCGTGCTGGCCGCGGGTCGCTACGACCTGCTCGTCGAGGTCATCGCCGAGGACCAGGAGGCGCTGTTCGAGCTCATCAATCGACGCATCCGCCCCACCCCCGGGGTCTCCCGCGCCGAGACCTTCACCTACTACGGCATCCGCACCCACCGCTTCGGCTGGGGCGCCCGCTAGCCCCTCCGCAGACGGAAAACCCCGGTGCCCGCCTTGCGGGCGGGCACCGGGGGCGGATCGGGACGGGCTGGTTCGGGGGACGAGGACTCGTCCCGATCCGACTACTCAGAGCGCTCGCGCGAGCGAATGTGACGCGTTTCGGCGCGCGATTTCGAGAGCGGTCTGCCGGCCCACCGCAGGTAGACGACCGCGAGCAGGATCGCACCGGTCATCGCCGGGATCCACCAGGGGAAATGCGGCACCGCGGAGGGCTTGCCCGCCGCCTCGACGTCCGCGGGCGGCGTCGGAGTGATCCGTTCGCCCGTGACGAGGATCCGGTGCGAGTTCACTCCGAGCGGGGTGCAGGTGATGAGCGTGACGAGGTCCTCGCCCGCGACCTGATGCAGCGTCTCGGTGTCCTCCGGCGCCACCACGGTGACGTCCTTCACACGGTAGGTGAGCACCTCGCCGAAGGTCTCGATCGTGAAGGTGTCGCCGGTCTTCACCCGATCCAGATTCGTGAACATCTCAGCGCTGGCGAGCCCCCGATGACCGGTGATCACCGAGCGCGTGCTCGACCCGCCGACCGGGAGCGACGTGCCCTCCAGGTGTCCGAGCCCGCGCAGCAGGGTGTCGTCATCGGTTCCGTGGAAGATCGGCAGGTCCAGGTCGATGGCCGGCACCCGCAGGCGGGCCATCATGCCGCTCGGGGTCACCAGCTGCGATCGGTACGGCCGCGCGCCGGAGTCCCGGGACTCCCCCGCACCGACCGGGGCGTTCGCGCCCGCCGGCAGCAGGACCCCGGACGACAGCGCCTCGTTGTAGGCCCGTGCGTTCTTGATCTGGGTCCGCCCGTCGGGCGACGCGTGCTCGACCTGCCGGTCGTAGAAGCCGATCAACGTGGACTGGTTGTATTGCGAGATCCAGGCCGCGGCGGTCGGGTACAGCAGGATCGCGACGCCGAGCACCCAGCAGGCGGCCGTGATCCAGGGGGCTGCGCCGAGCGGTCTGCGTCCGCGCCGCGCGCGCAGCTCGCGGCGCGTGACGGACGGCCCGGGGCGCGCCTCGGCGGTCTCGGCCGGGTGCAGCTCGTGATCCATGCGCGATGTCTCCGATCAGTTCGGGAGGTTCGGGGTCTGGGGGCGGGTCCCGGGGTTTCGGGAACGACCGCGGCCGGTCCGGCGCTCCCGCGAGGGTGCGCCGGACCGGCCGGGAGCCGCGTACGGCAGGCGGGAGGCTAGGCCCGCTGCTGCTTGCGGCGCGAGATCAGCACGGTGCCCGCGGCGACCGCGACGAGCGCGAGCCCGCCCGCGATCATGAGGACCTGGCCGGCCGCACCCGTGAGGGGCAGCTCGGGAACCTCCTGCTGCTTGTTCTCGATGTCGATCGCGGCGTTCGCGGTGGTGCCCGGCTTCACGACCACGTTCGTGAGCGCGTCCGCCCCGGTGGGCAGCACGAAGCCGGCGGGAGCCTTCACCTCGACGAGCTGGTAGCAGCGCGTGGCGAGCCCGATGGTCTCCTCACCCTTGTCGTTCACCGAATCGCTGCCGACCCACAGGCCGGGGATGTTCACGACGCCGTTCGCGCCGGAGGAAATCACCAGCTTCTTGCTCGTGTCGGCGGGATCCTTCACGTCCGCGAACACGGTGTCGGCAGTGCACTCGGCGGTGTCGCCCATGCGCACCTCGAACTCCGCGCCGGTCAGCCCCTTCTTCGAGGGATCGACCTTGGTGATCTGCGCCTGGCCCCAGCGGGTCTTGACCGTGTTGGTGGGGTTCTCGGGGTCCGGACCGCCGGGCTCGCCCGGCTTCGCGGGCGTGTAGTCCATGTCGTTCACGTTGACGAACGCGGTGTTCTCGATCTTGCCGTCACCGACCGAGGTGATGGTCGCGGCGAACTCGAAGCGCACCTTCGCCCCGGCGGAGAGCTTCGCGAGACCCGACGCGGTGAGCTGCACCTTGACGGTCTGCCCCGCGGATCCGGTGGTCGTGAAGTCCGCGGCGGCGAGCGCGACGCCGTCGACGAGCACCTTGACGGTGCCGACCTTCGGGCTCAGCCGGCCGTCGAGCGTGTCGGACAGGGTGAACTTCTGGTAGGTCTCGCCCGCGGCGATGCCGGGCACGATCTGCTCGACCGAGAACTGCACGTCAGAGCCGACGGCGGCGCTGCTGGGCGCCTGGCCGTCGATGCGCTTGACGGGCGGATTGCCCACGGTGTTCTTGGGGTACACGTTGACGTCGTAGACCCAGGCGCCCGTGCCGGTGCCCGAGTTGACCGACGGGGTCGGCACGGTGACGATGAACGGATCGGCCTTCTTCGCGGCGTTCGCCGGTGCCTTGACCTCGCGCACCAGGTAGGCGCCGAGTGCCAGGCGGCCGGAACTCGCGACGCCCGCGGCGTCGGTGTCGGGCAGCGCGGTGCAGTTCGACAGCGTGTAGCTCGCGAGCTGGGTGCCGCTCTGCGCGGCCAGCAGCTGCGCGTTCGACACGGCCTTGACCTGATTCCAGCCGGTGTTCCCGGCCGCGGTGAGGTCGATGCCGTCGACGTGGCAGACCTCGAAGCCGACGCCCGCGATGGGCTTCGTCTTCGGGGCGGAGCCCGTGCCGTCGGGGTTCATCGTCCCGTTCCCGGGGTTCTCGAACTTGTGGACGATGATCGAACCGGTCTTCGCCGTGTCGATGTTGTCGGCGAAGGCCGCGGTTCCTCCGACGAACAGGCCGGCGGCGCCGACGGCGAGCGCCGCGGTCGCGGCCAGACCGCGCGACAGGGCGCGCGATGCGGTGTGCTCAGACATGGAATGCCTTTCTTTTCATGGGTGTGCCGAGAATCGGCGTCCGGTTCTCCTCCTCGCGGAGAAGAGATCTGGGTGGTCAGTCGACGGCGAGGCGCCGTCTGCGGGTGGTGCGGATCACGAGGAACGCGGTGACCGCGATGAGCAGGCCTCCGCCGATCGAGAACACGAGGGTTCCGATCCCGCCGGTCAGCGGGAGCACGGGCACGTCGATCTGTCGGTTCTCGATCTGCCCGACCGCCACGGCGGTGGTGCCGGCGACGGTCACCTTCACGGGCGCGGTGAGCTTCGCGAATCCGGCCGGTGCGCGGGTCTCGATCAGGTGGTAGTCGCCCACCGGGACCTGGCGGAGCAGGAACTTCCCGGCCGCGGGATCGGCATCGGGGCCCAGGCATCCGGCAGCGCTCTGCTGCACGCAGTCGGTGACGTGGACGACGGTGCCGCCGGCGATCGGCGTGCCCGCCCCGTCGACGGGGACGAGGTCCCACTCCGATCCCGCCAGCCGCTGGTGCTGCGGGTCGACCTTCTCCCAGCTCACGTCGACGCCCGGCTTCACGTTCTTCACGTCGCCGATCCGGTAGATCCAGCCGGCGGCGTCGAGACCGCCCGGCCCGACCACGACGCGCACCGGGTCCGTGGGGAGCACGTAGCCCGCCGGGGCCTTCGTCTCGCGCAGGTCGTAGCTGCCCCACGGCACCCCGACGACGCGGAACTTGCCCGGCGCGGGATCCTGATCCGGCCCGGTGCAGGGCGCCTGGCCGCAGTCGACGATGGTCTTCGGCCAGGTGCCCGCAGGCGCGGGTGCGCCGGCGACGACGACCGGGGTCAGGGTCCATTCGGATCCGGCGAGGAGCTTGCTCGAATCGAGACCGTCGACCTTGTTCCAGGCCAGATCGGGCGCGAGCTGCAGGCCGACCTTCGGCGCCTCGTTCGGCAGCATGGGGATCCCGCTCGAGTTGCGGTTGCCCGCGATCGCCACATTGTTCCAGGCGATACCGGTCAGGTCGCCACCGCTTCCGGCGCGGGCCGGGAAGGTCGCGGTGTAGGCGTCGAGCGGCTTCCAGACGAGCGATCCGAAGTCGATCCGGATCCCGGTGACCTTCGCCCAGTCGGTGCCGATCGCCGCTGCGGCGACCCAGGTGTCGTCGCAGCCGGTCGGCGCCGAGCTCCGCGTCCCTCCGCCCGCGCCCGCGAGTTCGCCGCGGCACGGGTTCGGCGCGGTCGAGTAGAGCACCGTGGTCCCCGCGGGGAGGCCCGTCACCGGTCCGGTCATGAACACGTCGAACGCGGATCCTCGGACGTCCGCGCCGGGGCGCACGCCGTGGTCGCCGGTGCGGGGCAGGAGGTCGTAGACCACCACGTCGCGCATGTCGACGTTGCCGGTGTTCGAGACGGGGATCCGGTAGCTCGCGGCGCCCGCGCGATCGGTCGAACCGATCCCGGGCGACGGCACGTAGTCCGGGTCGTAGGCCCCCTTGACCTGCTTCTGCGATCCCATGCCGGGGCCCTCGACCACGGTGTAGGGCTTCTGCGTGCGGCACCCGGTGTCGGCCTCTGGCCCCTGCACGGCGTTGCTGAAGCTCAGGTCGCCCCAGCTCTTGACCGGGTCGGAGACCTTGGGGTCGGCGTACGCCCCGGGGTAGGAGCAGGTGAGATAGCCGGTCGCGGCCTCCTTCGCCTGCACGAGGCTGTAGTTCTGGTAGGTCGCCGCAGGAGTGCCCTCCTTGACGCGGACGTCGAAACCGACGGTCAGCTTCTCCTCCCGCCCCGTGGCGGGGTCCCAGATGAAGAGCCCGCTGCCGTCGGCGGCGTTCGGGAAGTCGACGACGATCTTCGTGCGCGTCTTGCCGCCGATCACGACCTCGCTGACCGTGACCCGCGGCGTCCCGAGCTTCGCGATCACCGCCGAGGCGGGGCGGTCGGGGTTGCCCTCCAGCCCCAGGTACACGGGGTTCGCGGGATCCTTCGGGTCGTAGACCAGGTTCTCGGGAAGGATGTCGGTGATGGTCGGCGTGAAGCGAGCAGCCCGCATGGTCGCGTCGTCGCCTCCGCCCCACGAGGAGCGCTGCGTCTGGATCTCGACGCGCAGCCGGTCGCCGGGCTGGGCGCTGGCCTGCGCCTGCTTCTGGGCGACGGTGGTCGCGGTGCTCGGGTTGTACACCCGCTTCTCGGAGTAGATCGAGACGGGGTCGCGCGCGATGCGGTTGTACCCGCAGCGCCCCTCCTGGTTCGAATCGACCAGGCGACCGTTGGTGGTCATGCTGCCGCCGTTCCACGTGATCGTGTTGTCGGCGGTGCAGTTCTCCACAGTGACCCACAGCGGGTGCTCGGAGGACGGTGTCACGCCGCGCACCGGAGTGGGCTGCGCTGTGCCGGTGGTCAGGAAGTGCGGCTGGTAGGTTCCGGCGGCCACCGCCGCGGAGTTGTCGATGGGGATGTCGCGGCTGATGCTGCCGAACAGCAGCAGCTTGCCCTTCGTCCCGCCCTTCATCGGGTTCTGGTCGAGCCAGAACTTCGTGATCCACTCACCGGCACCCATCGGGATCGGATCTCCCGCCGAGACGCCGTTGCAGAATCGGACCGTGCTGTCGCCCGCGGTGAACCCCTCGGGGATCGTGCAGACGCCCGTGCGCCCCTGGTTGGTGATCCAGTGCACCGTGAGTTCCGACATGGCGCCGTTCGCGCCGAATGAGATGTCGCGGTACGCCGGCTTCGCACAGGTCGTCGCGTTCGGATCGGACAGGGAGGTCCAGCCGCACGGCAGCACGTCGGTCATCGACCAGGACCCGACGGCGTTGCCGGTTCCGGTGACGCTGAAGCTGTGCAGGTAGCCGCGCACCCAGTCGCCCTGCGAGGAGTCCTCGCCCCGGGCCCACTGCCGCGAGGTGCTGTTCGACGCGGCGTAGGGGATCCCCTTCTGCACGGTGAACTTGCCGTCGGCGCCGATCCGCAGGTAGTGCTCCGCCTTCGCGCTGTCGGACAGCGTGGTGCCGGGCCGCAGCCAGGGCTGCGCCGTCGCGGACACGGTGTTCGTCTGCAGCAGGTGCTGGTTCGCCGCGTCCGTGAACGTGCTCGCGGGGAAGTTCACCGTGACGAGCAGATCCTTCGCGAAGGTGCTCGCATCGCACGAGGCGACACCGTTCGCATCCACCTTCGCCGAGTCGCCGAGGTTCCAGGTGACCGTGTGGTTCTGGGCGTTGTAGACGCCGTTCATCGTCGCGCTCTTGAACACGGTGCCCGGGGGCAGCTGATCCACGATCACGAGGTTCTTCATCGCCCACAGCCCGGGCGCCTTGCAGAACGAATCGTTGCCGTAGTAAAGGTGGCTCCCGCTCGCTGGGAACTGGCTCGGGTAGCCGGACTCGATCAGGTAGGTCACGTCGCCGTCGACGTAGGGATCCTCGGTGGGTGCGGACTTGGTCTTGCGGATCTTCAGTCCGAGCTCCGCTGTGATCGTGGCGGGCGCGGACGTGGCCGAGGCCGTTCCGAGGCTCGAGGTGAAGGTCGCCGAGGGCGTCACCGTCGTCCGTCACCCAGTTCTGCGACTTCAGCATGAAGGTGACGGTGCCCGCGTTCGAACCGGTCATGGTCGGCGGCAGGCTCCACACGATCTTGCGATTCGCGCCGGTCCCCTGCACGCTGACCGGGTAGCTCGTGCCGCCGATCGTCACCGCGGTGAAGCTCTCGACGCTCAGCGAGACCCCGTCGGGCTGGCCGTCGGGAACGGGCACCACGATCTGCCCGTTCGCGCAGGTCGGCGAGTTCGTGCTGCCGCACTCCCACTGCACCTCGAACGAGATGTTCTCGCCGGATTTCACCTGGGTGTCGAGCGGCCGGATGGCCACGGACATGTCGTTGCCCGCGGCCGACGCGGGCAGCGTCACCCCCATGAGCACAACGAGCGCCGCGGCTCCCGCCGCGACGAGCGCGCGCACGGGCCTGGCCGCGTCACGGAAACGCCACCGAGATCTCATTCTTCCTCCGCTGATCGAGTTCGACGTTCGGGAGGTCCCCTTCCGCAGCATTCGGCGCTGCGGTCGTCCCCCGCAGAGTCAGAGTCGGTTCCCGGGGAATGTGACGCGGTTGCGGAAAAGTTTTCGCTACACGCTGCTACGCTTCTGGGCATGCAGGCTCCGGACGAGGCGCACGGCCCCGGTCCGGGCCCGAACGAGGCGTCCGATTCCGAGCTCTGCGACCTGATCCGCGCCGGCAGCGCCTGGCCGATCGAGACGCTCTGGCGGCGACATCACGGGCTCGTGCTCGGCTGGGCCGTGCGCAAGGACCCCGCGGTCGCCGAGGACGCCGTCGCCGAGGCATTCGATGCCGTGTTCCAGGCGCTGCTCGCCGGGGGCGGCCCGCGGGAATCGTTCCGCGCCTACCTCTTCCGCACCGTGCAGACGCGTCTCGGGCAGCACTGGGAGTCACGCAAACGCGGCGCCCCGCTCGAGGATCTGCCACTCGAGGGAGCCTCGCTCGAACCGCACGATGACTCCCTCGAGTCCGCGGAGCAGCGGGCCGCGGCGGCAGCTGCGCTGCAGGATCTCCCTCCGCGCTGGCAGCAGATCGTACTCGCCGTCGACGTCGAGGGCCGATCCGTGCAGGAGGTCGCCGGCGAGCTGGAGCTCTCCCCGAACTCGGCCTCGGTGCTGCTCAAACGCGCCCGCGACGGCCTGCGCAAGGGCTGGGTCGAGCGCATGCACCCGACCCGGAACCTACCGGAGGACTGCGCGACGAGCGTGGGGCGGTTCAAGGATCTGCGCTGGGGCAAGAAGAACACCCGGCGCCGAGCGGAGGCTCAGGCCCACCTCGACGGCTGCGCGGACTGCCGCAGGCGGTGGGTGCTGTTCGGGGAGCAAGCGGGCGCGATCGGGCTCTCCCTCGCGGGGATCCTCGCGCTCACCCGCGACTGGCGCAGGCGCACCGCGACCGGGACCCTCGCGGCGCTCTCCGCCGCAGGCGTCGTGCTCGCCACCGCGGGCACGATCGGCGGCCTCGCGATGCCGGGTTCGATCCCGGCCGAGCCGCACGCACCCGCGTCGAGCACGAGCGACGTCGACCGGTCCGCGGGGGACGCCCCGGATCGGGCACCGGCCCCGGTGCGCGATGCGCATCGTGCCGGTCGCACCGCGTCCGGCACCGGGACCGGAGGCGGGCCCGAAAGCCGCATCCCCGAGTCCCCGCGGTCGCCGGAGCGCCCGCCGACCGTGCCCGGACCCGAACCTTCACCGGCCCCGACGCCGGGCACCGACCCGCCGGCGCTCTACTTCGGCGACTGGACCGGGTGGTGCGAGCGCTCGCAGACGTTCTCCGCGGACTGCTGATCAGGCTCGCGGACGCCGGCTTCCACGCCGGGCCGTGCCGACGATCCAGGCGCCCCCGAGCAGCAGGATCACCGCCGCCCAGACGGCCGTGCCCCGGCTCGCGGCATCGGATCCGGTCGCGCTGAGTTCGGCGGGCCGGCTCCCGTCTCCGGTGCCGCTCGCCCCCTCGACGGCGCCGGTCGCCGGCCCCGCCTCGATCGCCGTGCCGTCGGAACCTCGATCGCCGTCGCCGGCGGCCGCGGAACCCTCCGGCGTCGCCGTGCGCGGCGGAGCACCGCTCGCGGAGGCCCCGCCTGCGCGTGCGCCGCCGTCGGAGCCGCCCGTCGCGGATCCGACGGACCCGGCAGCCGTGCCCGTCCCGGCGGCGGTGCCCGAGCCGGCAGCGGCCCCGTGCCCCGTGCGGTCGTCGGGCATGATCACGAACGGCGGGGGCGGGTCGAGCGGGTCGATGTTGCCGACCGGCGCCGGTTGCGGACCGGACAGTCCCCCGGCGTTCGGGAGCACCCCGTGCCCGGAGAGATGCAGCGGCTTGCTCTGCACCCGTGTCTTCGCCCCGTCGACGTCCGCCGTGACCGTGGCCGAGACCTGGGCGATGCCGCCGATCATCAGGTCGTCGACGCGCCCCTCGAATCGGACCGTCCGCAGTTCGCCGGGTTGCAGCTCGCCCTCGAGGGTCTGAGCGTTCCAGGGCGCACCGTCGACCGACACCCGCACCCCCGTGAGCGCCGCGTCGCCGCGGTTGCGTACCAGCACGAACACCTGCACCGGCTTGTCGACGGTCACGAAGCCATCGCGAACAGCATCGACGACCCGCGCCTTCACGTCGGTGTCGAGCAGCACCGGATCCGGGCGGAACGCGGGGAAGGAGACCGGAGCCGATGCGGGCACCGGATCCGACTCGTTCCCCTGGACCGAGACCGTCCACTGCTGGGTGTACGCGGATCCGGAACTGATCATGCTGAGCGCGAAGTCGTGCTGCCGCTCCTCCCCCGGCTGCAGCGGACCGCCGACGCAGAGGAATCGTCCACCCGATTCGGCGCAGCCCTCGGGCATCTCGACTGCCCGGTTGTCGGGGCGCTCGGGACCGAAATCCAACTGGTAGCCCGACGAGACCGTGGTGCCCTCGTTGCGGACCACGGGGATCAGGTGCACCGGCTTGCGCCCGCCCGACCACTCGGCCATGAAGCGCACGCTCAGGTGCACGGGCGCCGCCGGGATCAGGGCCGCGTCCAGGTTGCTCGACGCCGGGCTATCGGCGTAGCCGACGAGCTCGGCCTTCGCGGGGTCATCCGTCGCCAGACGCAGCTGCACCGCGCCTCCGCTGTTCGCCAGGAAGCCGAGGTTGCCGTTCCCGTAGGTCCACGCTCCGCCGAACGATCCGCCGCCGAACCGGGTCCCGTCGACGCCGGGCACGGGGGCCTCCTGGAGCCGTCCGTCGAGCCCGAGCCGGGTGAGCACCGCTTGCCGATCCACGATGCGCAGGCCCCAGAAGTACCCCCGGCTCCAGGCGAAGTCGACCGGGACGAAGGAACCCGTCATCGGGATCGCGCCTTGCTCCCGGGTCGCGACATCGACCCAGGCCAGCTGCTTCGATCCCCGCGGGACGTAGTACATGCGATCCGGATGCTCGGAATCGGCGAAGGCCCCGACCACGCTGGCCGCGCCGAGCCGCATCACGGTCCGCGTCGTCCCGTCCCCGAGCACGCGAATCAGATCGCCGCTCGCGTCCTCGATCGCGTAGAGCGCACCGTCGGCCAGGTGCGCGGCGAGCGCGTTGTAGGAGCGGCCCGTCGGCGCGCCGACCGGGTCGAACGCGATCCCGCCGTCGCTCCGCTGGCTGCCCCGCATCAGCTGCGTCGGGGATCCGAGCGCCAGGTAGAGCCCCGGCTCGTGCGATTCCGGCGAATCGGCCTCGGCCGAACCCGCCGGCGCGATGAGCAGCGTCGCCACGATCAGCGCACCGCACGCGAGGGCCAGAACGGCCCGCGCGACGGCACGCACCCCCTTGAAGCGCATGCGCGTGTACCCCTGTTTCTCGCGGCGGGTTTCCCCCGAAACGACCGGCCGCGCATCACTTGCGCTACTGAGTGTTGCATATTCATCGGATTCCCACCAAGCACCGGTCTAGGGTGTGTGCATGAACCAGGGCCGACCGCGCGATACCGATATCACCGAACGAGTGCTCGAACTCGCCCGCGCGCAGCTGCTCGACGGCGGCCTCGCGGCGCTCAACTACGACGCGCTGGCGGTCGGTGCCGGCACGAGCCGCACCGCGATCTACCGACGCTGGCCGAACCGCACCGACCTCGCGCGCGACGTGGTCGAGGCCTCGACCCTTCCCTGGGTCAGGCCCGAGACCGGATCCGTCGTCGAGGACCTCGTACAGCACTCCATGCAGAACGTGCTCAACCAGCAGATGGTGCTCCGCGGCCGCGACGCGTCGTCGCTGTGGCTCACGATCCTGAGCCCCGAGATCCTCGACCACTTCATGGAGCGCATCGGCCGCCGCCGCAGGGATCTCGGCCGCGAGATCATCGCGGCGGGCATCTCGCGCGAGGAGCTCCCCGCCGATACCGACGAGGAGCTCCTGCTCGATACGCTCGCGGGGCTCGCGCTCTTCCGCAGCGTCGTCGCCCGACGCCCGGCGGCCGAGCACGAGATCCGCACCGTCGTGCGATCCCTGTGCGAGACTCCGCCCCGTCGGGGTGCGGCGCACCCCGACGGGCCGGCGACGACTACCTGACGGGGTCGTCGATCCCGTCCTGGGCCAGCAGCTCCTCCTCGACCTCGCCGCCGTAGCCCTCGGACTGCGGGTCCCCGTGCAGGCCACCCGAGACCGCGTACTCCTCCTCCGGCGAGAGGATCAGCCGGTGCCGGGTGTAGACGCCGAACACGATGAGCCCGATCGCGTAGACGATCGCGATCGCGACGATCGCCGGGCGGAACGTCTCGTTCAACAGGAAGCCGAGGAAGATCAGCGCCGAGATCACGGCCGCGGCGCCGGCCCCGAACACGCCCCACGGGCTCAGGTAGGGCCGCTTCGCGTTCGGGTACTTCCTACGCAGGATGATGAAGGACAGCATCTGCATGAAGTAGGCGACCACCGCTCCCCACACCGCGATGTTCAGCACGACCGCGCCGCCGACGCCGCTGCCGCCGCCCGTCAGGTCGACGACGACGAGCGCCGCGAAGCCGATGAGCGCGCCCGCAATGAGCGCCACCCAGGGGGTCTGGCGCTTGCCCGTGAGCGAGAGGAACTTCGGGTAGTACCCGGCGCGCGAGAGCGAGTACAGGTTGCGCCCGTAGGCGAACATGATGCCCTGCAGCGAGGCCAGCAGGCCGAACAGCGCGAAGAGCGCGAGCAGACCGGCGACCCAGGCGAGGTCGTCGCCGAGGATCTTGCGGAAGCCGTCGAGCAGCGGCTCGCCAGCCTTACCGGTGTCCTTGGCTCCGAGCACCGCGGTGTTGAGGAACAGCACGAGCAGGCCGGTCACGATGAGGGTGCCGCGCGCCCAGAGGCCGGCGCGCGGGATGTCGCGGACCGGGTTGTGCGATTCCTCGGCCGCGAGCGGCAGCTCCTCGATGCCGAGGAACAGCCACATGGCGAACGGCAGCGCGAAGAGGATCGGGAGCACGCCGTGCGGCAGGAACTCGCTCTGCCCCGGATCGGGCGCGATGTTGAAGAGGCTGCCCCAGTCGGCCGAGCCGCTGAAGAGCGCCATCGCACCGAACAGCACCAGCACGCCGATCGAGATGAACGACACGACGATCGCGAACTTCAGCGAGATGGAGGCGCCCGCCGTGTTGAGCCCGACGAAGGCTGCGTAGAGGATGATCCACCACACCCAGGTCGGCAGCGAGAAGCCCATCAGCCCCTCGGTGACGCCGTTCGCGTAGCCCGCCGAGAAGTAGACGATCACCGCGGTGGTCGCGACGTACTCGATGGACTCCGCGAGCCCGGTGACGAAGCCGCCCCAGGGTCCCATCGCCGCCCGCCCGAACGAGTAGGCGCCGCCCGTGTGCGGCATCGCGGCCGCCATCTCGCCGATCGAGAAGACGAGCCCGTAGTACATGACGACGAGGATCGCGAAGGCGATCATCATGCCGCCGAAGCCCGCCGCCTCGATCCCGAAATTCCAACCCGAGAAGTTGCCCGAGATCACCGCGCCGACCGCGAGGCCCCAGAGCCCCCAGACGCCGGCGGAGCGCTTGAGCTGGCGCTTCTCGAAGTACCCTGCCTCCGCCGTGGTGTACGTCACCCCGGAGACCTTCAGCGTGTCCTTGGCCATGCCGGCCCCTTTCACTTCGTTGTGAACGGTCCGCCCAGAAGCTGCATCTTTGCGGCGCGTCATGATGACTATAACCGCCTATTGGTACTTCACAACAACCTTTTTCGAGCATCTTTTCGGATCGAATCCGGCGCGAATCGAGCCTCGGCGTGATGTAATGGTCGGAGTTCCGACCATTCGGGATCGCGGCCCCCGAGTCGCGGCCGTAGGATGGCACCGCACCCCCGACTCTCGACGATGAGCAGAAGGAGAACCATGATCCCCGCGAGCGGAAACCTGACACCCGACGAGCTGCGCGGAGCCGTGAGCTCCGGCGAGATCGACACCGTCATCATCGGATTCACCGACATGCAGGGCCGCCTCGTCGGCAAGCGGGTCTCGGCCCGGTTGTTCGTCGAGGACACGCTCGAGCACGGCGCCGAGTGCTGCAACTACCTCCTCGCGGTCGATGTCGAGCTCAACACCGTGGACGGCTACGCGCTGACGAGCTGGGAGCACGGCTACGGCGACATGGCGATGATCCCCGACCTCTCGACGCTGCGCCGGATGCCCTGGCTGCCCGGCACCGCGATGGTCACCGCCGACCTGACGACCGCGAACGACCACACCCCCATCGAGGTCGCGCCGCGGCAGATCCTGCGCCGCCAGGTCGAGCGGCTCGCCGCGCACGGCTTCGAACCCTTCGTCGGCACCGAGCTCGAGTTCATCGTCTTCGACACCGACTACCGCACCGCCTGGCGCCAGCGCTACAACGACCTCACCGCGGCGAGCGACTACAACACCGACTACGCCCTCCAGGGATCGACCCGCCTCGAACCGCTGCTGCGCGATATCCGCACCTCCATGGACGGAGCCGGGATGTACTGCGAGGGCGTGAAGGGCGAGTGCAACCTCGGCCAGCAGGAGATCGCGTTCCGCTACACCCACGCGCTCCCCACCTGCGACAACCACTCGATCTACAAGAGCGGCGCGAAGGAGATCGCCGAGGCGCACGGCAAGAGCATCACCTTCATGGCGAAGTTCAACGAGCGGGAGGGCAACAGCTGCCACGTGCACACGAGCCTCCGCTCGGAGTCCGGCGAACCGCTGTTCGTCGACGGCACCGCCCCCGACGGCATGTCGAAGCTGTTCCGCCACTACCTCGCGGGCCAGCTCGCCGCCCTGCGGGAGTTCACCCTGCTCTACGCCCCGAACATCAACTCCTACAAGCGCTTCGCCGAGGGCAGCTTCGCCCCCACCGCCGTCGCGTGGGGCCACGACAACCGGACCTGCGCGCTGCGCGTCGTCGGTCGCGGCATGGGCATGCGCGTCGAGAACCGCGTGCCGGGCGGCGACGTGAACCAGTACCTCGCGGTCGCCGGCATGCTCGCCTCCGGCCTCGAGGGGATCGAGCAGGAGCTCGAGCTCGGCGAGCCGCTCGCCGGCAACGCCTACGCGAGTGGCATCGAGCGCGTGCCGAGCACGCTCGCCGAGGCGGCCGACCTCTTCGAGGTATCCGCGCTGGCCCGCCGGGTGTTCGGCGACGAGGTCGTCGAGCACTACGTGCACGCGGCGCGCGTCGAGGTCGCGGCGTTCAACGCGGCGGTCACGGACTGGGAGCGGGTGCGCGGCTTTGAGCGTCTCTGAGTCCCGGGTTTCGAGCACGGCCGGCGCCGTGCGCCCCCTGATCGGCATCACCAGCTACCTGGAGCAGGCGCAGACGGGCGTCTGGGACGTCCGCGCGTCGTTCCTGCCGAAGGTCTATCTCGACGCGGTCACGGACGTCGGCGGGATCGCGATCGTGCTGCCGCCGCAGCCGGCGGATCCCGAGGTCGCCCGCAGCATCGTCGCGTCGCTCGACGGGCTGATCCTCTCGGGCGGCGCCGACGTCGATCCCGCCCGCTACGCGCAG
This sequence comes from Leucobacter sp. Ag1, assembly GCF_000980875.1. Lineage (GTDB taxonomy): Bacteria > Actinomycetota > Actinomycetes > Actinomycetales > Microbacteriaceae > Leucobacter > Leucobacter iarius. Next base: position 34,556 of record NZ_LAYO01000105.1, on the reverse strand, counting down.
GAGCCGCACGAACGGACCGGTGCGCCCCGCACCGACCGCGACAGCTTCGAAGCGGCGCTGCTCGACGCGGCCATCGAGGCCGAGCTCCCGTTCCTCGGCATCTGCCGCGGCGCGCAGGTGCTCAACGTCGAGCGCGGCGGCACCCTGATCCAGCACCTCCCCGACGCGGTCGGCGACGACCGCTACCAGCTCGGCGACGGCGTCTTCAACCCGATCGAGGTCGAGGTCGACGAGGGATCCCGCCTTGCCGGTCTGCTCGGCGAGGATCCGCGCGCACGGGCCCACCTGTACCACCACCAGGCGATCGACGAGGTCGGCGACGGCCTCACCGTCACCAGTCGCACCGCGGACGGCGTCATCGAGTCGATCGAGCTCGATTCCGTCCCGTTCGGCGTCGCCGTCCAGTGGCACCCGGAGGAGAACCCCGAGGACCGACGGATCTTCGAGGGCCTCGTCCGCGCCGCACGGGAGCACCGCGCGTCCCGCGCACCGTCCACCGCAGCCCCCGCGAAGGAGCAGCCATGAGCTACACCGTCATCAATCCCGCCACCGGCGAGGCCGTCACCGAGGTCGCCCACCTCGACGTGCCCGAGACCGATGCCGCCATCACCGCGGCGGTGCGTGCGCAGCGCGACTGGGCGAAGGTCGCGCCCGCGGATCGCGCGAAGGCGCTGCGCCGCTTCGCGGACGCCGTCGACGCCGACCTCGAGCGCCTGGCGCAGCTCGAGACCGCGAACTCCGGGCATCCCATCGGGCAGTCGCGCTGGGAAGCCGGGCACGTCCGCGACGTGCTCGAGTACTACTCGGCCGCCCCCGAGCGCCTCATCGGCAAGCAGATCCCGGTCGCCGGTGGCATGGACGTCACGTTCCACGAGCCGATCGGCGTCGTCGGGGTGATCACGCCGTGGAACTTCCCCATGACCATCGCCGCATGGGGATTCGCCCCGGCGCTGGCGGCCGGCAACGCGGTCGTGCTGAAGCCCGCCGAGTGGACGCCGCTCACCAGCCTGCGCCTCGGCGAGCTCGCGCTCGAGTCCGGGCTGCCCGAGGGCCTGTTCCAGGTGCTCGCGGGCCGCGGATCCGTCGTCGGCGAACGGTTCGTCACCCACCCCGATGTGCGCAAGCTCGTGTTCACCGGATCCACCGCGGTCGGCAAGCGGATCATGGCCGGCGCGGCCGAGCAGGTGAAGCGGGTGACGCTGGAGCTCGGCGGCAAGAGCGCCAACATCGTGTTCGAGGACGCCGACATCGAACGCGCCGCCGCGACCGCGCCCTACTCGGTGTTCGACAACGCCGGGCAGGACTGCTGCGCCCGCAGCCGCCTGCTCGTGCAGCGCAGCGTGTACGACCGATTCATGGAGCGCTTCGAGACGGCCGTGCAGGGCGTCAAGGTCGGCGACCCGACCGACGAGTCGACCGAGGTCGGCCCGCTCGTGACGCAGGCCCACAAGGAGAGCGTGGCCGCGTTCCTCGACGAGGACGCCCCCGTCGCCTTCCGTGGGTCCTGCCCCGACGGCCCGGGATCCTGGTTCGCGCCCACCGTCGTCACCCCCGAACGCGGATCGCGCGTCGCGACCGAGGAGATCTTCGGGCCCGTCGTCGCCGTCCTGCCGTTCGACGACGAGGCCGACGCGATCCAGCTGGCCAACGCCACCGAGTTCGGGCTCAGCGGCTCCATCTGGACGCAGGACCTCGCCCGCGGCATCCGCACGGCGCGCGCCGTCGAGGGCGGGAACCTCTCCGTCAACTCCCACTCCTCGGTGCGCTACTCGACCCCCTTCGGCGGCTTTAAGCAGTCCGGCCTCGGCCGCGAGCTCGGACCCGACGCCGCCGAGCACTTCACCGAGACGAAGAACGTCTTCTTCGCCACCGAATAACCCGTCTTCTTCACGCACGACACTTCAGAAGGAAGCACCATGAACGACATCACCCCGATCGACCTGACCCAGCGGCTCGCCGGGAAGGTCGCCGTCATCACCGGCGGCGCGAGCGGCATCGGCCTGGCCACCGCCCGTCGCATGCGCGCCGAGGGCGCGACGATCGTGATCGGCGACATGAACCCGGCGGCCGGCGAGGCCGCCGCGGCCGAGGTCGGCGGCCTGTTCGTCCAGGTCAACGTGACCGACGAGGCCCAGGTGAACCACCTGTTCGACACCGCCGCCCGCGAGTTCGGCTCCGTCGACATCGCGTTCAACAACGCCGGCATCTCGCCCGACGACGACGATTCGATCGAGATCACCGAGCTCCCCGCGTGGGAGAAGGTGCAGGACGTGAACCTCAAGAGCGTCTACCTGTGCTCCCGCGCCGCGCTGCGGCACATGACCGCGCAGGGATCCGGCTCGATCATCAACACCGCGTCGTTCGTCGCCGTGATGGGATCCGCGACCTCGCAGATCTCCTACACCGCGTCGAAGGGCGGCGTGCTCGCCATGACCCGCGAGCTCGGCGTGCAGTTCGCCCGGCAGGGCATCCGCGTGAACGCGCTCTGCCCCGGGCCGGTGAACACCCCGCTGCTGCAGGAGCTGTTCGCGAAGGATCCGGAGCGCGCGGCCCGCCGTCTCGTGCACGTCCCCGTCGGTCGCTTCGCCCGTCCCGAGGAGCTCGCGGCCTCGGTCGCGTTCCTCGCGAGCGACGACGCGTCGTTCATCACCGCGTCGACGTTCCTCGTCGACGGCGGCCTGACCAGCGCGTACACGACCCCGCTCTGAACCGCGCCCCGAGGCCCGGGCGACGACGCGCGTCGTCGCCCGGGCCTCGGCGTACACTCGCAATGGACCGAACGGCAGGAGGAGGATCGATGCATCCCTCGGCAGACGGCGTCGAGCTCCTGATCCGGGCCGAACGCCCCACCAACGCCTACGAGGAGACGGTGCAGCGGCTGCTGCAGTCGATCCGCCTCGGCATGATCGGACCGGGCGAGCGGCTGCCCGCCGAACGCGATCTCGCGGCGATGCTCAAGGTCAGCCGCGATACCGTGCGCGAGGCGCTCGCGACGCTCACCGAGGCGGGCCTCGTGCTCTCGCGCCGCGGCCGCTACGGCGGCACCTTCGTCGTCGACGCCCTGCCCGACGAGTCCGCCCTGCGCCCCGCCCACGCCGAACTCGGCGAGGCGGAGGTCGAGGATACGACCGTGCTGCGGCGCGTGCTCGAGGTCGGGGCCGCGCGCGAGGCCGCGGCCCGCGACCTGACCGCCGACGAGCGGGCCGCGCTCGCCCGCGCGCTCGAGGAGTGCCGCGCCTCCGACGACGCGAACCACCGCCGACTCGACTCGCGCCTGCACCTCCTCATCGCGGAGCTCTCGGGCTCCCCCAGCCTCGTCCCCCTGGTCGCGGACCTCCGCACGCGCGTCAACGCGCTGCTCGACGAGATCCCGATGCTCCGCCCGAACCTCTCGCACTCCGACGCGCAGCACGAAGCCATCGTCTCGGCGATCCTCGCCGGCCGCCCGCAGTCCGCCGCCGAGGCCATGCTCGAGCACATCGAAGGATCTGCGGCGCTGCTGCGCGGCTTCCTGTCGAGCCGCTGACGGCGAGGTCGGCGGGGCAGCTCGGTCGGCTGGGCTGTTCGGCGGGCGGTCGGGCTCCGGGTTCGGCCTGCGATCGCCGGTTCGCTGGATCACCGGTTCGACGACTGGACCTCGAACCGACGACTGGACGCCCAACTGCCGTGCGACTCGCCGTCCACTCGTCGCGCAGGTGTCCAGTGGCGCCTACGAGATCGATGCCGGAACGAGCGGAGACGGGGCCGGTGCCTGTGGAGGCAGCACCGGGGCCGACTTCCCGGGATGTCATCGGAGTCGACGCGGACGTTCCCCGGCGCCGGCGCACCCGCACCACACCCGTTCTCCTTCGTCATCGTGTCCGAAACGTGTCTGCACCATCGAGACCACTCGCCCCGAAAACTCAGAAAGCCCCGGAGCGCCCGCAGAAATCTGCGGAAGCTCCGGGGCTTCTCAGTCGGGATGACAGGATTTGAACCTGCGACCCCGTCGTCCCGAACGACGTGCGCTACCAAGCTGCGCCACATCCCGATTGCGCCGAGGCGCAGGGAACAGCTTAGCGTGCTCCGGGGTGCAAACGGAAATCGGGGCGTTCGGGCGTGTGGCGCATGGGAGACTGGAGCAATGCTTGCCCAACCGCTGCCCGACCTGATCGCATTCGACCTCGACGACACCCTCGCGCCGTCCAAGTCGCCGCTCGAGCCCCGCATGCTCGCCGTGTTCGAACGGCTGCTGGACCGCACCTCGGTCGCGGTCATCTCGGGCGGCAACTTCGAGCAGTTCGAGAACCAGCTCGTCTCGCAGCTCGGCGACGCCGCGGAGGACGCCCTCGAGCGCCTGCACCTGCTCCCCACCTGCGGTACGCGCTACGAGCGCCGCAGCGCCGGCGTCTGGCAGACCGTCTACCGCGAGGAGCTCACCCCCGAACAGCGGGACGCCGCCTTCGTCGCGCTCCGCGAGGAGGCCGAACGCCTCGGCCTCTGGGAGGCGAAGCCCTGGGGCGAGATCCTCGAGGATCGCGGCTCGCAGGTCACCTTCTCAGCCCTCGGCCAGCGGGCCCCCGTCGACGCGAAGCACGCGTGGGATCCCGACGGCACGAAGAAGAACACCCTGCGCGCCGCCGTCGCCGATCGCCTGCCCGACCTCGAGGTGCGCAGCGGCGGATCCACCTCCGTCGACATCACCCGTCGAGGCATCGACAAGGCCTACGGCATGCGCAAGCTCACCGAGCAGACGGGGATCCCCCTCGACCGCATGCTCTTCGTCGGCGACCGCCTCGACCCGGACGGCAACGACTACCCCGTGAAGGCAATGGGCGTGCGCTGCCACGCAGTCACCGGCTGGGAGGACACCGCGCACTACCTCGAGCAGCTGCTCGCGGAGCAGTAGACAGCAGCCGGGCGGGCGCGGGACCGCGAAACGCCAGAGGGGCGGGATCCGGTCGGATCCCGCCCCTCTGGCGTTGAAGCTCGTTACTCGGCCGCTGCGGCCTCGACCTGCTTCGGCAGCAGCCCGAGCACGGCGCCCGTCTCGGCGAGCGTCTGCGCGGCGAGAGCCGCATCGTGGTTGACGCCCGTGCCGTAGGCCGGGATCTGCGCCAGGAACTCGTCGCGCCAGCGGGCCTCGAACTGCTCGGGGAAGCACTTCTGCAGCACGCCGAGCATGGCGTGCACCGCGGTCGAAGCTCCCGGCGAAGCGCCGAGCAGGCCGGCGATGGTGCCGTCGGCGCCCGTGATGACCTCGGTGCCGAACTGCAGCACTCCGCCCTTCTTCGGGTCCTTCTTCATGACCTGGACGCGCTGGCCGGCGGTGATCATCTCCCAGTCGCCGCGCTTGGCGGAGGGCATGTACTCGCGCAGGGTCGAGAGCTGCTTCTCGCGGCTCGCCATGAGCTCGGTGAGGAGGTACTTCTCGAGCGAGAACTCGCTGAGGCCGACCCGGATCATGGGCCACAGGTTGTGCAGGCGGATGGAGCCCGGCAGATCCCACCAGGAGCCCTTCTTAAGGAATTTCGGGCTGAATCCGGCGTACGGCCCGAAGAGCAGGCTCTCCTTGCCGTCGACGATGCGGGTGTCGAGGTGCGGGACCGACATGGGCGGTGCGCCGACCGCGGCCTTGCCGTAGACCTTGGCGCGGTGCTCGCGCACGACCTCGGGGTTGTCGCACTTGAGGAACTTGCCGCTGATGGGGAAGCCGCCGAAGCCCTTGATCTCGGGGATCTTGGAGGACTGCAGGAGCGACAGCGCACCGCCGCCGGCACCCACGAAGACGAAGCGCGCGTTGACGGTGCGCTTGCCGAAACCGGCACGGTTGCGCACGGTCACATCCCAGGTGCCGTCGGCACGACGGCGCAGCTTCTTGACCTCGTGCCCCAGGTTGACGGTGACGCCCTGGTCCTCGAGGTGGCTGATGAGCTGGCGGGTGACCGCGCCGAAGTCGACGTCGGTGCCGCTGAGCGAGCGCGTGGCCGCGAAGACCTCGTCCTTGCTGCGGCGCTCGACGAGCATCGGGGTCCACTCGGCGATCTGCTCGGGGTCGTCGCTGAACTCCATGTCGGAGAACAGCGGTTCCTCCTTCAGGAGCTCGTAGCGTCGGCGCAGGTAGTCGACGTTCGACTCGCCGCGCACGAAGGTCATGTGCGGGGTCGCGTTGATGAAGCTGGAGGGCTCGCCGAGCACGCCCTGCTTGACCAGCGAGGACCACCACTGGCGGGACAGCTGGAACTGCTCGTTGATGTCGATGGCCTTCGCCGCCGACAGGCTGCCGTCCTTGCCCTCGGGCATGTAGTTGAGCTCGCACAGGGCCGCGTGGCCGGTGCCCGCGTTGTTCCATGCGTTGGTGCTCTCGGTCGCCACCTCGGTGCGCGATTCGAACAGCTCGATGCTCCAGTCGGGCTCGACCTGGGAGATCATGGTGCCGAGGGTGGCGCTCATGATCCCGCCACCGATGAGGACGACGTCTACCGTGTTGTTGCTCACGATCCTCGATTCTACTCCCCGAGCGCGAGCGCTCTCGCCCGTGCGAGGGTTCCGCTGTCGGAATCGACGAGTCTGCGGTATCCGAGTCGCTGCGCCTCGGCGCGCCGCTGCTCGCCGCCGACGACCGGACGGACCTCGCCGGCCAGGCTGATCTCGCCGACAGCGGCGAGTTCGTGCGCCAGCGGCTGGTCGGTGATCGCCGACAGCACCGCCAGCGCGATGGCGAGGTCGGCCGCAGGTTCTGCGAGGCGGACGCCGCCGACCGTGGAGACGTAGACGTCCTTGTCGTGCAGTTTGACCCGTGCACGGCGCTCGAGCACCGCGAGCACCATGGCCACGCGCGCGCTGTCGACGCCGCTGGTGACGCGCCTCGGGTTGGGCGCGGTCGTGCTGGCGACGAGCGCCTGCACCTCGACGGGGATCGCCCGGCGCCCCTCGAGCGCGATCGTGGCGCAGGTGCCGCTGACCGGCTCCGTGCTGCGACTGAGGAAGAGCCCGCTCGGATCCGGCACCTCCTGGATTCCGCTGCCGCTCATCTCGAAGCAGCCGACCTCGTCGGTCGGGCCGAATCGGTTCTTGAGGGTGCGCAGGAAGCGCAGGGTGGATCGGCGGTCCCCCTCGAAGTGGCACACGACGTCGACGAGGTGCTCGAGCAGCCGCGGGCCCGCCACGTTGCCGTCCTTCGTGACGTGACCGACGAGGATGACGGGCACACCGTGTTCCTTCGCCACCCGGATCAGCGCCGCAGCGACCTCGCGCACCTGCGCCGGGCCGCCCGCACCGCCGTCGACCCGATCGCTCGCGAGCGTCTGCACCGAATCGACGATGACGAGCTCGGGCTGCACCGCCTCGATGTGCCCGAGCACCGTCGCGAGATCGGTCTCGCTGGCGAGGTAGAGCGTGTCGTGCAGGGCGCCCGTGCGTTCGGCGCGCATGCGGATCTGCCCCGTGGATTCCTCGCCGCTCGCGTAGAGCACCCGCCCGCCGCGTTCGGCCGCGCGCGCCGCGGCATCGAGCAGCAGGGTCGACTTGCCGACGCCGGGTTCGCCAGAGAACAGCACCGCGGCGCCCGGCACGATGCCGCCGCCGAGCACCCGGTCGAGCTCGCCGATGCCGGTGGGACGGTGCCGCACGGGCTCGCCGATCAGCTCGGTGATGGGCCGCGCTTCGCGCCCCGACGAGGGCGCCGAGGCCTGCACCGTACGCGCCAGCGTGGCGCCGGGAGTACCCACGACCTGCACCGTGCCCCACTGCTGGCACTCGCCGCAGCGCCCGACCCACTTGGGTGCGCGCCAACCGCACTCGGTGCACGCGTAGCCGCCGCTCGATTTCGCCATGCGGCGAGCCTATCCGGGACCGCCGACATCGATCCCGGAGACGGCGATGGCGGCCCGTGCGCGATGCACGGGCCGCCATCGGCTGGTCAGGCCGAGACCTCGACGGGCGCCTTCGTCGGCGGACTCGCCGCACGCCCCATCGCTGACCTCCAGCGATCCTTCACCCCCTGGCTCACCTTCTGCCAGCTGCGGTCGCGGATGAAGATCGAATCGATCGCGATCATCGTCAGCGAGAACCACGGCAGGCCCATGAGCACCGCGATGGCGATGTGGAAGCCGAGGATCCCGAACAGGGCGATGATGCGCGTGGGGCGCGACAGCAGCGCGAGCGGGAACGCGACCTGCAGGATGATCGATCCCCAGGAGGCGACCGCGACCATCGGCCCCCAGGTCGTCACCAGATCGCTGAGCACGGGCCAGGTGCCGAAGCGCATGGTGTGCAGCGGGTTGTAGACCGCGTAGCCCTCCGACCAGGGACTGCCGCTGGCTTTGTAGAGGCCGCCCGACGCGTACACGAACATGACCTGCGCGGTCAGCGCGATCAGCGCGAGGTTGTGCAGGGCGTTCCCGATCTGCCGGGGACCGCTCTCCTCGGCGAACCACTCCCGCTTCGCGCGTCTGCGCGCATCCAGCGACCAGCGGGCGGCAGGATCCGCGAAGAACAGCAGGATCATCGCGATGCGGAACATGTTGTCGCCCTGATCGCCGACCATGTCGTTCGCTTCGATGAAGCCGACCCAGCCGACGAAGAAGATCGGCAGGACGATGCGGAACCGCCATCCCAGGATGAACAGCACCGCGAGCGCCATCAGCGCGACGTAGCAGACCGTGTAGAGCACGGCGTCTCCGGCAACGGCGTGGAACAGGCTGAAGATCCAGATCTTCGGGAAGTCGCTGACGGGCTCGGCGAGCTCCCCGTTCCACGCGGACCCCGGCCCGAACGTGTACAGCCGCGTCGAGAAGTTCGCCAGCAGGAGCCCGAGCCCGGTGGCTCCGAACAGGATCCGGGTGACCGCGAGACCGTAGAGGGACTTCTTGCTGACGAGCAGCCAGTTCTCGAAGAACGCGAGCCCCTTGCCGATCGTCACGATCGGGGTTCGGACCGCGACGACGATGAGGCTCCAGACGAATGCGCCGAACTGCGCGACCCGGTTCATTTGCTCATCCGTTCGTACTGCGCGCGGAACACGTCCGCGAAGTCCTGATCGCTCTGGCCGGGCTCGGTCACCAGCGGGCGCCAGCCCGGCAGGATCACCGTCGGAGCGGGCCTCTCGGCCTTCGGATCGTTCCGCTGCGCGAACGGGATCACGTTCTGCCGGCTCACTCGGTACTGCACGCGCTCGACGCCCTCGCCCCAGATCGCCTTGGCCACCTGAGTCGCGTAGGCGGTCGACATGTGCTCCTGGCCGAGGTAGGTGCTCATCTGGTCCGAGGTCACCGAGACCCCGGAGTTGCCGTTCGCCGCGGCCTTCTCATCGAGCTTGTCGTAGAGGGCCGTCTCCCACTCCGCATTCGAGTAGTCGCCGCCCACGAGCTTCTGCTGGTCCGCGTTGAGCGCGTCGAACGCCGATTTGTAGTTCGACGCGACCTCACTCGACTGGATCCCCGCTCGAGGCGGGAAGAGGTTGTAGCGGATCATCGAGATCTCGACGTCGGTGGCGCTCACCCACCCCGTCGTGACCTCCTTGCCGTCCTGCTTGATGACGGCGCGCACGTTGAAGTGGTAGTCGCCGTTGATCGGCTCGGGAGCGAACACGCTCCACGACTGCCCGAAGAACGGGATCATGTACGAGGTGAGGAGGTTCCCGGGAACCACCTCACGCGCATTCGCGGAGTAGGGCGCGATCCACAGGAACGACGCGAACACCTGCCAGGCGGTGAGGAGCACCGCTCCCCAGGCGATGACGCGGACCACCGGCTTGCGCTTCTTCCTCGGAGCGCGGACCGACCCGGAATCGGGGGGAGAGTCTGACGCGGATGGCGGCTCTGCATCGCCGCCCTGCCCGGCACGAGTCGGAGTTTCCTCAGACTCCCCGAGCACCTTCTGTTTCACCAAGACCTACAGCTCCTTTCACAGTTCCCTCCCGCGGCTGAGTCTACTGACCCCGAGAAGGAACGGAGAATGGCCGGGACTGCGTCGCAGCCCCGGCCATCTCGTCACCCGACTAGCAGGACGGTCGGTTGTTCAGCACCTTGTCGCTGACCACACCGGTGCCGCCCAGAACGAATCCGGTCTTCGGCTTGATGTCCGTGAAGACACCGTAGACATCCTTCGGGATGCAGTACCGCTGCGTCAGCATGATCGGAGCCGACTGAGCACCGGCGACCGCGGAACCCGAGAGGGCATCCGGGAAGTCGAGACCGGTGGCCAGGTAGACCAGGCCGTTCTTCGTGTTCCACTTCGCGGCGAGCAGCGCCGAGGTCTCGTAGCGGTCGAGACCCGCGTAGCGCTTCACGTTGGTGGCGGAGGACCGCACGGAGGTCGCGACGCCCTTCGACACCACTCCCTCACCGCCCGCGATGTAGATGTTCTTCAGGTGGAACTGCTTCAGCTCGGCGAGCGCCGCCTTCGAGGCCGCCGGTCGCAGACCGTCGACCAGGAGGACCGGGGCACCGATCGCACCCGCGGCACTGCCCGCGGACAGCGCGTCCGGGTAGTCCCGGCCCGTCGCCACGAACACCGAGTCCGTGCCGCTCGCGCCCCAACCGGCCTCCGCGATCTTCAGCGAGGTCTCGTAGCGGTCGATTCCACCGAGGCGCACCGTCTTGATGCCGAGCGCCTTGATCGCGTTCTCCGTCGCGGTGCTGACCGCACCGGTCTGGCCTGCGATGTAGGCAGTCTTCGGCTTCAGCCGCTTGAGCTCCGCAGCGGTGTCGGGGCTCAGAACCTTGGTCTGCGTGAGCAGCACCGGCGACTTCAGCTTCGCGGCGAACGGAGCCGCCGACAGTGCATCGGGGGCGATGTCGCTGCGCGCGATGACCACGCTCTGCGAACCCTTGGGGAAGGTCTCCTGCGAGATCTTCACCGCGGTCTTGAACCGGTCGGCACCGCCGAGGCGCTTCCACTTCGTGTTGTTGACCGGGCCGTCGGCATCCGCCGAGGCGTCGCTCGAGGAGTTGGACTGAGCCGCCGCCTGCGATGCCGCACCGGCGTTCGCGTTTCCGCGGGTCGATGCGTTCGCGTGCGTCGCCGAGTTGGCGTTCGAGTCCGCCGTCGCGGCAGCGGCCACCTGTGCGGCGGCATTCGCCGCAACGGCGGTGTTCGACGTCGCGTTGGCCGTCGCGTTGGCGTTCTGGTTCGCCGCGGCCTTCGCCGCGATCGACGCATCACCGTTCGCCGCGGCCGAGGCCTGGCTGCTGTTGTCCGCCATCGCCGCGGCCTTGGCCGCCGCCTGAGCGTTCGCGTGACTCGTGCTGTTCGCGTTCGCCGAAGCCGACGCCGACGCGGTCGCGTTGGTGTTGGCCTGGGAGTTCGCGTTGCTCGAGCTGCTCGAGGTGGCGCTCGCAGCGGCGTTCGCCGATGCGTTCGTGCTCGAATTCGCCGTCGCCGCAGCCTTCGATGCCGCTTCGGCGTTCGCCGTCGCGGCCGCCGAAGCGTCGGCCTTGGTGTTGGACGATGCGTCGGTGTTCGCCGCGGCCTTGGCCGACGCGCTCGCGGCTGCGTTCGCAGTCGTGGTCGCCGTCGTCGAGGCGTTGGTCGATGCCGCAGGGTCCGCAGCTGCCTTCGCCGCGGAATCAGCGTTCGCCGTGGCTGCTGCCGAGGCCGTCGTCTTCGCGTCGGCCGTAGCCGCCGCCTGCGCCGCGGCCTGCGCCGCTGCGTTGGCGTTGCTGTCGGCCTGGGCCGAGGCCGCTGCGGACGCCGAGGCGTTCGCGTTGGCCGCAGCGTTCGAATCAGACGACGCGTCCGAGCCGCTCGTGCCCTTCGTCACCGTCACGGTCGCCTTCGCCACCTTGTTGCTGGTGCCGCCGGTCGCGGTGAACTCGAGCGAGCCCAGAGCCTGGTTCGCCGGAACGGCCCAGGTCTTGGTGAAGGTTCCGTCGTTGCCGGTCGTCGCGCTGATCGGGGTGCCGACACCCGGAGCGATCGAGACGGTCTCGGTGGGGGTGAAACCGTCGCCCTTGAGCGTGACCGTCGCGCCCTGCTCCACCGAGCTCGGCGTCGCCGTCAGCTTCGGATCAGCGGCGGCCTTGACCGTCGAGGAACCGAGCTGGAGCTTGACCGCATTGTTGCCCAGCAGCGCCGGGAGCAGCGTCAGCGACAGCGGACGGACCGTGAAGCTCCCGCTTCCGAGATCGCCGTCCTGCGCGGGCGAGAGCTTGGTCGGCTGCTCGTTGATGCGCAGGGTGACGACCTGCTCGAGCACCGGCTTCAGTGCACCGAGCAGGCTTCCCGCCGCAGGATTCGCGGGATCGCCGACGAGCGGGGACACCACGTTCATGATGGTCGTCTGCAGACCGCCGACAACGCCGTCGACCACGGGCTTCAGCACGTTGGCGCCGACATTCGCGAGCACCGGGGTCACGAGGTTGATCACCGGCTGCACGAGGCCGCCGAGGTTGATCCCGGCGACGGTCAGCCCGCTGGTGTCGATCACAGGCGCGGGGTAGCCGGGCTGGCCGAGCAGGCCGCCCACCGAGGCGTGCACCTTGACCGGCGCCTTGACGAGTCCGAGCACCGCTCCGACCTCCAGGTCGACGTTGAGCGTCGCGCTGTAGAGGCCGTCGGTGACCAGGGCGACCGCCTTGCTCACCAGGGAGTTCGGGCTGTTGCCGACGAGCGCCTCGGTGACCCCGTTGAGGATCGCGCTGACCGTCGTGGGGTCGAGCACCTCGGTGTTCGCGGGAAGGTCGTTGAGCGAGGTCGCTCCCGGGTGCCCCTTGATCGCGAGCTTCGCGAGGTCGAGGTGCACGAGGCCGTTCTTGAGGTCGATCTTCACGCTGCTGTCGCTGTTGCTCAGCGGAGTGTTGAGCAGTTGCTGGTGCACCGAGTTCACGAGCCCCGAGAGATCGAGGGAGACCGCGGTGACCTTGCTTTCGAGGACCAGCGGCACGCCGCCGTCGAGCAGGTTCTTGAGCGTCGTCTCGAGGGTGCCGCCGGGTCCGGCGAGCGCCACGATCGGCGCGATCGCGTTCGTGACCACTCCGTCGAGCGTGGTGACGAGTCCACCGACCAGGTTGCTGTGGACGTCCGCGCCGAGGCCCGCGAGCATGTACTCCGAGCTGTTCTGCCCGTAGTTGCTCTCCGCATGCGAGGCGAGGGCTCCGATGTTCACCGAAGCCTGGTCCAGCACCGTGTCGGTCACCGTCTGCCCGAGCACCTGCTCGAGCAGTGCTGAGACGTCGAGCTTCGCCGGCTTGTAGTCCGAGGCGCTCGAAGCGTCGAGGTTCAGTGCACCGTCCTGCGTGATGAGGCCGGATGCCGCCACGGACTTCGTGGAAGTCGGCGAGGCGCCGTAGCTCGAGATCGCGCCGAGGCTGCCGAGATCCAGCAGCCCGCCGGCCCCCGGGTTCGCCGGGTCCTTCAGGAGCGGCACCTTGACATTGCCCAAGTCGACCTTCAGCGCACCGAGCAGCGAGACGTTCAGCGCGTCGCGGTTCGGACCGACGGAATCGGAGTAGTACGAGTTCGCCTCGGCACCACCCAGGACGTTCAGGTTGAGCGCGTCGACCCAGAGCCCGTGCCCGTGCGCGGCGGATGCCGCGGTCGAGATCGGTCCCGAGGTCTTCGAGTCGGCGTTGGCCGCGGATGCGACGCCGAAGGCTGGAGCGAGGATGGTCGCGGCGGCGGTGACCAGGGCGATGCCCCGGACTCTCCGCTTGCCGGCATCCGTTCGCCGGAGTTGCTTGGTCAAGTGTTCCCCCAAACGCTTGATGATGAGGTTCGTGAGGCTCCCGGGGTCGCAGGTGTTCCTGCAACGTCCCGACGCTCTCGTCGCGAGCGTATCCAGGGGTCCAGCGAACTCCCAGGACTCTGCGTAACCCGGACTACGCGTACGCACATACGATTGAAAGCGGTGCGGAATACGGATTCCCCGGGCTCCCTCTACTGAGACTCCTGGACGCATGTCTGAGAGTCGAGACATACAACTCCGAATGTTTTTCGGCAGAGCGCACTGAGATGGCTAGGCTGCTGCTCATACCGTCGATGACGGGGTATGCGGCTGGGGGGAACGGTTCGCACAAACATTGGTGATCTTCAGGAGATGTGACCCATGGTGGATCGGCTCTTTCAGCTGCGCATAGGAATAACGGACGCGATACTCGCGGAGTTCGAACGGCACTCGCTCGTGCTCGTGCTCGGCGAGACCGGACTCGGACACAGTCACGAGCTCCGCGCGGTGCAGATCCGCCTGGGATCGGCCGTCGGCCGGAGCGAGCTCATCGACTGCACGGTACCGGGCGCGGCCGAGCGCGTCGCGGCGATGCAGCCCCACCGCGTGCTCCTGCTGGACCGGCTCGAGCGCTCCGACCTCGAGACGCTCCGCGCGCTCAAGTCCTTCATCGACGCCGGAGGTCACGCCATCGGGGCCCTCGAGATCAGCGAACTGCGCAACAGCTACTCCGACGCCGTCGAGGCGCTCGTCGCCGAGGACCCGAGCACGCTGGCGTCGCTCGAACGCGCGGTCCGGATCCGGCTCGAACCGTTCGAACTCGAGCAGATCGCGGATCTGGCCCACCGGCACGCGCAGCAGCCGCTCGACTCGGCGACGGTCGGAGCGATCCAGCAGCTCTCGCTCGGGCGCCCCCACTGGGCCCTCGATCTGCTGGCGATCGCGGAATCGGGGCAGCTCGTGCCTGGCCCCCGACCCAGTATCCGTCATGACCGACTCCACGAGCTCAATCTGCCGGCCATGCAGGCGGCCTCTCGTCTCGCGCACGGACTCGACACGCAGACCCTCGCCGCGGCCGCAGTGCTGTCCGAGCTCGATCCCCTCGACCCCGCGTCCGCGGAGGAGCTGACCGGTGGCGACCTGCTGCGCGAGCTCACGGATCGTGGCATCGCCCTCCAGTACGGGTCATCGGATCTGCTCCACGTTCCCGAATTCATCGCGGTGCCGCTGCGCAGCACGATCTCCAGCCAGGAGCTCGAGGTCACGCGTCGGCGCATCACCGAGGGGCTGCTCAGCCTCGAGATGCTCGGCCTCCCCCTCTCGGATCGGGACGCCGAGTTCTGCGCGCGCACTCCCCTGTCGAGCGAGATCCCGCGCGCCGCGCAGGCCGCCGTGCTGCACCGAGTGCTCGAGCAGCGGTTGACCTTCGGCGTCGACGGGCTCACCCGGGCGCTGTTCCTCCGAGCGGGCGCGCTCGGCCAGCCCTTGGAACCGCAGACGCGGGTCCGCGCGCTCGCCGGGCTCAAGGGCGCTCCGACGGGCCTCTCCGCCCTGGTCGGGACCGCGATCCCCGCGGAACCGGTGCCGCGACTCGCCCACCTCAACGCCTGGGCGGTGCTGAGCGCGGAATCGGGAGTCGATCCTTCGGATCCGCACGCGTTCGCGCAGTTGGAGCCGGCGGGCGCCTCGGAGGCTTCGACCGCTCTGGTGCTGAGCCGTCTCAACGACACCGAGCCCCTGGGCCCCGACCGCGCGACCATCACCGCGTGCGCCGCGTCCCACCCCTCTCCCGAGGTGGCCTGCGCGGCCGGGATCCTGCAGGTGCTCGACGCGGTGCCGCGCGGGGCGATCCCCGCGCGGTCCCTCGCGGCTGCGGCCCGGACGCTCACCGGCCGCATGGGCCTGCCCGAGTCCCGGGTGCTCCACCACCTGCACGGGTCGATCCTGCTGGGATGGGCCCTCAACACGCTGTTCACCGATACCTTGCGCGAGCACGCCGAGGATCTGCGCGGGGTGGCTCGGCGCCTGCCGGCCGGAGCCTCCCACCTAATCTGGCTCGGCCATCTCGAAGCCGCCGCGGGCGCGCTCTCCGCCGGAGACGCGCACCACGCACTGCTCGAGTGGCAGCGCATGGAGCAGCGACTGCCGATGTTCCTCCCGAAGCGTCTCACCCACACCGTCGCCCTCATCGCCCGCGCGCTGACCGCCGAGAATCATCGGGACCGCACTGCGCCCTCGAGCGTCGACACCACGTTCACCGGCATCGTCGGCTACCTCGCCGGCCGCCTCGAATCCCTCGACCCGTCCGTCGTGCGCATCGACATCGAAGAACAGCCGGCACCGCTCGTCGCCGTGGCCGCCGCGCACCGTCGCGCATTCGATCAGCAGAACCCGGTCGAGCTGCTCCGCATCGCCGAGCACCTCTGCGACAGCGAGCACTGGGCCGCGGCCGAGAACGCCGCGAGCGCCGCGCGGCGGATCCAGCTGAAACGCCGCGCGTCCGGCGCGGTCGGGCGCTGCGACCGCCTGCTCGAACGGATCGACACCGCGATCACGCTCTCGCTCCCGTGGCGCATGCGCGAACAGATCCCCCGGCCGACGCAGCAGCCGGCACGCACCCCGTTGACCGCCCGGGAGCGGACGGCGGCCGAACTCGCCGCGCAGGGCCTGGGGAACCGCGAGATCGCGGAGCGGATGGGCTGCGGCGTCCGGACGGTCGAGTCGCACATCGCCCAGGCCCGCGCCAAGCTCGGAGCCGCGAATCGCAGCGAGCTGGTCGAGCGACTCGCGCAGGAACACGCCGATTTCACATTCGGCGCCCGCATCCCCTAAGCTCTTTCTCGGTGACGTGTCCGAGCGGCCGAAGGTGCAACTCTCGAAAAGTTGTGTAGGGTAACCCCCTACCGTGGGTTCAAATCCCACCGTCACCGCCAGAGCTGAGGCCCTGACTCCCCTTGCGGGGAGCCGGGGCCTCAGTCATTTCCGGCGGCGTTTGCCCACGCTTCCGGCCGGTGGTCCGGCTCACCGACCGGACCACCGCTCGCGCTCACCCGAGCCGCACCGCCTCGCCACTCGCGACGGAGCGGCGCGCCGCGTCCACGACCTCGAGCGTCCGCAGTCCGACGGCGCCGTCGGGCCTGGGCGCTCGCCCGGAGCGCACCGCGTCCAGGAACTCCTCGAGCATGGCCGCATCGAGGTTGTCGCCCGTCGACGCCCAGACCGCCCCGTCCGACGCGATCCCGGCCACGTGCTGGGCGAAGGGATCGATCGTGATGCTGCCGCGCGTCCCGATCACCTGCAGGGTCAGCCCGCCCCAGGTCGGTCCGCTCTCGGGCATGCTCCACGTGCAGTCGATGCTCGCGATGACCCCGCCGGGGTAGTTCGCGGTCACGAGGCCACCGGTCTCGACCGCGGCTCCCGCGTGGATCGTGCGGTTCGCCACGGCGTAGACCGTCTCGGCTCGCGCGCCGAGCAGCTCGTCGATGAGGTCGGCGCAGTGCACGACGTGGTCGACGAGCGCGCCGCCGCCGGCCAGCTCCGGGTCGGTGAACCAGGCGCGATCCGACGGGAGCTTGCCGTTGTTCGTGCCGCGCACCGCGAGGATCGTGCCGAGCGCCCCATCGCGTACGCGACGCACCAGATCGGCGAAGGCGGGCGCGAACCGCACCGGGTACGCCGTCATGAGCGCGACCCCGGCGCGTTCCGTCGCTGCGAGCATCGCCCGGGCGTCCTCGAGCGTCGTGGCGAGCGGCTTCTCGCAGAGCACGTGCGCCCCGGCCTCCGCGGCGAGCTCGACCAGCTCCCGGTGCCGCGCGTTCTCGGCGGTGACGATCACCGCGTCCGGGCCCCACGCGAGCGCGTCGGCGTAGCTGTCGACGTAGTCGACGCCCAGGGAGGCCGCCAGCTCCGCCCCTCGCGGCGCGTCGTCCGGAGCTGCGGCACCGTCCGGATCGGCGGCGACGAGTTCGATGTCCGCGCGACCCGACAGCGCCTCGCAGTAGCTGATGGCGTGCGTGTGGGCGAACGACAGCACCGCGATCCGGAGCGGCGTGTTCTGTTCGGCGTTCATCGGGTCTCCTCCGATTCGATCGGGTCGAGCGCGACGTCGACCGGCTGACCGGTCCGCAGCGACGCCGAGGCGGCTTCGGCGAGCTGCACGGCGCGCACGCCGTCCGCCGGGCTCACCGCTGCCGGGGATCCGGCCGCGATCGCCTCGACGAATGCGCACAGCTCGGCGGTGTAGGGGCTGACGGCGTTGGCCTGCGGCGGCAGGTACCCGGTTCCGTCCGTCGCACCCGGCAGCTCGATCCGGCTCGGATCGTGGGCGGTCGAATCGATCGACAGGGTCCCGCCGCTGCCCGCGAGATCCGCGCTCGTCCGGAACCGCATTCCCGGCGGCCCCCAGGTCCCCTGCACATGCGACACGGCCCCGCTCGCGTGCGTGAGCACGACGTGAGCGGTCACGGCGTCGGGCG
This sequence comes from Leucobacter sp. Ag1, assembly GCF_000980875.1. Lineage (GTDB taxonomy): Bacteria > Actinomycetota > Actinomycetes > Actinomycetales > Microbacteriaceae > Leucobacter > Leucobacter iarius. The sequence continues at coordinate 16,436 of NZ_LAYO01000105.1, read as the reverse complement.
CGACGGCATCGTCCGCCGGAGCGCTGCGCACCGCGTAGACCCGCACGACGTCCCCGGCCAACCAGAGTGCCTGATCCAGATCGTGGATCATCTGGTCGCGGATGATCCCGCCGCCCTCGGCCTCGTCGTGGAACCAGGATCCGGTGCGCGGCGCCTCTCCCCCGCGCAGGAAACGCAGCACGGCGAGGTCCCCGATCCTCCCGGCGACCGCCTGCTCGTGCATGGCGACGTAGTCGGGGAAGTAGCGGACGACGTGCGCGGGAAACAATCGCACCCCGGCGCGCCGGGCCGCATCGACGATCTGCCGCGCTTCGTCCGCGGTGCCGGCGAGCGGCTTCTCGCAGATGACGTGCTTGCCGGCGAAGATCGCGGCGTGCGCGAGCGGGCCGTGGCTGGGCGTCGAGGTCACGATGTCGACGATGTCGCACGCGGCGAGCAGCGCATCGAGATCGGACGCGATCGCGAATCCGTACTCGGCGGCGAGCGCCTCGGCGCCCTCGTGCGAGTAGACGGTCACGTCGGCGTCGAGCGCTCGCCACCCGTCGGCATGGACGCGGGAGATTCCGCCGGCTCCGATGAGGCCGATACGCAGGGGGTTCACTGGAGGAGCACCTTTCTTCACGGGTTACTTCAGCCCCGAGAACGCGATGCCGTCGATCACGCGCCGTTGCATGGAGAGGAACAGGATGAGCACCGGTGCCATCGCCAGCAGGCTGGCGGCGAGGAGCAGCGGATAGTCGGGGATGGAGCGCTGGCTGGTGAGCGTCGCGATCCCCGGCGCGAGCGGCATCTGCGTGGCGTCGGTGGCGACGATCAGCGGCCAGAGCAGGTCGTTCCAGGAGGCGAGCACCGTGATGATCGCGAGCGCCGAGAGACCGGGCTTCGCGAGCGGCAGCATGATCTTCCAGAAGATCTGGAAGTGATTCGCCCCGTCGAGCCGCGCGGCCTCCGAGAGCTCCTCGGGCAGGCCCATGAAGAACTGCCGCATCATGAACGTTCCGAACGCGCTGAAGATACCGGGGGCGGCGATGCCCGCGATCGTGTTGAGCCAGCCGAGGCCCTGGACGATCTGGTACTGCGGCAGCAGGTAGACCTGCGGCGGCACCATCAGGATCGCGAGCACGATCGCGAAGATCGTGCGCTTGAACGGGAACTCGAGGCGTGCGAACGCGTACCCCGCCATGGAGCAGAGCAGCAGCTGCCCCACCGTGCGGATCGTCGTGACCGCTGCCGAGACCCAGAGCTGGTTGAGGAACGGGAGCTGGTCGAAGACGTGCGCGAAGTTCTCGAAGTGCAGCTCGCCCGGCCAGAAGGTGGGCGGCACCGAGGTGACCTGGGCGTTGGTCGCGAGCGACATGAGGATCTGCCAGAGGAACGGGAAGATCATCGTCAGCGACGCGACGATCAGGACCGCGTGCGTGACGCCGTTGCCGAGGCGGAGGCGTTTGCCCGCTGCGCGCTGCCGGATGGCGAGCGCGGTCGTCTGCGTGTCAGTCATAGGTCACCCACCGCTTCTGCATCCGGAACTGGAGCATCGTGAACACGCCGACGAGCAGCAGGATCGCCACGCCGACCGCCGCCGCGTACCCGTTGTCCCCGGCCTGCTGGTGCGCGAAGAAGAGGTAGACGAGCGACTGGGTCTGGTTGATCGCGGGGTTCTGCGTGCCCATGAGCGCGTAGAGGAGGTCGAAGACCTGGAACCCGGTGATCACGGTCATGACCGAGACGAAGAAGATGGACGGGCTGAGGAGCGGCACCGTGATGGAGAAGAACTGCCGGGTGCGGCTCGCTCCGTCGAGGGTCGATGCCTCGTACATCTCGGGCGGGATCCCCCGCATGCCCGCCGAGAGCACGATCAGGTTGAAGCCGAGCGAGATCCACATGCCGACGAGCCCGACGGACAGCAGCGCGAACCACTCGGTGCTGAGCCAGTTCGGCCCCGTGATGCCGACGAGCGACAGCGTGTAGTTGAGGATCCCGAAATCGCCGTTGAAGATGATCCGCCACACCATGGCCACGGCCGCCGGCATGGCCACGTAGGGCAGGAAGAACGCGGTGCGGTAGACCGCCGCGAACCGCAGGCCGGGCCGGTTGATGAGCGCGGCGAAGAGCACCGCGACCGGGATCCCGAGCAGCAGGATGCCGACGTAGATCAGCGTGTTGACGATGGCGCGCCAGAAGTCGGGATCGCCGAGCATCGTCTCGTAGTTGTCGAGCCCGGTCCAGGTCGCACCGCCGAACGCGCCCCACGTGGTGAAGCTGAAGTAGGCGTTGCGGAAGATGGGCCAGATGTAGAAGACGAGCACGCCGAAGAGCAGCGGGCCGACGAACAGGAGCGCCCAGAGGGAGCTCCTGAGGCGGGCCCGAGGGCGCGGATCCGAGGATCCGCGCCGCCCGGTTCGGGGTGCGGTCGCCTGCGCGGCGACCGCACCCGGAGCAGAAGCGAAGCCCGTCACTTCTGCTCTTTCTCCAGCGCCTTGTTCATCTCGGCCGCGAGCTTCTTCGCCACGTCGGGCACCGGCTGCTCACCGCTGAACGCGGCGGGCAGCAGGTCGTTCTCGAGCTTGTTCCACGCCGCCGTGTTCTTCGAGATCGGGTACGGGAAGGCGTACTCCGTCGCCGCGTTCTCGAAGATGTTCAGGTCCCAGGGCGCCGAATCGACGAAGGCCTGCTGCGTGCCGTTGAAGGCGGGGTTCGCGGCGCCCAGCTTCGCCTGGGTCTCGGCGGCCTGCTTGCTTCCGAGGTAGTTCTGGAACGCGAGCGCCGCGGCCTTGTTCTTCGATCCCTTCGCGACCGCATTGGCGAGGCCGTGGATCACGGTCGCCTTGCGCTCGCCCTTCGGCAGCGGCGCGACCGCGATCGAGTCCTTCACCTGCGAACCGAGGAATTCGGAGTTCGACCAGGTGCCCGACCAGATCATCGCCGACTTGCCGTTGATGAACCACTGGTCCTGCGGGGTGTCCGAGAGCTGGGACGGGGTCGGCGACGAACCGTCGGCGACGAGGTCGCGCACGAACTGCAGCCCGGCGATCGACTTGGGATCGTCGTAGCCCGACTTCTTGCCGTCCTCCGAGATGATGCTGCCGCCGGCCTGCAGGATCGTGTTGTAGTAGACCTCCTGCCCGCCGTTGAGCCCGCTCGCGACGCCGTAGATGCCCTTGGACTTGAGCTTGTCGGAGATCGCCTTGGCCTTCTGATGGAACTCGTCCCAGGTCCAGTCCGCCGTCGGGTAGGCGACGCCCGCCTCGTCGAAGATCGCTTTGTTGTAGTACACGGCGATCGTGTCGAAGTCCTTCGGTGCACCGTACTGGGTCCCCTGCCAGGAGTAGAGATCGTTGAGCGCCTTCGGGTAGTCCGCCGGCTTCAGATCCTTGCTCATCGGCTCGAGCATGTCGTTGGAGGCATACAGCTGGAAGTTCGGGCCGTTCAGCCAGAACACGTCGGGCAGCGTATTCGAGCTGCCCTGCGTCTGCAGCTTCGTGAAGTAGTTCGCGTAGGGGGTGATCTGCGTCTTCACCGTGATGTTCGGGAACTCCTTGTTGAAGTCCTTGATCAGCGCTTCCATCGCCGGCTTCTGGTTGACGTCCCAGAACGCATACGAGATCTCGGCCTTCAGGTTGTGATCGCTGGCCGCCTCGGAGGCGCCGCCGCCGGAGCATCCCGACAGGGCCAGCGCGGTCACCGCGAGCGCCCCGGCGAGTGCGAGGGTCTTCTTCTTCATGGATTCTCCTTTGAATACAGGGGTCTGAATGGGTCGACTGCGGCCGGCGGATCAGAGCCGCGCGGCGACGCCCGGATCCACCGGACGCACGCGGCGCGGCGCGCCTTCTGACCGGATCGACTCGGTCGCGGCGACCGCGGTGGCGACCGCGTCGCGAGCTGCGACCGCCGAGGTCGTCGTGGCGATCCCGTCGCGCACGAACGCGACGAACTCGGCGACCGTCAGCCGGTCGGCATCGCCGTGCCCGCCCGCGTCCCCGCTCACCGGGTACTCCGCGTCGCCGTGCTCGGAGTAGAGCGTGCGGGTGTTCCAGACCCGCACGATCGCTCCATCCCCGTCGCCGAAGTTCTCGAGCCGCCCCTCGGTGCCGATCACGGTGTAGTTGCGCCAGTAGTCGGGCGTGTAGTGGCACTGCTGGTACGACGCGAGCACACCGTTGTCGAGGCGCATCGCGACCATCGACAGGTCCTCCACGTCGATGACCGGGTTCAGCTCGGTCTGGCTCAGCGGGGGCCAGGAATCGAGCGAGAACCACTCCGGCATGGTGCGATCCGAATTGTCGCGGCGATCGTCGATCCCGCCGTAGAGCGTGAGCCCGCCGAGGCCCGTCACCAGTTCGGAGGTGCCGCCCGCGAGCCAGTGGATCACGTCGATGTCGTGGGCGCCCTTCTGCAGCAGCAGCCCGTTCGCCTTGGACCGGTCCGCGTGCCAGTCCTTGAAGTAGTAGTCGCCGCCGTTGCCGACGAAGTGGCGGCACCAGATCGCTTTGACCTCACCGATCTCCCCACGGAGGATCAGCTCCCGCATCGTGCGCACCACCGACATGTGCCGCATGTTGTGCCCGACGTAGAGGCGGGTTCCCGAATCGGCCGAGGCCGCGAGGATCGCGTCCGCGTCGTCGACGTCGATCGCGAGGGGCTTCTCGAGGTAGACGGCGATCCCCGCGTTCAGCAGCGCGACCGCGATCTCGGCATGGGTGTCGTCGGGCGAGGTGACGAACGCGGCGTCGATGTCGAGGCCCGATGCGGCGGCCGCGATCAGCTCGTCGAGGGTTTCGAACGTCGCCTCGCAGGCGAAGGACGCCGAGGCGCGAGCCCGCGCATTCGCGCTCGGATCCACCGCGGCGACGATGCGCGCGTCCCCGGACTCGACCGCGTGCCGGGCGATCGCCGATCGGGCGCCCGCGCCCACGACCGCAAGACGGAGCACCGTCGGTTCCCCGTGCTGCGGGTTCATTCGTCGGCTCCTTCCGGCTGGGCGCTCGCGCGCTCGATGGCCGCGCGCACCTGCGCGAGGTCGAATCCCGGATCCGTGGGCGGCTCGCTCGGATGGCGGATCTCTGCCGCGCGCTGCGCGGCGAGCGACAGCGCGCCGAGCGCCACCGACTCCGCCCCCAGCCGGGACGGCACGATCTCGGGTTCGACCGGCAGTGTGATCTCGGCGTTGACCGCTCGACGCAGCGGCCCGAGCAGTTCCTCACCGGCGAGCGAGAGGCCGCCGCCGACGATCACCAGATCGGGATCCACCGCCATCGTGACGATCGCGACGCCGACCGCGAGGCCCTGCGCGAACCGCACGATCTCCTCGCTGGCCGCCCGATCGCCGGCCGCCGCTGCACGGAACACCTGCTCGCCCGACTCCGCGCTGCTCCACCGGAGCTTGCCCGTGCTGTCGACCTGGGAGGAGAACGCGAAGCCGCCGAGGCCGATCTCGCCCGCGACGGAGTGCTTGCCCCGCCGGATCTTGCCATCGATGATGAGGCCGAGCGAGACGCGATGCCCCGCGAAGACGTAGGCCACGTCGTCGACGTGCTTCGCCGCGCCCAGGCGGAACTCGGCGAGAGCCGCGAGCCGAATGTCGTTCTCGACCACGGCGGCGCAGCCGAACTCGGCGCTCAGCAGTCCGGCGAGATCGATCCCCTCCCACTCCGGGAAGTTGTGGGAGATCAGGATACGGCCCCCCGGGTCGACGACGCCCGAGACCGCCAGCGCCAGACAGGAGTGGCGGAGCAGCCGTTCCGGATCGATGCCCGAGCTGCGGAGCGCCGTGCGGACGGTCGAGATGACGAGGGCGATGCGCTCGTTCCCGTCGATGCCGAGCGCGCTCTCGGTCTCGTGCCATCCGACGACGCGGCCGTCGAGCTCGGCGAGCACGACGCGCAGCCGGTGGATGCCGACGTCGACCCCGACGAGGAGGCCGGCGTCGGCGCAGAACTCGAAGAATCGGGCGGGACGTCCCGCCCGGCGCTCGCCCGCCTCCGCGTCGTCGACCACGCGCGCGAGCCCGAGCTCCCGCAGCCGGGTCAGCTCTGCATCGACGGTCGGACGGGACAGTCCCGTGCGCTCCGCGATCTGGGTCACGCTGGCGCGCCCGCTCTCGAGCAGCGCAGCGGCTACGCGTGCGTTCACCGCGCTCGGCAGCCCGCTGCCTCCGGGCGCATCGCTCGCATTGGGTGCCATGGGGACCTCGCCGTCCGAATTAAGAAAGTGACTTTCGTAATGTGCTCGCAAGTACACCACGCGCCATCGAGGCATGTCAAGACATGCCTCGATGCGCGGACGTTCGGACGAGCAGACGCTCAGACGAGCAGCGCCAGGCCCCAGAACCCGGCCGCCGCCGCGAGGGTCGACAGCACGGCGGTGCCTCCCGCGTAGCCGAGGGCTGCGTTCCAGCGACGCGCCGCGATCAGGCGGGCCGCGTCGACGCTCGCGGTCGAGAACGTCGTGTATCCGCCGAGGAACCCGGTGCCGAGCACCGCGAACCACTCGTGCGGCAGCACTTGCGTTCCCCCGGCGAGGCCCGCGAGCGCGGCGAGCATGCCGAGCACGAGGGAGCCCGACACGTTGATGAGCAGCGTCGCCCAGGGGAAGCCGTGGGACCCGGGGCGCTCCAGTCGCCGCAGCAGCGGCTGCATCGCCGCGTCGAACGAAAACCGGGCGACGGCGCCGACGCCGCCGGCGAGCGCGATGCCCAGCAGCAGGAGCGGGGTCATGCCGGTTCCTTCCGGCGACGCAACCGGCCGCCGAGGAGGATCCCCAGCGTCGCGGTGGCGATGCCGAGCAGGACCGAGAGCGCCAAATACCCGATCCCAACCCAGGGCAGCCCGCCGTGAGCGAGCTCGACCGTGCCGAGCGCGAGCGTGCTGTAGGTCGTGAAGCCGCCCATCACTCCGGTGCCGAGCAGCAGCCTCAGGTCGGTGACCGCCACGGGCTCGGGTACGGGACGCAGCAGCGCTTCCAGCAGAATCCCGAGCAGGAGCGCTCCGAGCACGTTGATGACGAGGATCGCGAGGGGGAATCCGCCCGGCTTCGGGATCGCGGCGTCGAGTGCCGCCCGTGCCGCCGTGCCGACCGCACCGCCGACGAAGACGAGCAGCAGCGCGCGGATCCTCACGGCGGCCCCCTCTCTGCCCCTCCTGCGGAGCGGTACGGATTTCTGGCGGTCAGGCGAAGAGTTCGGGGAGCTCCGCCTCGGCGAACGTGCGCAGCTGCTCGCTCTTGCGGAACACGATGGTGTCCCATTCCTCGTCGGTGGTGGAGCTGTCGGCGAAGTCCGACGGCACCTTCAGGATCACGAGTTCCAGATCGAAACGCGCGCAGAGGGCCGCGATCGCGTAGCTCTCCATGTCGACGAGCTCGGCGCCGAGCTCGGCGATGCGGGCGCGCTGCGCGTCGTCCTGGACGAAGACGTCGCCGGTCGCGACGGTCAGCTTCGGCGCGAGGACCGGACCGCGCGGCTCGATCGTGGGCGAGGGCAGCGAGAAGTCGTGCTGCTTCACGGCACCGATCTGGTACACCGTGTCGAGGTCGGGGCCGTCGTCGACGACGCCGGCGGTGCCGAGCACGATGACGCGCGACACGGCTCCGGCACGGCTCGCCAGCTCCCCGGCGAGCGACACCGCTGCGTTCACCTTGCCGACCCCGGTGACGAGGTGCGGGACGTCGCTGAACGCGGATGCTTCGTCGCGGTGCGCGAAGACCAGCAGAGTGGATCCGGGGGCGGCCGTTCGCTGCGGCGTTTCCGCCGTGGATTCTCCGTGCTGCATGCCGCCCTTTCCGCGTCATCGTGCGATTCTTCAGCACGGCTCGACGCCGCGCACGGGCCGAGTCTAGCAATTCTCAAACTTTTCGGTTATGCTTATGGATTGAGCTTGCGCAGCCGCATGCCGTGTCCGCCAGAAGCCATTCATTGGCCGGCGTCGACACCGGCTCGCTCCCGGCCGCAGCGCTCCATTCCACCGGGATCCACGGATCCGCTCCGGAAGCGTTCGTTCGAACGTTCCGATCCCACCGGTCGACCGCATTCGCGTTCGATCACATACCGCGTTCCCGCCGTTCGGCGAGGATCGCTCGGCGCCGCGCCGCGAACCGCGAGCGGCTGCCGCACACACAGAAAGGACAGCACCATGCAGCACACTCTGCACGCCAGCGACGTCGCGACGCGCCACTTTGCACCGGTCGCTCCCGTCGCGCAGGCTCCGCGCACCCCGTACCACGCCCTCGGTTCCGATTCCGCTCCGCGGATCCCGGCCTGGGCCGAGCACCGTTCGGTGTACCGGGGGTCCGGTCGCACGCTCTACCTCGTCGAGACGAAGAATCTCGATGCGGCGGGGAACGACCTGCAGCGGCTCTCGGCCGACGGCTGGGATGTTCGCGTCGAGCGCTCGGCCGATTCGGCTCGGGTCGCTCTGATGGCGGCCTGACCGCCGCGACAGTGCGGGCGCGTTCGCGCTCGCACTGTCATCCGCGGTCACGCGGGCTCGTTTCACGGCGGTGCGGCGTAGCGTGGGTTCGGAAGAACCCTGCTGCGCCGCACCGCCGTTCTGCTTCTGGCATTTGCTTCTTGCTCCGGTGCGGTGTTCGAGATCCGAGGAGGAGCCGTGGGCGAAGTCGAGCTGGCCGAGGTCGAGAGCTTCGCGCTCGATCACACGAAGGTGCGTGCGCCGTATGTGCGCCTCATCGGGGTGGAGCGCGGGCCGAAGGGCGATGCGATCTCGAACTTCGATATCCGGCTGGTGCAGCCGAACGAGGGCGAGATTCCGACCGCCGGGCTGCACACGATCGAGCACACGATCGCGGGCCTGCTGCGCACGCGTCTGGATGGCGTGATCGACATTTCTCCGTTCGGCTGCCGCACCGGTTTCCATCTGATCGTGTGGGGCGAGCCGAGCAACGCGGACGTCGCGTCTGCGATCAAGGCGTCGCTCTCCGATATCGCTGAGCGGGTGACCTGGGACGACGTGCCGGGCACGGAAGCGGTGAGCTGCGGCAACTACCGCGACCACAGCCTGCACTCGGCCCGCGAGTGGTCGCGCGCCGTGCTCGAGCAGGGCATCAGCGTCGACGCGTTCGATCGTTCGGTGCTCGCCTAGGTCTGCTCCCGTTCGGTGTCGGCTCGGGGCTGTTCCCGTTCGGTGCCGGCTCTGGTCTGTTGCGGTTCGGCGCCTGCCCGGCCCGGCGTACCGTTCGGTGCCGATACCGGGGTCGGCGGAGCTGACGGCTTCGACAGATCTCGCGGGCTCGGGGCTCCGGAAGCGCGTCGAGGCGCGAGCTCCGGCTGCGCTCGGAGCTGACCGGACAGTCCGAGCCCGAGGGCGACCGCACCGAGCACGATCCAGCCTGCGGCCCCGAGCGGACTGACGAGTGCCGGATCGAGCGGCGCGCCGGACGCCGCGAGCAGCATGAAGGTGCCGGCCGCGGCGTTCAGTGCGCCGTGTCCGACGACGGCGGGCCAGACCGATCCGCTACGCAGGCGAAGCCAGCCGAAGAATACGCCCCAGGCCACGCAGCCGAGCACCATGAACGCGACCCCGGTCCAGTCGGTGCGACCGAAGTTGTACCCGAGCAGGATCAGCGGCGAATGCCAGAGTCCCCAGATCGCGCCGGACCCGAGGAGCGCCGGCCAGGTACCGAGCGGTCGCAGCGCGGGCAGCAACCACCCGCGCCAACCCACCTCTTCGCCGAATGCGAGGAGCGCGTTGAACAACGCGCCGAATGGCATGGAGAGCAGCTGGAGCGCCACGAGCACCGCGATGGGTGGAAGCGCTTCGATCGGGCTCTGCGCCGGGAGGGAAGCCCGAATGGTGTCCGCGTAGGCGGAGAACCCGACGAGATCGAGACGCAACCAGCCGAACGCCGCAGCGACTCCGACAGTGACGAAGGTCAGCAGGATCGGCAGGAATAGCGCGGCGACCGTGAACCACACGACCCGTTTGGCCGGCCGGAGCGGCCACATGCCGAGGAACCGCAGGAACCCGCCCCGTTCCTCGGGTGCAGCACCGAGACGCCTCTCGCGACGCCGCCCGGGTGCTCCCAGAAGCCGCACCGCCAGCACGGCGATGCCCGGCGTGAGCATGGTCACGGAGGCCAGCAGGCTGAACAGCACCGGGAACGCGGGAGCCGTCGGATCCATGTTCCAGAGCGGGAGGCAGACGAGCCAGGCCAAGCCGAACGACACCGCGATGAACACGGCGATCGATCCCCAGGGAACCGCGGACGCGCCCCGCCGAACTTCGACCGGCAGACTGGGCGTTGCGGGCGCAGCGGCTTCCCCGGACCCACCCCCGGTCGGGTGCTCCGGGAACACCGGCAGTTCGGCGCCGCTCATCGCGTGCCCTCCGATCCGGTGCGGGCGCTCCGAGCGGCCGCGGCGAGCACGGCTGCGCCGGTCTCCGCGTCGTCGACGGTGATGCCGAAGATGCTCCCGCTGCGTCGCGTGACGACGATCCCGGGGCCCGTGCGCAGGACGACGCCGAACCGTCCGGGCATCCATCGGAATCCCCATCCCCCGAATTCGGCGAGGGGATTGATCTCGGACGCCGCCACGCGGTCGATGTCGGCCGCGCGCACGCGCACGACCGGCCACCCGAGCACCGATCGCGCTTCGAGGCCCGCCGCGTCGATGCGCACGCGGAAACCGATGGTGATGATGATCAGAGCGCTCACCAGGGCGCCCACCAGCGCGAGAACCCACCATCCCGGGAATTGCCCGACCAGGCTCCCCAGGCAGAGGGTCAGCATGAGCACGACCATGATCCCCGCGAACCATCGGTAGCCGGCGTTCGGCAGGGAGCGACCGATCCAGACGGCTCGCTCGTGCTCGGTTAGCGGGAGCGGCTCGCTGTCGTCGGAAGCCGGCGCCGCGACCGTGACCTTGGGTTGCACGAACCACCCCAGGGCTCCGGCAGTGACGGCGGCGAGCACCGCCGCCACCATCGGCCCAGCGACGGTCCCGACGGTTCGAGCATCGGCGACATCGAGCTGGATCTGCACGAGCCCGACGATGAGCACCGAGATGAACACGATCGTCGCCGCACCGAAAGCCGCGAGAAAACGGGAAGCGCTCGACCAGGCCGGGAATCCCAGGCGCCGCCCTCGGGGGATCAGCAGGATCACCGCGAAGATGAGCGTCATGCCGATCCCGGTGATGGCGAAGAACAGGATGTTGCCCCATGGGCTGGAGAATCCGTCGGGCCCGCCGCTGCCGCTCCAGTGCGTGGCGATCGGGTCGGGCAGGCGCGGAATCCAGAGCATCTGCAGGAGCACGCCCAGCGCCACCACGATGAGCGGCGCCCAGACGCCGACCCACAGCGCGGCCCGGCGCGCACGCGCGACATCGGAGGAGGCTGCATCGATCTTCGCGCCCGATGAGCTGGACGAGCCCGGGACGCCGGTCGGCTGAGGGGTCATCGAAGGCTCCTATCTGTTTCGGATACGACTTCGCCACTGAGATGCGCGGGGTCGGTGATCATCGCGGCGAGAGTACTCGGGGCGACCCCGAGGGCACGGGCGCGCGCCACCAGAACCGCGACGTCGACGTGCAGGGCGACCAGCTTGGGTGCGGCCTCCGTGACTACCGCGCCACGTCCCCTGCGGAGGTCGACGAGACCTTCGTCGCGGAGCGCCTGATAGGCGTGGAGCACCGTGTGCGCGTTGATGCCGAGGCCCTCGGCGATCTCGCGGGCCGGTGGAAGCAGCTGCCCGGCGAGGACGCGCTGTGCGGCGATCGATCCTCGAATGGAGTCGGCGATCTGCGCATAGATGGGACGCTCGCTCGCGGCATCGATCCGGACCAGCATGCACACCTCCTTGATGGCAAAAATTATAGCCGAATATGAACTTTTACCGATATTGCGATCCGATTTTCTTGGAATCAGCTCGGCAGGAACGCAGCTTCCACGAGGGCAGGGGCCTGAACCCGGCCGAGCTTCTGCGCGAGCCGAGCGATCAGTCGCCCGCGGGCACCGGCCTCGAACAGGTCGATGGAATGCGCGCGGATCACCGTCCAGCCGGCATCCCGTGCCCGATCGAGCCGTCGGATGTCACGCAGGTACTGCGTGCGGCTCCTGCGGTGCTGTTCTCCGTCGTATTCGAGGATGACCCGCCACTCGACGCAGACCAGGTCGAAGCGGCCGATGAAGCCCGTGCCGTCGCGAACCTCATGCTGGAGTTCGAAGCACCCGGCCAGTCCGTACGCTTCGAGCAGCAGCCGGAGCAGAGTCTCCATGCGGGACTCCGCACCGACCCGAGAGAAGTCGAGCGCCCGGCGGAGACGCCGCGCACCCCGTCCGGTGTAGTCCGCCGCCGCAGAAGACAGCTCGTCCCATGTGGACAGCGACCATACCGTTCCGTTCGAGGACCGGCGTTGCCCGACGATCGCGTCAGCCGCGACCACCAGCTCCACCAACGGGAGCAGTCCAGCCGATTGCAGCAACGCTTGCGCGGGCTCCACTGTCGGGATCGCAGGGAGACGACCGCCGGGAGGGAGCCAAGGCATTGTTTCGAGCGCGTCGAGCGGGATACGGGTGAACTCCGTCGGCCAGGTGTGCCCTCGCACTGTGGAGAGCCGCCGGCCCCGGTTCGGTGCCGGAATCGTGAGATGCACGAGACCGTCGTCTGTGATCGGGCATCCGTGGAGCCGCAACGCAGTGGAATGACTGATGGCTTCACCCGGTCGCAGGAGCGGGACGCAAGCTATCACGCGCTTCATCCAGGCTTCGTCTTCGAATGCCCCCTCGCCCTGCGGCGTCGCCGCCAGCCCGGCCCGCACGATGCCGCCCGCCGACCACCGCATCCCTCTATGCACCGCTTCGAATCGAGCATTTTCGAGGGCTCGACGGCTCACTCCGGCGCGCAGCGCTTCCGCAGTCGAGCAGGGTGTTCCAGCGAGCGGTGCGGCAGCCTGGCGAGCAGAGAGATGTTCCATCGCTCAAGCTTCCATGGCGGCGTCGGGCCCGGAAGCGTTCTCAACAGGCGCGGAGTGCCGAATCCCGCTGTGTAGAACGTATCCGGCCAGCTTCCATCTGCCGCACAAGCCCGGGCTCCCCGCTCTTGCCCACTACACAACAATCGAGAGGGCTCGATTCCACCTCTTCTCGAAAGAAACAGGTGGAATCGAGCCCTCTCGATACCGAACCGGGGGGCGGGCCCCCAGGTCCAGGCCTAACTCCCTAGAACGCGGCGATGCCCGTCAGCTCGCGGCCGATCACCAGCTGGTGCACCTCGTCGGTGCCCTCGTAGGTGCGCACCGACTCGAGGTTCGCCATGTGGCGCATCACGGGGAAGTCGGAGGTGATGCCGTCGCCGCCGAGGATCGAGCGGCAGGTGCCGGCGATCTTGATGGCCTCGCGCACGTTATTGAGCTTGCCGACGGAGATCTGCCCGTACGACAGGTTTCCGGCGTCCTTCAGTCGGCCGAGGTGCAGGGCGAGCAGCAGGCCCTTCTCGTACTCGACGAACATGTCGGCGAGCTTCGCCTGGATGATCTGCTTCGAACCGATGGGGGCCCCGAACACCTCGCGGGTCTGCGAGCGCTCCACGGCGACCTCGAGGCAGGCACGCGCCGCCCCCATGACGCCCCAGGCGATGCCGTAGCGCGCCTCGTTGAGGCACTTGAAGGGCGACGACAGGCCCTTCGAACCGGGCAGGATCGCGTCGAGCGGCAGGCGCACGTCCTCGAGCACGATCTCGGTCTGCAGCGAGGCGCGCATCGACAGCTTGTTCTCGATCGCGGTCGCGGTGAAGCCGGGGGTGTCGGTCGGCACGACGAAGCCGCGCACGATCCCCTCTTCGTCCTTCGCCCAGATCACGCCGACCTGCGCGATGGTGGCGAGGCCGATCCACCGCTTCTTGCCGTTGAGCACCCACTGGTCGCCCTCGCGGCGCGCGTGGGTGAGCATGGTGTTGGGGTCGGATCCGCCCTGGGGTTCGGTGAGTCCGAAGAAGCCGATGGCCTCGCCGCGACCCATCTTGGGCAGCCACTCCTGCTTCTGCTCCTCCGAGCCGAACTTGTAGATCGCGCCCATGGCGAGCGAGCCCTGCACGGAGAGCGCGGTGCGGAAGCCGGAGTCGACGGCTTCGAACTCCATCGCGACGAGCCCGTAGGCGACCGAGGAGGCGCCCTTCAGGCCGTAGCCGTTCATGTACATGCCGAAGGCGCCGAACTCGCCGACCTCGGGCAGCAGTTCGACGGGCAGGCGGCGGTCCTCGAACGCCTGGTCGATGATCGGCTTGATCTTGGTCTGCGCGAAGTCGCGGGCCTTGAGCTGCCACTCCCGCTCCTCTTCGGTGACGAAGTCGGAGACGTTGAACAGCTGGTCGATGGTGGTGGTCATTGCGGGTCCTTTCGGAACGGGACTGACGGATCGAAGACGGTGGATCAGCGCGGCAGCCACTCGGCGCCGGCGTGCTCGCCGAGTCCGGGCGGCGGGGCCGAGTAGCGGGACGGGGTGGCCGAGAACGAGATGGGCGTCGCGACCGAGCGCAGCACGCGCTCCTGCCCGTCGGCGTCGGTCGCGCGGGTCTCGGCGACGGGCTCCAGCCCGAGGGTCTCGGCGAGGTCGAGCGCCTGGGCGATGGTGTTCACGCGGCCGGCCGGGATGTTCGCGGCGGTGAAGGCGTCGATCCACTCCCCTGCGGGGCGAGCGGCGAGCAGCCCTTCGAGCAGCGCCTTGAGCTCGAGGCGGTGCGCCACGCGCGACGGGTTGTCGACGAAGCGCGGGTCGCTCGCGAGTTCGGGGGCTCCGAGCACCTCGCACAGGCGGGAGAACTGGCCGTCGGTGCCGACCGCGAGCGCGACCTCCTGGTCGGCAGCGGCGAAGGTCTCGTAAGGCGCGATCGACGGGTGCGCGTTGCCCATGCGGCCGGGAGCCCGTCCGGTCTCGAGCGTGGACGACGCCTGGTTGGCGAGCGCCGAGAGCAGCGAGCCGAGCAGCGTCACCTTCACGTGCTGGCCGCGCCCCGCGGTCGGCGACTCGGCGGTGTCGCGGGCTCGCAGCGCCGCCTGGATCCCGATCACGGAGTTGAGACCGGTGAGGATGTCGACGAGCGCGACGCCGACCTTGGTGGGCTCGCCGCCGTCGGCGTCGCTCTGCCCGGTGATGCTCATGAGGCCGCCGACGGCCTGCACGAGCAGGTCGTAGCCGGGCAGGTCGCGACCTGCGGCGTCGCCGAAGCCCGAGATAGAGCAGTACACGACGCCCGGGTTGTCGGCGGCGACGGCGTCGTAGCCGAGGCCGAACTTGTCCATGGTGCCGGGCTTGAAGTTCTCGATGACGACGTCGGCCGTTGACGCCAGCGAGCGGGCGAGCGCCTGCCCCTCCTCGGAGCGCAGGTCGCACACGACCGAGCGCTTGCCGCGGTTGACTCCGGCGAAGTAGGTGCTCTGCCCGACGGCGTTGACGGGCGGCGACCACTGCCGGGTGCCGTCGCCCTCGGGGCTCTCGATCTTGATCACGTCGGCGCCGAAGTCGGCCAGGATCATGGTGGCGTGCGGGCCGGCGAGCACTCGCGAGAAGTCGGCCACCCGGATGCCGGACAGCGGGCCTCGCGTCGTCGTGTCGTTCGCCTCGGTCATGCCGTCTCCCTCTTGCGCCGGTGCTCGGGTCGGGCCGCGTTCCGCTGCCCGCTCGCCCTCAGTCTAGGCGCGAGCAGGAAGCCCGCAGATGCCACTCTGCACCGCGGCCCGCCGCCCTGCTGTGCAAAGATGTCGTCATGGCACGCCTCTCGCACCTGCTCTCCACCCCCGGGCTCGGGCTCCGCCTCGTGCAGGCCGGCGTCGGGGATCCCGACCTGAGCTGGGTCTCGACCACCGAGCTGCTCGATCTGGGCGCCTACCTCGACGGCGGCGAGCTCGTGCTCACGACGGGGCTCGCGCTCGAGGAGGACGATCCTCGGTGGCACGACTTCGTCGCGAGCCTGGGCCGGGCGCGGGTGGCCGCGATCGGCTTCGGGGTCGGCATCGCGCACGCACGGATCCCCCGCCCGCTCGTCGCCGCGGCCAGCGCTTACCGGGTCGCTCTGATCGAGGTCCCGCCGCCGACCCCCTTCATCGCGGTCAGCAAGGCGGTCGCCGCGCTGCTCGAGGCCGACGAGCTCAGCGCCGCGCACCGCGCGCTCCAGGCGCACCGGGAGCTCTTCGTCGGCGGCCAGAATCCGGCGGCCACGATCGCGACGCTCGCGCAGGCGACCGGGCGCAGGATCGCGGCGCTGCGCGCCGACGGCAGCCTGCTGGCCGGCAGCAGCGGACTCGCGGGCGGTTCGGATCCGGGCGCGCACGCCGAACGGATCCCCCTCGATACCGCGGGCACCGTGCTCGTCGTCGCCGGCGACGATCCCCTCTCGCCCGACGCACGGGCGCTGCTCGCGGCGGGCGCGATGGCGCTCGGCATCGAGCTGCGCAGCGCGGGCGGCGAGCAGGATCGCGAGCGCGAGCGCTG
>NZ_LAYO01000042.1 GCF_000980875.1 Leucobacter sp. Ag1 | reverse complement strand
AGCGGCACCCGCTCCCGCAGCCGCTCCGGCGGCAGCTCCGGCTCCGGCGGCTCCCGCAGCACCGGCCGCACCCGCGGTTGACCCCGCCGCGGCCGGCTACGTCACCCCCATCGTCCGCAAGCTCGCGCACCAGCACGGTGTCGACCTCGCGACGATCGCGGGCACCGGCGTGGGCGGACGCATCCGCAAGGAGGACGTGCTCGCCGCTGCGAAGCCTGCTGCCGCGGCACCCGCCGCGCAGGCCGCACCCGCGGTTCAGGCTCCGGTCGCCGAGGTGTCCCCGCTGCGCGGTACCACGCAGAAGATGAGCCGCCTGCGCAAGGTGATCGCCGATCGTGCGGTCGCTTCGCTCCAGTCGACGGCTCAGCTGACCACCGTGGTCGAGGTGGATGTGACCCGTGTGGCGCAGCTGCGCCAGGCTAAGAAGGACGAGTTCCTCGCCAAGACCGGCGCGAAGCTCTCCTTCCTGCCGTTCTTCGCCCTGGCCGCGGCCGAGGCGCTGCGCACCTACCCGATCGTCAACTCGACGGTCGACGGTGACAGCATCGTCTACCCCGACCACGAGAACATCAGCATCGCCGTCGACACCGAGCGCGGTCTGCTGACCCCGGTCGTGCGCGACGCCGGCGAGAAGAACATCGCCCAGCTCGCTCTCGACATCGCCGATCTTGCTGCGCGTACCCGCGACAACAAGCTGACGCCGGACGAGCTCTCGGGCGGCACCTTCACGCTGACCAACACCGGTTCGCGCGGAGCGCTCTTCGACACCCCGCTCGTGTTCCTGCCCCAGTCGGCGATCCTCGGCACCGGCGCGGTCGTCAAGAAGCCCGCGGTGGTCTCGGGCCCCGAGGGCGACGCGATCGCGATCCGCTCGACGGTCTACCTGGCGCTGTCTTACGATCACCGCACCATCGATGGCGCCGACGCCGCCCGCTTCCTCACCCAGATGAAGCAGCGCCTCGAGGCAGCCGACTTCGTGGGCAACCTCGGGATCTGATCCCCCGTCGCGCGATCCGCTCCGGCTGATCCCATCGCGATGACCGGCTTCGGGCCGCGGCACTCCTCGGAGGCCGCGGCCCGAAGTCGTTCCGGCGCGGTCTCGCGGCTCCCGCGCTGTCCGCGCTGCCCGAACCGTCCCGCTCCACAACGCCCGAACCCAGGCCATCGCCTTCGCCGGAATCACGGCCTCGCCCTTTCAGGCGGAGCCGGCGGACGGATACTGATCCGCTCGGAGAGCGCGCTCTCGACCGCTTCGCGCGCCATCGCCCGGCTCCAGCCCGAGGTGCGGGTCGACTCCCGCAGCGCGGTCACCGCGTCGGAAACCGCCTCGGCGAGGTACTCGGCGCACCCCGGCGGACTCCACTGCTCGATGAGGCTGCGCAGCGACTGCTCCGGAATACCGATCAGGGAGCAGTAGGCTCCGTGCCCGGCCCGTTCGTGCTGCAGGCCGGCCCGCACCGCGCGACGATGCGCCCGCGCTCCTCGTGCCGGAAGTCGCCGGCACTCGCTCCCGACGAACTCCAGGTCCGCCGGCCCGATCGGCCCGAGGCACCACCCCGCCGCTCGGGACTCGATCGCCACCGCGCAGAGGCGGAGCACCCGCCAGGCCGTCTCGGCAGCTCGAATCGGCGGGCCGGAAGGGCGCCCGCGGCCGCGAAACCTGCGGAGCAGCTGTTCCGGGAACACCGAGAACGACGAGTGGGACGACGGACGATCCATGTGCGTGCCTCCTGAGGAATCGGACCGGCGCTGCCGGTGAAGAACGCTCATCATCCCGCGCGCCGGGACGCTCCGAAGCGCTTCGCACCGTGCCCGGATCGCCCAGGGCGTAACTCGGCCGTGAATGCACGCTGTGAGGGGTGAATCGGACACGCCCGCGCACGGTATCCTGGGAGGTATGGCCAAAGAGCAGAAAACTCCAGCGAAGAAGGAGCCCGGTCGCATCCGGCAGATGGTGCAGATCTATCGCACCACCAAGGTGCAGGATCGCAACCTGCCCTACATCATGCTGCTCTGCTTCATCGCGCCGATCCTCGTCGCGGTGCTGCTCGCGTTCCTCCTGAACAACAGCATTTTCGGCTGGATCATGTGGCCGCTCACCGGCATCCTGGTCGGCCTCCTGATCGCGATGATCGTGCTGGGCCGCCGCGCCGAAGCGGTCGCCTACCGTCAGATCGAGGGCAAGCCCGGTGCGGTCGGCGCGGTCGTGCAGGGCGCACTGCGTCGCTCGTGGCGTGGATCCGAGGTGCCGATCGCGATCACCCGCAGCCAGGACGCGATCTACCGCGTCATCGGTCGCGGCGGCGTCGTACTCATCGCCGAGGGCTCGGCGCAGCGCACCAAGCGCCTCCTCATCGACGAGGAGCGCAAGGTGAAGCGCGTGCTTCCCAATGTCAAGATCACCCAGCTCTACGTCGGTACCGACGAGGGTGGCATCCCCGTGTCGAAGCTGAACCGGTCGCTCGCCAAGATCAAGCCGACCCTGCGTCGCAACGAGGTGCAGGCCGTGTTCAACCGCCTCTCCTCGCTGCAGGGCACTCCCGTCGGCATCCCGAAGGGCATCGATCCGAACAAGGTGCGCGCGCAGCGTCCGCGCTGATCCACCGCTTCTCGCATGGCGGCTCCGACTTCGGTCGGGGCCGCCATTCGCGTATTCGGGGCACGGTGCCCGGTGTTCAGAAGGAGATCCACCTTCAATAGGAGAGACCGCCGGGATTCGTCCTTCTGACGCCGGATCTCCTTCGGAATCGGAACGGAGACACCGCTACGCCGAGGCGCTGGGCGGAGCAGGATGACCCGCTACGCCCGGATGAGCACCGTTCCGGCGATCTTGTCGTGGAAGCCGCGCTGGTCCGAATCCCACACGAGCACGGGGATGACGAGGAGCAGCAGGACGGTGCGCACGACCGGGCGCCATGCGCCGATCCAGCCGCCCGTCAGCGGTACGACGCGGAGCCCCATGATCCGGTGCCCGATCGACCCGCCGATGGTGGGGATGAACAGGATCTGCATGAGCCCGAAGATGCCGAGCGTGATGAAGGAGGTCGCGGGCCCCTGCGGGAAGAGCAGCGAGATCAGCGTCGCGATGGCCCAATCGATGGCGATCGCGGCGAAGCGCCGACCGATGCGTCCGACGGAGCGCTGCCCCTCGGCGGGAAGGCCGAGACGCTCCCCCGGCCACTTGCTCGGTTCGAGGTCGCCGAAACGTTGCGGGGCGGTGGGAGCGGGCATGGGATCCAGTCTATCGAGCCGCCGAACCGTAACACGCAGGAAACATTGGACACATGTTTCGGAAACGATGCTCTTCTAAAGTGGAGGGAGCACGGTGCAGAACGCGCGTGCGAAGCGCGGACCGACCGCACGGCGTCGGCCCGCCACGACTCTGAGGAGCAGCATGTTTCAGACCCCGCAGGAAGTCATCGACTTCATTCGAGACACGGACGTCAAATTCCTGGACATCCGGTTCACCGACCTCCCCGGGGTGCAGCAGCACTTCAACATCCCCGCGGCGACCGTGGATCTCGACTTCTTCGAGGTCGGCCAGATGTTCGACGGCTCCTCGATCCGCGGGTTCGCCGGCATCGCCGAATCCGATCTGCAGCTGATCCCCGACGTCACCACCTCGTACATCGATCAGTTCCGCGCCGAGCGCACGCTGATCATGCTGTTCGACATCTTCAACCCGCGCACGGGCGAGATCTACTCGAAGGATCCCCGCCAGGTCGCGAAGAAGGCCGAGCGCTACCTCGCATCGACCGGCATCGCCGACACCGCGTTCTTCGCGCCGGAGGCCGAGTTCTACATCCTCGACTCGGTGCGCTACGAGACGACCCCGCAGCGCACCTTCTACGAGATCGATTCGGAAGAGGCGCACTGGAACTCGGGTCGCAAGGTCGAGGGCGGCAACCTCGGCAACACGACCGCGCTCAAGGGCGGCTACTTCCCCGTCTCCCCCGTCGACAAGCAGGCCGACCTGCGCGACGACATCTCGCTGCGCCTCATCGACGCCGGCCTGCAGCTCGAGCGCTCCCACCACGAGGTCGGCGCACCCGGCCAGGCCGAGATCAACTACCGCTTCAACACCCTCGTCTCCGCTGCCGACGACGTGCTGAAGTTCAAGTACATCGTGAAGAACACGGCCGAGCTCTGGGGCAAGACCGCGACTTTCATGCCGAAGCCCGTCTTCGGCGACAACGGTTCGGGCATGCACACCCACATGTCGCTCTGGAGCGGCGGCGAGCCGCTGTTCTACGACGAGGCCGGCTACGCGGGTCTGTCGGACATCGCCCGCTGGTACATCGGCGGCATCCTGCACCACGCGCCGTCGCTGCTCGCGTTCACGAACCCGACCATCAACAGCTACCGCCGCCTGGTCAAGGGGTACGAGGCTCCGATCAACCTCGCCTACTCGGCGGGCAACCGCTCGGCAGCCGTGCGCATCCCGCTGACCGGCTCGAACCCGAAGGCGAAGCGCATCGAGTTCCGCGCACCCGACGCCTCGGGCAACCCCTACCTCGCGTTCGCCGCGCAGCTCATGGCTGGCCTCGACGGGATCCGCAACCGCATCGAGCCCCTCGCGCCGATCGACAAGGACCTCTACGAGCTGCCCCCGGAGGAGGCCAAGAACATCCCCCAGGTGCCGACCTCGCTCGAGGCAGCGCTCGAGGCCCTCGAGGCCGACCACGCCTACCTGCTCGAGGGCGGCGTGTTCACCGAGGAGCTGATCCAGACCTGGATCGATCTCAAGCACGACCTGGAGATCCGTCCGATGTCGGTGCGCCCGCACCCGTACGAGTTCGAGCTCTACTACGGGGTCTGATCGAGACGTTCTGAGGGGCCGGGCCGATTTCGGCTCGGCCCCTCAGCCGTTTCCTGAAGCAGCGGTTCTTCACACCGTGGGCGACGTCCGGCGGTGGCTCCCTACTTCACCGTGATGGTGATCTTCGAGGAGTCCCGTCGGGCCGGATCCTCGGGGATCTCGCCGCGGAATCGATACTCGAACCCGACCGTCGTCGTCCCCTTCTCGCGAGCCACGAATCGATAGGCGAACTCGTGCGGTGCGCCGACGGGCTCCTTCGTGCTGCTGTGCGTCGGCTTCCTCTCGTCGAGAGCCAGCACCTTCGGATCCGGCCGTTCGGTGATCTCCCACTGATCGCCGACCGAGGTGTTGATCGTCCCGAACTCCACGGCGAGGGTCTCACCGACCGGCACCGTCACGGAGTCGGTGCGGTACCCGATGGCGACCTCCCGCTCGACCGGCGCGCACGCTGCGGAGAGCCCCACGAGCAGGCTCGCGGCGCCGATGGCCAGGATCGAACGCGCGATGGTTCCCATGTCGGAACTCTATCCGCTGCTCCCGGATCGGCCGCGCAGGGCCGCGCAGCGGATTGGTTGTCGGTTCGCGCTTCCTTGCGTTCTGCCGTCCGCTTCTGATGGGATGGGCCCGACACCGCCGGTCGAACCGATCGCGCGAGTGCTCCGATCCGGCTGGAGGCGACCATGGGACTGTTCGACCGAGCGAAGAAGGCGGCCGGGGCCGCAGGAGCCGCGGGTGGCGACTGGGCCGCGCAGGCGCAGGCCGCGCAGCAGCTCGCCTCCGAGCAGCTCCGACAGGCGGGCTACACCGACGGCAGCATGCCGACGATGGCGAACGCCGCCGAGGTCGGCGCGCAGATGCAGGCCGACCACGACGTGCTGAACGCCTACGGGCAGGAGCTGAACCGGATCCTGCAGATCGGCGCGCCCGGCACCTGCGTCATCGTCTCGGCCGTCGACACCGGAGATCGCACGGCCGGCCAGCCGTGGTTCCAGATGGAGTACGACATCACCCTTCCCGGGCAGGCCGCCTACCGGGTCTCGAAGATCGAGATGGTGCCCGACGTCGCCCTGGCGAACTACGCGGTCGGATCGGTGCACGAGGTTCGCGTGGATCCCGCCGATCCGCAGAAGATCGCGCTGGCGAGCTGATGCGTTCGCGCCCGTTGGGGTCGCCATGAGCGTCCTGAACGACGTCTGGCGCCTGATCAAGGCCGGCGGACGCGAGAGCGCGCGAACCGACTACGCCGAGGCGCTGCGGCAGTCCGCCGATCTCGCCGAGGCGATGGCCGGTGCGGATCCCGCCGCGCCCGCGGGCACCCACGGCGCCGCCGCAGCGAACCCCTTCACCAACCTCGAGTTCTTGCGCCAGGCGATCCCCGTGGCGGGCACCGTCGTCGCGCTCGCGCCCACCGGGCAGGTGCTCGGCGATGTTCCGATCTACGCGGTCGAGCTCGACGTGCAGCGGGACGGGGCGACGGTCTACCGCACCACGTATCAGACGGTGATCGCGGCGGGCGCATTGCACAACTGGCAGCCGGGCAAGGTGCTGCCGTTCCGGGTCTCGCCGACGGATCCGCACGCGCTGATGCTCGGCTGAGCCACGGCCGATCCGGAGCGGCCGGTCGCGGTCTACGGCCGGAACATCGAGACGCCCGGGCCGTCCTCGTAGCCGAAGAACTCGCGTTCGAACACGGCCCGCGCGCGGCGCGCGGCGCCGAACCAGCGCTCCTCGATCTCGCCCGTGCTGCCGCTCGGCAGTCCGAGCACGCCGGCGATGCCTTCGAGATCGGTGCGGTCGTTCGGCAGGCTGTCCGATCTGCGTCCCGACCAGAGGGTCAGCGCCGAACGCAGCGTGCTCGCCAGCGTCCAGGAGTCCATGAGCGATTCCTCGGACTCGCCGTCGATGAGTTCGGCCTCGACGGCCGCGCGCAGGGCTTCGCGCGTCGACACCGTGCGGAACGCGGGAATGCCCGCGCCGTGCTCGAGCTGCAGCAGCTGCACGAGCCACTCGACGTCGCTGAGCCCGCCCGGACCGAGCTTGAGGTGCCGCCGGGGATCGGCGCCGCGCGGCAGCCGTTCCGCCTCGACGCGAGCCTTGAGCCGCCGCACCTCGCGCACCTCGTTCTCGCCGAACTGCTCCGGGAAGCGGATCTCGTCGGCCAGCGCGAGGAAGTCGCGGCCGAGCTCCACATCGCCCGCGACGGCGCGGGCCCGCAGCAGCGCCTGCGCTTCCCAGGCGAGCGACCAGCGTTCGTAGTAGGCGCGATACGCGTCGAGGCTGCGCACGAGCGGCCCGTTCTTGCCCTCGGGGCGCAGGTCGAAGTCGAGGTCGACCGGGAAGCGCGGGTCCGAGACGAGCCGGCGCAGCTCCGTCACGAGGCGCAGCGCCTCGCGCGTCGCGGCGTCCGGGGCGGTACCGGGAAGCGCCCGGTGCACGGCGACGAGGTCGATGTCGGAGGCGAAGCCGAGCTCCCGCCCGCCGTAGCGCCCCATGCCGATCAGGGCGAGCTCGATCCCGGTCTCGGGTGCGCTCTCACGCAGGGCGAGCAGCAGCGCGTCGAGCAGGGCGCCGTGCGCGGCGTCGAGCCCGCCGGCCACCTCCTCATCGTCGATCACGCCGACGAGCCGCCCGAGGGCGAGCCGCAGGATCTCGCGCCGGTGAGCGGCGCGCAGCGCGACCGCGGCGTCGTCGACCGTCGCCCGTCGCGACGCCATCGCACGCATCTCGGCGCGGAGCGTACCGAAGGAGGTCGGCATCATCAGCTCGTCGCGCTCCAGCCAGGCGACGGCCTCGGGGATCGACTCCAGCAGCTCGGCGGCGAAACGCGAGGTCGACAGCACGTGCGTGAGCCGCTCGGCGGCCTCCGATCCGTCGCGCAGCAGCCGCAGATACCAGGGCGTGTCGCGGTTCGCCTCGCTCACCCGCCGGAACGCGAGCAGCCCGGCATCGGGGTCGGTGCCCGCGGAGAGCCACTGCAGCAGCACCGGCAGCAGGTTGCGCTGGATCCGCGCGCGGCGGGACCCGCCCGAGGTGAGGGCCGTCAGGTGCCGCATCGCGCCGTCGGGATCACGGAAGCCGATACCGACGAGCCGAGCCCGCGCCTCGTCGCCGCCCAGCACGAACTCGGCGTCGGGCAGCGCGGCGACCGCGCTGAGCAGCGGCGCGTAGAAGATCTTCAGGTGCAGTTCGCGCACCTCGTGCTTGATCGCTTCCCACCGGCGCCGCAGCTCCTCGGCGGTCGCGGCGAGCCCCGAGGCCCGCGCGAGCACCCGCAGCCCGTCGGGATCGCGCGGCATCAGCGCCGTGCGCCGCAGCTCCCGTAGCTGCAGCCGGTGTTCGAGCAGCCGGAGCCGCGCGTAGTCCGCTTCGAGGCGCTCGCCGTCCTCGCGGGCGACGTATCCGCCGGCGACCAGCGCGTCGAGGGACTCGAGCGTGCCGCGGAGCCGCAGCCGTTCGTCGTACTGTCCGTGCACGAGCTGCAACAGCTGCACGCTGAACTCGATGTCGCGCAGCCCGCCCGGGCCGAGCTTGAGCTGGTGGTGGATGTCCTCCTCGGCGATGTGCTCGGTCACGCGCCGGCGCATCCGCTGCACGGAGCCGACGAAGTCCTCGCGCGACCCGCTCGCCCAGACCATCGGCCGGGTGCGCTCGACGAACTCCTCGCCGAGCGCGAGGTCACCGGCGACGGGCCGCGCCTTCAGCAGCGCCTGGAACTCCCAGGCCTTGGCCCAGCGCTCGTAGTAGCTGAGCATCGACGCGAGGCTGCGCACCAGTGCGCCCTGGCGCCCTTCGGGCCGCAGGTTCGCGTCGACCTGCCAGAGCGGGGGCTCGTGCGCGGGATCGTGGATCGCGCGCATGAGCTCGCCGGCGAGCCGGGTGGTCACGCGGATGAGCGCGTCCCCGTCGAGCACGTCGTCGTCGGTGCTGCCGACGACGAACACGACGTCGACGTCCGAGACGACGTTCAGTTCGCGGGCGCCGCACTTGCCCATCGCCACCACGGCGAGGCGCGCGGCCGCGACGCGTTCGACGGGGACCGCGGGTCCGCCCTCGCCGTCGAGCAGGCGCCGTCGCGCGACCGCGAGGCCGGCCTCGAGCGCGGCCGAGGCCAGGTCGGAGAGCGCGGCCGCGACCTCGGCGAATGGCGCGGGCTCCCCCGCGGCCGCGCCGCGTTCGAGGTCCGCGACCATCAGCTCGGCGAGCAGTTCGCGGTAGCGCGTCCGGAGCGCGTTCCAGGCGGACTCGTCGGACGACGACGCGATCGGCACGCGCTGACCCGCGGCGACGGCCGGGTCGTCGG
>NZ_LAYO01000064.1 GCF_000980875.1 Leucobacter sp. Ag1 | reverse complement strand
GCGCCGGTCCGGCCGCGCTCGGAACGCGACCGGACCCGCGCCGGTTCAGGCGGTGACGTGCGCGCCCGGCTGCCCGAGCACCCGCGCCGCCGCCGCGATCCCGCGCTGCGCGGCATCGGCGGGCTCGGCCCCGTCCGCGACGGCGAGCAGGAATCCCGCGGCGAAGTGGTCGCCGGCGCCGGTGGTGTCGGTCACCTCGCCGATGGGCGGCACCGGCACCTCGAGGCGTTCGGCGCCCGTGCGGATCACGACGGGGTCGCCGCCGTGCTTGATCACGACCGTGCGCCCGGCGGGCGGTTCGACGAGGTCGAGCCCGAGCAGTGCCGCCTCGTCGTCGTTCGCGAACACGAGCTGCGGGCCGATCTCGTCGAGGATCCCGCGCACCCGCTCGGAGCCGAGCCAGGTGATGAGCCCGGCCGACGAGGCGTCGACGCTGACGGGGATCCCCCGCCGGGTCGCCTCGACGCACAGGCCGTGGAACACCGCGGCCTCCGGGGTCGTCTCGAAGCCGTAGAGGGGCACGTGCAGGCGCGAGGCGCCGTCGAGCCAGCTCGGGTCGAAGGGCTCGACCTCCTTGGCGGTCGCGCGGTCGGGCAGCATGGTGCGCTCGCCCGATCGGTCGATCAGGATCACGATCGTGCCCGTCGTGCCGGCGACCTGCGCCCGCGTCTCGACGCCGACCCGCTCGAGGTCGGACACGAGCCGCTCGCCGACGCCGTCGTCGCCCACGCGGGTGAGGAGCCGGGGTCGCCCGCCGTGCACGGCGAGCGCCGTGGCGACGTTCGCCGCGCTCCCGCCGCGCACCCGGAAGATGCGTGACCGGGTGTCGGTGCCGTAGGCGATGTCGTCGTCGGCCCACACGACGATGTCCTCGACGAGGTCGCCGGCGACCGCGATCACGGGTGCGCCCGCATCGCCGTTCACCGCGGTGCTCATTCCGAGAGGGCGCTCAGCGACAGCGCGATCTGCGCGCCGAGGTCGACGTTGCCGCGGTAGGCCGCGAGGTTCGCCGCCATGCTCTCGCCGCCGGTCGACTTCGCGAAGTAGTCGAGCAGGAACGGGGTGGAGTCGTGCCCGTGGATGCCGTTCTCGTCCGCGGCGGAGAGCGCCTCGGCGAGCACGCGGTCGTGCAGCTCGGGCGAGAGCTGCAGATCGGCCGACACGGGGTTCGCGACGAGCAGCGTCGAGTCGATGCCGAGCGCATCGCGGGCGACGGCGATGCGCGCGGCCTCCTCGGGGCTGCCGATCGAGTACTCGATGTCGAAGCCGGAGTCGGCGACGTAGAAGCCCGGGTAGTCGGTCGTGCCGTAGCCGACGACCGAGAGGTTCAGGGTCTCGAGGCGCTCGAGGGTGAGGCCGATGTCGAGGATCGACTTCACGCCGGCGCTGACGACGACGAGCGGGAGGCCCGCGAGGGTGCCGAGGTCGGCGGACTCGTCGAAGGTCGTCTCGGCGCCGCGGTGCACGCCGCCGAGGCCGCCCGTCGAGAAGACGCGCACGCCCGCCTGCACGGCGAGGTAGGCGGTCGCCGCGACGGTGGTGCCCGCGCTGAGGCCCTTCGCCACCGCGATGGGCAGGTCGCGCAGGCTGGCCTTGACCGCGGAGTCGTCGCGCGAGAGGCCGACGAGCTCGTCGGTCGAGAGGCCCACGGTCGGAGCGCCGTTCACCACGCCGATGGTCGCGGGCACGACGCCCGCAGCGCGGACGCGCTCCTCGGTCTCGAGGGCGAGCTCCTCGTTCGCCGGGCGGGGGAGCCCGTGGGTCAGGATCGTCGACTCGAGCGCGAGCACCGGGCGCCCGTCGCGCACCGCCTCGCGGACCTCGTCGGAGACACGTACCGCATTCGTCATTTCTGCTGCCCTTCGTCGCGCATGTGATCGGAAGAGTCCACCCTATGGAGGGCGATGCTCCCGGGGCAAGGGGTGGCTCAGGTTGCGGTTCGATAACGGAGATTGACGTGCGGGGCGCGCGGGTATTCACTGATCTCCAGTGTTGAAACCCGCGTAACATGCCTGCGAACACGATGGAGTGCGGAAAGGGGTGGGTGCTGTGGTCGGACGAGTCGATGTCGCGCGCCTCGCCGGGGTGAGCCCCGCCGTCGTGTCGTACGTGCTGAACGATTCCCATCCCGTCGCCCCCGCCACCCGTGAGCGGGTCGTCGCCGCGATCGACGAGCTCGGCTACCGGCCCAACGCGCTGGCCCGCAGCCTCGCGACGGCGCGCACGCACACCCTCGGCCTCCTGCTCCCCGAGTCGGCCAACCCCTACTTCGCGCGGCTGTCCTCGGCGATCGAGGACGCGGCGTTCGAGGACGGCTTCGCCGTGCTCCTCGGCAACGGCGTCGACAGCACCGCGCGCGAGCTCGGCTACGTGCGCGCGTTCCTCGACCGCCGGGTCGACGGCATCATCGCGGTGCCCGGCGGCGACTTCGCCGAGGGATGGCGCGAGCTGCAGGCCGCCAAGGTGCCCGCGGTCTCGCTCGACCGCCTGCAGGCCGGGATCGACCTGCCCTCGGTCGTCGTCGACAACGCCGGCGGCGCGCGCGCCGCGACCGAGCACCTGATCGAGCACGGACGCACCCGGATCGCCTGCCTCACCGGCGGCGAGGGCCTCTCGTCCGCGCAGGAGCGCGTCATCGGCTGGCGCGGCGCGCTCGCCGACGCGGGGCTCCCCGCCGAGGACCGCCGCCTCGCATTCACCCCGTTCAGCGTCGAGGCCGGCCACGCCGCCACGCTCGAGCTGCTCGAGCGCGATCCCGCGATCGACGCGATCTTCGCCGGATCCGACACCCAGGCGGTCGGCACGCTGCGCGCGCTCGCCGACGTCGGCCTGCGCGCGGGCGAGGACGTCGCGATCGTGAGCTTCGACGGCACGCCGATCAGCGACTACACGACCCCGCGCCTCACCACGGTGGTGCAGCCCTACGCCGAGATCGCGACCGAGGTGGTGCGCATGCTGCTCACCCTCATCGATGATCCCGCGCAGGACCGCAGCCGGCTGCACCGCGTGCTGCCGACCACGCTGCTGCGGCGCGACACCTGCGGATGCGGCCCGGCCGCGCGCTCGGACGCGGAGCGCGTCCCCGCGCTCGCCGGCGCCTCCGCCACGACGACTCGTATCGAACAGAACCAGACGGAACCGAAGGAGTTTCTATGAGAAAGCACATCACTGGCGCCGTGGCCCTCGCCGCGGTCGCCGCACTGGCCCTGAGCGGCTGCAGCTCGTCCGGCAGCGGCGGTGACAAGGGCGGCGACAAGTCGTACGCCGTCGCCAACGTCGTCAACGGAAACCTGGGAGACCAGGGCTTCTTCGACGACTCGGAGACCGGCATGGCCGAGCTCAAGAAGATGGGCATCGACACCAAGACGCTGCAGGCCGACGCGGGCAACCAGTCGCAGTGGAAGGCCAACGTCGAGTCGGTCTCGACCGGCAAGTACAACCTCGTCGTCGTCGGCACCTGGCAGATGAACGACATCCTGTCGGCCGCTGCGAAGAAGTTCCCGAAGCAGCACTACGTGATCTACGACTCCGCGGTCGAGGCGCCCAACGTGGCCTCGATCCAGTACGCGCAGAACGAGGGCTCGTTCCTCGCCGGCGTGGTCGCCGCGTCGACGGTCAAGAACCAGACCGGCCTCGCGAAGGGCTCGAAGAGCGTCGGCTTCGTCGGCGGTCAGGACGCGCCCCCGATCACCGACTTCTTCGCTGGCTTCGAGGCCGGCGTGAAGGCCGTCGATCCGAGCATGGAGGTCCAGAAGGCCACCGTCGGCGACTTCGTGAACTCGACCAAGGCCTACGACCAGGCAACGGCGATGTACCAGAAGGGCGCGGGCGTGGTCTACGCCGTCGCGGGCCAGGCCGGCCTCGGCGTGCTGAAGGCGTCGAAGGACTCGAACAAGTTCTCGATCGGTGTCGACAGCAACCAGAACCAGATCCAGCCGGGCCACGTGCTCGCCTCGATGCGCAAGTTCATCGGCAACTCGATCGTCACCGCGGTCAAGGCCGATCAGAAGGGCGAGCTGAAGTACGGCGCGACCACGACCTACGACCTGAAGAACAAGGGCGTCGGCCTCGACTTCGAGAACAACGGCGACCTCGTGCCCGCCGATGTGGTCAAGTCGGTCGAGGACTACACGGCCAAGATCGTCTCGGGCGAGATCACGGTCCCCAAGGGCTGATCCTCTCCTCGGCCCGCGACCGGTCGATCCTCGGATCGACCGGTCGCGGACCGCCACCCGCTTTCAATTCGGAAGGAAGCCGCTGTGTCAGACGCGACACCGATTCTGGAGCTCCGCGGAATCACCAAGACCTTCGGCGAGAAGGTCGCGAACGAGGACATCTCGCTCGCCTTCATGCCCGGCCGGGTGCACGCCATCGTCGGCGAGAACGGCGCGGGCAAGACGACGCTGATGAACATGATCTCGGGCAATCTGCAGCCCGACGGCGGCGCCATCCTGTTCGACGGGACCGAGGTGTCCGTCGAGAACCCGAACCGGGCCGACGAGCTCGGCATCGGCATGGTGCACCAGCACTTCAAGCTCGTGCCGTCGCTGACGGTCGCGGCCAACATCTTCCTGGGCAAGGAGCCCACGACCGGGCTCGGGCGCCTCGATCAGAAGGGCATGCAGGCGAAGGTCCGCGAGCTCTCCGAGCGCTTCGGCCTGGCCATCGACCCGACCGACGTGATCGAGGACCTCTCGGTCGGCGAGCGGCAGCGGGTCGAGATCCTCAAGGCGCTCTCGCACGACACGCGCCTCCTGATCCTCGACGAGCCGACCGCCGTGCTCACCCCGGCCGAGGCCGACGAGCTGTTCGTCGTGGTACGGCAGCTGGCCGACCGCGGCTGCGCCGTCGTCTTCATCTCGCACAAGCTCGGCGAGGTGCTCGCCATCGCCGACGACATCTCGGTGATCCGCGACGGGCGCGTCGTCGGCACCCAGCCCGCGGCGGGCCTCACGCAGACCGACATCGCGACGATGATGGTCGGCCGCGAGGTGCTGCTGCGCATCAAGCACACGCCCGCGAACCCGAGCG
Source organism: Leucobacter sp. Ag1 (assembly GCF_000980875.1). Taxonomy (GTDB): domain Bacteria; phylum Actinomycetota; class Actinomycetes; order Actinomycetales; family Microbacteriaceae; genus Leucobacter; species Leucobacter iarius. The sequence continues at coordinate 21,379 of NZ_LAYO01000064.1, read as the reverse complement.
ACGAGGTGCTCAGCGTCGAGAACCTCACCGCGGTCGACGCCCGCGGCATCCTCGCCCTCCGCGACGTATCGCTCGCGATCCGCCGCGGCGAGGTCGTCGGCATCGCCGGCGTCGAGGGCAACGGCCAGTCCGAGCTGACGGCCGCGATCGCGGGCATGATCGACGTGCCGCGCGGCACGATCCGGATCTCGGGCCAGGACGTGACCCGGGCGACCGTCGCGAAGCGGCGCGAGATCGGCCTCGCCTACGTGCCCGAGGACCGGCACGAGGAGGGCGCCGGCCCGTCGCTCTCGATCGCCGAGAACATCGCCGCCACGAAGCTGCGGGCCCCGCTCGTGCGCTTCGGCTGGCTGTCGCTCGCGAAGACCCGGCAGCTCGCGCAGAAGCTGATCGCCATGTTCGACGTGCGCGGCGCTGCGCCGAGCACCCGCATCGGCGACCTGTCGGGCGGCAACATGCAGAAGGTGCTCATCGCGCGCGAGTTCACCTCCGACCCCGAGCTGCTGGTCATTTCGCAGCCGACCCGCGGCGTCGACGTCGGCGCAATGGAGTTCGTGCACAACTCGATCGTCGCGGCGCGCGACCGCGGTGCCGGTGTGCTGCTCGTCTCGGCCGACCTCAACGAGGTCATGAGCCTGTCGGACCGCCTGCTCGTGATGTTCCGCGGCGAGTTCGTCGCCGAGTTCACGCAGGACAACATGAGCGAGACCGCCGTCGGCCTCGCCATGGCCGGGACCCGGCCGACGCCCGAGGCGCTCGCCGAGGCCGAGGCGGAGCACGCGCGCGTCGCCGACGAGCTCGGGCTCGACACGGAGGTCGTCGCCGCGATCGAGGCCGACGCCTCCGTCGCGACCGTCACCGAGAGCGTCGATGTCGCGGCACCCGAGTTCGACACGACCGCCGTCTCGGTGCAGCGGAGCCTCGACGAGGCCGCGGCCGAGCCGAAGGGCAACTTCTTCGCGGGCTTCGCGAGCAAGGCCTTCGAGAGCGCGAAGCAGCCGGTCATCGCCGTGCTCGTCGCGCTCGTCGTCGGCGTGTTCGTGATCCTCGCCATCGGCAAGAATCCGATCGACGCGTACGTGGCGCTCTTCACCTCCGGGTGGAGCGAGTCGTTCGGCATCTCGAACATCGTGGCGACGTTCATCCCGCTCGCGGTCATCGCGTCCGCGACGATCGTGTCGTTCCGCGCCGGCTTCTTCAACATCGGTGCGGAGGGCCAGCTCTACTTCGGCGCCTTCTTCGGCGCGGTCGCCGGCGTCTCGTGCCAGGGTCTCCCGCCGCTCGTGGTCATGCTCGTCGTGCTCGTGGTCGGTGCTCTCGCGGGCGCGATCTGGGGCTTCCTGCCCGGCTGGCTGTTCGCCTCGTGGCGCGTCGACATCGTCGTCACCACCCTGCTGCTCTCCGAGGTCGCGAAGCTCATCACCCGCTTCCTCGTCACGGGCCCGTTCAAGGATCCGACCGCCGGCTTCGAAGCCTCGAAGAAGCTGCCGGACGGCGTGCAGTTCACCATGTTCAGCCCCGAGTACGGCATCGGTCCCGACCTCGTCATCGCGCTGATCGTCGCGGTGGGCATCGCGCTGCTGCTCGGCCGGACCCCGTGGGGCCTCAAGGTCAAGCAGCTCGGCGAGATGAACCGCTTCGCGCAGTACACCGGCGTCTCGGTGAAGGCGATGTCGATCCAGGTCATGATGCTCTCGGGCGCCGTCGCCGGCATCACCGGCGCGCTGCTCGTGCTCGGCCCCAACGGCGGCCGCTTCGTGCAGGCGTTCTCGCCCGGCTACGGCTTCCTCGCCATCACCGTGGCGCTGCTCGCCCGACTCAACCCCTGGGCCTCGCTCGTCGCGGCGCTCTTCTACGCGACGATGATGGCGGGTTCCACCGGCCTGCAGGACATCGACGTGCCCTTCCCGGTGGTCAGCGTGCTCCAGGGCATCATCATCATCGCGATCACCGCCACCTTCGTGTGGAACCGCCGAAAGAAGCGCGCCGTCGTGCCCAGTGCGGGCGCCGCGACCGAAAGGAGCGCAGCCTGATGGATCCCATCCTCCTGATCACGGCGATCCTCGCCGTCGTCCTGCTCAAGGTCACCCCGATCCTGCTCGCCGCGATCGGCGGTTCCTTCACCCAGACCGGCAACGTGCTCAACATCGGTCTCGAGGGCATGATGCTCATGGGCGCGTTCGCGGCCGTCTCGGTCGGCGCGATCACGAACGCCTTCGTCGGCATCTTCGCCGCACTCGTCGCGGGCCTCGTCATGGCCGTGATCTTCGCGGTCGCCGTGCTGGTGTTCAAGGCCGACGCGATCGTGGTCGGCATCGGTATCAACCTGCTCGCCGCCGGCCTCGCCGTGCTCCTGCTCACCGTGCTCTACGGCAACGCGGGCGCGACCCCGCCCGGCGTGCAGGCGAACCTGCCGAAGATCAACCTCGGCGTGATCGGCGACATCCCGGTGCTCGGCACCATGCTGAACAACCAGACGATCCTCGTCTGGGTCGCGCTGCTCGCGGTGCCGGCCTACGCCTTCGTGCTCTACCGCACCCGCTACGGCGTGCACCTGCGCGCGGTCGGCGAGGACGAGGCGGCCGCGATGGCCGCCGGCATCAACGTGTTCCGGGTGAAGTTCATCTCGATCCTGCTGTCGGGCGCCTTCGCGGGCGTCGCGGGCGCGCAGCTCGCGATGGCGACGGTCGGCACCTTCACCTCGGGCATGACCGCGTCGCGCGGCTTCATCGCGGTCGCGGCGCTGACCTTCGGCCTCGCCCGGCCCTACCGCACCATGATCGCCTGCCTGATCTTCGGCGTCGCCGAGGCCCTCGCCGACCAGCTCGGCCTGCTCGGGGTCAACTCGTCGCTGTCGCTCACGCTGCCCTACATCATCACGATCATCGCCCTGGTGTTCGCGTCGGTGCGCGTGCGCGCCGCGTTCAAGGCCCGCACGAAGAAGGCGCTGCAGGCCGCGGACGCCGCGGCTCCCGCCGCACCGGCCGCGACCGCCTAGGCGGACCCACGTCCTGCGGTTCGTGAGCGCGAGCCGCGAGCCGCAGGACCCCTCGTTCACCGTCATCCTGCGCGAGCTCGCGAGTCGCAGGATCCATCACCTCCAGGAGACCCACGCAATGGAACGCATCATCCTCGACTGCGATCCGGGGCACGACGACGCGATCGCGATCCTGCTCGCGGCCGGCAACCCCGAGATCGAGCTGCTCGGCATCACGACCGTGGCGGGCAACAACACGATCGAGAACGTGACCACCAACGCGCAGGCCGTCTGCCAGGTGGCGGGCATCGACGTGCCGATCGCGCGCGGGGCGAGCGAGCCGCTCGTGACCCCGCAGATCGTGTCGCACGACATCCACGGCGGCACCGGCATGGACGGCCCCGTGCTGCCCGAGATCACGGGCGAGCTGGATCCCCGGCACGCGGTCGATTTCATCATCGACACGGTGATGGCCGAGCCGGCCGGCACGGTCACGCTCGTGCCCGTCGGCCCGTTCACGAACATCGCGCTCGCCATGCGCAAGGAGCCCCGCATCATCGAGCGGGTCAAGGGCGTCGTCGTGATGGGCGGCTCGTACACGCGCGGCAACGTGACGCCGAGCGCCGAGTACAACATCTACGTCGACCCCGAGGCGGCCGAGGCCGTGTTCCGCGGCGCATGGCCCGTCACCATGGTCGGCCTCGACCTCACCCACCAGGCGCTCGCGACGCAGGAGCTGCAGGATCGTGTGCGCGCGGTCGGCGGCGAGGTCGCGCAGTTCGTGCTCGACATCTGGGGTTTCATCGGCAAGACCTACGAGGACGTCTTCGAGTTCCCGGCCCCGCCCGTGCACGACGCCTGCTGCGTCGCCTACCTCATCGACCCGGCCGTCATGAAGACGGAGGCGGCGCACGTCGCCGTCGAGCTGCACGGGCAGTGGACGAAGGGCATGACCGTCGTCAACTTCGCGGACCGGCCCGGCATGCACCACTCGACGGGCGTCGCCGTCGATCTGCAGGATCACCGCGCGCAGGTCGCCACCGAGCTCGACTGGGATCGCTTCGCCGACCTGGTCGCCGGATCCATCGAGCGGATCGCCGCCCGGTCCGCCTGACGTCCCGCCGCTCGACCAGCGGCCGCCCGACCGTCATCCTGCGGGAGCCGCCACCACTACCGTCATCCTGCGCGAGGCACGAGTCGCAGGATCCACCATCGACCAGGGAGTGAACATGCCCCGTCCCATCATCATCGACACCGATCCCGGCATCGACGACGCGCTCGCGATCATGCTCGCCGCCGCGAGCCCCGAGATCGACCTGCTCGGCATCGTCGCCGTCGCCGGCAACGTCGGGCTCGAGAAGACGGCCCCCAACGCGGCCGCGCTCGCCGACCTGCTGCGGCTCGACATCCCCGTCGGCAGGGGCGCGGCCGGGCCGCTCTGGCGGCGCGACACCAAGCCGGCCTGGGACGTGCACGGCGAGGACGGCTTCGGCGGATACACCCTGCCGGCCTCGACCCGCGTGCTCGAACCGGGCGTCCCGCTCATGGCGCGGCTCATCGAGCAGAGCGCCGATCCCGTCACCGTCGTCGCGATCGGTCCGCTCACCAACATCGCCGGCCTCATCACGCACTACCCCGAGACGGCGCGCAAGGTCGAGCGCTTCGTGATCATGGGCGGCGGCACCCTCGACCGGCTGGGCAACACGACGCCCGCGGCCGAGTTCAACATCTACTACGACCCCGACTCCGCGGCGAAGCTCTTCGACTTCGGCGTCCCCATCACCATGGTCGGCCTCAACGTGACCGAGCGCGCCCTCGTCGGACTCCAGCACCTGCCCGACCTCGTCGCGTCGGGCGGACCTGCTGCGAAGATGGTGGAGCACATGATGGGCAACTACCACTCCGAGCCGACCGAGGACGGCATGGCGCAGCACGACTCCGTCGCGCTGGCCGCCGCCCTCGACCCGAGCATCATCGAGACCGGTCACTACTTCGTCGACGTCGAGAACGTCGGCCGCCTGACCTCCGGGATGACTGTGGTCGACTTCGCCGGGCACAGCGGCGAGCAGCCGAACTGCGACGTCGCGCTCTCGGTGGACCTGCCCCGCTTCCGCGCCCTGCTGAACACCCGCGTCGCCCAGCTCGACGCCCGCCTGAAGGAGTCCTGAACATGACCACCAAGATGATGCTCGATTGCGATACCGGCGTCGACGACACGATGGCGATCATGTACGCCGCGCTGCACCCCGAGATCGAGCTCCTCGGCATGACCACCGTGTGGGGCAACGTCGACGTGCCGCTCGCCACCCGCAACACGCTGCGGGTGCTCGATCTCGTCGGCCGGGGCGACGTGCCGGTCGCGCAGGGCGCCGCGGGCCCCCTCACCGGTGGCCACGCCGAGTTCGCGTACAACGTGCACGGTCGCGACGGCCAGGGCAACGCGGGCGACGACAAGCCCGTGCGCGCGGCGTCCTCGCAGAGCGCCGTGCAGCAGATCATCGACACCGTGCGCGCGCACCCCGGCGAGGTCTGGCTCGTGCCCGTCGGCCCGCTCACCAACATCGCGGCCGCGCTCGCGGTCGATCCCGAGCTGCCGAGCCTCGTCGCGGGCGTCTCCCTCATGGGCGGCACCACGATGGCTCCGGGCAACGTGTCGCCCGTCGCCGAGGCGAACATCTGGCACGACGCCGAGGCCGCTGCCGCGGTGTTCCGCGCGCCGTGGAAGATCATCATGGCGGGCCTCGACGTCACCATGAAGATCATCATCACCCCCGAGCACAGCGAGCGGCTCGCCGCCGGCGGCGAGGTCGGGCAGTACATGGCCCGGATCATGCAGCACTACGGCGAGTTCTACCGCGACAACTCCTTCGGCACCTGGAGCTGCGCGATGCACGACACGATCGCCGTCGCCGCGGCCGCGGGCACGCTCGACGTGCGCCTGGCGCCCGTCGTGAACGTCGAGGTCGACACGACCGGCGGCCCCGGCCACGGCCAGACCGTCGCCGACCTGCGCGGCGTCTACCGCGGCTACCCCGAGCAGGAGGGCGCGCACTGCACCGTGCTGCTCGACGTCGACGACCGCATCGCCGACGAGGTCGTCGACCTCATCGCGGCGCAGGCCTGAGGGGTGCCGATGACTGACGTGGCGGTGGTCGGCAGCGCGAACGCCGACCTGGTGGTCGAGGTTCCGAGGCGGCCGGGCGGCGGCGAGACGCTGATCGGCGGCGAGCTGCGCACCCTGCCGGGCGGCAAGGGGGCCAACCAGGCCGCCGCCGCTGCGCGCAGCGGGGCCGCGACGGCGTTCGTCGGCTGCGTCGGCGACGACGGCAACGGTGCGTTCCTGCGCTCGCGCCTCGTCGAAGCCGGTGCCGACGTGTCGGCGCTCGCCTCCGTCGAGGCCGCCACGGGCACCGCGATCATCCTGCTCACGCCCGACGGCGAGAACTCCATCGTCGTGTCGCCGGGCGCGAACCACGCATTCGATCTCGATGCGGCGGCCCGCGTCTCCTCCGTCTGGGAGGGCGCACCCGTGGTCGTGCTCAGCCTCGAGATCCCGCACGAGACGGCGTTCCACGTCGCCGCGGCCGCCGCGGCGGCCGGATCCCGGGTGCTGCTGAACGCCGCACCGTCGGTGCTCGTCGGCCGCGAGGTGCTGCAGCACTGCGATCCGCTCGTCGTGAACGAGCACGAGGCGCTCGAGGTGCTCGGCGCCTCCGAGAGCGATCCCGATGCCGACGACTACGCGCGGCTCGCGCAGCGCCTGCTCGCCGCGGGCGCCCGCTCGGTCGTGGTGACCCTCGGCTCCGAGGGCGCGCTGGTCGCCGAGGGCTCCGCCGAGGCGCCCGAGATCGAGACCGTGCCCGCCTACCGCGTGACCGCGGTCGACACGACCGGCGCGGGCGACGCGTTCGTCGGCGCGACCGCCGCCGAGCTCGCGCGCGGGCGCTCGCTGCGCGAGGCCGTGCGCTTCGCGACCGCCGTGTCGGCCGTCGCCGTGCAGCGCGTCGGCGCCCAGTCCTCGTACGCGGACCGCGCCGAGGTCGAGGAGTTCATCGCCGCACGGGCGTAGGGTGCGCTCTGCGCCACCCACCTTCGAGTGAACGCTCGTACACGAAATAGCGCGTCATTCCGTGTACAAGCGTTCACTCGGCAGCGGCAGCGGCAGCGGCGGGCGCACGAACAGGCGCGCGCTCGCCCGGCAGCGCTCCTAGTGCGCGAACCCGCCCGAGCGGGTGGGGCGCGGTAGCGGTGCGTCGAGGGCCTCCAGGTAGGCGACCTCCTCGCGGATCACGTCGAGCAGCGACTCGGCGAGGTCCATCGAGAGGCCGTTGCGCACGACGATCCGCTGCACCGTGACCTCCTCGAGGTCGGCGGGCATCGGGTAGGCGGGCACGAGCCAGCCGCGCATGCGCAGCCGGTCCGACAGATCGAAGAGGTTCCAGTTGCCGCTCCAGCCGGGCCGCAGCCGCCACGCGAACACGGGGATCGTGGATCCGTCGCTCACGAGGTCGAACTGCGGCATCGCCGCGATCCCCGCCGACAGGTGCACCGCGACCTCGCTCGATTCCGCCTGGATCCGGGTGTAGCCCTCGCGGCCGAGCCGCAGGAACAGGTAGAACTGCAGCAGCACCTGCGCGCCGGGCCGCGAGAAGTTGAGCGCGAGGGTGGGCATGTCGCCGCCGAGGTAGCTGACGCGGAACACCATCGACTCGGGCAGCGCTGCGGCGTCGCGCCACACCACCCAGCCGAGGCCGGGGTACACGAGCCCGTACTTGTGCCCCGACGTGTTGATCGACGCGACCCGGGGCAGCCGGAAGTCCCAGACGAGCTCGGGCTGCAGGAACGGCGCGATCATGGCGCCCGAAGCGCCGTCGACGTGGATCGGCACGTCGAGGCCGCGCGCCCGCTCGATCTCGTCGAGCGCGGCCTGGACCCCGGCGACGTCCTCGTAGGCGCCCGTGTAGGTGACGCCGAGGATCGCGACGACGCCGATGGTGCGCTCGTCGACGTACTGGTCGAGCTGCGAGCCGTCGAGCCACGGGTGCTCGTCGCTCACCGGCACGAAGCGGGGCTCCACCTCGAAGTAGTTGCAGAACTTCTCCCAGCACACCTGCACGGCGCTCGACATCACGAGGTTCGGCTTCGCCGTGTCGGCGCCGGCCGCCTCGCGGGCGTGCTGCCAGCGGCGTTTGAGCGCGAGGCCGGCGAGCATGCACGCCTCGCTCGATCCGATCGTCGAGGTCGCGGGGGAGGCCGCCGCGTCGGGGGCGTGCCAGAGATCGGCGAGGATCCGCTGGCAGTACTGCTCGATGGCGGCGGTCTGCGGGTACTCGTCCTTGTCGATCATGTTCTTGTCGAACGCGTCGGCGTAGAGCTGCTTCGCCTCGTCGTCCATCCAGGTGGTGACGAAGGTGGCGAGGTTGAGGCGGGCGTTGCCGTCGAGCATGGTCTCGTCGTGCACCACGTGGTACGCGGTGAGCGGGTCCATGCCGGCCTCTGAGAGCCGGTGCTTCTCGACCGTCGGCGCGTCCGATGCGCGGCGGTGCAGGGGGTTCACGGTGATGCGATCGCGGGACACGGATCCTCCGTTCGTGAGGGTGCTTCCTCCGCTCACCATAGCCCGGCGGGGTGTGCGGGGGATCGATCAGTTCCGGAGAAGCGGGTGCCGCGTCGCGGGACCTAGGCTGACCTCATCGCCCGGCGACGTGCCGGGCCCGGACGAGGAGTGATCATGGCGAAGGCGGACGAGCCCACGTTCAGCGCCGAGGAGCGCGCGGCGATGCAGGCGACCGTGAAGGAGCGCACGAAGTCGCGCTCGCGCAAGAAGGTGGATCCCGAGACCGCCCGTCGGGAGGGCGAGGCTGAGGTGCTCGCGAAGATCGCCGAGCTCGACGGCGAGGATCGCCCGCTGGCCGAGGCCGTGCACCGCCTGGTCGGCGAGAACGCGCCGCACCTGATCCCGCGCACCTACTACGGCATGCCGGGCTACGCGGGCGCCGACGGCAAGATCGTGCTGTTCTTCAAGCCGAAGGCGAAGTTCAAGGTGCGCTACGCGACGATCGAGTTCGAGTGGGCGGCGCAGCTCGACGACGGCGATCTCTGGCCGACCCGTTACGCGGTGACGGCGCTGAACGACGCGGATCTCGCCTTCCTCGCGGAGCGGATCCGCACGGCCGCACCCGCCGAGGACGAGGGATAGCGGCGGACCGGGGGTGCCGGCCGGGGCGTCCCGGTCGTTACGCTGAGGATCGACGGCGCTGCGGTGGGAACGCGCGGCGCGACCCGCTCCCGTGGAAGGACCCAGCATGACCCTCTCGCACCCCGGCACGCTGACCGGACGCCTCGTCGCCCTCGAACCCCTCGCCGAGGATCATCGCGACGGCCTGGCGGAGGCGGTGCGGGATGGAGAGCTCTGGCGCGCCTGGTATACGTCGGTGCCGACGCCCGACGGCATGGGGGAGGAGATCCGGCGGCGTCTGCGGCTGCAGGACGAGGGATCGATGATCCCGTTCGCCGCCCGCCGGCTCGATACCGGTGCGCTGATCGGCATGACGACGTTCATGAACATCGACGCCTCGGTGCCGCGGGTCGAGATCGGTTCCACGTGGAACGCGCTCAGCGCGCAGGCGTCGGGCACCAACCCCGAGTCGAAGCTCATGCTGCTGCGGCACGCCTTCGAGGTGTGGGACTGCCCGGCGGTCGAGTTCCGCACCGACTTCCTCAACCAGCAGTCGCGCGCGGCGATCGCGCGTCTGGGCGCGAAGCAGGACGGAATCCTGCGCGCGCACAAGCGCATGCCCGGCTACGTGCGCGACACGGTCGTGTTCTCGATCCTGCAGCACGAGTGGCCCGGGGTGCGCACGGGGCTCGAGGCGCGCGTGCTGCGTCACCTCGAACGCCGCGGCGAGAATCTGCCGCCGCAGCTGGGGTAGTCGCCGGTCGCCTCCGAAGGCGCCGTTACCCCTACGGCTGCAGCAGCACCTTGCCGGCGCGTCCGGGCGCGAAGTTGCGCGCCGCCGCCTCGGCGATCTGCTCGAGCGGGTAGGCGTGGTCGACGGGCAGGGTGACCGTGCCATCGACGATCCGAGCCACGAGCTCGGTGAACAGCTCGCGCTGCCGCTCGACCGGGGTGACGGCCGAGACCTTGGTGCCCCAGAAGCCGCGCACGGTCAGCTGCTTGAAGATGATGTCGGTCGAGGCGAGTTCGAGCGCGGGCGACTCCATCGCGCCGAAGATCACGAGGGTGCCGCCGGTGCCGAGCAGCGACAGCAGCTCGCCGGCGGACGCTCCGCCGACCGAGTCGATGGCGCCGAGGATCGGGGATCCGCCGGTGATCTCGGCGACGCGCTCGCGCCAGCCGTCGTCGTCGGTCGCGACGGCGTGCGGCACGCCCTCCGCAGCGAGGGCCGTCACGGCGTCGGCGCGGCGCACGAGCGAGACTGCGCCGATACCGCGCGACTCGGCGAGCTGGGCGACCATGCGCCCGACCGCGCCGTTGCCGGCGTTGAGCACGAGCCAGTCGCCCGCGACCAGCCCGAGGGAGTCGAGCACGCTGATCGCGCTGAACGGCATGGATCCGAGCTGGGCGACCTGCTCGTCGCTCAGGGCGTCGGGCACGGGGATCGCGGACTCCGCCGCGACGAGGAAGGCCTCGGCCCAGGTGCCGCTGCCGCGCCCGACCGAGACGCGCTGCCCGATCTCGAGGCCCGTGACGCCCGCGCCGAGCGCGTCGATCGTGCCGCCCGCCTCGCTGCCGGCGAGCGCCGGAAGCTCGGGACGGATCCCGTAGCGGCCCATGACGGTCAGCAGGTCGTGGTTGTGGATCGGGGCGAAGCGGGTCCGCACGCGCACCTGTCCCGGTCCGGGCTCGGGCAGCGGCGCGTCGTGCACCGCGAGCACCTCGCCGGGGCGGCCGAATTCGGAGTAGCTGAGTGCGCGCATGGATCCTCGTCTCGTCGCGGTGGTTCTCGTCGCGTGATCGCGTTCGTCCGCAGGCTACTCCGCGGATCCGTGCGGAGGGATGGAATCCGGCGCGAACTCGCTCGCGGCGAACGGGATGCGCGCAGCGCGAACGCGGTGCGCGGTGCGCACGGGCCGGCCGCTCAGATCATGTACTCGAGTTCGCGGTAGGCGCCGCGGTAGAAGAGCAGGGGTTCGCGCTCGGGGTCGGTGGAGATGCCGGTGACGCGGACGAGGAAGATGAGGTGGTCGCCCGCCTCGACCTCGCGCTCGATCTCGCCGGCGACCCAGCCGGTGACGGCGTCGAGGGTGGGGGCGCCGTTGCTCTCGGACGGGTGCCAGGCGACGCCCTGCCACTTGTCGGTGCCGGAGCGCGCGAACTGGGAGCTGAGGTGCTGCTGCTCGGCGCTCAGGAAGTTGACGACGATGCGGCCGTGCTCGCGCACCGAGGCGAGGCTCTGCGAGGTGCGGGCGATGGAGAACGAGATGAGCGGCGGGTCGATCGAGACGCTGTAGAAGGACTGGCAGGTGAAGCCCACCGGGCCGTCGACCCCGTGGGTGGTGATGACGGTGACGCCGGAGGCGAAGCCGCCCATCGCGTCGCGGTACTCGCGGTCGTCGAAGCTGCGCGCGGCGGCCTGTTCGCCGCGCTCGGGCGGGGTCGCGACCGCGGTGACGGTGGTCGTTTCGGTGCTCACGCGCCGTTCTCCGTTTCCTCCGGCGAGGCGTCCGCCGGATTCGAGGTTCGTGCCGGGACCGGGCAATCGGACCGAGCCCCGCCCATAAGCTTGCAGCATGGCTTCCATAACGTGACGGAAAATGACGAACGGCCCCGATCGGCGCATTCCCGCACTGTCATCGAGCGTCATCTGCTTGATTCGAACCGACCGCTTGTTTATAAGCTACCGGCATGTCTCCCATAACTGGATCGAAATCGACCGACGCCCCGTTCACCATCGGCGTCGCGCTCGACGGCGCCGGCTGGCACCCCGCCGCCTGGCGCGAGCCGAGCTCGCGCGCCGAGGCCCTCTTCGCCGCCGAGACCTGGGTCGAGCTCGCCGAACTCGCCGAGGCGGCCGGGCTCGACTACCTCACCATCGCCGACGAACTGGCGCCCCAGAGCGATCCTGCGGGCGCCGACACCGACGGATCGACCGTGCTCGGCCGCCTCGACGCCGCGCTCCTCGCCGACTGGATCGCCCCGCGCACGAGCCGGATCGGACTGATCCCCACCGTCACCACCACGCACACCGAACCGTTCCACGTCGCCACCGGGCTCCAGACCCTCGACCACGTCTCGACCGGTCGCGCCGGCTGGCAGCCTCGGATCTCGGCCGACGCCGCCTCGGCCGCCGCGTTCGGCCGCAGACCCGCCCCCGAGATCGATCGCGACGCCGTCGCGTTCGGCGCCCCCGACGCCGGTCTCGACGAACTGCTCGCCGACGCCGCCGACTCGGCCGAGGCGGCCCGCCGCCTCTGGGACAGCTGGGAGGACGACGCCGAGATCCGCGACGCCGCCACCGGCCGGTTCCTCGACCGCGACCGCGTGCACCCCATCGACTTCGCGAGCGAGCGCTTCAGCATCGCCGGGCCCTCGATCGTGCCGCGCTCGCCACAGGGGCAGCTGCCCATCGTGGTGCTCGCGCACTCCGCGCCCGTCGCGGAGCTCGCGGCGCGAGTCGCCGACGTGGTGATCGTGACGCCCGAGAGCGCCTCCCCGCGAGCCGGAGCCTGGCGCGGCCGCTCGGTCGCCGAGATCGTCGCCGGGATCCGCGCCATCGAACGGGATCCCGGCATCGCCGAGGCCCGAGCCGCCTCGGGCCTCGGGCGGCTGCGGATCGTCGCCGACCTGGTGCTCGCCCTCGACACGGCCGAGGAACCCGCGGTGGAACGGCTGGTGCGCCTCGACGCGCTCGCGGGCTCGCCCTTCGCGGCGTCGAGCGACGCCCGGGTGCTCGCGGGATCGGCCGACGAAGCCGCCGAGCTGATCGCCGCGTGGCGGGCCGCCGGGATCGACGGCGTGCGCCTGCGCCCGCTGACCCTCCCCGCGGATCTGCGCACCATCGGCGCCGAACTGCTGCCGATCCTGCGCGAACGCGGGATCGCGGCCACGCCCGCCGGATCCACCGCCGGATCCGCCGCGGGCGCCGAACCCGACCCGACCGCCCACCACCTGCGCACCCGCTTCGGCCTCGGCCGCGCGGGCAACCGCTACGACACCCGAACGGAGGCCGCCGCATGAGCGCCGCACCCGAAACTGCCCGCAGGGTGCACCTCGTCGCCCACTTCCCGGGCGTCAACAGCACCACCGTCTGGAGCGATCCCGACTCGGGCAGCCACATCGACTTCGAGTCGTTCCGCCGCTTCGCGCAGACCGCCGAGCGCGGCCGCTTCGACTACGTGTTCCTCGCCGAGGGGTTGCGGGTGCGGGAGCACGGCGGCCGGATCCACGACCTCGACGTCGCCGGACGCCCGGCGACCCTCGCGATCCTCACCGCGATGGCGTCCGTGACCCGCAGCATCGGCGTGGTCGGCACGCTGTCGAGCACGTTCAACGAGCCGGTCGAGCTGGCCCGCCAGCTCGCGACCATCGACCACCTCTCGGGCGGCCGGGTCGGCTGGAACGTCGTGACCTCGCCCGATGCGTTCCACGGCGGCAACTTCCGCCGCGGCGGGTTCCTGCCCTACGCCGAGCGCTACACGCGGGCCGAGGAGTTCGTCGAGCTCGCGAAGGAGCTGTGGGACTCGTGGGAGGCGGGGGCGATCCTCGCCGACCGCGCCGCGGGCCGCTTCGTGGATCCGGAGCGGGTGCGCCGCGTGGTGCACCGCGGGCCGCAGTTCGACGTCAGCGCGACGAGCACGGTGCCCCGCAGCCCGCAGGGCTACCCGGTGATCGTGCAGGCGGGGGACTCGCCGGCCGGCCGCGACTTCGCCGCGGCGAACGCCGAGATCATCTTCTCGCGGCACACGGGCTTCGCCGACGGCCAGCGCTTCTACCGCGACGTGAAGGGCCGCCTGCCCGCCGCGGGCCGCACCGAGGAGTCGCTGCTGATCCTGCCCGGGGCCACCTTCGCGCTCGGCGACACCGATGCCGAGGCGCGGGAGCGCTCGCGCGAGATCGCGCTCGCCCAGACGAGCCCGCAGACGGCGATCGCCTGGGTCGAGGCGATCTGGGGCCGCGAGCTGCCGGGGCTCGACCCCGACGGCGCGCTGCCCGCGCAGGAGCCGGGCGACGGGGAGCAGCGGCAGGGGCAGGTCTCGACCCGCGTCGAGGACCGGGTGGCACGGGCCGAGCAGCTGCGCGATCGCGCGCGGCGCGAGGGGCTGACCCTGCGCGAGCTCGTCGCCGCCGAGACCGCGCAGCACACGCTCGTCGGATCGCCCGGGACCGTCGCTGCCGAGATCGACCGCTACGTGCGCGAGCGCGCCTCGGACGGCTTCGTGCTCGTGCCGCACATCACCCCGGGCGGACTCGACGAGTTCGTCGACCGTGTGGTGCCGCTGCTGCAGGAGCGGGGCGTCTTCCGCACCGACTACGAGGCGGATCCGGTGACGGGGGCCGCGCCGACGCTGCGCCGCACGCTCGGCCTGCCGACCCCGCCGCGCCCCCGCACCGAGGTGCGCCGGGTGCACGTCTCTGATCCCCTCGCGAAACCGCTGCTCGACGACCTGGAGCGCGAGTACGACGCACGCTACGGCGTCGAGGTGTTCGGCGAGCCGGCCTCGACCGAGCTCGCGCGCTACCCGGCCGAGGCGTTCGCCGAGCCCCACGGCGGGGCGTTCCTCGTGCTGCTGCGCGACGGCGAACCGATCTCGGGCGGCGCGTTCATGCGGCACAGCGACGACACGGCCGAGTTCAAGCGGATCTGGACCCGACCCGACCACCGTGGTCGCGGCGTCGCGAAGGTCGTGCTCACGGAGCTGGAGCGCGAGGCTGCCCGCCTCGGCTACTCGCGGGTCTACTTGACCACGGGCCCGCGCCAGCCCGAGGCCGTCGCGCTCTACCTGGGGCACGGCTACACCCCGCTCTTCGATCCCGCGCTCCCCGCCGACGAGGTCGGCGTGCACCCCTTCGAGAAGCCCCTGGCGCCGGTCGGCGCCGCGGGCGCGACGGCACAGGAGGCCGCAGCATGACCCTCACCGCAGACCCCACGACCGACGAGCGGACGGTCGCCGATCCCGCGAGCGCGGTCCCCGCGGCCGACCGGGATCCGGCGCGGCCGACCCGAACCGGATCCGACGGCGACGCCCTCCGCGTCGTGCCGCTGCGCCACTGGTGGCGCTGGGCGTTCAGCGCGGTCGCGGTGTTCGTGATCGCGCAGCTCGTCTGGACCCTGTTCGCCAACGAGCAGTGGCGCTGGCCGGTGTTCGCCGAGTACTTCTTCAACGATGCGGTGCTGCGCGGGCTCTGGCTGACCCTCTGGCTCACGGCGGTCTCGGCCGCGCTGGGATTCGTGCTCGGTGCGATCCTCGCCCTCGCCCGGCTCTCGGGCTCGGCCCTGCTGAGCTCCTTCGCCTGGGGGTACACCTGGTTCTTCCGCTCGATCCCGCTCGTCGTGCAGCTCGTGCTCTGGTTCAACCTCGGCTACCTGTTCCCGACGCTCGGGCTCGGCACCCCGTTCACCACCGACTTCTGGATCGTCGAGTTCGACACGACCCGCCTCATCTCGGCGACCGTCGCCGCGATCCTCGGCCTCTCGCTGCACCAGGCCGCCTACTCGGCCGAGATCATCCGCGGCGGGCTGCTGTCGGTGGATCAGGGCCAGATCGAGGCGGCGAAGGCGCTCGGGATCCCGCGCGGCCGACGCTTCTTCCGGATCGTGCTGCCGCAAGCGGCGCGCGCCATCGTGCCGAACGCCTTCAACGAGGTGATCGGCCTGCTGAAGGGCACCTCGGTCGTGTTCGTGCTCGCCCTGCCCGAGTTGTTCTACACGGTGCAGGTGGTCTACAACCGCAACCAGCAGGTGGTGCCGCTGCTGCTCGTCGCGGCCGTCTGGTACACGATCTTCACCACGGTGCTGAGCGTCGTGCAGTACGCGATCGAGCGCCGCTTCGCCCGGGGAACCGCGCGCGAGCTGCCGCCGACGCCGCTGCAGCGGCTGCGCTCGGCGATCCGCCGGGTCGGCTCGAGGCGATCCGGCGCCCGCCCCGGCTCCCGCCCGCGCGGGATCCCGGTCGCCCTGCCCGAGCACTCCGTCGCCGCGCTCCGCGCCGACGCGCGCTCCCTGGGAGGCGTCGCATGAGCGCCGTCGAGACCGTGGCCGCCCCCGCCGCTGCGCCCGCAGCCACCGGCCGCGTCGAGATCGCGGGCGTCCACAAGTCCTACGCCGCCGGTCCCGTGCTGAGCGACGTCTCGCTGACCGTCGAACCGGGCGAGGTGCTCGCCCTCATCGGTCCCTCGGGATCGGGCAAGTCCACCCTGCTGCGCGCGATCAACCACCTCGAGACGATCGATGCCGGCTCCATCACGATCGACGGCGACTACATCGGGTACGAGCGACGCGGGGACCGCCTGCACGAGCTGCCCGAGAAACGGGTGCTGCAGCGCCGCACCCGGGTCGGCATGGTGTTCCAGAACTTCAACCTGTTCCCGCACCTCACCGCCCTCGAGAACGTGATCGAGGCGCCTCTCGCGCTCGGCCGTTCGAGCCGGGCTGACGCCGTGGCCCGGGCGCGCGAGCTGCTCGCCTCGGTGGGCCTCGCCGACCGCGCCGAGCACTATCCGCGCCAGCTCTCGGGCGGGCAGCAGCAGCGCGTCGCCATCGCCCGCGCGCTCGCCCTCGATCCCGACGTGCTGCTGTTCGACGAACCGACGAGCGCGCTCGATCCGGAGCTCGTGGGTGAGGTGCTCGCCGTGATCCAGCGCCTCGCGCACCACGGCACCACCCTCGTGATCGTCACCCACGAGATCGCGTTCGCCGCCTCCGTCGCCGACCGCGTCGCGTTCCTCGACGGCGGCCGCCTGCTGGAGGTCGGGCCGCCCGAGCGGGTGCTGCGCGATCCCGAGCATCCGCGCACCCGCGAGTTCCTCGAGAAGGTGCTCTGACCCCGTCGGGCCCGAGCCGATCCGCCCGATCTCCGATCCCCGATCCACATCGACCATCCACCATCGCCTTCAGAATCAGGACCCCGCACCATGACTCCTCCTCCGCAGACCCCCGACCGCTCCCGCCACCGACGGCCCGGCCGCACGGCCACCACCGCGACCGCCTCGGCGGCCCTCATCGCCGTGCTCGCCGTCGCCGGCCTCGCCGGATGCAGCTCGTCCGGCTCCGCCGCCTCCGCGGTGGGCGACTCGTCGACCACGAAGTCCCCCTTCGACCTCTCGACCAAGAACCTGAAGGATCGCCCGCACATCGAACCCGTGCCCGAGGCCGTGGCCGCGCTCAAGGAGAGCGGTTTCACGCCCGTGCAGTCCGGCAAGCTGACCGTCGCGCTCGGCGCCTACGTGCCACCCACCTCGTTCCTCGCCGAGGATGACAACCGCACCTTCGTCGGCAGCGACCCCGACATCGCGAACCTCATCGCCGACGGCCTCGGCCTGAAGTTCGCCCCCGAGAACGTGGCCTGGGCCGACTGGCCGCTCGGCATCGAGTCGGGCAAGTACGACCTCGGTGTCACCAACATCACCGTGACCGAGGAGCGCAAGGACCTCTTCGACTTCGCCACCTACCGGCAGGACGTCGTCGCGTTCGAGGTGAAGAAGGGCAGCAAGATCACCAAGATCTCGAAGGCGGCCGACGTCTCCGGTCTCAAGGTCGTGGTCGGCAGCGGCACCAACCAGGAGAAGATCCTGCTGAACTGGTTCGCCGAGAACACGAAGGCCGGCCTGCCCCCGGGGGAGCCCGTCTACTACGAGGATCAGGCGGCCGCCGGCCTCGCCCTCTCCTCGGGTCGTGTCGACGCGATCCTCGGCCCGAACGCCGCGGCCTCGTTCCGCGCGGCGACCACCGGCCAGAGCACCGTCGTCGGCACCCTCAACGGCGGGTACCCCGCGACCGCCGAGATCGGCGCGACCACCAAGAAGGGCAACGGGCTCGCGAAGCCCGTGCAGATCGTGCTGAACCACCTCATCAAGAACGGCGAGTACGACACCGTGCTGAAGCGCTGGGCCACCGAGGCCGAGGCGATCCCCGAGTCCCGCATCAACCCGCCGGGCCTGCCCCGGCCCTGACGTCCGAACCGCCTGAACCGTCCCTCTCGTCCGCGGCCGGTCGCGCGATCCGCGACCGGCCGCGCCGCAGCCGTCCCGAACCCACCAGGAGCATCCCATGCCACTCGCCTCACGCCTTGCCCGCACCGGATCCGTCGCCGCCATGGCCGTCGTCGCGCTCGCGCTCGCCGCCTGCTCGGCGGTGGTCACCGACGCGGATCGCGCTGCGAAGCAGAGCGGGAGCGGTGGCGGATCGGCGCCGGTCGCGACGGCGGCGCCGAGCTTCGACCTCACCACGAAGAACCTCGCCGAACGCCCGCACACGAAACCCGTGGCCGAGGCGGTGCAGGCGCTCGAGCAGAGCGGATTCCGTCCCGTGCAGGCCGGGAAGCTCACGGTGGCGCTCGGCGGCGCTGGGGCCCCGCCTACCTCCTTCTTCGCCGAGGACGACGCCCAGACGATCATCGGCAGCGATCCCGACCTCGCCTCGCTCATCGCCGAGGGCCTGGGCCTCGAGTACGCGCCGGAGAACGTGGCCTGGGCCGACTGGCCGCTCGGCATCGAGTCGGGCAAGTACGATCTGGCGCTCACCAACATCGGCGTCACCGAGGAGCGCAAGGAACTGTTCGACTTCGCGACCTACCGCGACGCCGTGATGGGCTTCGTCGTGGCCGACGGCAGCGCGGTCAAACGGATCACCGAACCGAAGGACGTGTCGGGGCTGAAGGTCGTGGTCGGCAGCGGCACCAACCAGGAGAAGTTCCTGCTCGACTGGATCGCGCAGAACCGCAAGGCCGGACTGCCGCCCGGAGAGGCCGTGTACTTCGACGACTTCGCCGCCGGGCAGCTCGCCCTGAAATCCGGTCGCGTCGACGCGAGCATCCTGCCCTACTCGCTGGCCAAGTTCCAGGAGCAGACCGCGGGCGAGACCCGCGTGGTGGGCAAGTTCAACAGCGCCTACCCGGTCAGCGGCGAGGTCGGCACCGTGTCGGCGAAGGGCAGCGGGCTCGCGAAGCCCGTGCAGATCGTGATCCAGCACCTCATCGACGACGGCACCTACGCGAAGGTGCTGCAGCGCTGGGGCCAGAGCGAAGAGGCCGTGCGCACCTCGCAGCTCAACCCGCCCGGACTGCCGAAGCCATGAGCGGGGATCGGAGGACCGCCGACGAACCGGTCGTGCGGATCGTCGGCATCGGAGCGGGCCCGGCCGCCGCGATGCTGCTCGAACGCATCGCCGCCAACCGGGCCGAGCTCGCGCCGGGTGTCCGGATCGAGCTGCGGCTCGTGGATCCGCACCCGCCGGGCGGCGGACGCATCTGGCGCAGTGCGCAGTCGCCCCTGCTGAAGCTCAACTCCATGCTCGCCGACGTCGCGTTCTTCACCGACGCATCGTGCCGGATCGAGGGGCCGGTCTTGCCGGGCCCCACGCTCGCCGAGTGGGTGCGTGAGGTCCGCGAGGGTGCGATCCCGGCTCCCGCCTGGGCCGACGCCGAGCTGTTCCGCGAACTCGCCGAGATCGGCGAACGCGACTTCCCGACGCGGCGGCTGAACAACGCCTACCTGAGCTGGGCGGTCGACGAGACGCTGCGACGGAGCGGGGCGGCCGGGGTCGCCGGCGGTGCTGGAGGTGCTGGCGGTGCCGGTGCCGACTCCGGTACCGCCGGAGTCGCGGGATCCGGCGGCCTCTCGGTCGAATGGGTGCGCGATCGCGCCGTCGACGTCGAACCGGGGTGCAGCGAGAGCGGCGCCCCGCACCGGGTCCGGCTCGCCTCCGGAGCGGAGCTGACGGCCGACCTCGTCGTGCACGCGCTCGGGCACAGCGGAACGCTGCCGTCCGACGAGTCGATCCGCCTCGGCGCCTTCGCAGACCGGCACGGGCTCGGCTACATCGCGCCCGCGTTCACGGCCGACGTCGACCTCGACGGGGTGCCCACCGGAGCCGACGTGATCGTGCGCGGCATGGGCCTCGCGGCGATCGACCTCGTCGTGCTCCTCACCGAGGGGCGCGGCGGCCGCTTCGCCCGTGACGCCGACGGCTCGCTCGGCTACCGGCCGAGCGGGCGCGAGCCGATCCTGCATCTGGGATCCCGCCGCGGCGTGCCGTACCGCTCCAAGATCACGACTGCCCTCGCGGGCGACCCCGTGCGCCTGGAGTACCTGGGGACGGAGTTCCATGCGACGCTCGCCGAGCGTGCCGAACAGGCGGAGCGCCTCGATTTCGAGCGCGACGTGTGGCCGCTCGTCGTCGCCGAGCTCACCACCGGCTACTACCGCGAACTGAGCACCGGGCACCCCGGACGCGTGACCCTCGACTGGGTCGAGTTCGCACCCCGGCTCCGAGCGGCGCTCGATACGCGGGATCCCGGGGTGCTCGCCGCGCTCGCCGCCGCGCACGTGCCCGATCCCGAGGACCGGTTCGACCTCTCCGTGTTCGACCGGCCGCTCGCTCAGGCGCCCGATCCGGAGGGGGACGCCGGTGCGAGCGGGTTCGCCGCGTCCGGTGGGTTCGCCGTGGGATCCGGTGGGTTCGCCGCGGAGGCCGTGCAGGATCGGGTCCGGGCGCACATCGCGCAGGATCTGCGGCACCGCACCTCGCCCGAGCACAGCGCGACCCTCGCCCTCTTCCTGACCGCGCTGCACGTCTACCTGTCGCTCGCCGAGATCCCGGGGGAGCGGTGGAACGCGCGCAGCCGCGTCGAACTGCTGCCGGGGCGCTGGCACGCGTTCTTCAGCTATCTCGCGAGCGGGCCGCCCGGGCATCGTCTCGAGGAGCTGCTCGCGCTGGCGGACTCCGGGATCGTGCGGTTCCTCGGCGCGGACGTCGAGCTCGTGGCCGACGAGGACGCGGGGATGTTCCGAGCGTCGGGATCCGCCGCGGTCGCCGGCGGTACGGCGCGTTCCGGCGTCTCGGCGCGCGTGCTGATCGACGCGTGGCTGCCCGAGGCGCGCGCTTCGCGCAGCGACGATCCGCTGTTGCGGCGGCTCGTGGAGCGCGGCGTGATGCGGGAGCTCGCCGTCGTCGAGCGGGGCGAGCGGTTCACCACGGGCCGCGTCGAGGCGTCGCCCGAGGGGCGCCTGCCCGGTGCGCCGCGGCAGTACGCCGTCGGCCCGTTCGTCGCGGGCCTCACCGGTGGGGCGTTCACCCGCCCGGGCTTCGACTCGCTCCCGTTCCGGGTGCACGACCGCTGCGCCCGGGCCGTGCTCGCCGACGCGGTGGCTGCCGCCGCCCGGGCCGCGGTGCCGGTCGGCGCTGAGGTCTGAGCCGCGGCCCCTGCCCTGCCCTGCCCTGC